>JBCLRG010000009.1:0-104544 GCA_041223955.1 Oscillospiraceae bacterium 38-13 | reverse complement strand
GACATCCTCATTGAAAGTTACCGTCCAGGAGTTATGGACCGCCTGGGCCTCGGCTATGAGGCAATCAAAGCGGTCAACCCCGGTGTTATCTACTGTTCCATTTCCGCTTACGGACAGACGGGGCCTTATGCCAACCGTCCCGGATATGATGTGATTGCCCAAGCGGTTTCCGGCGCCATGTACATGACCGGTGATCCTAACGGGCCTCCGACGAAGATCGGTTCCGCTATTGGCGATTGGGTGGGGGCGCTGGCAGCCTTCGGAACGATTGGAACCGCTATGTACCACCGGGCAGTTACCGGCAAGGGGCAGCACATTGATATTTCCCTGGCCCGCTTGCTCCTATGGGTATTTGCCCGCTTTGACTTTACCTTTACCGGCAAACCGGAGACCCGTAGCGGAAACTATCACACAACCTTGGCCCCTTACGGGATCTTCAATGGCAGCCATGGGGATTCCATCATCATTGGGGCTTTGAATCAGAACCTGTGGACCAAGCTCTGCGGCGTTATGGGTTGTCCTGAGTTTGCGGAAGACCCGCGCTACAACACGAACGCCAAGCGCTGCGACAATCTGAAAGACGTTATCCAGATCATAGAGGGATGGCTGAAGCGCCTGGATGACATCGGCGAGGCGGAGCGACGTCTTATGGAGGCGGGTGTACCCTGCGCCAAGGTCTACTCCCCGGAAGACGCTTTTCAAGACCCCCACTTCAACGCCTGCGGCTGGATTACTAAAATCCCCGCACCTGCTGGGGTTACAAGCATTGACGGACGCTTTTTCCCCTCCAACCCGTTTACGTTCTCCGCCGTCGCTCCGCAGTACCGGCCTGCGCCTACCCTGGGCCAGGACAACCATTCTATTCTCGAACGCCTGGGGTATTCCTTTGAGGAAGTGGAGAATATGCAGAAGGAATGGAGCGAAAAGGCAAAGAAGTAACTTTGCACAATCGCAAATCCTATTTTGTATCCATATGAGGTAAATTGTAGATGAAATCAAACTTCTTTTTTATGCCTATCCCTCAATATTTTGGGGCTGGCATTTCCATGGAAATCGGAGCACAGCTGGCACAGCTGCACAGCAAGAAGGCTCTGGTTATGTATGACAAGGGTGTGGAGGCCGCCGGGATTCCGTCAAAAATTGTCCAATGTATCCAGGCAGAGGGAATCCTGGTGGTTCAAAATGGCGACGTGGAATCCGATCCGAGCGATACAACCGTGAAACGGATTGCGGCGATTGCGCGTCAGGAACAGGTAGATGCAGTAGTTGCCATTGGAGGCGGAAGCAGTATTGACGCGGCAAAGTGCGTGAAGCTGCTGCTGAACAACTCCGGAGCTCTGGAGGATTTTTACGACCTCACCCGTCCCCAGAAGCCCTCCGGTATTCCTATGATCGCCATTCCCACCACTTCCGGCACGGGAAGCGAGGCATCCAAGGGCGGCGTTATTACGGATACCAGTAAAGGTCAAAAGCGCACGATTATCGGGCCGGGCACGATGCCGGATATGGCGCTGGTGGACCCGGAGCTGACCCTGAGCGTCCCACCCAACGTTACAGCCGCGTGCGCGTTTGACGTTCTGGCTCACGCAATTGACGCCATTACATCCAATATGACAAACCCCATTACCCAGGCCATTTCCTATGAAGCAATCCGTTTAATGAAGGGGAGCTACCGTCAGGCCGTAGAAGATGGGACCAACCTTCAGGCAAGGTCCGATATGCACCTGGCTTCCAATCTGGGCGGCATTGTGCTCTCTAACGCGAAGTGCTCCGTCAGCCATGCCTTTGCCCATGCCATGGGTGCACTCTATCATGTGCCGCACGGTGTTTGCTGCGCGATTTTTACTCCGGCATGTCTGGAGTATGTAGCCGATCAGAGGCCGGAGGAGATACGCAAGATCGCGGAACTGTTGAACACGCCCTTCCGGAAGGATGAATCCGTGGCGTCTATCGCATGGCGGGCGGGAGAAACGATCCACAAGATGTATCGAAGCGTTGATGTGCCCGACATAACCAGGTTCATTCCGGACGCGGATGAGGCAAAGCGGACGTTGATTCCTGTGGCAAAACAGGACATTATGGCTACATTCAGCCCTCGGGCCTTAGATGACGCCGGGGCGGGCTGGATTATTGACCGGACCTTTGAGCTTGCGCGGCAGTAAAAAGTAGTTATCTGGCCCAGATGCTTCCGCCCGAAATTCAGAATGAAAGGTATGCGACTAGTACCATAACAAACAAGGATAGCCCTCATGCCGGCGGCGTGGGGCTATCCTTGCATTAACAGATTAATCAAATTTCAACAACTGATATGGCTCTACTTCAAGTGCTTTCGCAATACGATATAGGGCAACCATAGAAAAAGGATAACTTGAGGAAGATTCAATATGACTGATAGTAGAATAACTGAGGTTACAATGTTCGGCTAACTCTTCCTGACTTAAATTCCTCATTTTACGAAAAAATTGAACTCGAAAGCCTATATTTTTAAGGAATCCTTCCTCTTCACTTGTGTAATGTGAGTTTCGCATCATAATATTGTACACCTAGTCCACTAATAATCTTATACTATCATACCCTCCTTTTTGTTGCTTTTGAATGTTATATTATGGGCTTATAACGCAGTATATTCCAAGTCAATCAAAAAACAAAAGCCGATAAGGTTCTGTTTCTAACGCACATGCAACTTTGTATAAACTTCTTAATGATATGGGGTACGGTATTGTGGATTCTAAATGGCTAATTGTTGAATAGCTTAGCCCACACTTTTCGGCCAATTGCTCCTGACTCAAATCCAGTTTCCGACGAAAATATTGGATACGAAACCCGACATTGTTGATGAACCGTACCTCATCAGGTGTAAATTTTTCCCTGCCCGTATACCCGTCACCTCAATACTCAGATCAGTACATACATGTTAACCTCTTTTCGTTTACATTTGAACGTTTTATTTAGGTGTTATCTTGCAGTATTTTCGCAAGTGTGTTATGATTAGAGATGCGATGGGAAGCAACAACGGCTTTATTAACAGGATTTGACTCAGAAAAACGTTCGACCGATTATGTCATAGGAGGTGTAACATGGCAGTATCGGGAATTTGCCATAGAAAAACACGATTATACGCAAGCGGCGCAATATCGGCGCTCTGTCTTTTCTGACGAACCGCCTGTGCTGGAGATGAATACCGATTATCCACGACAGAGCAGGCAGACTTTCTCCGGAGCGGCGTTGTATGAGGAATTCTCCGGTTCCCTGCATGAGCGAATCTGTGAAAAGTGCAAGATGGCGAACATTACGCCATATGCCTTTTACATGGGTGCGTTCTATATTCTACTGTCCAACTTCAGCGGGAATGAGGACATTGTGGTAGGAGTACCCGCTAGCGGTAGAAGCGGAAAATTTTTAAATACCATTGGAATGTTTGTCAACACTCTGGCAATGCGTAACAGGCCGGAGGGTGGAAAGACGGTCTCGGCATTTTTGCAGGAAGTCAAAAATGCGACCATCCAAGCACTGAACAATCAGGAATATCCTTTTGGGGAACTGGTAAAAGAATTAAATGTCCATGCTGAAAACCGCCACCCTCTGTTTGATGTAATATTCGCATATCAAAGCGGGGAAATGACGGATATACGGTTTGAAGACAAGCCCGTAGAACTTTTGCCCATTCCCATAACGATTGCGAAATGCGACTTTACCTTCAATATTTACCCTCGTCCAGGGGACATTGTTATCATGGTGGAATACTGCACCGACCTCTATAAAGAACAAACCATTCGACGTTTGCTGGAGGGGTATCGAATCATTCTCGCACAAATGCTGGACGGAGAAAAGCGGCTTTCCGATATTTCCGCTGTAACCTACAGCGAAAAACAGCAGCTTCTTTATAGTTTTAATGACACGGCAGCGGATTACCCCAGGGACAAGTGTGTTCATACGATGTTTGAGGAACAGGCGGAAAAAACACCGGATCAGAATGCGGTGATTGCCTGTGACCGTACTTTAACTTATCGGGAGTTGAACGAACAGGCCAACAGGATTGCCCACAGTTTGATTGAGCATGGTATCAAGCCAGGGGATATCGTGGCTTTTGCCCTGCCAAGAAGAAGCTATCTTATTGCGGCCATGTTCGGTATTTTGAAGGCGGGGGCTGCCTATCTGCCCATTGATCCTGACTATCCACAGGATCGGATCGCTTACATGTTAGAAGATAGCAGAGCAGCATGTTTCATTACGGAAGAAAATATACAGTCACTTGTGAAGAATAAAAATTCTTCCAATCTTTCTTTACCGGTATCCAGCGACAGCTTGTGCTATTGTATCTATACTTCCGGCTCTACGGGGAAGCCAAAGGGTGCGCTTTTAACTCATCAAAACATTGGAAACTATGTGAGCAAAGGCAATAATGGCATTGTATATTCTGTGATTTCAGACAATTGCAAATCCATAGTATCCCTGGCAGTTCCTGGATTTGATATGTTTACAACGGAAGGGGTTCTTTCTGCTGTAAACGGCATGACTATTTTATTAGCTGATGAGGAACAAACTAAAATACAGTCTGAATTGAATGAATTCCTAAGCAGGAATCCAGCAAATGTGCTACAGACTACACCAACTAAAATAAGAATGTTGATTTGTGATGCATCACAGCTTGAATATTTGGAGTCCTTGAAAGTTGTTCTTCTTGGTGGGGAAATTGTAGATGATGCAATTGTATCGGAACTTAAGAGAATAACAACAGCTCACATTTTCAATATGTATGGTCCAACAGAGACAACTGTATGGTCTACCAAAACAGAGATATTGTCTGTCGACGATATCACGATCGGTAAACCAATTAACAACACTCAAATCTACATTGTGGATAAGCACCTGCAACTCGTTCCTATCGGTGTCACCGGGGAATTATGTATTGCCGGAGACGGCGTAGGCGCGGGCTATCTCAACCGTCCGGAGCTGACAGCGGAGAAATTCATCGACAACCCCTTTGGTGCAGGCAAGCTCTATAAGACTGGCGACCTTGCATATTGGCGCGAAGATGGAAACATCGTCTATGTGGGCCGAAACGACTTCCAGGTGAAAATCCGGGGACTGCGCATTGAGCTGGGCGAGATCGAAAACGCGCTTCAAGCGATTGAGAGCGTTTCCCAGACCGCGGTAGTTGTGCGAAAAAATGAATCTGGCCATCAACTCATTTGTGCTTTCTATACCGGACAGGAAATGGACAGCAGGACCTTCCGCACTGCGATTGGACAGAAGCTGCCCAAATATATGCTGCCTCATAGCTTTACCCACCTGGAAATGATGCCTCTCACCAGCAGCGGCAAGATAAACCGCAAGGCCCTGCCGGATATAGATTTGAATAACATTGCCAGCGCGGTGGAATATGTGGCGCCAATAGGTGAGATGGAGAAACGTCTTGCTGCACTTATGGAGGAGGTTCTGGGCTATTCACCCGTCGGAAGAGCGGATAACTTCTTTGACTTGGGCGGCGACAGCTTGAGGGCAATTGAATTTGTCACAAAAGCTCATGGCGAAGGGATTTATTTTGCTTTGCAGAATATCTTCAATTACCCCACCGTAGAATCGCTGTGCAATTACTTGCAAGATTTCCCCAAGAAAGATGAAGTCTTCACATCAGCGCAATTCCAAAAGTATACGTCCATATTAGAGCGTAACACATGGAACCCCGATTTCGTTCCAGAACGGCATGAACTCGGAACAGTGTTGCTGACTGGTGGGACAGGTTTTTTAGGTGCGCATATCCTTGACGCGCTGATGAATCATGGCGTAACCAAGATATATTGCGTGGTTCGTGGTGGCGAGGACAAGCTGCGGCGGCGTCTGCAATACTATTTTGGAGGGCGGTATGCCGGAGAACTAGGGAGCATGATTATCCCCATCACAGGTGATTTGGAGCACAAGGATATTGTGAAAGGTTTGCCGGAGAATGTAGACTATGTGATTCATGCCGCGGCGTCTGTGAAGCATTATGGTTCCTGGCAGTATTTCAAAAGCGCAAATATTGACGCGACTCAGAATATCATTTCCTACGCCAAAAGGATTCATGCGAAGCTGTTCCATGTCTCCACTATCAGCGTATCGGGTAACAGTATGGCTGACCAGTTCGACGGGTATATTTCCGAAGAAGAAAAGCATTTTAGCGAAAGTTCGCTCTATATAGCTCAGCCTTTGGATAATGTATATGTCAGAAGCAAATTTGAAGCTGAGGCTCTCGTTCTGGATGCCATACGGGAGGGACTACAGGCCAATATCGTCCGTATGGGCAATCTTACAAACCGCAAATCTGATTTAAAATTCCAGCCTAACTATACAGAAAACGCTTTCCTAAAGCGGGTCAAGGCTGTGCTGGAGTTGGGGTGTGTCCCGGATTATCTGATGTCTATCTATACGGAATTTTCGCCGGTGGACGCCGCCGCCGAAGCCATCACAAGAATAGCGGAGCACATGAACGACAGATACACCGTCTTTCATATCAATTCAGACAAGGAATTATTCTTGGACAGGATGCTGGATTATTTGGAACAGGCGGGCCATCCCTTGAAGGTCGTAACCGGAGAAAAATTCGCACGGCTCATCCGTGATACCATAAATTCACAGCAGTCTTATATCTTTGAGGCGCTCTTGAACGACCTGGATCAGAATGACCAAATCCAGTATGATTCCAACATCCGAATTGAAAATTGTTTCACCGTTCAGTATTTACAGAGGCTTGGGTTTGAGTGGCCGGAAATTGATCACGCATACATAGAGGGCTACCTGCAATATTTTACTCAGCTTGGCTATTTTGGAGGGGAAATTTATGATGCGAAATAAGGATTACCCTCTATACGAGCTGAAAGAATACGAAAGCCTCAGCCAGATGGTATGTGAGAAAGCCCGGACATGCGCTGATAAAATTGCGTTTCAGTACATGCGAGGCAAGAATATTCAAAGTATTACTTACCGCAAGTATTTGGAGGATATTTTGGCTACGGGCAAGTACCTTTCGGAGCATTACAGCTACCGGAGCCATATTGCGATTCTAGGCGAAAACTCCTATCAATGGCTCGTGGTATTTATGGCGACAGTAATGAGCGGCAATGTTGCGGTGCCGTTGGACAAGGAACTGGATACCGCTGGTATTCAAGATTTGCTGACTCGAAGTAATTCACAAATATGCGTTTATTCTGATACCTATAGCGATGTCGCAAAAGAACTGGATGGAAATCGCTCGGCGGAATTTCTTTCAATGAAGGTCTTGTCGCAGGCGCAAGGCGTTAAAAATGTGGATTGCAAAATCTTGGATGAATGGCGCTCCGTCAATAAAAAGGACATGGCCGCGCTATTCTACACCTCCGGAACCAGCGGCAAAAGTAAAGGGGTGATGCTTAGTCAGGAAAACATAATGGAGGATATCAATTTTGCCTGTAAGAATTTCTATCTTAGCGGAGGCACACTGGCGGTTTTACCGTTTCATCATGCTTTTGGATTGCTGACAGCAGTGTTTGCTCCCTTCAATTATAAGCATACAGTATTCATCAATTCCAGCTTGAAACATATAAAGCGGGATTTGCTGGAGGCCAAACCACAAATGATGATGCTGGTGCCGCTGTTTGTGGAAACCTTCTATAAAACCATCTGGCAGACGGCAAAGAAACAGCGGGCAGAGCGGAAACTTCATCTTGGGATTACATTCAGTAACTTTTTGCTTCGATTGGGTGTTGATATTCGGAAAACGCTGTTTCGTACCGTGGTATCTGCTTTTGGTGGTAGATTAGAATATATCATTTGTGGGGGCGCACCGCTCCAAGAGAAATATATTCAAGAGTTTCGGTCGATGGGCATTGAAGTGCTGAATGGATATGGCATTACCGAGTGTGCTCCGGTTGTTGCCACCAATCGTAACTTTTATCATCGGGACGGCAGCGTAGGGCAGATTTTGAAAGGGAGTCAAGTCCGGATTCAAAATGGCGAAATTCAGATTCAGGGGAAAAACGTTATGCTGGGCTATTATCAGGACAAACGGACCACAAGGGATGCGTTCGAGGATAGTTGGTTCAGGACAGGCGACCAGGGGTATATCGACGAGGATGGTTTTCTCTATATAACCGGACGGACAAAAAATCTGATCATTCTGTCAAATGGCGAGAATGTATCCCCTGAGGAATTAGAAAGCCTATTGTTGGACTATGAATTGGTCAAGGAAATTTTGGTCTATGCCGAGAATGAATCCATCACAGCGGAGATTTATCCTGACCCAGAGAACAGCCTTGATGATGTTCAGAAACAGCTTCAGGACATTCTGGATGCCTGCAACCGGAAATTGCCCGCTTATAAGAGGATTCAAAGGTTGAAAATTCGTCAGGAGGAGTTTCCGAAAACAACAACGCGGAAAATCAAGAGATAGGAGATGCAATAATATGCTGGAAAAAGTGCAAGAAATTTTACAGAATTACACCGAATTGCTCACCAGTGAGATTACATTGGAGACGGATTTGGTCAAGGACCTGGATTTAAATTCGCTGGACGTGGTAAATATTGTGGTGGCTTTTGAGGACGAGTTTGGTATTGAGATTCCAGATCGGGCAATCAGCGGCTTGACAAAAGTGGAGAATATTGTAAAATATTTAGAAGAACATGTGTAAGCTGTATCTTTTTGACGAATATGAGAATGTAACCGAAGAATTTATTGTTCGCGCCCTACAGTTGCTCCCCAAGAATCGCCGCACCCGTGCGTTGCGGTATCGCAGAACGATTGACAGATGGAACTGTGTCATCACGTATTTGATGCTCAAGTATGGTCTAAGAGAGTGCTTTGGCATCATGTCTTTTGAGTTTGCATTTGGAAAATATGGGAAACCGTATCTTTCCGAGTACCCAGATGATCATTTCAATATCAGCCATTGTGATGCCGGGTGCGCTGTTGCAGTGGCAGATTGCCCTGTCGGGGTGGAAATACAGGATGTCCGGCCTTTTTCCTGGGATGTAGCCAGACGCGTTTGCTGTGCACAGGAATTGGCCGAATTGGAGCGGAGCGTAAATCAGAACAATCTGTTTGCTAAGATATGGGCAATGAAAGAAAGCTACAGTAAAATGACAGGGGAAGGAATATATGAATTAAGAAGGCTTGATACAACACATATGCTGACTCGTTCTCTGTAGTTGTTATACATCTGAATAATATACGAAACTTAACCAGTCTGAATTTGGCTGGTTAAGTTATTTTGTGGTGAATTTCTCCTTGACAAATCTGCTTTCAAAAGGCCATGCTGACCCAATACGCCAGAGAGCATAATTTTTTGGTGGTGGAGGTCTATGTGGACGACGGATGGAGCGGTCTTAATTTCGACCGTCCAGATTTTAACCGTATGCTGGACGACATCGAAGCGGGCAAAATTGATGTGGTCATCACCAAGGATTTGTCCCGGCTGGGCCGCGACCATTTGAAGGCGGGGCATTTTACAGAAATTTACTTTCCGATGAAGAATGTCCGCTATATTGTGGTCAACGACTGTGTGGACACCGCCAACAAGAACAACGACATAACGGCGCTGAAAAACGTCATGAACGAGTTTTACAGCCGGGACAATTCCCGCAAAATCCGTTCGTCCATACGGGCCAGGGCAAAGGCAGGGCTTTACCGTTCATCCTTTAATCCCATCGGCTACCGCAAGGCCCCGGATAACCACAATAAGCTGATTGTGGACGAGGAAACGGCATGAATCGTGAAGCGGATATTCGAGTATGCCAATGCCGGTATAGGACCGAACAAAATCGCCACGTTATTCCGTCAGGAGCAAGTGCCCTGTCCCTCCTGGTGGCTCCATCAACGAGGGGAGAAACAGTATCAGAAACGATTTGAAAACTCAGCCAACAAATATGATTGGTCGCATACAGTTATCCGCAATATCATTAGCAATCCTCTTTATCTCAGACACACTGTGATGTGTAAAACAGAAATCGTGTTTAAGGTTGGAAAATTCAAAAAGGTTCCAGAAGCGGAGCAGATACGGGTAGAAAACACCCATGAGCCGTTAGTGTCACAAGAGGTATTTGACGGGGCCAACGCCAAAATTCTGATCCGCAGGCGCGATACGACGGATAATTTTGTATCTATTTTTTCCGGGCTGGTGAAGTGCGGGACGTGCGGGAAGGCGCTGGGTCTGCGCTACTGGACGGGAAAGCGGCACAGGGTTTACGTCTGTACCACCTATGCCCATAACACGAAAGCGTGTACCGACCACCGCATTTTCTATGATGATTTGTACGATGCAGTTTTGGCCGACATCCAGTACCACGCCCAGCTTGCCTGTGAGGACAGGGATAAGGCCGTTGCGCTGGCTATCAGGATGAACGACAAAGCGGAGGGCAACAGGGCAAAAAGCAGCGAGGGCAAGCTGAAACAGGCCTGGAAACGCTATGATGAAGTGACCAGGATGTTTGACCGGCTGTATGAGGATTCCCTGTCCGGGCGTATCTCCAACGATAACTTCACTCGGCTGGTGGACAAGTATCAGGCGGAGCAGGTCCAGCTTCTGGAGCAGATCGACGCGCTGGAGCGGGCTATGCAGGAGGTCAGGGACACCCGGCAGAACGCCGTACAGTGGGCCGACCTGATGGCAAGGTACGCCGGTATCCAGGAATTGACCGCCGAAAATCTCAATCTCCTTGTGGAGCGCATTGAGGTTTTTGACCGGGCGGCGACAGATGACGGAGTGGAGCAGACCATCCGTATCTGTTACCGCTTCGGCGGTTACATAGGGGAGCGGTATTTCAAGGTAAAGGCTATGAAGCATGGCGGGCATAGACGGAAAGGGGCGGACAATGAAAAAGCATTACTTGTATCTTGATGAAGCGGAGTGGCGGCGGTTGGTGTTCTATTTGAACGAGTTCCGCAACAAGCTGATTGCCCAGGGCCGCTACACCGACTGCGTAGATGAATTGCTGGTAAAGACTGTCAACGCAAAGGCTGTGAAAATACGATGATGGAGGTAGTCATAATGGAAAAATCTATCTTTGAGCAAATGGGCGGTACATACGAAACACAGGGCGATTACCGGCTCCCCCGTCTTGCTCTACCGGCTGAAGAAAAGCCGGCAGGGATATGGGGCCAGCGGCACCTGCGGTACATCAGGCAGCACCGAAAGGCCCTCTACACGGCCCTCTGGATGGGCGGCAGGCTGCATGATTACCTTGCCGACATTGACCGGCAGGCCGAGGAAATGTTCTTTCAGTTGGTAAAAGATTACGCCCAGCGGCAGGGCATAACAGAGCGGCTA
This sequence comes from Oscillospiraceae bacterium 38-13, assembly GCA_041223955.1. Taxonomy (GTDB): domain Bacteria; phylum Bacillota; class Clostridia; order Oscillospirales; family Oscillospiraceae; genus Oscillibacter. Next base: position 93,265 of record JBCLRG010000009.1, on the reverse strand, counting down.
AAGGCTGAAAATCAAATGGAATGGGTGGGGCGGATGAATAACTGCAAGGCCCAGGCGGAAGAAGTTATTATGGCGGAATTGATTTATGTTTAGGAGGCGGCACAATGCTGACATTTCAAAAGGTGTTAGAGGTTTTCGGGGACTATCTCAAACAAGACCCGCTATATGAGGTCATTACCACCAGCCACGGCTATACGCTGATGGCCTGGGAACCAAAAAGGGACGACTGGTACAAGGCCAGATATAGGGCGACCCCGAAAATTTTGATGAATAGCCTGTTGGATACCTACGCAAGTTTTATGGAAGATCAGATAACCGACAATGAACGGGATTTGACCGAACAAGAAACCGCCGAGATAAAAAGACAGTGTGATTTGCTCCGGGCCAAGTGCATGGGGCAATAGCGGCAGCGCGGGACAGGAGGGCACGGCCAAGCGTCCTCCTGTCTGTTTGGTTGGGCCTGTTCAATCTGTACGATTTCCTTTGCAGTTGCGATGATAACTCGTATCTCGTTGTCACCTATACAGTCTTTCAAAAAAGTGAGAACTGGTGAAAGTTTAGCCAGCGGGATTGACAAATGGATTGCCTTGATTTATAATTCGCGCTATGTATAACTTAAATTATTTATAGTTCGAATTATAAATGGAGGTGCAAATATGCCAGCAATCGCGAAAGTCACAAAAGAAATGATTGTAGACGCAGCTTTTGAAATTGCAAAAGAAATGGGAGCAGAAAACATAACCGCCCGGACAGTTTCGCAAAAACTTGGCTGTTCAACGCAGCCCGTTTTATATCATTTTAAAACGATTGAAGATGTCCGAATTGCAGCACATAAAAAAGCAAGCGAATTTCATGTTAACTATGTAACAAATTTAAGCGGAAAATACGAACGCCCTATGTTAGAAGTGGGTATGAGACATATTCAACTTGCCATAGAAGAAAAAAATCTTTTCCGCTTTCTATTTCATTCAAACTATAATACAGGCGTTTCTCTTTCTGAATGGCTTACAGCGGAAAATTTTGATTCTTTAATTTCTATTTTAAAGAAACAGGCAAAGGTAGACAATCGACAGGCATATAACATATTTTTTCAGATTTATTTAGTAACACATGGAATAGCCAGTCTGCTTGCTGATAATGCAATGGTTTATGATGAAGCATACTGTATAAAGATATTGACTAATGCCTATTTTGGCGCAATGTGTCTGCTAAAAGAAGGAAACTTATAATTAAAAAAACAACCCAAATATTTTTTTAAGTAAGGAAGCAAGAAATAGGAATGAGCAAAAATGAAAATTGGATATTGTGTCCTGTATGTGGAAATAAAACAAGATTACTGATACGGGAAGATACAGAACTGAAAAATTTTCCGCTGTACTGTCCAAAGTGCAGGCAGGAAAGTTTGATTGACGCAAAGGATTTAAAGGTAACAGTAATTGAAAAGCTTGAAGCAAAAATGCTGAGTTGATTAACAAAGCAACAAATCGGAGGTACAAATATGAGCAAACTTTTTAAACGCGATTTTACGATGGTTGTTATCGGTCAAATAATCTCGCTTTTCGGCAACGCTATACTGCGGTTTGCTTTGCCGCTTTATCTGCTTCGCGAAACGGATTCCTCGTCTCTTTTCGGAGTGGTAACAGCCTGCGCATTTATCCCAATGGTGATTTTTTCCCTCTTTGGGGGAATTATTGCCGACAGAAAAAACAAGCGGAATATTATGGTGGCGCTTGATTTTACAACCGCAACGGTAATTTTGATATTCAGCTTTGCGCTGGGAAAAGTTTTGCTTATTCCATTGATGATAGCTGTGCTGATGATACTGTACGGCATTTCGGGAATTTATCAGCCCGCAGTTCAGGCAAGCATACCGCTTATTACAGAAAAACAATTTCTTATGCAGGGCAACGCAGTGATAAATATGGTAAGCACCCTTGCGGGACTGCTGGGGCCGATAATAGGCGGCGTTCTGTTCGGCGCGTTCGGTATAATGCCCATTCTGTTTATAAGCATCGGTTGCTTTGCTTTTTCGGCAGTTATGGAAGTTTTCATACATATCCCCTTTGAAAAAATACCGATGGCAAAAGCGTTTTTGGCGCGGTGGGTTCCGATCTGTCGGACAGCTTTAGATTTATCAAATACGAAAAGCCGATTTTTCTTTCGATATTGGAAATACTTGCGCTGTTCAATCTTATTTTGACGGCAATGATGCTTGTGGGTATTCCCGTAATTGTGGTGCAGATTTTGGGAATGTCTGATACCGCTCTCGGGATAACGCAGGGCGCAATGGGTCTGGGAGGGCTTGCAGGAGGAATTATCACGGGCGCGGCGGCAGAAAAAATCCGTCCTAAGAACGGATATATATTTTTAATAATATGCTCACTGGCGGCGTTTGTTATGGGAATTTCAGTTTTTGAAGCAGTCCCGAAAAATATCGGATATTTCATAATAACCGCTATAAGCTTTAGCGCGATGTGCGCTTCCACAATGTTCAGCGTGTCGATGATGACAGCGGCGTAGCAGCAAACTCCGCCTAATCTTCTTGGCAAAATAATGGCTGTGATTATTGCCGTGTCAAGTTGCTCCCAGCCTGTGGGACAAGCGCTTTACGGAGTGTTGTTTGATGTTTTTGCCGATAAGCCGTATTTGATAATGATAGGCGCGGCGACTTTGGCTATGGCGGTTTCGCTGTACTCCAAAAAAGTTTTTGCGGTTCTTGAAAAGGAATCCACTGTAAAATAGAACGCTTTTACTATTTCTATACTAAGTCAATGACAAGAAGAAAATCTTTAATTAAAATTGCTTTATCAAGAAGGAGAACGTGTAATGAAAAAGACAACAAAAGTATGGCTTATGATAGCAACTTCTCTTATATTGGTTGGATGCATCCTTGCGAAGCTATTTATGGTCAAATATGAAACAACTACTTACGAAGTCAGCAAAGATTTCAGCGATATATCAATATCAACAGATACCGCAGATATAATATTTGCTTTATCAGATGATGGAACATGCAAAGTGGAATGCTATGAGGAAGAAAATGCAAAACATTCAGTCACCGTTGAAAATGATGTGCTTATTGTCAAGACCAATAAATCTTGGTATGACTATATCGGATACAGCTTTGGTTGGTCAAAGATAACGATTTATCTTCCGAAAGAGGAGTATAGTGAGCTGTCCATTAACGAAAGCACCGGAACTGTTGAAATACCGAAAGACTGTTTGTTTGAAAATGTTAATATTTCTACGAGTACAGGTGATGTTAATTTTTGTGCATCCGTTTCAAAATTGGTCAAAATAAAAACAAGCACGGGAAATATCTGTGTAGAGAATATCTCTGCTGGCGCACTTGACCTTTCTGTTACCACGGGCAAAGTAACTGTTTCGGGGGTGACCTGCCAAGACGATATTACAGTAAGTGTAGTGACCGGCAACGCATACTTGACTGATAGTTCGTGCAGAAGCGTAATTTCAAGCGCAACCACAGGAAATATATCCTTGAATAACGTTATACAGGAAGTGCATCCTTGAGTAACGTTATTGCTACAAACAAGAATATGAAAATAACAGTTATCAAAGAGCCAGACGCACAGACGCAGAGCCGATAACACGCAGATTAGAAATGCGGTTATCGGCCTTTTTTTTAAGAAGACACGGCAACCGTTAAGGAGGCGTTGTCGTGTCTTCTTTCATAATCCTATTGCCTGATTTGCCATCAAAAAAAGCCTAACCTCTGCTGCGGTGGCTTTCACCCATGCTTGCGAAAATAGTCGTTTTCTGACATTCCATAATGTTGTACCCGGCACCCGAATGGCCTTGCGCCCTCCGGGTGCTTTTCTATATCCGAGCCGATTACCTCGACCCCGCTGCCGCTCCCCTCCCATCTGATTTTCCAAAATTCAGATGGGAGGAAACAGCCATGTCATATAATCATGGTAAAGAAGATCGCAAATGGCAGCGTTGGAAGCTTGTTGAAGAAAAGGTACTGCGGGTCTGCGGCATGGATGAAAGCACGATTAAACAGCTCCGCCTTTGGGACAGGGCTATGTTCAATTCGGGCAGGCGCTTTTATGAGAAGTTACAGGACACAGGTACATATCTTGATAGTGTTGCTGAAAGTGAAGCGCCAACTGAGATTTACACGGTGGAAGACCTGCTGAATGACATTGAAAATGTGGAACTGCTCAAAACCCTGCTGACAGTGGACAAGCTCACCTTGCAAATCTCAGTGCTGAAAATGAATGGATACTCCACCAATGAGATTGCTGTGCTTGTCCATCTGTCCACGGATGCCATCTATAAGCGGATAGCTGTACGGAAAAAGAAATTGAAGAAATTTCAAGGGTAGCTCCAAAATCGCACGTCCCCACGGGCTACTGGGTGAGAGGTCAAGTCCTCTCACCCAGCTTTTTTGTAGGAGGACGGGCATATGACGTTCATGGATAAGGTCTACACACTTCGGACAGAAGTGTGAGGCGATGAGGAAACATCGTATTTCATCAGCTTTACAGACGGCCAGGGTGAATTTTACGATTTGGAGGTATCAGAAGCGTTCTATATAGAATTTCGTCAGATGGAGCGCAAAAACCGCAATCTGCAACAATCCGATTGGCGGCACCAGGAAGCGTCAGACTTGTGGGATGAAACACTCTATAAGCGGGCGTTCAGAGTGCCCAAAAGCGTTGAGGAATTGATTTTTGATGCAGAACAACGAGAACTTCTCCGCAAGGTTATTTCTGCCCTCCCTGAAATCCAGCAACGGCGTTTTCTGCTCTACCATGAGTATGACTTCAACTACCGCCAGATTGGGGAGATGGAGAATTGCAGGCCGCAATCAATCAGGCAATCCGTTATCCGGGCCAGAGAAAAAATAAAGGCAGAGATAGAAAAGTATCGGGCCGGGTGATATTGAGATACCCTCATCTGGATATGGGGGTATCTGTTAAATGTTCTCTAATGGAATTTTACTGAACTCAAGAAACCGGAGCAGGTGCTGAAGTGCTTTGTCCGCTTCGCCCTGACCCAGGCGGCGGTGTCCCACGGCATGGAGCTGATGACCGCTCTCCTCACCGTGGGCCAGGGGATGGTGAACACCATCATGGGCACCTCCGGACTGTCGGCGCTCACCGATACTACCCTTCCCGACGAGATGGTCACCATCATCGAGGACGTGAGCTTCCTGGACAGCATCCCCCTGTGGGCCGTCACCCTGCTGGGGTCCCTGTTCATTTGGGTGCTGTCTCTGGTGATGATCTTGACGGTTTACAGCCGCTTTTTTAAGCTGTACATGGCCACCGCCATCGCGCCCATTCCCCTGGCCAGCTTCGCGGGACAGCCCTCCAGCAGCATCGGCGTCGCCTTTCTGAAAAGCTATGCCGCCATCTGCTTGGAGGGCTGTGTGATTGTACTGGCCTGTGTGATCTTCTCTGCCTTCGCCTCGACACCGCCCGCACTGTCGGCCCCCAGCCTCGCGGCGGCGACCATCGTCTGGAACTATGTGGGCAAGATTTTGTTTAACATGCTGGTGCTGGTGGGTGCCATCAAAATGAGCGACCGGCTGATTCGGGAGCTGATGGGGCTGGGCTGACTCCGTTGACAGGGTAGCCTCCCGCCGGTATACTATCTTTAACATCCTTACAAACCATGTCAAAGGAGGACGCCTGCATGAAGTTCGCACAGCTGCTGTTCAGCCCTACCGGAGGGACGCAAAAGGTGACCGAGGCCATTACCGGAGCCTGGGAGGCGGAAGTGGAAACCATAGACCTGACGGACCTAGCGATTTCCCCGTATGCCTTTGAAGCGGAGGATCTGGTCCTAATTGCAATTCCGTCTTACGGCGGCCGCATCCCTTCTCTGGCGGCTGAGAGGCTGGAGCAGATACAGGGCGGCGGGGCCTCCTGCGTTTTGGTCTGCGTTTACGGAAACCGGGCCTATGAGGATACCCTGGTGGAGATGCAGGACTGCGCGGAAAGCCGGGGCTTCCAAGTCATCGCCGCTGTTGCCGCCATAGCAGAGCACTCCATCCTGCACCAATACGCCGCCGGACGGCCTGACCAGCTGGACGCGGAGGAACTGCAAAGGTTCTCCCGCGCCATCCTGGAAAAGCACTGCTAAGGCAAACGGGAGCTGACTGCCGCCCTTCCGGGGAACCGGCCTTACAAAAAGGCGGGTGGCGTCGGAATGGTCCCGAAGGCTGGAGGCGGCTGTACCGGCTGCGGCCTCTGCGCCGCGAAATGCCCGGCCCAGGCCATTTCCCCAGATGACCTCCGAAAGGCCAACAGCGCAAAGTGTATCTCCTGTATGCGCTGCGTTGTCCGCTGTCCCCAAGGGGCCAGGAAGGTCAACGGGGCGTTGGTGTCTGCGGCGGGCTTGGTGCTGAAAAAGGCGTGCTCCGTCCGCAAGGAATGTGAGCTATTCCTCTGAAAAATACAGCGGACAGACCGGGATGGCCTGTCCGCCGTTTTATAGCCCGCTTGTGCTGACAACGGTTTCTCCCGCCAATCTGGCCTGACGGACCCGCTGAGCAAGCAGTCTAGCAACGGTCCACTCAGACCGCAAGTCCTCCAATAGCTCCCAAAGGTGCCGGGCCAGAGTAACCACCCAGGACAGGGCTACGATACCCACCATGGTGTGACGTGTGCTAGCGTCTGCTGGACGCCCAGCATTGGGCAGACCCCCGGCTGGCCCGGCGTCAGTGGGTGTTCGTTGTGGCGGATTTTGGAGGCCGGCGTGCCGGAGCGGTCCTGTTTAAGCCCCGCCGCCTGTTCCCGCCTCCTGCGCCTTGCGGAGACTTTGGTCTGCTCCCGCCGGAGGCAGACCGGTGGCCGTCTTCACCCGCGCCCGGCAAAAGGCCCTGGGAAACTCCATTGCCCTGCCCTGCGCGGAGTACATCATGGAGGGAATAAAAGAAAAATTGGAGGGGGAAGGAGATGGCGATATTTGACAAACCTGGGCAAATACAACGAAGGTCAGCTTACCTATGAGCGGGTGGCATTCCCCACCGACACGGAAACCGTACAGGCCGCCTTGAAGAAGATCGGCATAGACGGTAATCAGTATGAGTAATTTTTTATTACCGATTATGACAGCAGTATGCCCTGGCTCTATGAGCACCTGGGCGAATATGAGAGCATTGACGAGCTGAACCATCCGGCCTGTGTGCTGCCGGAGCTGTCCCAGGAGAACCTGGAGAAATTCCTGACCGTCATGGACGGCGGCGAGTACACCGGCAGCGTCAAAGAACTGATCCATCTGGTCTAAAACCTGGATGACTTCATCACCCCTGCTCATAGCCCTAAAAAGAGGACCGCTGCGGAATAATATCCACAGCGGTCCTCTTCTACGCACGCTTGTTTTACTTTCCAAACTTACCGGTTCCCATTACTGGGCCGCCATCTTCCGGGCATTCGCTTCCATCTTGTTGCGGACCACGTCGATGGTAACAGCCAGAATAATAACCGCACCAATCACGATATACTGCAAATCGTTGGACGCACCCATCAGGTTCAGGCCGTTGCGGATAACCGCCATAATCATCGCGCCGATCAGCGTGCCCCAAATGGTGCCCTTGCCGCCGGTGAAGGAGGCTCCGCCCACAATGCACGCCGCGATGGCGTCGTTATCATATGTAGCGCCCGCGTTGGCATTGGCCGTGGCCAGACGGCCTACGCACACAATACCCGCCATGCCCGCCATGAAGCCCGACAGCGAATACACAAACGTCAGCACGTTCTTGGACGGAATGCCGGACAGCCGCGCTGCTTCCGGGTTGCCGCCGCAGCAGTAAATCTGACGGCCCAGAGCTGACCGCTTCAGGAAGATGTCAAAGACAATGAACACGGCGATGACCAGAATGAAGCAGAAGGGAATGCCCGGGAAGCTGGGGGAGAACATCCCCTTGCCAATCGAGCCGCCGCCAATCCACATCAGGCCGTCTACCCCCATGTTGGTGAAGCCGATGGACTTCGACCCGGTGATAACCAGCGCAACACCCAGGAGCACGTTCTTCATGCCCATGGTGGACACGAAGGGATGGGGCAGGTCCAGGCGGGTCAGCAGCGTGCCGTTGATGAACCCGGCGAAGGTGCTGACCGCCAGACCGGCAATCGCCAGGATGAAGCCGTTGGTGATGCCGAAGTTCTGGAGCAGCACGCCGATGGTGCAGGTGCACAGCACGCAGTTGGAACCCACGGAAAGGTCGATGCCCGCGGTAATCAGGGCGCACAGCATGCCCGACGCGATGAGGCAGTTGATGGACGTCTGCTTCAGAATGTTCATGATATTGCCGATGCGGGGGAATTTGTCCGGCATAACCAGGCAGAAGATTACAACCAGAATCAGGAGCGCCATTACGGTGCCGAGCTTTTCCAGCAGCTCTTTGACGGTACTTTTCTTTTTCATATCAGTTTAACTCTCCTCCCCAGGCCGCTTTCATAATGTCTTCCGAGTTGAAATGCGCGGAGCCCCGCTCCACGTTGGCCATGACCCGGCCGCCCCGCATGACCACCACGTGGTCGCTCATGGCAAGAATCTCCGGCAGCTCGGAAGAGACCATGATCACACATTTTCCGGCCTTTACCATGTCGTTCATCACACGGTACACCTCGATTTTGGCGCCCACGTCGATGCCCCGGGTGGGCTCGTCAAAGATGAAAATGTCGGCGTCGATATTCATCCACTTTCCGATAACCACCTTCTGCTGGTTGCCGCCGGAGAGCTGGGCCGTCACCTCGTCCAGAGAGGGCGTCTTGATCTTCAGCGCCGCCACATTTTCCTGACCCGACTGCTCAATCTGGGCCTTGTTCAGGAAGGGGCCCTTGCTGAAGCCCTTCATGTTGGCCAGAATCAGATTCGTCCGCACATCCAGGGAGAGAACCAGTCCCTGCCCCTTCCGGTCCTCTGTCAGGAAGGCGATCTTCCGGCGGATGGCGTCCTTCGGGGTCCGGATGTCCACCTTTTCTCCCTTGACATAGACCTCGCCGCTGTCCAGCTTATCCGCGCCGAACACGGCCCGCATGGTCTCCGTCCGTCCCGCGCCCACCAGCCCGGCAAAGCCGGTGATCTGCCCGGCGTGGGCCTGGAAGCTGACGTCGTGGAGAACCCCCGCCTCGTTGAGGTTCCGGGCCTCCAGCCACACATCGCCTTTGACGCCGAACTCCTTGGGATACAGGTTATCCAGCGCCCGGCCCACCATGGCGGTGATGAGGGAATCCTCTGTGAGGTTGCAGGTGTCCTCCGTGATGATGTGCTCGCCGTCCCGCATGACCGTGACCCGGTCGCAGAGCTCGAAGAGCTCTTCCAGCTTGTGGGAGACAAACAGGATGGCCACGCCCTTGGCCTTCAGGCCCCGGACCGTCTCCATCAGCTGGGTGATCTCCTCCTTGCCCAGGGAGGACGTGGGCTCATCCATGATGATGAGCTTGGCGTCCAGGGAGACGGCCTTGGCAATCTCCACCATCTGCTGCTGGCCCACGCCCAGCTTGCCGCACTCCATGCGGACGTCAATTTCGGGGTGGCCCAGGGATTTCAGCGCCTCCTCAGACTCCCGGTACATGCGGGGATAGTCCAGAAGAAGCCCCTTCTTGACCGCCCGTCCCATAAAGACGTTATCGGCCACGGGGAGCTGCTTGACAATGTTCAGCTCCTGGTAGACACAGGCGATGCCGGCCTCCCGGGACTGGACCGGGGTCTTGAAAACCTTTTTCTCGCCATCGACGAAGATATCGCCCTCCTCCGGGGAGTGGACGCCGGTGAGAACCTTGATCAGCGTGGACTTGCCCGCGCCGTTCTCTCCGATCAGGCCGTGAATCTCTCCTGGCCGGATGCCGATGGACATATCCTTCAACGCGACAACGCCTGGGAAACGTTTGGTAATATTTTTCAGTTCGACGACGTATTCGCCCATGAAATTACCTCAATTCTGTCAGTCTGTAATCCGGATGCTTCTCAGACTCTGTTCCCGCCCTTCCGCCTCCCGGGGAGCCGGAGTATGCCGAAGGTTCGGAACAAACCCTAATGACGGCGGGCGGGACGGACCCGCCGTCCCGCCCGCCGCTGGAGACATGGCGTTTAGCCCTTCATGGAAGCCAGGTTGTCCAGATAGGCCTGGCCGCTTTCCGCAGTGACCACCTGAACGGGAGCGTTGACAACCTCGTCAACGGACTCGCCCTTGGCGGCCTTCACGGCGTTCTCCACCACCTGGTAGCCCATCTCGTAGGGCTGCTGGGCGACGGTGGCCTTCACCAGCTCACCGGCCAGAATCAGGTTCACGGCGGACTCGTTGCCGTCGAAGCCGACGATGATGATGTCCTCCACACCGGCGGAGGTGCAGGCGTTCATGGCGCCGATGGCGGTATCGTCGTTGTGGCACAGGACGATGTCGATCTGATCGGGATAGGCGTTCAGCAGGTCCTCCATGGTCTTAGTGGCGCCGTCGGTGGTGTTCTGGCCGGACAGAGCCTGGAGAACCTCCACACCGGCCTCGGCGCAGGCGGCCTCATAGCCCTCGCGGCGCATGTTGGAGGTGTTGTCGCCCTCCTGGCCATAGATGACCACGGCCTTGGCGCCGTCGCCGGCCTGCTGAGCGGCCCACAGGCCGCCTTCCTTGGCGGCGTCCACGTTGGAGGTGCCCACAAAGCAGGTCTGGCCGTCAATGCCCACGTTGGTGTCCACCGCCAGGACGGGAATGTTCTGGTCAATGGCGGACTGGAGGGCGGCGATGGCCGCACCGGCGTCGTTGGGGGCGCAGACGATGGCGTCGCAGCCCGCGCCGATCTGCTGCTCGATCATGGAGACCTGTCCCTCAATGTCGCTCTCAGCGCCGGGGCCGACGACCACGACTTCCACGCCCAGGTCCTTGGCGGCGGCGTCGCAGCCGGCCTTCACATAGCCCCAGTACTCGGAGGCCAGGGTTTTCAGGACCACGGCAACCTTGACGGAGCCGTCGGTGGAGGGAGTTTCCTGCTGGGTGTCGGAGCCGCCGCCATTGGAGGCGTCGCCGCCGTTGGACGCGCCGCTGTCCTTTCCGCCGCAGGCGGCCAGGGACAGGGCCATAGCCAGGGACAGTACAAGAGCCAGTAACTTCTTTTTCATACGCTTCTTTTCTCCTTTTTTCATGTGGATTCTGATGCTTTCCCGAACACGGGCCGCCGCGGCTTGTACCGGCTGAGACTTACAGGGGCAGTATCGGCTGTCTCGTAGGCGATACAAGGCGAAGAGACCCTGTTTGCGAAAACAAACGCATTTTATCATATGTCGACATATGTGTCAATTAGGACTAGAAGAAATGTACATTACTTATAAATTTTCTGTGTGCATTGTTACAAAAAACCGAAAGCCTGGTTTATCTGCCGGAGCGTGTCCGGAATTTGAGGGCGGAAGGGCGTTTCAGCCGCTTTCTTTTTTCAGAAAAATCCGGCGCACTGGGGGGACTCCGCCGCCCAAAACACGGAGCGCATAAAATCTCGCGGTTTTTTCGGTTTTCCGGCGGCAGATATTGACTTAAACCCCGGTTCGTAGTATGATTTTTCTATCCCGTAAAACCGCCGCCTTCTCCACGGACGTTTCAGGCCGTCCGCCTTTGGAGCCCCGCGCGGCCGGCGCCTTGCGGGCGAAAACAGAATGGGGGATTCCTGAGATGAAACAATTACTTACCCTGGCTCTTGCGATGCTGCTGGTTCTGGCCCTGACCGCCTGCGGCGGAAAAGACGGCGGCGGCGGGTCCGGCAGCAGCGCCGGAAGCGGAGAGGTCTACGCCGAGGACGGCTATGGAGAAGGCCGCATTGGCGATGTCATCCATTCCGCGTTCATGGACTTTTCCGTCGACAGCGCCTATACCACCGCTGATTACAATGGCCACATCCCGCCTGAGGGCAAGCAGGTCCTGGTGGTGGAGATGACCATCAAGAATACCTTTAAAGAGACTCTGCCCATGTGGGACGACGATTTCCAGGCCCAGTGGACCGCCAGCGAGGAGACGGACGAGTACGCCTGGGCCATCACCGAGGGGGAGGACGGCGACCTGGACACCGTGGCCGCCGAGCAGCTTCCCGCCGAGTATGACCTGGCCGTGGGCGAGTCCCGGACGGGCATGCTGGTGTTCGACGTTCCCGCCGATGAAAAGGATTTCTCCATTTCCCATATGGAGCTCTTTGAGGACGGCAGCGAGGGCGATACCTTCTTTATCTACTTCACCGCGCAGGCAAAATAAGGCCTGAAAAGACGGACTTTCCGGATACATACCGCCGCCCCTCCGGGTTTCATCTCCGGAGAGACGGCGGTTTTCTCTGGCTCAGACAGCCGAGAGGAGGAAGAGGAGAGTTGTGTGGGCGGGATAATAGAGGTAGAAGAACCACTTCCAGCCCGGGCCCTTTTCCCCGTTGTACCGGAGGAGCAGCGGCAGGGCCAGAAGCATCATCCACTGGACGGGGAAAACGCCGAACAGCGCCTCGGTGCTGAACTGGTAAATGCAGAAGATCAGGTACACGGCGGACAGGGCATCCCGCCGGTCCCGGAGGAAATACATGGACATGCCCAGCGCGATGAACTCAAAGCCGAACTCGTTCACCGCCAGACAGGGAACTATGCCGGTGGTAACATCCCCGCTGAAATTCCGGGTGAAGGGGAGCAGGAAGGGGAGGAGGGCGTAGAGAACCTGACTCAGGGCAACGGCTCCCAGCAGCAGCCCGCCCCGCTTCCGGTCCTGCCGGTACAGCTCCACGCAGCTGATGAGGAGGCCCGTCAGGAACAGCGGGACGAAGATGTTGTGGTTGCCATAGCCTTCCCCGGTGGGGAACCGGGCGTCCAGGAACCGGCCCAGGGCCGTCATGAAGAGGCTCATCAGGTACAGCCGCAGGAGATAGCGCTTCCGGCTCCGGGTGTGGGCATAGCCCTGGACCATGCAGAAGAGGAACAGGGGATAGGCGCCGCGGCCCAGGTACCGCAGCAAGATGGGGGTATCGGGGAAGTAATACCCGATGTGGTCCAGCGTCATCAGGACCACCGCCGTCAGCTTCAGGGAGAAGACGGTCATGGAATCAGCTCCTTTCAATTTTGGCGGGGCGTTGTATTTATTACGGGGCAGCGGCGGCGGATTCTTCAGCGGTGCGGGATTTTTTCCCGTTGCGCTTTTTCCGCTGGCTTGGTATAATGCCCTCATAACAGACGGCTTCCGGCCGGATTGAACGAGAGGAGACAATATCATGGATCGCTGTGCCATGGCGTATCAATATCACAAGGAGGGCTGGAACTGCGCCCAGTCCGTAGCGGGGGCCTGCGCCGGTCTAGCGGGGAGGACGCCGGAGGAAGTCCTGCCCCTGCTGGGCGGCTTCGGCGGAGGCATCGGCGGCAGCCATGAGGAGGTCTGCGGCGCGGTCAGCGGGGCCGTGCTGATTCTGAGCCTTTGCTTCCCCTTCTCCGAGAGCGGAGACCAGGCCGCGAAGCGGAACCTCTACCGGATTGCCGGGGAGTACCGGAAGCGGTTCGCCGGCGTATTCGGCCACAGCCGCTGCGGGGACCTGCTTCAGGCCCGGCCCGGCGTCACGGAGAACACTCCCGCCGCCGGGAGGCTGGGCGCGGCCGCCCACTGCGATATCCTGATTATCACGGCGGTGGAGCTGCTGGAGCAGCTGGTCCGGGAGGAACGGGGAGAATCCGCCGGGGCTTAGGGAACCACAGGAACGGAGGCGCTTTGTGCCGGATTTCCAGATGCCGGAAAAAGCGCTTCCTTTTTTCCGCCTTTTGTGATATAATGCTTTAAAACAGCAAAACAGCAAAACAGCAAAACAGCAAAACAGCAAAACAGCAAAACAGCAAAACAGCAAAACAGCAAAAGCGGGGCCTGCCCGCCTGCTTTGGGAAACGAGAAAGGGAGGGACTATATCTATGAGCGGTGATGGAAAGAAACGGCAGTTCAGCAGTCAGTGGGGCTTTGTCCTCTCGGCGGTGGGTTCCGCCGTGGGCATGGCCAATGTGTGGGGCTTTCCCGCCAAGATGGGAAGCAACGGCGGCGGCGCGTTCCTGATCGCCTACCTGATTTTCGTGATGCTCTTTGGAGCCGTGGGCCTGGCCGCCGAATACGCTGCGGGCCGCCGGGCCAGAACCGGCACCCTGGGCGCTTATGAGATGGCCTGGGGAACCCGGAAGGAGAGCCTGGGGAAGGCCGGGGGCCTCCTGGGCTGGCTTCCGTTGGCCGGGTCCATGTGCATCGCCCTGGGCTATGCCGTGATCATCGCCTATGTGCTGAAGGCCTTTGCCGGGTCCGTCACCGGCGAGCTGATGACGGCGGACACCGCCCTGTGGTTTGAGAGCTTTTCCCTGGCGGATTACTCCGTGATCCCCTTCCATGTGATCGTGGTGGTGGGCACCCTGCTCACCCTGCTGCTGGGCGCCAAGAGCATTGAGAAGAGCAACAAGGTCATGATGCCCCTGTTCTTTATCATCTTCCTGATTTTGGCGGTGCGGGTGGCCTTTCTCCCCGGCGCGGCGGAGGGCTACCGCTACATGTTCGCCCCCCGGTGGGAAGAACTGCTGGACCCCATGGTGTGGATCTGGGCTATGGGACAGGCCTTCTTCTCCCTGTCCATCACCGGCAGCGGCATGATCGTCTACGGCGCGTACCTGGACACGGCGGAGGACGTGGCGAAGCTGGCCCGGCGCACGGCCCTCTTTGACACCATCGCCGCCCTGGTGGCCGCGCTGGTGATGATTCCCGCCTGCTTTGCCTACGGGCTGGATATCGGGGCCGGGCCTTCCCTGCTCTTTGTCACCCTGCCCCGGATTTTGCAGGACATCCCGCTGGGACGGCTCTTTGCCGTGATTCTCTACGTGGCCATGATTTTCGCCGGGGTCAGCTCCCTCCAGAACATGTTCGAGGCAGTGGGAGAATCCCTGCTCCACAAGTTCCCCCGGCTGAGCCGGAAGGTTATGCTGGTGGTGCTGTGCGTGGTGTGCCTGGGCATCGGCCTGAATATGGAGCCCATTTTCAAGTGGGGCCCCTGGATGGATATCGTGTCCATCTACATCATCCCCATCGGCGCGTCCCTGGGGGCGGTGAGCTGGTTCTGGGTCATGAAGCGGGAGGACCTGATGGACGAGGTGTCCAAGGGGACGGACCGGGCTCCCGGCGCTCTGTGGTACAACATCGGGCGGTATGTCTATGTGCCCTGCGCCATTATCCTGTGTCTGGTGGCGCTGTGCATGAAGGTGGCGTTTTAAAAAAGTCATGAGCATGAGAAAGGCGGCGGGATTTTCCCGCCGCCTCAGAGTGTCGAAAAACCGTAAAAACCATCCTCGACGGGAAGGAGGAGAGTTACGAGAGGAACCCAGGAAGGGTTCCTTTCGTTTTCAATCATAAGTTTTCAAAACGTTTTTTAACGTTTTGAAAACTTGCTCAGGCTGGCGAAAATCCTTTTTCGACAGCCTGAGGCGGCGGGATTTTCCCGCCGCCTTTGGTTTGTGTATAAGGTTTACAGAAGGCCCTGGATGAGAATAATCAGGATCAGGACCGGCAGCACGAACTGGAAGTAGGGCCACAGCCAGCGGGGCATCTTGAGGCCCTTTCCGGCGTTGGCCTCCTCCAGGTAGCGGTCATAGCCCCAGCCCATTTTGCTGACGCAGAAGAGCAGGTACACCAGAGAACCCAGAGGCAGCAGCAGGTTCGAAACCAGGAAGTCCTCGCTGTCCAGCACGTCCCGGCCTCCGATGAGGCGGAGACTGCTCCAGAGGTTATAGCCCAGGACGCAGGGCATGCTGGCGATGAGAATGAAGACGCAGTTTACCAGCGCGGCCTTCTTCCGGGACCAGCCGAAGTTGTCGATGGCGTTGGCCTGAAGGTTCTCGAAGACGGCGATGACCGTGGAGAAGCTGGCGAAGGTCATGAACAGGAAGAACAGCGTGCCCCACAGGCGGCCCCCCGCCATGTTCATGAAGACCTTGGGCAGAATCATGAAGATCAGGGTGGGGCCCTGGTCCGGCTGAACGTCAAAGGCGAAACAGGCGGGGAAGATGATCAGGCCCGCCATCAGGGCCACGAAGGTGTCCAGCACGCAGATGCGCACCGCTTCGCTGGTGAGGGTGTTGTCCCGGCTCATGTAGCTGCCGAAAATCTCCATGGCGGCGATGCCCAGGCTCAGGGTAAAGAAGGCCTGATTCATGGCAGCGGTGATCACGTTGCCCAGGCCCGCCTCCGCCGCCCGGCCGAAGTCGGGCAGGAGATAGAACTTCATGCCCTCCATTCCGCCGGGAAGGGTCAGGCTGTGGACGGCCAGCACCACGATGAGGGCCAGCAGGCCCAGCATCATCACCTTCGTGATGCGCTCCAGGCCCTTTTGCAGGCCGAAGCTCACCACCAGGAAGCCCGCCAGCACCGTGACGGCCATCCAGAGGGTCATCTCCGAGGGACTCCCCAGCATGGAAAAGAACACGTTATCCACCGCTTCGCCGGTCAGGCCGGAAAAGGCCCCCCCGGCAAACTTGACAAAATAGCCCAGCATCCAGCCGGAGACGGTGGTGTAATACATCATCAGCAGACAGCAGCCCGCCACGCAGAACCAGCCGTGGATATGCCACTTGCTTCCCGGCTTCTGAAGGGCCTGATAGCCCTGTACGGCGCTCTTGCGGCTGGCACGGCCCACCGCGAGCTCCATGGTCAGCACCGGCACGCCCATGATGGCCAGGAAGAGCAGGTAGAACAGCACGAACACGCCGCCGCCGTTCTCCCCGGTGACATAGGGGAATTTCCACACGTTGCCGATACCCACGGCACAGCCCGCGCTTACCAGCAGGAAGCCCAGGCGGGATTGAAAACGCTCCCGTTTCATAATTTCCTCGTTCCTCTCTCGTATAGTTCACTGCGAAGATTCAGAGCGGAAAAACCGCTCTGTGCAGATTCTCTTATGATAACGGTCATTTGTGGAAATGTCAATCCTTTCGACCAAGAAACCGCCTCCGAGCCGGAGGCGGGGATTTGCGTATTGAACGGGACGGGCTTCCGTGATAAAATCAGGGCAATATATTCCCGGCGGCAAGCGCCCGCGCGCCCCGCCGAGAATGGAGAGGAGGGGTTCCATGACGGACTGCCGGACCCGATATCCCATCCTGCTGATTCATGGCCTGAACTGCCGGGACGACTGGATATTCCCCTATTGGGGCCGGGTGGCGGAGACGCTGCGGGAACGGGGCGCTCAGGTATTCCTCAGCGGCCAGGACGCCTGGGGCAGCATCTCCGGCAACGCGGAAGCCCTGCTCCGCCGGGGGGAGGCGATTCTGGAGGAGACGGGCAGCGAAAAGCTGAACCTTCTGGCCCACTCCAAGGGCGGGCTGGAAGCCCGGTACCTCATCTCCACCCTGGGCTTCGCCGGGAGGACCGCTTCCCTCACCACCATCTGTACCCCGCACCACGGTTCCAGGGCGGCGGCGGTCTGGCTGGAGCGGGAGCGGGTGTGCGGCCTCGCCGGGCGGGGGCTGGAGCGCTTCTGGCGGGCCCGGGGAGACCGGAACCCGGACTTCTCCGCCGCGGTCTCCGGGCTGACTCCGGAAGCCATGGCCCGTTTCAACCGGGAGAACCCGGACAGCCCGCAGGTCTACTACCAGAGCTGGGGGGCCCGGCTGGACCGGGCGGGCTGGGACCCCATGGACCGGGTCCAGCTCTGGCTGACAAAGGCCGACGCCCCCACGGACGGATTGGTCTCTCCGGACTCCGCCGTCTGGGGCGTTTACCGGGGGACGCTGGAGGGCGTCTCCCATCAGGACAGCGTAGGGGGACGGCGGCGTCCCAGGTTTCAGGCGGGGGAATTCTATATCCGTCTGGTAAAAGAACTGGCGGATATGGGCTTTTGAGGGAAGCGCTTTGAGAAAGGAGAACCTATGAAAAAAAGAACCGCTCCGGCCAAAATCAACCTGGCTCTGGATATCTTGGGCCGCCGGGAGGACGGGTATCATGAAATGCGCATGGTCATGCAGACGGTGAGCCTCTGCGACACGGTTTCGCTGGAGGAAACGACGGGGGGATTCACCCTGTCCGCAGAGGGCTTCACGCCTCCGGAGGACCGAAAGACTCTGGAACAGCGGGCGGCGGAGGCCTTTTTCCGCGCGGCGGGCCAGCCTATGCCGGGACTGCGGGTCACGCTGGAAAAACGCACCCCCGCCTACGCGGGACTGGGGGGCGGCAGTGCCGATGTGGCGGCTCTGCTCCGTCTGCTGCGGGAGAATTACGCGCCGTGGATGTCCCTGAAAGAGCTGGAGGAAACCGGCGGGCAGATTGGCAGCGACATGCCCTTCTGCGTCCGGGGAGGAACCGCCCTGGCGGAGGGACGGGGCGAGGTCCTGACCAGCCTAAAGCCCCTGCCGGAGTGCCGGTTTGTGATTTGTAAGCCGGAGTTTGATCTGCCGACCGCCGGGATGTTTGCACGTCTCCACTTCGGGAAGGGGGGGCAGTACCATCCGGATGTGGACGGGATGGTCTCCGCGCTGGAGCGGGGGGACTTGCGGGGTATTGCGGAGCGAATTGGGAATGTGTTTGAAGGCGTACTGGAGGCGGAGGAGTCTGAAGAGATTACTCATATTAAGGATATACTGCTTCGATGTGGAGCGCTGGGCGCGGCGATGTCCGGTTCCGGACCGGCGGTATTCGGCATTTTTGAGGGGGAAGAGGGGGCCAACTGGGCCATAGAGGTGCTGAGGGACCGGTATGGGCAGGTCTTCCTGGCCGAGCCAGTGAGCATGGAGGAGATAGAGGGCCGCTAAAGGGCGGTTTTGGGTTTAGTGCTTAGGCCTTGTTTGAAAAATGTCGAAACGCCCAAACGGCGGATCTTTTTCCGCCACTCTGCGTTAAATTTCCTTGCCGGGCGTCAGCCCGCCTGCGAAAATTTGCCTTGATTGGCGAAAAAATCTCTCGCCGTTGGGCATTCCGCCAATTTTCAAACAAGGCCTAACTAAAAGCGGCGCTGGTCAATTCGATGAGTGCCAAAACCCCCGCTTGCACTGCGCCGCGGGCAGGGACATGCCTGGTTTCTTCCCAAAGTCCAGGCGCGCCCCCGTAAACCGCATCCCCTTGTTTTTCTCTTTTGGACCGTGCACGGCCCGTTTTCTCTTTTTATTCCGGGAATAAAAAGAGAAAATGGGGGGTGCAAAGCACCAGCCATCTTCATGGCTGAAATCCTCCCGCCCGCAAGGGCGAGCAAAATCCCCCACACTTATGTGGGCCACAAAATATCCCTCGCCACCGGCGTATAAAAAATCCTCTCCACCTCCTCCCGCTCCCGCGTCTGCCCCAGAATCCACATCAGCTTGGCCACCACCGCCTCGGTGGTCATATCATAGGCCTCCAAAACGCCCAGTTTATTCTTCAGCGCATGTCCCACATGATAAACCCCCACATCACTCCCCTCATTCTCCACCTGCGTTGTGATAACAACCGTCTTCCCCGCCGCCATGGCCTCATCCACGCAGTGATAAAATCCCCCCGTCTCCGGAAGGCCACCGACGCCAAAGCTCTCAATAATCAGGCCGTCGTTCCTCTCCAGCAGAAAGTCCGCCGCCTCCCGGTCCATGCCCGGAACCAGCTTCAAAAGCGCCACCTTCGTGTTCAGCCGCTCATAAAACAGCGGAACCGCGCCGCAGTCCTGGCGGATATACCGCATCAGAACCCCGTCCCGCAGAATGCCCAGATGGGGATAATTAATGCTGGAAAAGGCCTGAAAGCTCTTGGACCGGGTCTTTTTCGCCCGGGTGCCCAATATCACCTTGCCGTCAAACACAATGGATACCCCCGGCAGGTCCTCCGCCGCGCAGCGGAAGGCGTCCGACAGGTTCGTCTTGGAATCTGTGGAGTCAAAGCCGATGGGCCTCTGCGCCCCGGTGAGCACAATGGGCTTCGGACTGCCCTGCACCAGGTAGCTCAGCGCCGCCGCCGTATAGGCCATGGTGTCCGTGCCGTGGGTGAGGACAAAGCCGTCATACCGGCCGTAGTTCTCCCGGAGGCAGCGGGCCATTTGCAGCCAGTGGGCGGGGCCGATGTTGGTGCTGTCCAGGTTCAGGAGCTGGAGGCAGTCCGCAGAGCAGAGCTCCGAAATGCCGGGGACGTGGCGGAGCAGCTGCTCCGTGGTCAGCTCCGGGGCCAGGCCTCCCTCCGTGACCTCTGAGGCGATGGTGCCGCCGGTGCCGATGAGGAGTACGCGCTTCTTTTCTTTCGTGTGGGGCATGGGGGACCTCCTTTATATAATAGCCCGGGCCGGTGCGTTCGGGCCGGTTTTTAAGGGGCGCTGTGCGTACGGGTTGTTCCTGCTAATTATACGGCTTTGGGGTTTTCCCCGTCAAGCGGAAAGGGCCGCGCCTGCGGCGGAATCGAAACGGCCAGTCAGGAAGGAGACCGCCGGTTATGCAAATGCCCAATGAAAATATGGATACCGCTATGTTCGCTCCCTGCGGAATGAATTGCATGGTTTGCTATAAGCACTGTTCCCACAAAAAACCGTGTGCCGGATGCCTGAACAGCGATCAGGGAAAGCCGGAGCACTGCCGCAAATGCAAAATAAAGGACTGCGCCAAAGAAAAACAGGTGCTTTACTGCTTTAAATGTTTTGAGTTTCCATGCAGGCTGATAAAGAACCTTGAAAAAAGCTATAACAAGCGTTATCAGGCAAGTCTTATAAAACACAGCTGTTTCGTTCAGTCTTATGGAGTGGAGCGCTTCATGGAGCAGCAAAAGGCAAAGTATACCTGCCCTGAATGCGGAGGCATTATTTCGATTCATGATAGAGCATGCAGTGAGTGCCAGAAAAAGGCGGAACCGGCGGATTTTTGACTGCCGGGCGCCGGAAAAGTTCTGCTTGAGAGATTGTAAAGAGAACGAACGGCGGGAAAACGCATGCCGAGGGCCGCGCTTCGGAAGAAGCGCGGCCCTTTCGTACCCTCTTATTTGCTCAGGGTCAGCTTGAAATCCGGCCCCTGCGTCTCTACCTTCGTGCTGTAGCCCTGGGAGTGGGCGTAGCGGGTGATGTTCTCCACCGCCACCTGAGCGTCCACCAGAACCTCCAGCGTGGCGGGCGCGCCCTGTTGGACCGCCTTTTGGGTCATCACTACGGGCAGGGGACAGGACAGCCCTCTCGCGTCGATCATCGTGCTTCCTCCTTTCCGGGGAGATGGAGCAGGCTCACCGCCAGCAGGACCACAAAACCAATTCCCACCGCGAACATGCCCGCCGTTCCAATGCCGCCTACCTTATATACACCGTCCACAACGCTGTCCGCGTTCCCCGCCAGACCGAAGTTATGAGCGGCGGCCGCGCCCACGATCATGCCCAGCACCGTCACGGCGGCGTCGCCGTTGCCCTCGCCCGCCAGAATCAGCTGGCGCAGGGGGCAGCCTCCCAGAAGGATGGAACCCCATCCCGCCAGGGCCATGCCCAGGAAGGACCAGAGGTGCTGGCTGTGGGCAATGGGCTGGGAGAGAGCAGAGAGCTGATAGTTCCCCTGAATGAGATTCCCCACGGTGACGGTGGCCCAGATGGCCAGAAAACCCGCCAGCAGAGTGAAATCCCGAATCAGGAAGGCGTCCCGCAGTCCACCGGCCATGCACAGGCGGCTCCTCTGGGCCAGGAAGCCCACAACCAGTCCCGCCGCCAGGGAGATCACCCAGAAGGCCCGCATGGAGCCGGGGCCCTCCTCGGAGAACTTCAGCAGTCCGGGGGCCAGGAGAAGCAGCGCCAGAAACCCCACCATCACGGCGGGCAGGGCCAGCCCCTCCCCGAGCTTAACCGGATAGGCCCGGCCCAGGGAGAACCCCCGCTTCAAAAAGACCACTCCGGCCAGAATGCCCGCCAGGAAGCCCAGCAGTCCCGCCACGGCGGTGAGGTCCCCGCCGCCCAGGCGGATCACCATCCGCAGGGGGCAGCCCAGGAAGACCAGCGCGCCGATCATCACAAACATCCCCACCACAAAGCGGCTGGCCGGGCAGGACCCCGCCCGGGCCTTCAGCTCCCGGAAGCACAGGGCGGACAGCAGCGACCCCAGAACGATGCCGGGAATCTCGGGGCGGATGTACTGCACCTTTCCGGCGCTGTGGAGCCCCAGGGCTCCGGCGATGTCCCGCTCAAAGCACGCGATGCAGAAGCCCATGTTCTTTGGGTTCCCGGCGGCGGTCAAAAGCAGCGCCGCCACTCCCACCACAATCCCGGCCAGTATTATCAGGCCGTAGCGGCGGACAAACGTATTTTCCTTCATTGCTTCCTCCTCAAACTGTTGTTCTTTTTACAGAATAACGCTTCGCGGAAAAAAGGGCCTCAGAGCGTCAGCTCATAGAATCCGGCGGCCTCGACGCCGGTCTCCCGGAAGCGGCGCTCCAGAGTCTCCCGCAGCTCCGGCGGGGCGGACCAGGCCAGCCCGCAGTCGGAGGTGACGCTCCGGGGGACGGAAATCAGCTTCCCCTCCAGCCCCTCCCGGCGGCAGAGGCGCTCCGCCGCCATGGCTCCGGCGGTGGTGTGAAAGGACACGACGCAGCGGAGCTGGCGTTTGCGCATGGCACGTTCCTCCCTTGCCGTTATTCTTTTAAAAATATAACACCGTTTCCGGCCTTTGGCAAGACCCCGGAAGGGCGGTTTCGAGGAATTTTTATGTTTTGCACAAGGCTGGCGCGAAATTTTCGGCGGAAACACGGAATGCCAGGAGCCGGCCTCCGGCACCGGCGCATAATTTTCCCCGGGGCGGGAATCCTTTTCCGGACGGGCTGCCGCTAGAGCCGCCGGGGTTTTCGGACTCCGGCACCATATTATCAAAAATTCACAACGGCCCCTGGAAATTGTTGTTCGAAATGATGATTGCCAAAAACTTCACGTTGTGATAGTATACTTCTGGAAATCACCCAAACAAATCGTTTGCGCAATCGTTTATACGGCATCCGGGTACAATTTGTACCAAATTTCGAAAGGAGTTCTGTATTATGAAAGCGAAAATCGGTATCAATGGCTTTGGCCGGATCGGCCGCATCGTGTTCCGCGCCGCTCTGAAGCGTGACGACGTCGAGGTCGTCGGCCTGAACGACCCCTTCATGAGCCCCGAGTATATGGCTTACATGCTGAAGTATGACAGCGTGCACGGCCGTTTCCCCGGCGAGGTCTCCTACACCGCCGACGCTCTGGTGGTGGATGGCAAGGAGTTCAAGGTCTTCACCGCCAAGGAAGTCAGCGACATCCCCTGGGCTTCCGTGGGCGCGGAGTATATCTGCGAGTGCACCGGCCAGCACCTGGAGAAGAGCAAGTGCGAGGGCCACATCAAGGCTGGCGCCAAGCACGTCATCATGGGCGCTCCCTCCAAGGACGACACACCGATGTTCGTCATGGGCGTGAACAACAGCAAGTACACCTCCGACATGACCTATGTCTCCAACGCCTCCTGCACTACCAACTGCCTGGCTCCCATCGCTAAGGTTCTGAACGAGAAGTTCGGCATCGTCGAGGGCCTGATGACCACCGTGCACTCCGTCACCCCCACCCAGAAGCTGCTGGACGGCGCTTCCATGAAGGACTGGCGGGGCGGCCGCGCGGCCACCGGCAACATCATCCCCTCCTCCACCGGCGCGGCCAAGGCTGTGGGCAAGGTTATCCCCGAGCTGAACGGCAAGCTGACCGGCATCTCCATGCGGGTTCCCACCCTGGACGTGTCCGTCGTCGACCTCACCGCCCGTCTTGAGAAGCCCGCTTCTTATGAGGACATCTGCAAGGCCATGAAGGAGGCCAGCGAGGGCGAGCTGAAGGGCATTCTGGGCTACACCGACGAGGATGTGGTCTCCAGCGACTTCCTGGGCTGCCCCCTCACCTCTATCTTCGACAAGAAGGCCGGTCTGTCCCTGACCGACAACTTTGTCAAGGTTGTGTCCTGGTACGACAACGAGAGCGGCTATGCCAACAAGATGGTGGAGCTGATCGCCTATATGTTCTCTGTGGACAATAAGTAAGAGTTTGGACTTTGAAAGGCCCGCCGGAAAATCCGGCGGGCCTTTTTTGCGGCGGTGGGTTTTGAAGGGGGCCTCTTGCGAAAAAGGGGTTGTTGGGGCGATCTTCGGAGGAGGGTGGTTCGGCAGAGGGTTCATATCACTTGGAGAGGTAAAAAAGTGCGCAAAAAATGCCCCGCAGCTCTTGACAAAGCTGGAAGGGCATGGTACAATGAGGCACTTATCGGCAACGGATGCGCGGCATCCGCTTTTGTACCTTAATGGGAGTATAGCATATTTCCCAGAAGAATGCAAGGGTTAAGCGAAAGGTTTTTAACAACACCGCCCCGCGTATCGTGTTTGCCCCGCCTCCGGGCGGCGCGGGAAATCCTTCCTTTTCCGACATGTTTCTTCGGGGAATGCCCGGGCCCTCCGGAAGCGCTGGCTCTTGAATTTGCCTCTCCTGCCGCCACAGGCGGGGGCGGAAGAAAGGTGAATGTGAAGATGGCAAAAGACAAGTATTACGGCAAAACCCTTCGCAAGAACTTCGCCCGGTATGAAGAAGTCGTTCCCATGCCCAACCTTCTGGAAATCCAGAAGACCTCCTATCAGGAGTTCCTGGAAACCGGCCTCCGGGAGGTCTTCGCCGACGTGGGCGCGATTGCGGACTATCAGGGCAACCTGGAGCTGACCTTCATCGATTACAAGATGGACGAGAAGCCCAAGTATGACGTGGAGGAGTGCAAGGCCCGGGACGCTACCTACGCCGCCCCGCTGAAGGTCAAGGTCCGCCTGCGGAACAAGGAGACCGAGGAGATCAAGGAGCAGGAGATCTTCATGGGAGATTTCCCCCTCATGACCCACTCCGGCACCTTTGTCATCAACGGCGCGGAGCGGGTGGTGGTCTCCCAGATCGTCCGCTCTCCCGGCGTATATTACGGCTATGAGGTGGACATCAAGACCGACCTGCCCATCCTCACCTCCCAGGTTATCCCCCAGCGGGGTGCCTGGCTGGAATACGAGACCGACTCCAACGAGCTCTTCTGGGTCCGCATCGACAAGAACCGGAAGATTCCCGTCACATGCCTCCTCCGGGCCATCGGCCTGAAGTCGGACCAGGAGATTCTGGACCGCTTCGGAGACGACCCCCGCATCGCGGCCACCCTGGAGAAGGACCCCTGCAAGTCCTATGAGGACGCCATGCTGGAAATCTACCGCCGCCTCCGTCCCGGCGAGCCCCCTACGGTGGAGGCCTCCGAGACCCTGGTGAACGGCCTCTTCTTCGACCCCCGGCGGTATGACCTCTCCGTGGTGGGCCGGTACAAGTTCAACAAAAAACTCTCCCTCTGGCAGCGGATCACGGGGCGGAAGCTGGTCTACCCCGTGGCGGACCCCGCCACCGGCGAGATCCTCTTCGACGAGGGTGCGCTCCTGAGCAAGGCCGACGCCCGGATGCTGGACGATGTGGGCGTCAGCGATGTGACCATCGACGTGGACGGCACCCCCCTCCGCGTCATCTCCAACGGCATGTGCGACATGAGCCGCTACGTGGACTTCGATCCCCTGAAGACCTGCGGCATCAAGGAGCGGGTCCGGTTCGACGTCCTTCAGGAGCTGCTGGGCCAGTACAGCGGCGAGGAGCTGCTGGACCAGATAGCCCTCCACAAGGACCAGCTGATTCCCAAGCACATCATCGTGGACGATATCCTCACGTCCATCAACTATATGAACGGCCTGGCCCGGGGCATCTCTGTCCGGGACGACATCGACCACCTGGGCAACCGCCGCCTGCGCTGCGTGGGCGAGTTGCTGCAAAACCAGTTCCGCATCGGCTTCTCCCGCATGGAGCGGGTCATCCGGGAGCGCATGACCATTCAGGACATGGACATCGTCACCCCCCAGAGCCTCATCAACATCCGCCCCGTTACCGCCGCCATCAAGGAGTTCTTCGGCTCCAGCCCCCTGAGCCAGTTCATGGACCAGACCAACCCTCTGGCGGAGCTGACCCATAAGCGCCGCCTCTCCGCCCTGGGCCCCGGCGGCCTGAGCCGGGAGCGGGCCAACATGGAGGTCCGGGACGTCCACTACAGCCACTATGGCCGCATGTGCCCCATTGAGACTCCGGAAGGTCCCAACATCGGCCTGATCTCCTATCTGTCCACCTATGCCCGCATTAATGAGTACGGCTTTATTGAGGCCCCCTACCGGGCCGTGGACAAGGCCACCGGCCGGGTCGCCGATACCATCACCTATATGACCGCCGACGAGGAGGACAACTACATCGTCGGCCAGGCCGCCGAGCCCGTGGATGAGAACGGCTGCCTGATCAACGCCCGTATCACCGGGCGGCACCGGGACGAGATCGTGGACGTGGACCGGGAGATGATCGACTTCATCGACGTCAGCCCCCGGATGATGGTCTCCATCGCCACCGCCATGATTCCCTTCCTCCCCAACGACGACGCCAACCGGGCCCTCATGGGCGCCAACATGCAGCGTCAGGCCGTGCCCCTGCTTCGGCCCGAAGCCCCCATCGTGGGCACCGGCATGGAACACAAGATCTGCATCGACTCCGAAATCGTGGTTCTGGCGGAGGGCGACGGCGTCGTTACCGCCGTAGACGCCCGCCACGTCACCGTCAAGTACGACCGGGGGGAGACCAAGGACTACAAGCTGGTGAAGTTCCTCCGCTCCAACCACACCACCTGCATCAACCAGCGGCCCATCGTCGAGGTGGGCGAGCGGGTCCACGGACGGAGCGTGGGCCCCGACGGACAGGTCATCGACCCCACCGTCCTGGCGGACGGCCCCGCCACCGAGCAGGGCGAAATCGCCCTGGGCCGGAACATCCTGGTGGGCTTCATGACCTGGGAGGGCTACAACTACGAGGACGCCGTCCTCCTCAACGAGCGCCTGGTCCGGGAGGACCTGTATACCTCCATCCACATCGAGGAATTTGAGATCGACGCCCGGGACACCAAGCTGGGCCCCGAGGAGATCACCCGGGATATCCCCAACGTGGGCGAGGACGCCATGAAGGACCTGGACGAAAACGGCATCATCCGCGTGGGCGCGGAGGTCAAGGCCGGGGATATCCTGGTGGGCAAGGTCACGCCCAAGGGCGAAACGGACCTCACCGCCGAGGAGCGCCTCCTCCGGGCCATCTTCGGCGAGAAAGCCCGGGAGGTCCGGGACACCTCCCTGAAGGTCCCCCACGGCGAGAGCGGCATCGTGCTGGACACCAAGGTCTTTACCCGGGAAGGCGGCGATGAGCTGGGCCCCGGCGTGAACATGGTGGTCCGGGTCTATATCGCCCAGCGCCGGAAGATTCAGGTGGGCGACAAGATGGCCGGACGCCACGGCAACAAGGGCGTCGTGTCCCGGGTCCTGCCCCAGGAGGATATGCCCTTCCTTCCCGACGGCACGCCGCTGGACATTGTGCTGAACCCCCTGGGCGTGCCCAGCCGTATGAACATCGGCCAGGTGCTGGAGGTCCATCTGGGCTGCGCGGCCCACGCGCTGGGCTGCAAGGTCGCCACTCCCATTTTCGACGGCGCGCGGGAGGAGGACATTCAGGCCATGCTGGCCGAGGCGGGCATGAGCCCCGACGGCAAGAGCGTCCTCTACGACGGACGCACCGGCGAGCCCTTCGACAACAAGGTCACGGTGGGCTACGTCTACTTCCTCAAGCTCCACCACCTGGTGGACGATAAGATTCACGCCCGGTCCACCGGTCCCTATTCCCTCGTCACCCAGCAGCCCCTGGGCGGCAAGGCCCAGTTCGGCGGCCAGCGCTTCGGCGAGATGGAGGTCTGGGCCCTGGAGGCCTATGGCGCGGCCTATACCCTTCAGGAGATTCTGACCGTCAAGTCCGACGACGTGACGGGCCGTGTCCGGACCTATGAGGCCATTGTCAAGGGCCACAACGTGCCCCAGCCCGGCGTGCCGGAGTCCTTCAAGGTGCTGGTGAAGGAGCTCCAGTCCCTGTGCCTGGATATCCAGGTCCTGGACGTCCAGGGCAATCCCATCGAGCTCCGGGAGGACGAGGACGCCATGGACACCTTCAACCTGGCCCGGATGGACGCAGACGATGAGCGGAACCGCAGCACCCTTGCCGAGGACATTGAGGCGGAGTTCCAGGAGTCCGGCTATGACATTGAGGACGCCCCCGAGGATGCCGGGGCGGATATCGGCGCCGGCTACAGCGACGGCGAGGACGAGGACGACGAATGATGCGTTCGTTGAATATTCCGGCAGCGCCGGACCAATGAAGGAGGAACGCGCAATATGACCGACAACAAGACCGGCGGCAATATTGCCTTCGATACGATTAAAATCGGCATGGCCTCCCCGGAGCAGATCCGCATCTGGTCCTACGGCGAGGTGAAGAAACCCGAGACCATCAACTACCGCACCCTGAAGCCCGAGCGGGACGGCCTCTTCTGTGAGCGCATCTTCGGGCCCACCAAGGATTGGGAGTGCCACTGCGGCAAGTACAAGAAGATCCGCTACAAGGGCAAAATCTGCGACCGCTGCGGCGTGGAGGTCACCCGGGCCAAGGTCCGCCGGGAGCGGATGGGCCACATCGAGCTGGCCACCCCCGTGTCCCACATCTGGTATTTCAAGGGCATCCCCTCCCGGATGGGCCTGCTGCTGGACATCAGCCCCCGGATTCTGGAGAAGGTGCTGTATTTCGCCAACTATATCGTCACGGACCCCGGCGAGACGCCCCTGAGCCGGAACCAGATTCTCTCGGAGAAGGAATACCGGGACTACCGGGAGAAGTATGAGGACGATTTTCAGGCCGGCATGGGCGCGGAGGCCGTGAAGAAGCTGCTTCAGGACGTGGACATGGACGCCCTGTCCCAGCAGCTCCATGCGGAGCTGAAGGCCTCCTCCGGCCAGACCCAGAAGAAGGCCCGGATCGTCAAGCGGCTGGAGGTGGTGGACGCCTTCCGCCTCTCCGGGAACAAGCCGGAGTGGATGATCATCGACGTGCTGCCCGTGATTCCGCCGGAGATTCGCCCCATGGTCCAGCTGGACGGCGGACGGTTCGCCACCAGCGACCTCAACGACCTGTACCGCCGGGTCATCAACCGGAACAACCGCCTGAAGCGGCTGATTCAGCTCAACGCCCCGGACATCATTGTCCGCAACGAGAAGCGGATGCTTCAGGAGGCCGTGGACGCTCTGATCGACAACGGCCGCCGGGGCCGGGCCGTCACCGGGGCCAACAACCGGGCCCTCAAGTCCCTCAGCGACCTGCTCAAGGGCAAGCAGGGCCGCTTCCGCCAGAACCTGCTGGGCAAGCGGGTGGACTACTCCGGCCGGTCCGTCATCGTGGTGGGCCCGGAGCTGAAAATCTACCAGTGCGGCGTGCCCAAGGAGATGGCGGTGGAACTCTTCCGCCCCTTCATCATGAAGAAGCTGGTGGAGGACTGCTCCGCCAACAACATCAAGTCCGCCAAGAAGATGGTGGACAAGGGCGTGACGGAGGTCTGGGACGCCCTGGACGTCATCATCAAGGACCACCCCGTCATGCTGAACCGGGCCCCCACGCTGCACCGTCTGGGCATCCAGGCCTTTGAGCCGGTGCTGGTGGACGGCCGGGCCCTGAAGCTCCACCCCCTGAACTGCACGGCCTTCAACGCCGACTTCGACGGCGACCAGATGGCCATTCACGTCCCCCTGTCCGCCGAGGCCCAGGCCGAGGCCCGTATCCTGATGCTCTCCGCCAACAACCTCCTCCGTCCCCAGGACGGCGGCCCCGTCACCGTTCCCACCCAGGACATGGTGCTGGGCAGCTACTACCTGACCATGGACCGCATGGGCAGCGCCGAGAAGGGCGCGGAGGCGGTCTGGTGCGTGGACGCGGGAGACACGGACCTCACCGCCGGCGGCCCGGTGGACGCCGACAGCTTCCTGGCGGCCAACGAGGCCATTGAGGCGGAGAACAGGGCCCTTGACGCGGAGAACGAGGCCGCGGTCAAAGCCGCGAAGGAGCGGGGAGAGAAACTGATCCTTCCGTACAAGCGGAAGGCCTCCTATAAGCCCATGTGGGCTTACGCCAACGAAGACGAGGCCCTCATGGCCTATAACGCGGGCGTCATCGGTCCCCACTGCCCCATTCTGGTCCGCCGGACCTGCACCGTGAACGGCGTGGAGCATACCCGCATTGTGGAAATCACCCCGGGCCGTATCATCTTCAACCACAACATTCCCCAGGACCTGGGCTTTGTGGACCGCAGCGATCCCGCCCACATCTGCGACTATGAGATTACCGAGACCTGCGGCAAAAAGCAGCTGGGGGGAATCGTGGATAAAACCATCAACAAGCACGGTTTCACCATGGCCGCCGAGGTGCTGGACGCCATCAAGGCCACGGGCTACAAGTACTCCACCCAGGCCGCCATCACCGTTTCCATCTCCGACATGGCCATCCCTCCCAAGAAGTACGAGATGGTTCGGGAGACGGAGCAGAAGGTGCTGGACATCGAAACCCAATACAAGATGGGCTTCATGACGGACCAGGAGCGGTACCGCAACGTGGTTCAGGAGTGGGAGAAGACCACCGAGGACGTGTCCGACGCCCTCCAGGAGAACCTGGACCGCTACAACCCCATCTTCATGATGGCGGACTCCGGCGCCCGTGGCTCCCAGAAGCAGATTCGCCAGCTGGCGGGCATGCGGGGCCTCATCGCCAACACCGCCGGCAAGACCATCGAAATTCCCATCAAGGCCAACTACCGGGAGGGCCTGACGGCGCTGGAGTACTTCATCTCCAGCCGGGGCGCCCGAAAGGGCCTGGCGGACACCGCCCTTCGGACCGCCGACTCCGGCTATCTGACCCGCCGGATGGTGGACGTCTCCCAGGAGGTCATCATCCGGGAAGAGGACTGCCATGTGACCCACGGCATCAAGGTCTCCGAGATCAGCGAAAACGGGCAGGTCATTGAAAAGCTGTCCGACCGTCTCCGGGGCCGGTACCTGGTGGGCGACGTGGTGGACCCGGACACCGGCGAGGTGCTGCTGAGCAGCGGCAAAATGATGGACGGCAGCGAAGACAAGCTCCTGGAATCCCGGAAGTGGGTGCAGGAGAACGTCCGCCCCGGGGACCGCTGCGAGTTCGACCCCAGCGGCGGCCCGGACAAGAAGCCCACAGTGATGATCCGCACCGTCCTGACCTGCAAGGCCCCCAGCGGCGTGTGCGCCAAGTGCTATGGCATGAACCTGGCTACCTCCAAGGCCGTGGGCCCCGGCGAGGCGGTGGGCATCATCGCGGCCCAGTCCATCGGCGAGCCCGGCACTCAGCTGACCATGCGTACCTTCCACACCGGCGGTCTGGCCGGCGGGGATATCACCCAGGGCCTTCCCCGTGTCGAGGAGCTG
Source organism: Oscillospiraceae bacterium 38-13 (assembly GCA_041223955.1). Lineage (GTDB taxonomy): Bacteria > Bacillota > Clostridia > Oscillospirales > Oscillospiraceae > Oscillibacter. The sequence goes on along the minus strand of JBCLRG010000009.1, from coordinate 61,954 downwards.
TTCGAGGCCCGGAAGCCCAAGCGTATGGCGACTCTGGCGGAAATCGGCGGCACGGTCAAGTTCGAGGAGGCCACCAAGGGCAGTCTGCTGAATATCATCGTCACCGCCCCCGACGGGGATACCCGGACCTATGCCGTGCCCCACACGGGCCTGCTGGTGAAGGACGGAGACGTTATTGAGGCAGGGCGGCAGCTGACATACGGCGCGCTGAACCCCCACGACGTGCTCCGTATCCGGGGCGCGGACGCGGTGTATAACTACCTGATTCAGGAAGTCCTGCGGGTCTACCGCCAGCAGGGCGTGGATATCAACGACAAGCATATTGAGGTTATCGTCCGCCAGATGATGCGGAAAGTCCGCCTGGAAGACGCGGGCGACACGAACTTGCTGGACGGCTCTATGGTGGATGTTCTGGAGCTGGAGAATGCCAACGAAGAGATTCAGCGCCGGAACGCCGCCGGAGAGACACAGGAGAACGGCGAGCCCCTGCGTCCCGCCTCGGGTACGCAGCTTCTGATGGGCATCACCAAGGCGTCGCTGGCGACGAACTCGTTCCTCTCCGCCGCCTCCTTCCAGGAGACGACGAAGGTGCTGACGGAAGCCGCCATCAAGGGCAAGAGCGACCGCCTGGCCGGACTGAAAGAGAATGTCATTATCGGCAAGCTGATTCCGGCGGGCACAGGGCTTCAGGCCTATCACGCGGAGGCGGAAAAGCTGATTCCCGAGGCCAATTCCAATGAGGGGGAGGAAGAAGCCCCCCAGCCGGAGATGCCGGAGGTTCCGGTTCTCGCGGAGTAAGTGAAAAAAGCAAAGGTCCCAGGAGGGACCTTTGCTTTTTTTGTGGGGGGTGGAGCGCTGGGGGAAGTTCGTTTTAGGAGGAAAGGCCTACTGGTAGAGAGGTGGCTGCGGTTTTCCTCCGAACTAAAAACGGCGCTGGTCGATTCGAAGACTGCCAAAACCCCCGCCCGCACTGCGCCGCGGGCAGGGATATGCCTGGTTTCTTCCCAAGGTGTAGGCGCGCCCCCGTAACCGTATCCCCTTGTTTTTCTCTTTTGGACCGTGCACGGCCCGTTTTCTCTTTTTATTCCGGGAATAAAAAGAGAAAATGGGGGGTGCATTGGGCCAGCCCTCAAAGGGCTGAAACCCTCCCCCGCCCGCAAGGGCGAGCACAATCTTCCCCTTATCCTTTCAGGATATCCGTATTCCGATACTGAATCGCCTCCGCCAGATGGGCGGCCCCAATCTCCGCCTCCCCATCCAGATCCGCAATCGTCCGGGCCACCCGGAGAATCCTGTCATGCGACCGGGCCGTCAGCCCCATTTTCTGAAACGCATTCTTCATCAGCGCCTCGCCGGCGGCATCCAGCCGGCAAAACTCCCCCATCCGGGCAGGACTGATCTGCGCGTTGCACACCGCCCCAACATCCGCCAGGCGCTCCGCCTGTACCGCCCGCGCGGCATCCACGCGCCGCTTTACCTCCGCCGAGGACTCCGGCGTCTCCCGGCGGCGCATGGCCTCATACTCCACCGAGGGCACCGTGACATGCAAATCCATCCGGTCCAAAAGCGGCCCGGAAATCTTCTCCACATACCGGGCCACATCCCGGTCCGAACAGGTGCACCTCCGCTCCGGATGGCCCCGCCAGCCGCACCGGCAGGGATTCATGGCGCAAATCAACTGGAACCGGGCCGGAAGCCGCAGCGTCCCCCCGGCCCGGGAAATCGTAACCTCCCCGTCCTCCAGGGGCTGGCGGAGAACCTCCAGTGCGTCCCGGCGGAACTCCGGCAGCTCATCCAAAAACAACACCCCGTTGTGAGCCAGCGAGATTTCCCCCGGCCGCATGGAGGGCCCGCCGCCGGTGAGGGCTGAGGCGGATACGGTGTGGTGGGGGCTCCGGAAGGGCCGCCGGGTCAGCAGGGGATGCTTCGGGTCCGCCAGCCCCGCCACGGACCATACGCCGGAGGCCGACAGCGCCTCCTCCCGGCTCATGTCCGGCAGGATGGAGGGCAGACGCTTGGCCAGCATGGATTTTCCCGCGCCGGGAGAACCGATCATCAGCAGATTGTGCCCTCCGGCGGCGGCAATCTCCAGGGCCCGTTTCACATTCTCCTGTCCCATCACATCCCGGAGGTCCAGAAGCCCCGCTCCGTCCTCTTCCGGCGTCCAGACGGGAGTGGGCGAAAGGGGTCTCTCCCCCCGGAGGTGGGCCGTGAGAACTTCCACGTTCTCCACGCCGTAAACCGTCAGCCCTCCGGCCAGGGTGGCCTCCGCCGCGTTGGCCGCCGGGACAAAGAGCGTCCGAACCCCCGCCCGCTCCGCCGCCAAAGCCATGGGCAGAACGCCCGCCACGCTCCGCAGATTTCCGGACAGGGACAGCTCCCCCAGAAAGGCCGCGTCCGCCGGGGGCTCCGGCAGGTCGCCGTTGGCCGCCAGAAGCCCGACGAAAATGGGGAGATCATAGAGCGTCCCCGCCTTCTTCTGCCCCGCCGGGGCAAGATTCACGGTGATGCGGCTGACGGGGAACTTGGCCCCGCAGTTCTTCACCGCCGCCCGGACCCGCTCCCGGGCCTCCCGGACGGCGGCGTCGGGCAGACCCACCACGTCAAAGGCCGGGAGTCCCCCGGAGAGAAAGCATTCAGCGCTGACCTCATAGCCCGAGACGCCGCTGAGACCAAGGGAACGTACGGTGACGACCATACCGCTACCTCCTAAACAATGGAATACAGACTGGACGAGGAGACGCCGCCGTCCACAGGGAAGGCCCCGCCGGTGATATAAGCGGCCCCGTCCCCGGCGAGGAAGGCCACCATGGCGGCTACCTCCTCGGCCCGCCCGATGCGCCGGAGGGGAATCCGCCCCGCGCACCGGCGTTCCGCCGCCTCATCGGGGAAGCTCCGCCGGAGCAGGGGCGTGTCAATGGGCCCCGGCAGGACGCAGTTCACCCGGAGGCCCTGGGGCGCGTACTGCTGGGCGAGGCATTTCGTCAGCATGACAAGACCCGCTTTTGTCGTGCAGTAGAGGGGAGAGGTCAGCTCCGGCACGACCCCCAGGCAGGAGGCGATGATGACCACGGAGCCCCGGGAGTCCAGGAGCTTGGGCAGGGCCTCCCGGGTGACGCGGAGGGTGCCCTTGACGTTGACGTCCACCATGGCGTCGATGTCGCTGTCGGTGGTGTTTTCCAGGTATTTCTCGAAATAGATTCCGGCGTTGTTGACCAGAAGGTCCACCCGGTCCAGGGCGGCCAGGGCGGCGCGGACCTGCTCCGTGCTGCGGATGTCCACGGGGAAGAAGGGGAAGTCCTCCGGCGGGGGCTGGAGGTCGAGGACGGCCACGTCCATCCCCTCCTGCCGGAGCCTCCCGGCGATGGCCAGCCCCATCCCGGAGCTGCCGCCGGTTACGACGGCTGTCCTGCGGTGCAACATAGATGGCCTCATTTCTCCGGCGGTACAGCCGGTTTTTGTCAAAACCAGTATACCACCAGGGCGGATAGGTTGCAAGGGCTGTCTGCGGGGGCATCCTGTTTTGGGGGCTTTAAGTTCTGGCTGCGGGTGGCTTTCTTTTAAGGGGGATTTCTGAATGCTTCTGCTCGGGCAGGAATCTGCACTCTCTTTGCGGGGCCAGGCCCCCTGACCGGGCCATTCCTCTCATATGGTCAGAAATGTTGAAAAGGGGAGGGGAATGTGGTAGGATATCTTCAGAAAATGGGTCCGGATGAGAAACATCGGAAGGAGTGAAGAGGATGAAAAAAGCCGGAATAGCAGTCCTGTTGTGCGTCCTGCTGTGCGGCACTCTGGCGGCATATCTGCGTACCCGGAGCGGCGGCGAGGCTTCACAGGTCTCCATTGTTCCAGTGGAGTCCGGGATTTACTCGGAAGAGGACATTCAGGCGGCGGCGGATATTGTGATTCCATATTTTCAAAGGGAATTTGAGGGCTGTACGTTAACGGAGCTGCGCTATGCCGGGGATGAAGCCGCCGGGCAGTTCGCGGAGTGGGCGGAGCAGTATCAGGTCGATGAGGTTATCGTGCTGCTGTCCGCCTTCGACGTGGATGCCTCCGGCGGAGACGGTTCCCTGAATCCCAATTCCACTTATGAGAACTGGCAGTGGATTCTGGGGAGAAACGCGGGCGGAGAATGGGAGCACTTCACCCACGGTTACGGCTGAGAACAGAACCACAGGAATTCCAGGGGGCCGGGCGGGCCCTCCGGTTTTCCTTTCAGTTCAGAGCCCGGGCGGAGAGGAGGCGCTTCCATGGAAACCGGCAGAGAAACGCGCTGGCGGCGCGCCGCCGTCGGGGCGGAATTTCGATTCGCCAAGAAATCCTGGGAAAATTTGTGCAAAAAATAACAAAGCGGCAGTTTACACCGGGAAAGAGCCGTGTTATAATGAACACTGCATGGGGTCCGGCGGGAGAGAGCTCCGGTCCCCTGTCTTGGAGAGATTGCCGCCTCCGGGCGGCAGATTTACAGGAGGTAAGTTTATGGCAAGAAAGTTCAAGTCCATGGACGGCAACAACGCGGCTGCGTATGTCAGCTACGCGTTTACCGAGGTGGCGGGCATTTATCCCATCACCCCGTCTTCGCCCATGGCAGACTTGGTCGACCAGTGGTCCGCCGCCGGTCAGAAAAACATCTTCGGCACCACCGTGAAGGTCTGCGAGATGCAGTCCGAGGCCGGTGCTTCCGGCACCGTCCACGGCTCCCTGGCGACCGGCGCGATGACCACCACCTACACCGCCTCTCAGGGCCTGCTGCTGATGATCCCCAACATGTACAAGATCGCCGGTGAGCTGCTGCCCTGCGTGTTCCACGTCTCCGCCCGTACCGTGTCCAGCCACGCGCTGAACATCTTCGGCGACCACTCCGACGTCATGGCCTGCCGCCAGACCGGCTTCGCCATGCTCTGCGAGGGCAACGTGCAGGAGGTCATGGACCTGGGGCCCGTGGCCCATCTGGCCGCCATCGAGGGCCGTGTCCCCTTCGTCAACTTCTTCGACGGCTTCCGGACCTCTCACGAGATCCAGAAGGTGGCCGTGTGGGATTACGACGACCTGAAGGAAATGTGCGACATGGATGCCGTGGACGCCTTCCGCAAGCACGCCCTGAACCCCGAGCGGCCCAACATGCGGGGCTCCCACGAGAACGGCGACATCTTCTTCCAGCACCGTGAGGCCTGCAACCCCTATTACGACGCCCTGCCCGACGTGGTGGAGAAGTATATGGGCAAGGTCAACGAGAAGCTGGGCACCGACTATCAGCTCTTCAACTACTACGGCGCTCCCGACGCGGACCGGGTGATCATCGCCATGGGTTCCATCTGCGACGTGGCCGAGGAAGTCATCGACTATATGAACCAGCACGGCGAGAAGGTGGGCCTCATCAAGGTCCGGCTGTACCGCCCCTGGCGCGCCGACAAGCTGATTTCCGCCATCCCCGCCAGCTGCAAGAAGATCGCCGTGCTGGACCGCACCAAGGAGCCCGGCTCCCTGGGCGAGCCCCTGTACGTGGACGTGGTGGCCTCTCTGGCCAACGCCGGGCGGACTGATATCACCGTCATCGGCGGCCGCTATGGCCTGGGCAGCAAGGATACCCCGCCCGCCAGCGTCTTCGCCGTCTATGAGGAGCTGACCAAGGCCGAGCCCAAGCGCCAGTTCACCATCGGCATCGTGGACGACGTGACCCACCTCTCTCTCGAGGAGAAGGCCGCCCCCAACACCGCGGCGGAGGGCACCATCGAGTGCAAGTTCTGGGGTCTCGGCGGCGACGGCACCGTGGGCGCCAACAAGAACTCCATCAAGATCATCGGCGACCACACCGACAAGTACGTCCAGGCCTACTTCCAGTATGACTCCAAGAAGACCGGCGGCGTCACCGTCAGCCACCTGCGCTTCGGCGACAAGGCCATCCGGTCTCCCTACTATATCAACAAGGCCGACTTCGTGGCCTGCCATGTGCCCGCCTATATCGTCAAGGCCTTCCCCATGGTCCGGGACGTGAAGCCCGGCGGCACCTTCCTCATCAACTGCCAGTGGAGCGACGAGGAGGTCAACAAGCACATGCCCGCCGTGGCGAAGCGCTATATCGCCAAGAACAACATCCAGGTCTACACCATCAACGCCATCGACCTGGCCCGCGAGATCGGCATGGGCAAACGGACCAACACCATCCTCCAGTCCGCCTTCTTCTCCCTGGCCAAGGTGATGCCCGAGGCCGAGGCCATCCAGTATATGAAGGACGCCGCCACCCACTCCTACCTGAAGAAGGGCCAGGATGTGGTGGATATGAACCACAAGGCCATCGACGCCGGCGCCACCGCGTATAAGAAGTTCAACGTGCCCGCCGACTGGGCCGACGCCCAGGACGCCCCCGACACCACCACCCTCACCGGCAAGCCGGAGCTGGTGGAGCAGGTCAAGAGCATCCTGAACCCCGTGGGCAAGATGGACGGCGACAGCCTCCCCGTCTCCGCCTTCGTCAAGCATGTGGACGGCCAGTTCGAGCTGGGCGCCGCCGCCTATGAGAAGCGGGGCGTGGCCGTGTCCGTTCCCACCTGGATGCCCGAGAACTGCATCCAGTGCAACCAGTGCGCCTATGTCTGCCCCCATGCCACCATCCGTCCCTACGCCATGACCGAGGAGGAGGCCGCCAACGCTCCCGCTGCCGCCAAGATCATCGACAAGACCGGCAAGGGCAAGGGCTACAAGTTCACCATCGCCGTGTCTCCCCTGGACTGCATGGGCTGCGGTGTGTGCGTGGGTGTCTGCCCGGGCCGCAAGGGCGAGAAGGCCCTGAAGATGGTTGCCCAGGAGCAGGAGGCCGCGCAGCAGGAGGTCTTCAACTACTGCAACGCCAGCGTGACCGAGAAGAAGGACCTTCAGGACAACACGGTGCCCGGCAGCCAGTTCCACAAGCCCCTCCTGGAGTTCTCCGGCTCTTGCGCGGGCTGCGCCGAGACCAGCTATGCCCGTCTCGTCACCCAGCTCTTCGGCGACCGGATGTATATCTCCAACGCCACCGGCTGCTCCTCCATCTGGGGCGGTCCTGCGGCCACCTCTCCCTACTGCACCAACGCGGAAGGCCACGGCCCCGCCTGGTCCAACTCCCTCTTCGAGGACAACGCCGAGCACGGTCTGGGCATGTATCTGGGTCAGAAGGCCATCCGCGACCGTCTGGCGGACCTGACGAAGCAGCTTATCGCGGTGCCCTACACCTATCAGGGCCTGAAGGACGCCGCTCAGAAGTGGCTGGACACCATGGAGGACGGCAAGGCCAACGCCGGCGCCACCCGTGAGTATGTCAAGCTGCTGGAAGAGAGCGTCATGACCGTGGACGACATCGTGGCGTTCACCGGCAGTCCCGAGGCCGCCAAGGTCTTCGGCGATCAGCTGCCCCAGTTCCAGGCTCACGCCAAGGAGCTCAAGGACAGCGGCGCGAAGCACTGCGACTGCGACGCGTGCAAGCTCTGCCTGGAGATTCTGAAGGACAAGGAGTATCTGTCCAAGAAGTCCCTGTGGATCTTCGGTGGCGACGGCTGGGCCTATGACATCGGCTTTGGCGGCGTGGACCACGTCCTGGCCTCCGGCAACGATGTGAACATCTTCGTGTTCGATACCGAGGTCTATTCCAACACCGGCGGCCAGGCTTCCAAGGCCTCCAACATCGGTCAGGTGGCCCAGTTCGCCGCCGCCGGTAAGGAGATCAAGAAGAAGTCCCTGGCGGAAATCGCCATGAGCTACGGCTATATCTATGTGGCCCAGGTGGCCATGGGCGCCAATCCCGCACAGACCCTCAAGGCCATTCAGGAGGCCGAGGCCTATCCCGGCCCGTCCCTGATCATCGCCTACTCCCCCTGCGAGATGCACAGCATCAAGGGCGGCATGATGAACTGCCAGGCGGAGATGAAGAAGGCCGTGGAGTGCGGCTACTGGAACCTGTTCCGCTTCAATCCCGCCGCTGAGGGCGCTAAGTTCACCCTGGATTCCAAGGAGCCCGCAGGCGGCTATCAGGAGTTCCTGATGAACGAGGCCCGCTACAGCCGCCTGACCCGCGAGTTCCCCGACCGGGCCAGCGAGCTGTTCCAGCGCAACGAGAAGGCGGCTATGGACCGCTATCAGCACCTGCTGAAGCTCAAGGAAATGTACGAGGCGTAATCCAACGAGCAGAAAAGGACCACGGGCGAAAGCCCGTGGTCCTCTTTTCGTTACGCGGAAGCGCCCAGCTTCGCCAGCGCCGCCGCCAGCTCCTCCCCCTGGGAGCGGGTGAGGCCTTTGGTGAAGTCCGCGCCGGAGGGCAGCAGCCCCAGGTCCCAGGCCCGGGTTATGGCGTCCTGGCTTTCGCCCAGCGCCTTCGGGACGGGGCCCATGCGCTTTCCTGCCGGGTCCGGCTCCAGGTCCAGCGCCTCCGCCGCCCGGCCCAGGAACACCGCCGCCTCCCGCCAGGTGAGGGGCCTGGCGGCGGAGAAGGTTCCCTCCGCGCCGCCTTTGGCGATGCCCTCCGCCTTGGCCCAGGCCACGGCGGGGAGATACCATTCGATGCCGAAGCTGTCGGCGAAGGGAAGCTCCTCCAGCGTTACGTCCGGGCTTCCCGCCGCCTCATAGAGCTGCCCCAGGAAGCGGCCCCGGGTCAGGGGCGCGCCGGGATAGCTGGCGAGAGTCAGCTCCGGGGCGGTGAGGCACCACTCCGCCAGGGTGTCCTTCCCGGCCAGGGTGTCCTCCAGGGTCTGATACACCGCGATATCCGGCTCCAGGGCCACCACGCCCCGGCCCGCCGCCGCGTCCAGCAGGGTGTTCAGGTCCAGATACTTGCTGGAGAGCTGGCCCGGCACCTCGGAGTTGGGCAGTGAGAAGCCCTGCACCGCGCCGAAGTGGCACACGCTGCCCCCGGCGGGCTCCCCGGCCAGCACGCCTCCCATTTCCTGAATCTCCACGGCGTTGATGAGGGCGGAGGAGAATGTGGCCTCCCCGATGAGGCCCACCAGCTGCGCGCCGCCGTCCATGGCCTTCCGCAGGACCTGGAAGAGGGGCCAGATCACCCCGTCGGACCCGCCGCCGTTGTTCCGCAGGTCCAGCAGCACCCGGCTGTAGGACCCGGCCTTCAGCTCTTCGGCCACGATAGCGGCGAAATCCTCCATAGACAGGTCCTCCGCCTCCCGGCAGGTGTTGTACTGAATGTAGTAGACGGAGTCCGACAAGGGCTTGGCCAGGTAGTAGGCGTCCGCCGCCGCCGTCTCCGGTGTGCCCTTGATTTTGTCGGAGATACGCGCGATCTTCAGTTCGCCCATGGCCTCCTGCTCAAGGGGATCCAGGGACAGCGTTTTGCCGTTTTTCAGGGTGACGGTCAAGGGCTGTCCGGCCTCCACCAGCCCCAGGTACTCATAGATGTCCGCCACGTTGGAGGCCTGCCGGAAGGACCGCCGGAGGTGTACCGGGTTATCCGAGGCGAAGAGGGTTCCGAAGGCCGTGACAGCCTCCTCCACCGGCTTCCCCGCCAGGTGCGTGACCTCCTGGCACAGCAGGGCCCCGTCCTTCTGGTCCACGGCGGAGAGATACCAGCTCTGGCCCCGCCGGACCATGGAGAAGGGATAGGCCCGGAGCTCCGCCGCGCCGCCGATGGAAAGACTGGTGTGGGAGTCCCCCACCAGCGCGGTGAGGCGCATGAGGTCCAGAAGGAATTCCGTGCCGCTCACGGTTTCCAGCCGCTCCTCGATTTCCGCCTTCACCGCCAGGAATTCGGACTCCGGCGTGTTGGCGAAGGCGTCGGGATGGTGCTCCACCAGCACCTTTTCATAGAGGAAATCCAGGTCCTCCTGACGCTGCGCGGCGCTCAGAGGCTCCGCCGCAAGGGCCGGGACGGTCAGCAGCAGTGCCAGGCACAGGCCCAGGGCCCGCCCGGCTGTGGTTTTCCAGGTTTTCATGAGTATCGCCCTCCGTTTTACTAATTCAATAATACAATGATACACCCGGGATATCCAGATGTCAACCCCCAATTGCGGCCCGCGCGCTCCCAATCTCCGTCCGCCGCCGGTTCCGCAGTTCAGGGTCACGACACTATAACGAAACAGGCCGGGAAAATTCTTCAAAAAATGTTTCCGGTTCTCCGGCGGAAAAGCGGAAAACAGCGGGGACGGGAATGTTCCCGTCCCCGCTGTACTGAAGGGGGCTGCTTACTTGATGTTGCCGTACTCGTTCACGGTGATGTTGGAAACCTCGGGCATAGCGGAAATCTCGGGGGAGACGGTGATTTTGCCGTCGAACATATCCCTCACCAGGGTCTTGTAGTCATCCTGAGAGAAGCCCTCGCCCCACTGGGTGGTTTCCATGGGCAGGAGGACATAGTTGAGGCTGGGATCATCGCCGGAGACCAGGCCCAGGTTCTCAGCCTTGCCGCCGTAGTTGCCGAAATTGCCGGCGGCAATTTCGTCCAGCATGTGGTTCACGGTGGTGGCCAGACCCTTCATGGCGGAGGTGATGGTCAGGCCCTCGCCGTAGGTGTCGATGATGCCGGACTGGTCCACGTCCACGCCGATGAGCTTGGTGCCGGGAACCTTGACGGCCGCCTCAGCCGCGGAGGTGTAGATGCCGCCGCCGGAGGCGAAGACGCACTCCACGCCCAGGTTCTGATACCAGTTGTCCATATAAGCGGTGATGTCGGGATCGCCCTTGAACAGGTTGCCATAGACGTATTCCACGGTGGCGTCCACGCTCAGCTCACCGGCAGCGGCGTCCACGCCCTGGACAAAGCCATAGCCGAAGCGCTGCACGGCGGGAACCGCCATGCCGCCCAGAAAGCCCAGGTGGGTATAGCCCAGCTTCACGGCGGCGACACCGGCCATATAGCCGCAGAGCTCTTCCTGATACACGGCGCAGTACACGTTGGAGGGAACGGTGCCGCCCACGTCGTCCTGCGTGACGTCCAGAGCGATGAACTTGACGTCGGGATAGGCATCCGCAGTCTGGATGATGGTCTCGCCGAAGGCATAGCCGGGCATGACGATGACGTTGTAATCCTCGTCCGCCGCCTTCTCCACCATGGCCACGCGCTCCGCAGTGGAGTCGCCGACGGGACGGTAATAGGTGAACTCCACGCCGTTGGCCTCGCACCAGGACTTGCACGCCTCATAGGTGGTCTGGTTAAAGGACTGGTCGGTGATGTCGCCGTAGTCCGTGACCATGGCGACCTTGATGTCGGAGGCGGCGTTCCCCTCATCGGTGGGGGTCTCAGCGGGCTCCTGCTGTTGCTCGCCGCCGGTACCGGAATTACCGGCATCGCCGGAATTGCCGGAGTCCTTTCCGCCGCAGGCGGCCAGAGACAGGACCATCGCCAGTGTCAGCAGAATTGCAAAAAACTTCTTCACTTGAAATCAACCTTCCTTCCATTTTGTTCCTCTGCCGGAGCAGAGATTTCGACCTCAATGGGTCAAGCCCATTATAACAATTCCCGCCTGGGATTTCAACCGGATTTCCGAAATGTTTTCCATTTCGCCAAATCTCCCTGTCAACTTCCACAAAAACCGGTGGCGCAGTTCCGGCGGTTTTTGGCGATCTGCCGGAGGCGGGCAGGGCTGGGACCGTCCTCAGCCCTCCATGGCCTTCACGGCCTTGACAATCCGGCTGGTGCCCAGGCGGGAGGCCCCCAGGCGGATGAAGTCCTCGGCGTCCTTCAGGTCGGCAATTCCCCCCGCTGCCTTGATCTTGACTTGGGGGCCGACGTGTTTGGCGAAGAGGGCCACGTCCTCCCGCGTGGCTCCGCCGCCGCCGAAGCCGGTGGAGGTCTTGATATAGTCCGCGCCGGAGGCGGTGACGACCTCGCACAGCTTCACCTTCTCCTCATCGGTGAGGAGGCAGCATTCGATGATCACCTTCAGCAGCTTGCCCTTGCAGGCGGCCTTGATGGCCCGGATTTCCTCCAGGAGGGCGTCCCACTTCCGGTCCTTGACCCAGCCGATATTGATCACCATGTCCACTTCCTCCGCCCCGTTGTCCACGGCGTCGGAGGCCATGAAGCACTTGGCGGCGGTGGTGTCGTAGCCGTTGGGGAAGCCGATGACGGTGCAGATGGGGAGACGGCCCTCCACGTACTCCGCCGCCTGTTTCACATAGCTGGCGGGGATGCAGACGCTGGCGCAACCGTAGCGCATTCCATCGTCGCAGATGGCTCGGATTTCCTCCCAGGACGCGCCCTGGGCCAGGAGGGTGTGGTCGCACTTGCCAAGGATTTCTTTCAGTTCCATTTCAGCGTTCTCCTTTTCTTGTCGTTCGTTCGCCGGGGGCGGGACGGCGCTGTGGTTCTGATTATAACAGACCCCTCCGCCAATGTCCAGCCTGTCCGGGGTTCGGGCGTATCCGCACACGCATTTTATCAGGCGGCAGTACCGCAGGGGGCGGTCTCCTGCGATACAGCCACTGGAGGAAATGCGCGTTTGGACATTCCCGGCCGCTCCGCCGCCCTTGCAATTCCGGGGGAAAAGGTGTATAGTGCCGTCAGCGGCCCCGCGTCCTGCCGCCGGACCGGCCTTGGAACGTGGGCCCATTTTTACTTAAAGGAGAACGATTCATGAAAGCCTGTCCCGACAGAGCGGCGGCCCTGGCGCTGCTGCGCAAGTACAACGCGGAGCCCTTCCACCTCCAGCACGCCCTGACGGTGGAGGCCGTCATGCGCTGGTACGCCCAGGAGCTGGGCTATGGAGAGGAGGCGGACTTCTGGGCCGCCGTGGGCCTGCTCCACGACGTGGACTTCGAGAAATGGCCCGAGGAGCACTGCCGGAAGGCCCCGGAGCTGCTGGCGGAGCTGGACTGCGGCGAGGAGCTGGTCCGGGCGGTTTGCAGCCATGGATACGGCCTGTGCTCCGACGTGGAGCCGGTCCATGAGATGGAGAAGGTGCTGTTCGCGGCGGACGAGCTGACGGGGCTCATCGGTGCGGCGGCCCGGATGCGGCCCAGCAAATCCGCCGGCGATATGGAGGTCTCCTCCCTGAAAAAGAAGTTCAAGGACAAGAAGTTCGCCGCCGGATGCTCCAGGGACGTCATCCGCACCGGCGCGGAACGCCTGGGCTGGGAGCTGGAGACCCTGATGGAGCGGACCATCCAGGCCATGCGGGCCAGTGAGGACCGGGTCGCGGAGGAGCTGGCGAAGCTCTCCTGAGCGGAACGCGGAAGCGGGAGGAGGACCGATGGGTCCTCCTCCCGCTGTCTTGCCGGGGCTCAGGGTTTGGCGCGGCCGTGCTTCAGCACGCTCTCCAGGGTCTCCAGCAGCTTTCCGATGTCGATGGGCTTGGAGATGTGGCCGTTCATGCCGCACTTCAGGGCGGCCTGTTTGTCCTCCTCAAAGGCGTTGGCCGTCATAGCCAGAATGGGGATGGAGGACAGGGCCGGGTTCTCCAGGTTCCGGATGAGCTTGGTGGCCTCATAGCCGTTCATGACGGGCATCTGGATGTCCATCAGCACCAGCTGGTAATGGTCCGGCGGGGACTGGCACAGCAGGTCCACGGCGGCCTGGCCGGTTCCAACGATGTCCACCGTGAAGCCCGCCTCCTCCAGAATGGCCTGGGCAATTTCCTGGTTGAGCTCGTTGTCCTCCGCCAGGAGGATGCGGCCCAGGTCCGTCAGCGGGGCGATGGAGGAGGACTCCTCCGGAGAGGCCTCGTCGGCGTTGACGATGTTGAGCAGGCAGTCCCGCAGCTCGGAGAGGAACAGCGGCTTGCCGCAGAAGGCGGTGACCCCGGCCTCCCGGGCTTCCTCCTCAATGTCGGCCCAGTCATAGGCGGTGAGGACGATGATGGGCACGTCCTCGCCGCACTCCTTCCGGATTCTCCGGGTGACCTCGATGCCGTTCATGTCCGGGAGGAGCCAGTCGATGATGTACACGAAGTAATTGTCCCCCCGCATGACGGCCTGACGGGTGCGGAGCACCGCCTCCTTGCCGGAAAGGGTCCATTCCGCCCGCATGCCGATCTGCTGGAGCATGCACGAGACGCTGTCGCAGGTGTTGAAATCGTCGTCCACCACCAGGGCCCGGCAGCCCGAGAGCTCCGGAATCGTGGTGGGCTGCTTATCCTCGGAGGAGAGGCGGAAGGTGATGGAGACGGTGAACTCCGTCCCGGAGCCCTGGCGGCTCCTGACATGAATGGTTCCGTTCATCATGTCCACGATGTTCCGGGTGATGGCCATGCCCAGGCCGGTGCCCTGGATGCCGCTGGTGGTGGAGTTCCGCTCCCGCTCGAAGGGCTCGAAGATGTGGGAGACGAACTCCTCGCTCATGCCGATGCCCGTGTCCTTGATGCAGAACTCATAGGAGGCGTGGCCCAGGGGCGCGCCGGGCTTCTCCGTCACGCGGATGCTGACGATGCCCCCGGCGGGGGTGTACTTGATGGAGTTGCTCAGGAGGTTCAGCAGAATCTGGTTCAGGCGCAGCCGGTCACAGAGGATGTCCTCATGAATCACATCCACGGCGTCCATATACAGCTCCAGCTGCTTGGCGTGGACGTCCGCCTGTACAATACTCCGCAGCCCATGGAGAATGTCCGGCAGGGAGCAGGGCTTCTCGTCCAGGTACATCTTGCCGCTCTCAATGCGGCTCATGTCCAGCACGTCGTTGATCAGGCTCAGCAGGTGGTTGCCGGAGGTCATGATCTTCTTCAGGTACTCCTCTACCTGTTCCCGGTTGTCGATGTGGGTGCTGGCCAGGGCGGTGAAGCCGATGATGGCGTTCATGGGGGTGCGGATGTCGTGGGACATGTTGGAGAGGAAGACGCTCTTGGCCTTGCTGGCCCGGTTGGCCTGGGAGAGGGCGTCCTCCAGGAGGTTTTTCTTCTCCATTTCAGACCGGGTCTCCTCGTCCACGCTCCGGAAGCCGACAACCACGCCCCGGCTGTTGGTGTAGTCTCCAATGCCCACGGCCTTCATCTGGAAATAGCGGATCTCGCCGCCGCAGATGGTCCGGTAATTGAGATAGTAGATGTTCCGGTCCTGGAGCTCCCGGGCCAGAAAGTCCCCCTGGAACACGCGGCGGAGAAGATCCCGGTCGTCCACATAGACGCACTCCTGAATATAGTTCTCCATGCTCTGTTCCATCTGGAGATCCCCTTCAAACAGGCGGTCCAGCACGCCGTAGGGACAGGCGTGAGTCCGCAGGGCGCCGCCGGTGCGGGTATCCAGATCGAAATAGCACACCAGATTGTAGTCGGTGCTCAGGGCCTGTACCAGCTCCTGGTGGCGGCGCTCCTTCCGGAGCTCCTCCTCCCGCTCCTGCTGCTTCTGGGCGGTGCAGTCCAGGAGGAAGCGCTGGTAGAACAGCTCGCCGTTTTCCTCCATAAGCTTCACGTTGCCCATCACATGGATAACGGAGCCGTTTGTGTGCTGGACCCGGTACTCCACGCTGACGTTGTCCCCCACGTTCTTCAGGGACTTGATGGAGGTGAGGAGCTTTTCCCGGTCCTCCTCCAGGACGGAGGTGGCGATGGTGTCGAAGCCCGCCTGGGACAGCTCCTCCCGGGACTCATAGCCCAGGATTTCCAGGGCCGCCCGGTTGACGCTGATTACGTGGGTCCCGTCGAGGCTGTGGCAGAGCACGCCGCAGTCCATGGTGGTAAACAGGGTCTCCAGGGCGTGGTTCTCCCGCTTCAGCTCTTCCTCATAGGCCCGCTCCCGGGTCACGTCGATGCCGATGCCCACCGTGCCCATGACGGTGCCGTCCAGGTCGTACAGGGGGGACTTGTAAGTGGTCAGCAGCCGGTCGCCCTCGCCGGTCTGGACCATCTCCTCCGCAATGCAGGTCTTCTCCGTCTCCATGACAATACGCTCGGACTCGATGCAGGCGGGGTCGTCGTGCTCCACGTTCCAGATATAGGCGTGGCGCTGGCCCCGGACCTGGGCCTTGGTCTTGCCCACGGTGTCGCAAAAGCTCTCGTTCACCTTCACGTGGACGCCGTCCCGGGTCTTGTACCAGACCAGGTTGGGCACGCTGTCAATGGCGGTTTCCAGATACTGCCGGGCCTCCCAGAGGTCCTTTTCCTGCTTGCAGGTCCGCTGCCAGTTCCGGAAGCGGAAGCCAACCTCCTCCGGGGGCATGGGCAGCACCCAGAGGTCTGAGAGGCTGGGCAGCAGCTCCGTCAGGGCGGGGACCTGGTCCCGCTCCGCCAGGGCCACGAGGGTTCTCCCGGCGCCCGTCAGGCTCCGGACGGCCTGAGCCGCGTCCAAGCCGGAGAGATCGGCGAAGATCACGTCGGCCTGGGCGGCGAGGTCCGGGTCCGGCCTGGCACTTTCCAGAAAGGTGTGTGTAAACGCTTCGAGGGGAGCGGATTCACGGATGGGGTCGAACAGCTCCCTCCGGCGGCCTGTAAAGTACAGCCGCAGATGGCAATGATACATAGGTTTTCTCCTCCATATGCATGCGCTGTCAACACGGGCCTGAGGGGAATGGATGGCCCGACAGTTTTATCCTAGTCTACATTTTAGCGGCAAATCGCCCCGGTGTCAACTGTGTGGTGCGGTTTCCCGGCAGAGGATTTTTGCCCCGGGGGCTGAATTTTCCAGAAAAGGGGAAAGCGCGGGGCTGTCCGGGCCCCGCGCCTCTGGCGAATTGCGTTTATACACTGAAATTCAGCTGGCGGTAATAGCCGTCGCACACGTGGGAAATGGGCTTGTCCGCCACGGCGGGCCGTTCCGGGCCATAGAGCAGGCGGCCGATTTTATAGCCCACGCCGTTGACGCAGACGGATTCCCCGGGGGAGCGGCCCCCGAACCGGGTGAGCCAGGCCAGCGCCTCGCTCACGGTGCAGCCCCGGCGGAGCTCTCCGCGCTCATCCCAAAGCGGATCGTAAGTCAGTTCCATACAACAATATCCTCCATTCCGTACTCATAGCAGCCGCGACATATTGTATCGGAGTTCCCGGGGAAAAGCAATGACGGGAGTGGAGAAAAAGCCGGTGGATATTCGTGGAAAAAGCGGGCTTGACAAACCGGTGGACAGGTGCTCCCTCCGGCGGCAGAGGCGCTTCCGCCTAGAGGGGAGAATGTCAGGAGAAGTTCCGCCCGGCGCTCCGGCGGTAAAACAGGAGGGACATGGCGGAGGCGGCGGTCCAGCCGATGGGCCAGGCGCACCAGATGCCCAGGGAGCCCAGGGCGGTTTCCGCCAGCAGCGCCGCCAGGACCACCCGGAGAATCAGGTCGGTGAAAGTGGCAGCCATGAAGGCCCCCATGTTCCCGGAGCCCCGGAGGACGCCGTCGGACACCAGCTTGGCGGAGACCACGAAGTAGAAGGGGGCAAGAATCCGCAGGAAGGCCGTTCCGGTCCCCAGGGCGTCGGGGGTGGGCTGGTCCAGGAAGAGGCGGAGGAGGAGGGATCCGCCGGTGAAGTACAGCAGGCACAGGGGGATGCTCAGCATCCAGACCAGCTTTATCCCGGCCCGGAATCCGGCTTGAACCCGGTCGGGCTTCCGGGCTCCCACGTTCTGGGCGGTGTAGTTGGACACGCCGTTGCCCAGGGTGGTGAAGGAGGTGATGACCAGATTGTTCAGCTTGACCCCGGCGGAATAGCCCGCCATGACGCCGGTGCCGAAGCCGTTGATCACGCCCTGAATGACGATGTTGCCCACGGAGATAAAGCTCTGCTGGAGGATGCTGGGCACGGCGATAACGGCGATCTTTTTCAGCAGCGGCAGGGAGAAGGGCCGGACCGGCTCCTCCGGCGCGATGGCCCGAAGGCGGCGGAACACCGTCCCCGCCGCCAGGACGCAGCTGACCCCCTGACAGAGGAAGGTGGCCCAGGCCACACCGGCCACGCCCATGCGGAAGGCGGTGACGAAGAGAATGTCCACCGCGATGTTGGAGGTGGAGGAGACCGCCAGGAAGAGGAAGGGAGTCCGGGAGTCCCCCAGGGCGGAGAAGATGCCGGTGGCAATGTTGTAGAAAAAGACGAAGGGCAGGCCCCAGATGTAAATATCCAGGTAGAGCCGGGACCCGGCGAAGGCCTCCTCTGGGGTGTGAATCAGCCGGAGCAGGGGCTCGCAGCCCAGAATTCCGGCCAGCATCAGCAGGGCGCAGAGGAGGGTGCTGGCGATGCAGGCGGTGGAGACGGCGGTTTTCATCCGGCCATATTCCCGGGCCCCGAACAGCTGGGAGACCACCACGGAGCAGCCCATGTTGCACCCGAAGGCGAAGGCCAGGAAGATCAGGGTGACCTCATAGCTGTTGCCCACGGCGGCCAGGGCGTTTTCCCCGATGAACTTCCCGGCGACAAAGCTGTCGGCGATGTTGTAGAGCTGCTGAAAGAGAATGCTGCCGAACAGCGGGAGGCAGAACCGCCACAGGACGGCCTCCGGCCTCCCCACGGTCAGGTCACGGTTCATGGGGATACACCTCGCTTTTTTGTTCTTGGGATTTAGATTATAGTACCAAAAATAAGCGGTGTAAACCGTCATTTTGACGATTGTAGGCAAGGCGGTCCGCCTCCGCGCCGGAGCAAGGCAAAGCGGACCGCTCACGCAGTCCGCCTTTCCGTCATCCGACGCTCAGATATTCCTCCAGGCAGAGCCCCTGCCGCATGATCTCCCCGGCGGCCTCCTCGCCCACGTAGCGGTAGTGCCAGGGCTCATACCCCACGCCGGTGAGGGCGCTTTTCTCCGTGGGATAGCGGAGGATAAAGCCGTATTCGGCGCAGTGCTCCATCAGCCACCGCTGCACCGCCGTCTCCTCCTGGCCCTCGTCCAGGAGCTGATAGGACTTGTCCACGATGTCCACCGCCAACCCCGCCTGATGTTCGCTGGTCCCCGGGCGGGCCACCCACAGGGCGGCCTCTTCCTCGGCCTCCCGCCGGGACCCGGCGGCGGGGAGGCACGCCTGAACCTTCTTCTCAAAGAGGTCCTTCTGCTTGTCCGCGCTCCGGTAGGAGGAGCAGATCAGAGGCTCCAGCCCCTCCGCCCGGCAGTCGTCCATCATCCGCTGAAGGGCGGGATAAGCCCGGCTGTCAATGGCGTGGCTGTTCCGCAGCTGGGTCAGCTTCGGAATTGAGAAATCCTCCGGCAGGGGGTGGTCCCGGTTGACCAGAATCAGGTTCCACCCATCGGAGTCCTCTTCCCCGACGGAAGGGGCGTCCCCACCGGAAGGGGTTTCCCCGCCAGAACGGACCGCTCCGGGAACCGTGAGGACCTGAACGGGCGGGGAACCCGCCGCCGCCCCTCCGGCCGGGGCCGCCGGGAGAGAGGGGGTCCCGACGGCCCCGGCCCGGCCCAGCAGAAAGCCCGCCGCGAACAGCACCAGCCCCGCCAGCACCAGGGGCATCAGGCGGGACTGCCGTTTCCGGGCAGCCGCCCGGCGGCGCGGGGGCCTGTCCCATTGACCGGGGGGCGCGGCGCGGTACTCCCGGTCGGGAATGGGGAATTCTTGAATGACACAGGTTCGGAAGTCGGTCATGGAAACAGCTCCTTTGCGTTTGAACTGTCTCTATCATAAAGCCTGTCCCCGTCGAAACCGCAACATTCCTGTATCAAAGTCTCACCATTTTTGCATCGATTTGGCATCACCCGCCGTGCTGGCGTCCACAGGAAAGCCCATGGCGGCGCGGATGCGGTCGTCCATGGCCTCCAGATCCACTTCCAGACTGATTTGCAGCATATCCCGGTACTTCCGGACCCAGCAGAGGGCCTCGCTGTCCGGCAGATGGAAGACGGCGGAGGCGCCTGAGGAAACCTCATCCATCTCATGGACCAGCCCCAGACGGTCGAGAAAGGTCTTTCCGATGGCATCCGCCATGGCGGGCAGATTCCAGAGGAGGTTTGAGGACATATCCAGCGTCAGGATATGTCCGGACTCCATGTCCAGATGCAGTGAGACGTATTCCTCCGTATTTATATTGTAGGCGTCCAGCACGGCAAAGGAGCTGCTGGACAGGTTCTGCTGGTCCCGGAGGTAGAAGATGCTGCCGGTAAATTCACCGTCATAGAGCCCGGAGCTCTCCGGCAGGATCCCCAGTTCCATCAGCCTCTTCAGCTCCGCCCGGGCCTGGGCGGAGAGTTCTTCCAGCTTCTCTCCGCCGGGGTCCTGCCCCATGATGACCAGAAGCTCCGGGATGGAGCCGTATTGGGCCAGCATCTGAACGCGGCCCGGCAGCTCCAGGGGCTGGGAGGGGAAATTGTTGTCCGCCCGCAGGGGCTCGGTGTGGACGGTTCCGGTGAGCCGCCCGTCCTCCAGCGTGGACAGGCGCAGGGGCAGCAGGGCCAGGGCCGCCGTGGTCAGGGCCGTCAGGATGGGGAAGAGCCAGTTTTTCCAGTTTCGCACGGCGGTTCCTCGCCTCCTTTCAGATGCACCCGCACCCGGGTCCCCCGGCCCAGCTCGCTTTCCAGCTCCAGCGTTCCCCCGTGGAGCTCGGCGATCCGGCGGCACAGAGCCAGCCCCAGTCCCGCGCCGCCCTGGGCCCGGGCCCGGGATTTGTCCACCATATAGAACGCCTCCGTCACCCGTTCCAGCTCCTCCGGCGGGATGCCCTTGCCCTGGTCCGTCACCTGGATGAGGCACCCGCCCTCCTCGGGCAGGCCCTCCAGAAGGACCTCGCCGCCGTGCTCCATGGCTTTCCGGGCGTTGTCCAGAAGGTTGAGGCAGACGGATTCCATCAGGTCCGGCTCCAGCAGGGCCGTCACCGGCTGGGCGCGCAGGACCAGCCGGATGCCCGCCTGCCGGAGGGCGGGCTTTGCGGCCCCGGCCGTCCGGCGCAGGAAGGCGTCCAGCGGCACAGGGCGGAGGGGGAAGTCCCGGCGCTCCAGGACGATGAGGTCCAGCAGCTTCCGGCTCAGGGACTCCAGGCGGCGTCCCTCGCTGAAGATGTAGGCGGCGCTCTCCTGAACCTGTTCCCACCCGGCGGGGCGGGAGCGGAGGAGGTCGGCGTAGCCGATGATGGAGGTCAGGGGCGTCTTGATTTCGTGGGCGAAGCTGCCGATGAAGTCCTCCTGACGCCTGGCGGCGGCCCGGAGCTCCGCCACCTGCCGCTGGATGCGGTGGGACATGACGTTGAAGTCCGCCGACAGCTGGGCGATTTCATCGTCCCCGTCCACCTGGACCCGCTGGTCCAGATCGCCCTCGGCCATGCGGCGGGTGGCGGCGGACAGACGGGCCAGGGGGCGCAGCAGCATGGCGGCGGTGAAGAGGGACAGCGCCCCCACCGCCCCGGTGAGGACCAGCAGCAGGCGGAAAAAGCTTTGATACTGCTCCGACCGGGTCCGGAAGAGGCTGCTGACCTCCCGGCAGTTTTCCAGATAGAGGATGCCGTCCTCCAGGGCCAGAGGGCTGGCGGCGTGGAGGTAAATCTGCCCGTTTCCCAGGGCCTGCATGACCCATCCCCGCTCCCCGGCGGGCAGGGCGGAGGTGAGGGCCCGGGCGTCCACAGGCAGGACGCCGCTGCCCCCCAGGGCCGCGCCGGTCTCGTCGCTGAGGCGGAAGGAGACGGTTCCCCGGCCGGTGTTGATGGTGATGCCCCCGGCGGCCCCGGCCAGCTCCCGGCGGCTGTAAAGGGGGTTGAAGGTCAGCTCCTGGGCCAGGGCGAAGCGCAGGAGGTCGTTTTCCTCATATAAGGCGGACACCTCCCGCTCCAAAGAGGAGCGGAACTGCTGGCCGATCAGCGCGTATCCCCCGGCGGAGCAGGCCAGGGCCGTAATGAGGAGCATGCTGCAAAAGAGCTTCCAGAAAAGTTTCACAGGGACCTCCTCCCGAAATTGAACAGGAAAAAAGAGAGGCTTGCGCCTCTCTTTTATTCTCAGAGCTTCTCCTTGATCTTGGCGCTCTTGCCCACGCGGCCGCGGAGATAGTACAGCTTGGCCCGGCGGACGGAGCCGTTGCGGACGACCTGAATGGTGTCAATCGAGGGGGAGTGAAGGGGGAAGACCTTCTCGACGCCCACGCCGTAGGAAATGCGGCGGACGGTGATGGTTTCCTCGATGCCGCCGTGCTTCTTGGCGATGACGGTGCCCTCGAAGACCTGAATACGCTCCCGGGAGCCTTCCTTGACCTTCACGTGGACACGGACGGTATCGCCGATCTGCACCTTGGGGGCTTCCTTGCTCAGCGCCTCTTTGTTCAGTTCCTTAATGAGATCCATGGATATTCCTCCTGTAATAATAGGCGTTCTTACCCGTATGGAACGCGCCGGACGGGGCGCACGGCAGAGGACCGCCCTTTGTAGCCTGAACAGAATATCATACTCTTTCCGGAATTGCAAGGTTTTTCTTCGAAACTTCGCCGAAAATCCCAATCTTTCTCATCCGAGGTCCCGGTGGTCCAGCGCCGCCAGGCCGAAGCGCACCGCCCGGGTAACCCGCTCCTGCTCCGCCTCGTCCCCGGCGGCCTCCCAGCGGGCCCGGAGGGCCCGGAGGAACAACCCCCGGAGGGAGTCCTCCCCCGCCCGGGCCCAGATGTCCGCCGCCACCCGGGTGTGGTCCCGGACCTCCAGGGCGTAAAAGCGATCCGCCAGCGCCGTTTCCAGCGCCTTAGGGTCTGCGCCGCCCTCGCCGGTTTCGCCGGTGAGGCGAATCCGGCAGAGGTCCAGGGCGGTGTCCGGCGGCAGGACGGCCTCCACGGCGGACCGGGGGGACCGGCCCGTCACGTCGGCGTCCAGGATGAGGTAGCGCCTCCGGGCAAAGGGCACAAAGGTCAGGGAGACCTGCCCGCCGTCAATAACGCCCTCATAAAAGCCCTTCTCCCCCAGCTCGTCAAAGCCCCGCCCCTCCAGGCAGCCGGGCCAGGCGCAGAGGGTTTTGCCGAAGCGCCGGGGTTCCTCCCGTTTGTGGATGTGCCCCAGGGCCAGATAGTCCAGGCCGCTGGCGGCGATGTCCTCCCGCCGGAGGGGGTTGTACCGGTCCTCCGGGGGATCGATTTCCCCGTGGAGGAGGCCGATGTGGAGCGTCCCGTCCTCCGGGGCCCGGAAGCCGGAGAGGAGGCTCTCCCCCTGCTCCGGGCCGGTGAAGGCCCCGCCGTGGACCGTGACCCCCAGCTCCGGAACCGTCAGGGCGGTCATGGCGGGCTCGCGGAAGATGTGGACGTTCTCCGGCCATGCCGCCGTGGCCCAGGGACTGCCGGGGCCGTACCAGTCGTGATTGCCCGGCGCGGCGAAAATCCGGGCGTTCATGCGCCCGAAGGCCTCCGCCAGCGCCTCGCCGGTCTCCCGGTAGGGGGAGGCGCTGTCAAAGAGGTCCCCCGCCAGAAGCACCAGCTGGATGCCGCGGCTGTTCACGTAGTCCGCCAGGCGGAAGGCGGTCTCCCGGCTCTCCCGCCGCCGGTCCGCCGCCTGTCCCGGGGGCAGGGCGGCAAAGGGACTGTCCAGATGAAAGTCCGCCGCGTGTATGAATTTCAGCATAGAAACGCCTCCCAATGATCTGAAATCGAATGCCGGGGACTCAGCCCTCCGGCTGCCACGCCTTGCACACGTCGACCCACTCCACAAAGTTGGAGGAGTACCGCTCCAGCTCCCCGCAGGTCAGTTCAATTGCGCTGCTGCTGCTTCCGGCGGCGGGAAAGACGGTGTCAAAGCGCTTCAGCGACACGTCCAGATAGACCCCCACGTCCTCCGGCAGGGCGAAGGGGCATACGCCGCCCACGTCGTGGCCGATGAGGGTGTGGGCCTCCTCATGGGTGAGCATTTTGGCTTTGGTGTGGAACCGGGCCTTGTATTTGCTGTTGTCGACCTTGGCGTCACCCGCCGCCACAATGATGATGGGCCGGTCCTCCACTTTAAAGCTGAGGCTCTTGGCAATCCGGGCGCCCTCCACGCCCACGGCCACCGCCGCCAGCTCCACCGTAGCGGAGGAGATTTCGAATTCCCGAATCCGGTCCTCGATGCCCAGGGGCCGGAGATAGGCTCTTACTTTTTCAATGGACATAACACGGGTTCCTCTCTGTCAGTTATGGATTCCCCCCCGCCCGGTGGGCGGCGAGGATGGTAATGGCGGAAATGCCGCAGACAAGGGCGCTGAGCAGGGGTTCCGCCCCCACATAGGCGCCGTGGCCGTTTATGGCCCGGGCGAAGACGGTCAGCCCCTCGCTGAAGACGAAGAAAGCGGCGGCACAGAAACCGGCGGCGCCCAGCCGCCCGGCCCGGTCCCAGGGGAGCCACAGGGCATAGGCGGCGGCAAGGGCTGTAAGGTAAGGGCCGAAAAGCAGAGCCAGCGCCAACAGGGCCCACAGAGGCCCCGCCCCGAAATTGTAAAACGCCAGTACGCTCTCCAGATTTCCAATCGTCCGGACAGCCCGGAGAACCACTGCCGCCGCCAGTGCCGTCGTTCCGGCGAACCGGAGGAGACGGCCTTTCATCGGATGTCCACCCGTTCCACCGCCGTGCAGAGTCCGGAGGCGCTGTCCAGGGTGAAGATGGCCCCCTGCATTTTGCAGGGCCCCTCCGGGTGCTTGTACCGTCCCGGCAGACCGCCCAGGAAGCTCTCCACGGACTGCCAGGGCTCGATTCCCAGTACGGACTCCACGGCCCCGGTCATGCCCAGGTCCGTGATATACCCGGTACCCTTTGGGAAGACCCGCTCGTCGGCGGTGGGAACGTGGGTGTGGGTGCCCCAGAGGGCGGAGACCCGTCCGTCCAGGTAGTAGGCCATAGCCAGCTTTTCGCTGGTGGCCTCGGCGTGAAAGTCCACCAGGGTGAATTCCGCTTCCTCCCGGGCCAGGAGCCGGTCCGCCAGGGGAAAGGGGTTGTCCGCGCCCCAGGCCAGGTCACAGCGGCCAATGAGGTTGATGACGCGGATCCTGACGCCGCCGAGATCGAAAATCTCGCACCCGTGGCCGGGAGTCCGTCCGGAGTAGTTAGCGGGGCGGAGCAGCCAGGGCTCTCCGTCCAGAAGGCCGAAGACCTGGGTTTTGCCGAAGGAGTGGTTGCCCAGAGTGACCGCGTCGGCTCCGGCGGACCGGATGCGCTCCGCCTGGTCCGGGGTCAGGCCCACGCCGGAGGCGTTTTCTCCGTTGACTACGGTGAAGGAAATTTTCTTAAATTTTTGCAGGGGCCGAAGGACCCGCTCCAGGTGGCGGAGCCCCGGTTCTCCCACGACGTCGCCAATGGCGAGAATGTGATACAGCATAGATGACCTCCAATCAATCTTTTAGTATAGCAGAATTGGCCGCCTTTGCAAAGGGGGAAAATAGCCGGGGAGTGTCCAAATGCGCAGTTAAATGGCGCAAATCAGCGCTGGCACCTTCCGTCGTGAAGGTGTCACCCTTATTGTGGATGTTATAAATATGCTTCCCTGGAAAGATCACATCCAAGTATCCGAAGTATCCGCTTGTGCAATACTCCTTTGCCTCAGGAGCAGCATCGACCATCTTCTGGAGCGTCTTAGATAATTTGTTCCAGCTTACTACATGGCCCTGGTTTGTTGTGGCTTACTATAGTCATAATGTATACGTTTCCCGGGTTTTTTGTTCAAGTCTTGTACTCCAGGTATCAGTACAGCTCATCCAGTTCCACAGTTTTCAAACCGGTTGTGGATTCGGTTTCAGCCTTCCTCCGACTGCTTTTTTATCCAATTCATTATATTGGATTTGTTCACTCCAAGAATTTTTCCACACCACGGTCGCTGATTTCGCTGTAGTACATTTTGATTGTCAGTTCTCTGGTTTCTTCCAGGTACTCGTGACGTTTCGGGTCTATTGTGTAATATATGCCGCACTCTTTACACTTGCAGCGTTGACTCCCCGAGGCGTTATACCCGGCCTTTACCTGCTTCTCGATCTTTCCACTATGGTCAGGGAATAAGCGTTGTGCGGGAATTGCGGGAATATAATATAATTAGCAGAAAGGATAGGAAAGGCCAGAAGAAAAATAGCACATAGTTTATCACGCCTACTTTCAAAACTGCTGGGGAAAAATGGGACCCAGCGCTGGGACTATTTCATAGTGATCAAGGAGCACAGTACACCTCTCGTCGCTTTCAGGAGTTATTACGTAGGCACAATGTTGTACAATCTTTTTCAAATTCCGGAAGGCCTCACGACAATGCCGCAGCCGAGTCGTTTTTGCATCTATGAAGAAGGAAGAATTATATCGAAAGTCTGCAAATAGAAAGTCAAGGAGAAATTTGTAGAAAAGTGAAGAAAAGTGAGGTGATCGAAAAGGGCACAAAACAAGACCGCCACTGAAGTGCCGGCCTGTCAAATCGTATACGGCAATGCTTAGGTGCGTTCTTCAGGAGTAGACGCAGGATTTCTTTCCAGGGCGGACAGATACTCCTTTACCCTGCCATAGTAGATACAGAGGACCTTGTGTTGGCACCAGCGGTCATATAAACCAGGTAAGGCTTGCCCTCAGCATGTTTCTTATCCATGAACTGGTAGACAGGATCATCTTGGGGCTTGGTCTGGATGAGACAGTCCATCACCAGGAACCGTGCCTTGCGCAGCTCGGGCGAGACACTCTTGGAGGTGCGTACGCTCTTGGCTTCTCGGATTACGGACTGGTTGGCACCAGGATCAACACCGGCGAAAGATGTAATGGCACTGCGGTGGGCAAATCGGGTCACATCCTCAATTTCCGCCATGAGCTGTGGGTCGAAGGTATCGCCTACGCCGCGCATGGTCATCACCACAGGGAATTCAGGAAGTTGGGAGACCAACTTCAGCATCTCAGCCCTGAGCCACTCCAGTGTGACCAATATCAGATTATCAGCAATCGCAAACCAATTATCGATAAAATAGCTCATGATTTAATTCTTTTCCATACAACAGAAGTCGTATTATACACAATTGATAAATATTTTTTGGTATAATTTATAGGTGCCCATTCACCTCAATATTTATTTAGAGATAAGCAATTGTGGAAGCCGGTGCTATGTTAAACTCAAACAAAAGAATAGACTATATCAATAGTTCAGAGTGTCGAAAAACCGTAAAAACCATCTTCGACGGGAAGGAGGAGAGTTACGAGAGGAACCCAGGAAGGGTTCCTTTCGTTTTCAATCATAAGTTTTCAAAACGTTTTTTAACGTTTTGAAAACTTGCTCAGGCTGGCGAAAATCCTTTTTTGACAGCCTGGACTATATCAATAGTTATTTATCTGCATGCGAAAATAAGATAAAAATGGCGAACAAGCAAGGTCTTTTCGATGCCGCAAAAATGTTTGAGTTGTTTGCCTTGAACATTTGCGCTTTATGGTTTGGACAGCCATTTAAAAATCTAACAAGCTTGACATTCTTTTAAGAATCTAATAGAATACTTGATACTTGCAATCACAAAACAGCGAAGCTCTGCTTGTTCTCAATAATTTCTGAATATATTACGGCAGATTTTTTCTGTACTGCGTTTCAGGTCTGTTACCTGATTATGATTATATTTTGTAAGAGTGCTACAATACTAAGCCTGTTAGTACGTGTTTTAGCTGACAGCCGGAGATTGGAGCATGAGTTCAATTCCAAACACTCAGGACAAACGTTGCAGAGATTGCCGGTTTTGAGGAAATCTTTGCTGCATTTAAAATGCACATCCTTACGCAGCATTCTTAAAATTGGGCCGGATAGCTTTGCTTGGGCGGGAGTTTTTCCTTCGGGCGGGTGTTCGGCGCCGGAATTGACAGGAGTAGTTTTATGGAACAACTGAAGAAGAAAAAAGGGTTCATCTGCGACATGGACGGCGTTATCTATCACGGCAATCAGCTCTTGCCGGGAGTTAAAAAGTTTGTCGGCTGGCTGGCTGAGGAAAAGAAAAATTTCCTCTTCCTTACAAACTCCAGCCAATACACCCCCAAAGAGCTTCAGCAGAAGCTCGCCAGAATGGGCCTGGATGTGGACGAATCCCACTTCTACACCAGCGCCCTCGCTACCGCCTATTTCCTCGACCGGCAGGCGCCCGGATGCAGCGCTTATGTCGTGGGTGAACACGGTATCACCAACGCCCTTTACGACAAGGGGATTACCTATAACGATGTCAATCCGGACTATGTTGTCGTCGGGGAGTCCTCCGCTTACAATCTTGACCAGATTACCAAGGCTATCCGCCTGGTCAACGGAGGCGCTAAGCTCATCGGCACCAATTATGACCTGACGGCTCCGTCGGAAGCCGGGATCGTTCCCGCCTGCCGGGCCCTTATCGCCCCCATTGAGCTGGCTACCGGGAAAAAGGCCTACTTCGTGGGCAAGCCCAACCCCTTGATGATGCGGACCGGCCTCCAGATGCTGGGGGTCCACTCCGAAAACGCCGTTATGATCGG
The DNA here is from genome assembly GCA_041223955.1 of Oscillospiraceae bacterium 38-13. Classification (GTDB taxonomy): domain Bacteria; phylum Bacillota; class Clostridia; order Oscillospirales; family Oscillospiraceae; genus Oscillibacter. The sequence goes on along the minus strand of JBCLRG010000009.1, from coordinate 33,777 downwards.
AGACCGGATGGATACCGACATCATCGCCGGTATCGAAACCGGTCTGGACACGGTTCTGGTCCTCTCCGGCGTGTCCAGCCGGGAAACCTGTGAACAATATCCCTACCGGCCCCGGTTTATCCTCAAGGGTGTGGGCGATATCCCCTGACGGCGGAGGCTTCCTTGACAGGACAGGGGGATGGAATCCCCCGCCGCTTTGCCTCGCTGTAAGTGCGGCGCAGAGGCCCCTGTAACCGCCTGGGGAACGCGTGTTTTTCCGGCACGTTTATGAAATGCCGCAGGCGCGCGGCGGGCAATCAAAAAAAGGACGGGCTTCAAGCCCGTCCTTTTTAATTGGCATCCGTGAACCGGCGCGGCACGTCCACTAGGACGTTGATCCCGACGCAGCCGGTCAGATGCATCAGGACATTCACATGGAAATTCCTGAACATGATGATGCCTTGGGTGCGTCCGGACTGGTGGCGGCCGCGTCATCCGCCTCGGGCCGGCTGCCGGTTTCCGGCGGATTCCCGGCAGGCTCCGTCTGGACCGGCGCTGTACCCGTGGTCTGGCTGAGAACTGTGCCCGTGGACCGGGTGGAATTGGATGTGCCGTTCGTACCGGCGGGGCCGGAGGAGCAGCCGGTGAGTACAGCCAGTATGACGGCGGCGAGAATAAACGACTTCAGGCGGCATTTCTTTATTCCGGGCGGCTTACAGCTCCGGGACGGGCCCGGTTTCTCCGGCATATCCGGACCTCATCCCATTTTCAGATACGCCCCCGCCGCGCGGACCCATATCTTGCCCATCAGCACCGGCCAGACAAATACCCATGCCAGTCCCAGGGCCCAGAAGAGCCTGGGCGCTCCGGCGTACACCGCCGCCGGAACCGCTGCCGCCGCCAGCATCAGCAGCGTCCGGGGCAGGACGGCAATCGACAGAAACAGCGCCCGCCGCCACAGGGCCTTGCAGGACGCCTCCGGCGCGGAGGCCGCCAGGGGAAACAGGACCGTTCCCGCCAGGAGCAGGCAGAGACCCAGGAAAAATACCCCGCCCCACAGGGGAATCCGTACCCCGGCGGGCATCCTCGCCACAATCCACACATCCAGCGCCAGCACGCCCCCCGCCGCCAGCACCGTCAGCCACAGGACCACCGTCCGCCTCAGGTCCCGGCGGAACCGGCGGAGAAAATCCACCAGCCCGGCGGCCTCCGGCTGGGAGAGGGTGCCGTACAGCGCTGAGAGGGCGGTCCCCGCCGTCACCAGCGGCAGGGCGCAGACCACCGCCGTCAGGCTCAGCGCCCCCCAGTCGAACAGGGCGGAGAGCGCCCGCATCAGCGGCGTGTCCGGATTGAATACGTGCTTCATGGAGCCCTCCCTTGACCACCGGCGGCGGGCTTCCCCGCCTTTTTCTTACAGCGCCTCCGCCGCCCGGAGCTCCTGCCGGGCCAGGTGCAGGTACACCAGATGGACCCCGAGGGTCAGCGCCCAGGAGACGGGATAGGACCAGTAGAGGCTCTGGACCGTGCCGGTATGGGCGAAGACGGTGTATATCCACAGGACCCGGAGGCCGCAGGCTCCCACCAGCGTCGTCACCGTGGGATTCACGCTCTTCCCCAGGCCCCGGAGGCTGTAGCAGGACGTCTCCATCAGTCCCCCCAGCCACTGGAAGCGGCTGATCGCCAGCACCCGGACCACACCAGCGGCCAGGACGGCGGCCTGGGCGGTCTCATCGGGCTTGATGTAAAACCGGAGAAGGGGCGTCCGGAACAGGAGCAGCAGTCCGCACATCACCAGCCCCAGGGCCAGAGACAGGGCCATGCAGATTCCATAAACCCGCTCCGCCCGGCGGGGCTTTTTTGCCCCCATGCTCTGGCTCATATAGGTCAGGGACGCCTGGGCAAAGGCGTTCTGGGAGATATGGATGAAGCCCTCCAGACTGGAGGCGGCGGAGTTGCCCGCCATAACGGCGGACCCGAAGCGGTTGATCTGCGCCTGTACCATTACATTGGCTACGGAGAACACCAGGCCCTGAAGGCCTGTGGAAATGCCCACCTTCAGCATCTGCGCCGCCTCCCGGCGGTGGAGCCGGAGTTTCCGGAGATTCAGGCGGAAGCAGTCCCGCACCGTGCACAGCCGGAAGGTGACCATGGCCGCCGAGAGGCACTGGGAGACCGTGGTGGCAATCGCGACTCCGGCCACGTCCAGCCGGAAGACCACCACCAGCACCAGATTCAGCACCACGTTTACAGAGCCGGACGCCAGCATGAACAGCAGAGGCCGGGTGGAGTCCCCCACGGCCCGGAGAATGGCGCTGCCGAAATTATAGATCACCAGCGCCGGAGTGCCCAGGAAGTAGATGCGGAGATACAGCTCCGCCAGGGGGAGAACGTCCTCCGCCGTGTGCATCAGCCGGAGCATGGGGCCCGAGAGGGCCAGTCCCGCAAAGGAGGCGGCGATCCCCAGCAGCACGCTCAGCACCCCGGCGCACTGAACCGCCCGGGACACACCCTCTTCGTCGGCGGCGCCGTACCGGTTGGCCACAAGGTAATTCGCCCCCACGGAGACGCCGCTGAACAGCGTCACCAGCAGGAAGACCAGCGACGTGGTGGAGCCCACCGCCGCCAGGGATACGCTGCCCGCGCAGCGGCCCACCACGACCGAGTCCGCAGCGTTGTAGGCCAGCTGGAGGATGCCCGTCAGCATCAGCGGAACGGAGAAGCGGACCATCTGCCCCGTCAGTTCCAAAGTTGTTTCATTTTGTTTCAAGTCAGTCCTCCCGTCTGTTCCGCCGGTGTTGGTTGGATTCACTGACAGCATATCAAAAAAGCTCCGGGACTACAATCAAAAAAATAGACAAATTATACAACTATTATTCTACACTTTTTTTGAAACATGATTTTTCAAACAAAGCCGCGTCTTTTTTAGCAGTTTCCGGCGCATTCTTTCTGAAACCGCGATTTTTCACGCGTTTCAGAAACGGCTATTGTGAGCTTTTCCTAATTTTTCTGTTGACAAACCGGAGGATTTTCGCTATATTCCGTATTAACAAAAACATTTTGTGCGTTTTGTTTCTGAAACAAACCCGTGAGAGGAGGGATTTTGTGAAAGCCACCACCAGGGCTATCGCCCGGGAGGCCGGTGTTTCCCCCGCTTCCGTCTCCCGTTATTTCACCGGCACCGAGCCCGTCAGCCAGGAGATCGCCTCCCGCATTGAGGAGGCCCTGCGTACGCTGGGCTGTGACAGCGTTCCCCGGAGGGGACAGAAGAAGATCATCCTGGTCCTGCTGACCCATCTGCGCTTCTCCTTCTACAGCAAGACCCTTCAGGAGCTGCTGGAGCGGAAGCAGGACAGCTACACATTCCTCCTCCTGCGGTACACCCCCTCCTCCCCCGAGACCGTGCGGAGCCTGGTGGGCCGGGTGCGCCCCGCCGGAGTCATCTACTTCGAGGAGGAGATTGACGACGCCATCCTCTCCTATCTCCAGGGCTGCGGCCTGCGGACCGTGATGTGCGGCGGCGCCGCCCTGAACCGGGAGTCCGACATGGTCCGCGTCAACGACATCACCGCCGCCTATGAGGGCACAAACTATCTGCTGGACCTGGGCCACCGGCGCATCCTCTTCCTCTCCGACGAGATCCGCAAGGTGGGCGCGGGTTTCCAGCGGCTCACCGGCTGCCGGAAGGCCATGGAGGAACGGGGGCTCCCCCTCCACCCGGAGGACGCCGCCGTGATCTGCGGCCCCGTCACCTTCCAGGCGGGCTATGACGCCGTGCGGACCGCCCTGGCGGAGAAACGGCACTTTACCGCCGTCTTCGCCTTCAGCGACGAGCTGGCCGTGGGGGCCATGGCCGCCCTCCACGACGGGGGGCTGTCCGTCCCCGGGGACGTGTCCGTGCTGGGGTATGACGATCTGGACATCGCCGCTAAGGTCCGCCCCGCCCTGACCACCATCCATCAGCCCATCGACTGCTTCATCAAAAAAACGCTGGAGCTCTTTGAACAGCCCGCCCAGGAGCCGCCGTCGGAAATCCTGCTGCACTACTCCATCGTGGAACGGCAGAGCTGCCGCCGGGCGGGACCTCCCATCGTCTCTTCCCCCCAGCCGGGGGTAACATAAGAACCTGTATTCATAACCGCTGCACGCCGTCCGGGCGGTCTTTTTCCCGCCATACCGCGCCGCTTTCCCTTGCCATCCGTCAGGATGGCTGCGGAAAATCTCCTTGTCTGACGAGAAAAATCCTCGTCCATCCGGCATACCCCGGTTATGAATACAGGTTCTAAGAGAAGAAAAGAAGTTTTGGAATTTGGAAAGGAGAACGATTATGAAAAAGAAGCTTATGTCCGTGATTCTCTGCCTCGCCTGCACCCTGGCGCTTCTCACCGGCTGCGGCGGCGGTTCCGGAGGCTCCGGAAACTCCGGCGATTCCGGAAGCTCCGGCAGTCCCGCCAAGCTCACCCTCTCCCTTTGGGACGAGGCTCAGCTCCCCGTCATTCAAGAGAACGTGGACAAGTTCAACGCCGAACACGCGGGAAGCATCGAAGTGACCATCGAGCAGATTCCCTGGGATACCTACTGGACCAAGCTGGACGCCTCCCTGGAGACCAACGAGGCCCCCGACGTGTTCTGGATGAACACCTATGTCCACAAATACGTGGAGGCGGGTGTGCTGGAATCCCTGGAGAGCTATATCGCTGCGGAGAACTTCGACCTCAGCGTCTACGCCGAGGGCCGCCTGAACGCCTATAACGTGGGCGGCGAGCAGTACGCCCTGCCCAAGGGCCTGGACAGCGTGGTGGTGGCCCTGAATACGGAGCTCTTCTCCCGCTATAACGTGGCCCTGCCCCAGGACGGCTGGACCTGGGACGATATGCGGAGCATCGCCGATCAGCTGCGGGACGCCATCGCCGCCGCCGGCGGCAGCGAGTACCCCATCGTCATGGAGCTGGACGCCCAGCCCTCCTGGATGAACTTCCTCTATCAGAACGGCGGATGCTACCTCAAGGACGGCGGCAAGACCTGCGGCATCGCGGAGGACGCCTCCAAGGACGCCGTCCAGCAGGTGGTGGACCTGATGACCAACGGCCAGATGGCCCCCTACTCCGTCCTCTCCGAGACGCCGGGCACCGACCTCTTCATCTCCGGCCAGGCGGCAATGGTCTTCATCGGCTCCTGGAAGTCCAGCGTCCTGGAGGGCAGCACCCTGGGCGGCGCGGGGAACATCCAGCTCATCCAGATGCCCGCCATGTCCGTGGACAACCACAGCAGCATGGGCGGCCTGGGCTACACCATGTCCAAGCGCTGCGCCAACAAGGAGGCCGCCTGGGAATTCCTGAAGTATATCACCGGCAAGGAGGCCCTGTCCTATGAGGCGGAAAAGGGCATCGACATGCCCGCCTACCTGGAGGCCCAGAGCGCCTACGTGGCCAACTTCAAGAACATCAACGCCCAGGTGTTCATGGACGCCACCGTCTCCGGCTTCGCCTATCCCTCCAACGGAAACTTCGACTGGGTCTCCACTGTGAACGACGCCATGCAGGAGGCCTTCGCCCAAGCCAAGACCGTGGACGCCGCCATGGAGGACGGTGCCGCCAAGGCCCAGACCATCCTCGACCAGGTCTTCGGCTGAGCCGGCCCCCGAAAATGACTGCAAGGCAGCGGCTCCGCTTTTGCAGGGCCGCTGCCCTTTTTAACCGGAGCGGTGGTTCCCACCTCCGGAGGAGACAGGAGGAGCGTTATCATGAATAAGTCCCACAAATCCTTCAGCCGCGTGAAGATGCGGGAGGCGGGCGCGGCCTGGCTGTTCATCCTCCCCATGTTCGCGGGATTGATGCTCTTCAGCATCATCCCCTTCTTCCAGAACATTCTCTACAGCTTCCGCAAGATGGGCGCCTTCGGCGAGGGGACCTTCATCGGCCTGAAAAACTACTGCGACCTGCTTCAGGACGACACCTTCTGGCTGGCCCTGAAGAACACCGGGTTTTACGCGGTGATCGGCGTGCCGCTGGTGGTGGTGTTCTCCGTGTTCCTGGCGAACCTGCTCAACAAGAAGCTCCGGGGCAGGACCCTCTACCGGACCCTGCTCTTCATCCCCGCCATCACCATCCCGGCGGCGGTGGGCATCCTCTGGCGCTGGATTCTGAACCACCAGTACGGCGTGTTCAACCACATCCTGGAGGGGCTGGGCTTCCAGCGGGTCTCCTGGCTGGGGGATGTGAAATACGTCCGCTGGTCCATCATCCTGGTGGTGGCCTGGTCCATGATCAGCTATTACACCATCATCATGCTGGCCGCCCTTCAGGGCATCGACCGCACCTATTACGAGGCCGCGCGCCTGGACGGGGCCTCCGGGCGGCAGATGTTCTTCCGGATTACGCTGCCCCTGCTGTCCCCCATGATTTTCTTCTCCGTCATCATGGTGACCATCGGCATCCTCCAGATTTTCGACTTCATCTACCTCATGGTGGAACGGGACACGCTGGCCTACACCTACTGCATGAGCCTGGTGACCTATTTCTACGAATGCGCCTTCAACCGGAGCAGCATGCGGGGCTACGGCGCGGCCATTTCCGTGGTGCTGGCCCTGATTATCATGGTCATCACCATCATCCAGATGATCGGCAAAAAATACTGGGTCCAGGGTGAGGACTGAACAGGAAGGAGTTCCCATGAAACACACCATCCGAAACGACGAGAGCCCTCTGTCCCGGGCGGGCAGTCATATCTGCCTCATCGCGGCGTCCGTTCTGGCCTTCGGCCCCTTTGTCTGGATGTTCCTGACCTCCATCAAGACCTATGAGGAGACCATCCAGATTCCCCTGAAGATTTTCCCCCAGGCCGCGCAGTGGGTCAACTACGGCATCGTCTCCAGCAAGCTGAACTTTCCCCGGCTGTACCTGAACACCATCCTGGTCACGGTGCTGATGATCGTGGGGCAGCTCCTGATCGTCACCATCTGCGCCTATGCCTTCAGCCGCCTGCGGTTCCCGGGGAAGGACGTGCTCTTCCTGGGGATGCTGGCCCTCATGATGGTCCCCGGGCAGATTTTCATTATCCCCCGCTTCCGGCTGATGGTGCGGCTGGGCCTCACCAACACCCTGACCGGCCTGGCCCTCCCCGGCCTGTTCAACATCTTCGGCGTGTTTTTGATGCGGCAGTTCTTCTCCACCCTCCCCAGAGAGCTGGACGAGGCCGCCCGCATCGACGGGTGCAGCTTCTTCCGTATCTACTGGAACGTGCTGCTCCCCCTGGTGAAGCCGGGCCTGACCACCCTGGCGATTCTGACCATGCTGAACGCGTGGAAGGACCTGATGTGGCCCCTCATCAACAACTCCCGGGCCGATCAGATGACCCTGGCCGCCGGTCTGGCCATGCTCATCGGTGAACACACCACCTATTACGAACAGGTCATGGCCGGAGCCGTCATCGCCGTGCTGCCGCTGATCGTGCTGTTCGTGATCTTCCAAAAGCAGTTTGTGGAAGGGATTGCCCACAGCGGTATCAAGGGCTGAGGGGCGGAAAGGAGTCATTATCATGCTGTTTCGCTATCCGATTTCCGACGTTCACATTCACCTCTTCGACCCCAGGGAGGCCGATGAGTGCTCCGCCATGGTGGACTACTGCGGCTATACCAACTGGGCCTTTCAGGCCTGCACCGTCATCCACTCCCCCTTTGCCATTGCCCAGAATCTCCTCTGCGCCCTGATGAAGCTCCGGGAAAAGGGCCGCTGCCAAGCCTTCGGCTCCTTCCACTACGACGGGGGGCGCCTGCCCGAGGCGGACGAGCTGCTGCGGCAGATTCAGTGGCTGGATGAGGCGGGCTTCGACGGCGTGAAGATGCTGGACGGCAAGCCCGGCGTCCGCCGGAGCCTGGGGACCCCCCTGGACGCGCCCAACTATGACAAGATGTTCGACTACGCCCAGCGGACCCGGTTCCCCATTCTCTACCATATTAACGACCCTGTGGAATTCTGGTACCGGGAGAAGCTGCCCCAGTGGGCGGTGGAGAAGAATTTCTTTTACGGCGATGGCCAGTTCCCCCACAAGTTCGAGATTGACGAGGAGACCTTCGGCTTCCTCCGCAAGCATCCGAACCTGAACCTCTGCATCCCCCACTTCTTCTTCATCTCCGATCAGCCGGGCCTGTGCTGCGAGATGCTGGACCGCTACCCCAACCTCTTCTTCGACATCACCCCCGGCTGGGAGATGTTCGAGAACTTCGCCAAGGACCGGGAGTACTGGCGGGGCTTCTTCGCCCGCTATTCCCACAAGATTCTCTTCGGCACGGACACCTTCTCCGACCACTGGAAGGAGACCGTCACATGCCTCCAGCGGGTGCTGGAGACCGACGAGGCCTTTGTCGCCTTCGAGGAGAACTGCGCCGGCCTGGACCTGCCGGAGCCCGTGCTCCGGGACCTGTACCAGAACAACTACCACCGTTTCATCCACCGCACTGGCAAGCCCCTCAACGTGGACATGGTGCTGGAATACGCGGATACCCTCTACGACCGGGTGCCCAAGGACGAGCACCACGACACCGTCACCGGCGTCATCGACCGGCTGAAGGCGGACATCGCGGCCTATCGCTGAGGGCGGGAAAGGAAGCCGTTCATGAAAAAACTCTGTGTCATCGGCGGAGCCGGAGCCCGGTCCGCCTTCCTGACCAAGTCTCTGGCAAAGAGCGCCCGGGATATCCGGGTGGACCGCATTGTCCTCCTGGACAACGACCCCCTCCATCTCCGGACCTACGGCGAAATCTCCCGCCGGCTGGCCGCCCTGCTGGACCCGGAGCTGGATCTGCGGGTTACGGACGATCCCCGGGAGGCCCTGGCCGGGGCGGACTACATCATCACCTCCATCCGGGCCGGGGGGGACGCGGGCCGTCTCTTCGACGAGGAGACCTGCCTCGCCCGGGGAGTCCTGGGCCAGGAGACCACCGGCGCGGGGGGCTTCGCCATGGCCATCCGGTCGGTGCCCACCCTGCTGGACTACTGCGCCCTGGCCCGGGAGGTCTCCAATCCCGGCCACCTGATTTTCAATTTCACCAACCCCAGCGGCATCATTACCCAAGCTTTGCGGATGAAGGGCTTTGACAACGTCTACGGCATCTGCGACGCGCCCAGCGGCTTCATCCGGAATCTGGAAAGCCTCCTGGACGCGGAGCCGGGGGAGCTGGAAATCGAGTGCTACGGCCTGAACCACCTCTCCTGGTTCCGGAACGCCCGCTTCCGGGGCCGGGACGTCCAGGAGGAGCTGGCCCGGAATCCCCGGACCTATGCCGCCTCGGAGATGCGCTTTTTCACGCCGGAGATGGTCCGGCTCAGCGGCGGGGAGCTGCTGAACGAGTACCTCTATTTCTACTACCGCCGGGTCCGGTCCCTCTCCATGATTCAGGCGGCGGAGCGCCCCCGGGGCCGCATGATCGCGGAGATCAACGGCGAGCTGGAGCAGCAGCTTTCCCGCCTGAAGCTGCCCGAGCAGTTCCGGGAGGGCTTTGACCTCTACATGGCCGCTTACGGCCGGCGGGAGAACGCCTACTTCTCCGTGGAGAGCGGCACCCGGCGGGAAAAGGCCTGGGTTCCCCCCACGGTGGAGGAATTCCTGGCCGCCCCCGACGAGGGGGGCTACGCCGCAGTGGCCCTGCGGTTTATCCGGGCTGTGACGGAGGGGGTCCCCTGCCGGATGGTGCTGTCCGTACCCAACAACGGGGCCATTCAGGGCCTGCGGGACGACGATGTGGTGGAGATCAGCTGTGACATTCGGAAGGACGGGGCCCACCCCGTCTCCATCGGGGAGATCGACGAATTCCAGCTCCAGCAGCTCCGGCGGCTGAAGTACTTCGAGCGCTGCACCATTCAGGCCATTCTGGAAAACGACCGGGACGCGGCGGTGAAGGGCCTGTTCCTCCATCCCCTGGTCAACGACCTGGAGCTGGCGGCGGAGCTGGCGGCGGTCTTTTTCGACAAGTATGCGGAGTTCATTCCCAAGGGGCGGGCCGCCCCGGGGTAAGAGAGGGTGAGCGTCTATGTACGACTTCAAAACCTTTGCCCAGATGAATCTGGACTTGATTTTCAAGGGCTTTGACCGGATGCCCCAGCCGGGGGAGGAGGTCTTTGCCCGCAGCTTCACCTTGCAGCTGGGCGGTGGCCCCCAGGTCTATCCCATTGTGCTGGAGCGCCTGGGGCTGAAGGTGCGGCTGGGCACCTTTCTGGGGGAGAACGACACCGGGGCCATCTGCCGGAACCTCCTGGAGAAGCGGGGCTTTTCCGGGCTGGAGGTCTTCCCCTCCCCCATCCCGGACCCGGAGGTGGTGACCAGCGTGTTCTCCTGGCCCCACGACCGGGGCTTCCTGGCCCACAACGCGGGGGTCAACGAGAGCTGCCTGGACAGCGAGACGGTGTACCGCTTCCTCCGGGACGCCCGGGCCGCCTTCGCCCCGGAGGGGCACCCGGACGTGACCCGCCGCCTCCATGAGGAGGGCGTCCGCCTGGTCTATGACAACGGCTGGAGCGACGATCTCTCCATCGACGGCTTCACGGATTTCCTGTCCTATATCGACGTGTACTCCCCCAACGACCGGGAGGCCATGAAGCTGGCGGGCACCGGCGATCTGGAGGAGGCGGTCCGCTTCCTGGCCCGCTACACCCCCCACCCCGTGGTGACGCTGGGCAAGGGGGGCACCGCCTGGTGGGAGGACGGCTCCATCCGTTACGCCCCGGCGGTGGAGGACTTCACCGCCGTGGACACCACCGGCGCGGGGGACAACTTCCTGGCCGGTGTGATCTACGGTCTCCTGGGGGACGAGCCCCTGGCCCGCTGCGTCCGGCTGGGGAACATCTTCGCGGGCTGTTCCACCACGGGCATCGGCTGCTTCGGCGCGCCGGTGACGCCGGAGGTGATTGCAAAATACCTGTAGGGAGGAGCGATGCGCTGTGGGTCTGTCCTTGAAAATCGCGTCGGATTTCGTGTGCCCGTACTGCTATGTGCTGGAGGCCATGCTGGACCGCCTCCGGCCGGAGGGGCTGGAGGTGGAATACCTCCCCTTTGAGCTCACCGAACCCCCGGAGCCCCAGGTGGACACCTGGGGGGACCCGGAGCGCCGGGAGCGCTATGCCCGGGAGCTGGCCCCGCTGTGCCGGGACATCGGCCTGGAGATGTGCCTGCCCCCCAAGGTGATCCCCCGGCCCTATACCCGGCTGGCCTTCCAGGGCCTGTACCTCGCCCGGGAACTGGGCCGGGAGGAGGCCTATGTCCGCCGGGTCTTCCGGGGGTATTTCGAGGAGGAACGGGACATCGGAGACCTGGAGACCCTGCTGGCTCTGGGGGAGGAGGCCGGGATTCCCTCCGCCGCCCTCCGGGAGGCCCTGGAGGAGGGCCGCTACGCGGAGGAGGAACGGGAGGCCGTCCGCCGGTCCCGGGAGGAATGGGGCGTGGGGATGGTTCCCACGCTGTTCCTGAACGGCCGGAAGCTGGAGGGGGGAGCCGGGTCCCTCCCGGAGCTGCGGGAGTGGCTGCTGTCCGGCGGCGAGTCCTGAAATTCCATAAGAAAGCGCCGCCCGGCAGGGCGGCGCTGCGTTTTTCTCTTTTACGCCCGGTTCAGCAGCGCTACGGCCACGTCGTTGACGTTGGTGCCGGTGGGCCCGGTGACAATCAGGCCTCCGATGGCCTTCAGGGCGTGATAGGAGTCGTTCTCCCGCAGGACGGCGGACACGTCCAGCCCCCGGGCCTCCAGCGCCGCCAGGGATTCGCCGTCCACATAGCCCCCGGCAGCGTCCGTGGGGCCGTCGGTGCCGTCGCTGCCCACGGAGAACACCGCCGCGCCGGGAATCCCGGCGATGCCGGGGGCGGCGGCCAGGGCCAGCTCCTGATTCCGTCCGCCCAGGCCCTTCCCGGTGAGGCGGACCACCGTCTCGCCCCCCGCCAGAAACGCCGCGCTCCGCCGGAACCCGGCGTGGGTTCTCAGAATGCTGGAGAGGAAGCTCCCGGCCTCCCGCGCCTCACAGCACAGCCGGTCCGTCAGAAGGAGGGGCTCATAGCCCAGGGCGCGGCACTGCCGCCCGGCGGCGGCGCAGAGCTCCCGGACGCTGCCGGTAATCCGGGCCGTCACGCCGGACAGGACCTTGGGGGTTTCCCGCTCCAGCAGGGCCCGGGCCTGAGGCGTCAGCTTCAGCCGGTACTTCTCCGCGACGGCCAGCGCCTGGGCGCAGGTGGAGGCGTCGGGAGAGACGGGGCCGCTGGCGATCATGTCCAGCGGGTCCCCCAGAACGTCGCTGAGGACCACGGCGAACACCCGCGCCGGAGCGCAGGCCAGGGCAAACCGCCCGCCCTTGACGGCGCTGAGACGCTTGCGGAGGGTGTTCATCTCCACGATGTCCGCGCCGGAGGCCAGGAGCTGCCGGGTGATATCCTGCAATTCCCCGCCGGAGATCAGGGGGCGCTCAAACAGGGCGCTGCCGCCGCCGGAGAGGAGGAACAGCACCGCGTCCCGCTCCGTCAGGCCCTCCGCCAGCTCCAGGGCCTCCCCGGCGGCGGCGAAGCCGTTTTCATCGGGGACGGGGTGCCCCGCCTCCCGGCACAGGACGCCGGGGAGGTCCCCCCGGCTGTGGCCGTATTTCGTCACCACGATGCCGCCGTCCACGGAGCCCAGTGTGTCCAGCGCCGCCCGGGCCATCTGCCACGCGGCCTTTCCGGCGGCCACCAGTACGGTGCGGCCCTCCGGAGGACGAAAGTCCGCCAGCGCCCGCCTCACCGCCTCGCCGGGCTGGACCGCCTCCAGGCTGGTGGCGATGATTCGTTCCGCGTCTCCCCGCAGCGTCCGGGGCTCTCCCGCCGCCGTCACGGCTGCTCGATGTGGTTCTGAATCCGCTGCATGATCATCTCCAGGGCCACCAGATTGTGCCCGCCCTCCAGGACGATGATGTCCGCGTGCTTCCGGGAGGGTTCCACATACTGCTCATGCATGGGCTTCACCGTGGTCAGGTACTGGGACACCACGGACCGCAGGGTCCGCCCCCGCTCCTCCACGTCCCGCAGGGCCCGGCGGAGGATGCGCTCGTCCGCGTCGGTCTCCACGAAGATCTTGATGTCGAAGAGCTCCCGGAGCCGGGGCTCATAGAGAATCAGGAAGCCCTCCACAATCAGGACCTTGGTGGGGAAAATCTCCACGGTCTGGTCCGTCCGGTTGTGGTCCACGTAGGAATACACCGGGCACTGAACGGACCGGCCCTCCCGCAGCTCCTGGAGGTGCCGGACCAGCAGGTCCGTTTCAAACGCGTCGGGGTGGTCGTAGTTCTGGAGGGCCCGCTCCTCATAGGTCTTGCCCTCCTGCCGCCTGTAGTAGCTGTCGTGACCAATGACGGTGACGCTGCCGCCGAAATGGTTCTTCAGGTGCTGGGCCAGGGTGGTTTTGCCGGAGCCGCTGCCCCCGGCGATGCCGATGATTATGGCGCTCATACCATCTGCCTCCCGTCGGTTCAATTGGGGTTCTGATATCCATTATATGGATTGGAGGGGAAAAAGCAAGAAGAACCAGGAAAGTTCACAAATTTTAGCGAACGCATACTTGACGGCGGCCCGGAAAATCGCTATGATATAAAGTACGGTTGTTCAGAGCCGGTTTTAAAACGCGCTCACAGCCGCCGGGCGGGAAGTCCGCCCCGAAAGGACGCAATCCGTTTTTACAACGATCATCACGCAGGAGGACCGTTATGGCGATGAAGCGCTGCCCCGTCTGCGGGGAGAGATTTTCCGATACCTATAAAAGCTGCCCGTTTTGCGAAGAGGAAGAATACTGGGAGGAGGAGCAGGAGCCCCGCCGTCCCATTCTCCGGGAGGGCACCCGGAGCGCGTCCCGCAGGAGTCCCTACAGCATTATCACGCCGGTTCTGGTGGTGCTGATTCTGCTGATGGCGTTCCTGCTGGTTTATCTGCTTTACGGGGACAAGCTCTTCCATAAGGATACGGATAAGCCCCCGGAGGACGGCAAGCCCGGCATTACACAGCCCCAGCCGACTCCCGGCACCACGCCCGCAGAGGACCCCGGCGAGAAGGATCCCGTTGGCTCGGAACCGGCGGGCACACCGGAAGGAACCGAAAACAACGGCGAACCCACCATGCCCGAGGGCAGTTCCGGCAGCGCCGGGACTTCAACGCCCAGCGGTTCCGGAGGCGGTTCCGGGAGCAATTCCGGAGGCGGGACTTCCTCCGGCGGCATGACCTACGCCTCCGCCGCGGCCCTGCCCAAGGGGCTGACCCTGAATCTCACGGACTTCACCGAGTCTGTCTCCAAGGGCACGGTAAAGCTCCGGGTCTCCGGCGGCACCGGCTCGTATACGTGGATCAGTGAGAATCCCTCGATTGCCACGGTAGCCAGCGACGGCACGGTCACGCTTGTCGCCAAGGGCACCACCAACGTGGTGGTCACGGACGGAACCAAGCGGGCCATCTGCATCGTCCGCGTCACCGGCGGCCCGGCCCCGTCCGGCGGCGGCAGCAGCAGCGGCGGGAGCAGCGGTGGAGACACCACTACTACTACGACGCCCTCCTCCGGCGGGTCTCTGCGGACGGGAAAGGCTGTGGTTGTCAACGGCGGCAACGGCGTCCGGGTCCGCTCCGGCCCCGGCACCAATTACGACATTCTGGCCACGGTGCCCAACGGCGGTTCCGTTCAGGTGGTGGCCAGTGCGGGGAACGACTGGTATGAGATTACCTTCAGCGCTGTGGGCGGCGTGACCACCACCGGCTATATGAAGGGCGAGTTCCTGTCGAACGGCTGACGGCGTACTTTGGAATAAGAGAAGAGCAGCCCCAGACGGTTTTGTCCGGGGCTGCTTTGTTCTGCCGGGCTTGTTAAATTCGGGAATTGTGCTATAATTTTCTTGGGCAAATTTTATGCAGGGCGCAAATTGGGATGTGAGGAAGTGGAACGATGGATTTTTTGCCAATCAGAAAGCTCTACCATTGCAATGAGATTTTTGCCTTTCCGGAAGACTCCATTCAGGCGGCGGTCAAGCGTTTTGGGAGGCTTCCGAATACGCTTATCGAGTATTACCGGCAGCTGGGGGCAAATTCGGAAATTAACCAGGTCCAGGACTGCCTGTGCGGTCCGGGCGGGCTTACTTTGGAAAATGGGCATCTTACGTTCTATGTAGAAAATCAGGAAGCGATGTGGTGGACGATCAAGCAGGAAGATTTGGGGGAAGATAATCCCGCCGTTTATGCGTGCCTGTGGAGGGATTCCGGGTATGTTTATTTGCCCGAACGCGACCCGCTGGAAAAGTTTTTGTATTCTATGGCGTATTGTCAGTCGATGGTGAGCTTGCCGTGGAACAGCGAGGGACCGTTTGTGTGCAATGCTGGAAGCAAATCCCGGATTGAGGCCACTTATGAAAAGAAGGATTTTGGTCTCCTGCATGCGCCGGAAATTTCGTTTTATGGGAATGATGAGGATGAGGCGATTATGCTTTGTGATGACGGAGGCTCCTGCCAGGTTTCATTTGCCTGTACAACGGAACGGCAGTTTGAAGAAATCAAGAGAGTATTGGCTATAAAGGGCTGAAGGGAAGAGAACGTTGTATGCAAGCCATTCCTGCCGGCCTGAAAGCGCAAACCAGAACCGCCCCGCTTTTTGTCCGGCGCGGCATCTAAAAATCCCCCTGTCAAGAGCGGCGTACGCTCCAGGCAGGGGCATTTCTTTCCGCACGGCCAAAAACCGCCGGGGTTGTTCCTTGCATCCCCGGAAAAACCATGCTATAATCTTAAACTGTAAAATTATGTTCCGACAATGGAGGTTACACCTATGACCACCCAGGATTTCCAGCAGAGCTCCCCTCTGCGGATTTTTCTCTCCTACTTCTGCCCCCACCGAAAGCTCTTCTTCATGGACCTCGGCTGCGCCCTGCTGATCTCCATCATCGACCTGTCCTTTCCCGCCGTATCCCGGTGGTGCATGTACGAGCTGCTGCCCCAGAGCGCCTATAAAACCTTCTTCGCCGTGATGGGGGTGGTCTTTGCCGCCTTCGTCCTCCGGGCCCTGCTGTCCTATGTGATCTGCTACTGGGGCCATACCTTCGGCATCCTGGTGGAGGCCGATATCCGCCACGACCTCTTCCGCCACATGCAGGAGCTCAGCTTCAACTACTACGACAAAAACCGCACCGGCCAGCTGATGAGCCGCCTGACGGCGGACCTTTTCGACATCACCGAACTGGCCCACCACGGCCCGGAGGACATCTTCATCTCCGGCATCACCATCGTGGGCTCCCTCATCATCATGTTCTCCATCCAGTGGCGGCTGGCCCTGGTTATCGCGTGCATCGTGCCGGTATTCTTCGCCGTGGTCTGGTCCTGCCGCCGGTCCATGAGCGAGGCCTCCGCCGCCGTGAAGCAGAAAACCGCCGTCATCAACTCCGACATTGAGTCCGGCCTCTCCGGCATCCGCACGGCCAAGGCCTTCGCCAACGAGGGGGCGGAGCTCCGGAAGTTCGACAGCTCCAACGCCACCTTCAAAACCTCCAAGCGGGCCTTCCACAAGGCCATGGGCCGGTTCAACGCCACCATGGAATTCTTCCTCTGCATCCTCTCCGCCGCTGTCATCGCCGCCGGGGGCCTGTTCGTCATGCGGGGAGAGCTGAACATCATCGACCTGACCACCTTCAGCCTCTACATCACCACCTTTGTCACCCCGGTGCGGAAGCTCTCCAACTTCGCGGAGCTCTTCGCCAACGGCACGGCGGGCCTGGGCCGCTTCATCGAGCTCATGCGGGAGGAGCCCGCCCTGAAGGACGCCCCGGACGCCCAAACCCTGGAGCGGGTGGAGGGCAAGATCGACGTGGACCACGTCAGCTTTGCCTATCAGGAGGACCTAGCGGTGCTTCAGGATGTGGACCTCCACATCCACCCCGGCGAGACGCTGGCGGTGGTGGGGCCCTCCGGAGGGGGAAAATCCACCCTCTGCCAGCTGATTCCCCGGTTTTACGACGTCACGCAGGGCGCCGTCCTTCTGGACGGCCGGGACGTGCGGCAGGTGACCCAGGAGTCCCTCCGGCGGAACGTGGGTGTGGTCCAGCAGGACGTCTTCCTCTTTGCCGCCAGCATCCTGGAGAACATCCGCTACGGCCGCCCCGGCGCTACAGAGGAGGAAGTGGCCCGGGCCGCCCGGCTGGCGGAAATCTATGACGATATCGTAGCCATGCCCGACGGGTTCAACACCTACGTGGGAGAACGGGGCGTGCTCCTCTCCGGCGGGCAGAAGCAGCGGATTTCCATCGCCCGCATCTTCCTGAAGGCCCCCCCGGTGCTGATTCTGGACGAGGCCACCTCGGCTCTGGACAGCGTGACGGAGGCCAAGCTTCAAGAGGCCTTTGACAAGCTGTCCCAGGGACGGACCACCATCATCATCGCCCACCGGCTCTCCACCGTCCGGAACGCGGACCGCATCGCCGTCATCGAGGACGGCAGGATGGTGGAGCTGGGGTCCCATGAGGAACTGATGGCGAAGGACGGGGCCTATGCCGCCCTGGTCCGGACACAGGAGCTTCGCCATGGATAAGGGTGCGCTGCTGGACCGCCTGGGCCTTGCCGGGGAGGACCGGCTGGCCCTGGCGAAGGTGCTGGACAAGGCAGAGCAGGCGTCAGGGCGGAACATTCCCGCCGTCACGGACTTCCTCAGCCCCCAGCAGCGGGCCCAGGCCCTGGACCTTCTGCGGCTGGCGGGGATTTCCGAGAGCGCTTACGTGCTCCAGGGGGGCTATGAGGGGGCGGAGCGGCAGGTTTTGCAGTTCCTCCCCGACTGGATGGAGCCGGAGAGCGCCGAGGCCCCCATCCGCTGCCTCCGGGCCGTTTTCCGGGAGGAGGAGAAGCTGAGCCACCGGGATTTCCTGGGAAGCCTGATGGGCATGGGCATTGTGCGGGAGAAGATGGGGGACATTCTCGTGGCCCCCGGAAGCGCGGATCTGCTGGTTTTAGACAGCATTGCGGACTTCCTCCTGCAAAGCTGGACTTCCGCCGGGCGGGCCAAACTCCGGGTGTCCGCCATCGAGCCGGAAAACCTCCACATCCCCGCCGTCCAGCGGAAGGAGGTCCGGGACACTGTCAGCTCCCTCCGGCTGGACGCGGTGGCGTCGTCGGGGTTCCGGCTGTCCCGGGGCAAGGCCGCCGCCCTCATCGAGAGCGGGAAGGTCCAGCTGAACTGGCGGGAGTGCGTAAAGCCGGACAAGCTGCTGGAGGCGGGGGACGTGGTGTCCGCCCGGGGCTTTGGAAAGTTCAAGCTCAGCGAGGTGGGGGGCCTGACCCGGAAGGGGAGAATCTCCATCGTCTTGCAGGTTTACGTTTGAAGCCGGTCCGGTTACAATTTGAAGAAAGACAGGCCGGAGGGCCGTATGAAATACAGGAGGCATTTGGAATGCTGGAGTATGCGTTTGAGAGGGTTCCCGGCGGCGGACTTTTTGTCACGGAGTTCACGAACCACCGGGAGGCCATCCAGCGGCGGGCCGCTGAGGGCTGGCGCTACGCGGGCTGCATCCCCGCGCGGCAGTCCGGCCACGGCGTTATCATGGAGCTGGATTTGATTTTCGAACGGGAACAGGGAGGACAGGCATGAAGCAGGAGCAGATCGACCGCATCAACGAACTGGCCCGGAAGGCCAAGACCCCCGAGGGTCTGACGGAGGAGGAACAGGCGGAGCGGGCCGTCCTCCGCCGGGCCTACATCGACTCGGTCCTGGGAAATCTCAAGGGCCAGCTGGACCACACCTACATCGTGGACGGGCAGGGGAACAAGCGGAAGCTGAAAAAGAAAGAGACGGAGGCGTAATGTATGGCGGAGAACAGGAAAAAATCGTCCGGCGGCGGGGACTGGAGCTGGCCCCTGATCGGCCTGGCCTTCTGGGCCTTCTGGCCCCTGGGGCTGCTGCTGCTGTTCGGCAAGCTCTTTGCCGAAGACGGGAAAAAATCCGCCCAGAAGGCCCCGCCCCTGCAAGGCGCGCCGGCACCCAAAGTCTCCGCCAAAACTACGGCGGCCCACCGGCAAAACCGGGCCGCCAAGGCGGTGAAGCAGGTCACCAAGTCCCCCCAAACGAAAAAGTCCACCGCCCTGTGGCTGAAAATCATCGGCGCGGCCCTGCTGTTCTTCGGCATCAACGGAATCGTGGACGCAGTGGACAGCATGCTGTGGGTTTTGCAGAACGCACCGGCCTCCCTCTGGTGGCTGGAGGACCTGCTGGGCGGCTGCGCCATCACCGCCGGAGGCGGAGCCATGCTGTTCAGCGGCTTTTCTATGGACCGCCAGATCAAACGCTTCTCCAAGTACCTCCTGGTCCTGGGGGACCGGGAGGCTATGGCCGTGGATGAGATCGCCCGGACGCTGGGCTTCTCCCAGCGGCGGGTGGAGAAGGACCTGGAAAAGATGATCGACAAGGGCTACTTCGGCGGGAAGGCCTATCTGAACATGGAGCTGGGCTACCTCTTCCGGGGCAGCGGGGCGGAGGAGGGCTTCCGCCGCCGGTTCGAGGAGGCGGCGGTCCGGGAGGAAACACCCCCCAAGGAGACGGAGGAGGGCTATTCCGGCATCCTCCGGAACATCCGCCGGGCCAACGACCGAATTGCGGACCCTATCCTCTCCGCCAAGATCGACCGCCTGGAGAATATCACGGCGAAGATTTTCAAGGCCGTGGAGGAGGATCCCAAGAAGGCGGGCCGCATCGACACCTTCCTGAACTACTACCTGCCCACCACCCAGAAGCTGCTGGACTCCTACGCGGAGTTCGAGGCCGTAGGCCTGGAGGGGGAGCATCTCAGGCAGGCCAAGCAGCGGATTGAGGCCACCATGGACTCCATCGTCAAGGGCTTCGAGCACCAGCTGGACGAGCTCTATCAGGCGGACGCCCTGGATGTGGACTCGGACATCCGGGTCATGGAGCACATGCTCCGCCGGGACACCGGAGGGGCGGAACAGGACTTCGGCCTGGGCGGGAGCGCCGTCCGAACGGAGGAGGACTGACCAGCGCCCCCGGACACAGGAATCCCAAGGTTCCGCGTCCGGGGGCGCTTTCTCAATCCTCCCCGCCGGGGGCGGAGGGGCGCAGGCGGTCCGCCTTTTTCCCGGCGTACCACATATTATAGGTCTGCCGGTAGATTTCCGCCGCCTCCTCCGTGTGGCACACCATCCGCACCCGCCGGGGCCGGTCGTGCTCCCGGAGGAAGTCCATGATGGCCTTCAGGGCCACGCTGGCGGCCTGGGCCATGGGGTAGCCGTAAACCCCGGTGGAGATAGAGGGGAAGTCGACGCTCTCGATGCCCCGTTCCTCCGCCAGCATGAGGCAGGAGCGGTAGCAGGAGGCCAGCAGGGCCGCCTCCCCGGCGGTTCCGCCCCGCCAGATGGGGCCCGGGGTGTGGAGAACGTAAGCGGCCGGGAGGCGGTAGCCCCGGGTCAGCTTGGCCTGTCCGGTCTCGCAGCCGCCCAGCGTCCGGCACTCCGCCAGGAGCTCCGGCCCGGCGGCCCGGTGAATGGCCCCGTCCACGCCGCTGCCGCCCAGCAGGCTGGTGTTGGCGGCGTTGACGATGGCCTCCGCGTCCGAGCGGGTGATGTCTCCCACGAGTATGGAAAAACGGTTCATAGCAGGTTCCTCCCTGTTGTGTGAATTGGCTTGCTTTTATAGTACCGGACCCAGGGCCGGAAGGCAAATAAAATTTTTCGGGAATCTGAAGATTCCCCCTTGACTTTGCCGCAGCGTCAGCCCTTATACTCACATCTGTCAGGAGGGATACGCCATGGAATACACCGTAAAAGCGCTGGCGGAGCTGGCCGGGGTGACGCCCCGGACACTGCGCTGGTATGACCGGAAGGGCCTCCTTAAGCCCCGGCGGACCACCGAGGCGGGCTACCGCCTCTATGGCCGGGGGGAAGTGGACCGGCTTCAGACCATTCTGTTCTATAAGGAGCTGGGCCTGGAGCTGGAGGCCATCCGGGAAATTCTGGACGCGCCGGACTTCGACCGGCTGGAGGCGCTGCAGAGCCACCTGTCGGAGCTGGAGTCCCGGCGGCGGAAGCTGGACGCCCTGATCCTGACGGTAGAAAAAACCATAGACGAGGCAAAAGGAGGAACCCAAATGTCCGATAAAGAAAAGTTCGAGGCGTTCAAGCGCCGGGCCGTGGAGGCCAACGAGGAACAGTATGGCAAGGAAATCCGGGAGAAGTACGGCCCAGAAGTCGTGGAGGCGTCCAACGCCAGAGTCCTCTCCCTGACAAAGGAGGAGTATACCTGCTGGAAAACGCTGGGGGAGGATATTCTCTCCGCCCTGTCCGCCGCCGTCCGGGCCGGGGAGCCCCCGGCGGGCCCGGAGGGCCGGAGAATCGCGGAGCTCCACCGCCGCTGGCTGTCCTTCAGCGGGGAAACTTACACCCCCCAGGCCCATCGGGGGCTGGCGGAGCTGTACACGGCGGACGAGCGCTTCACCGCCTACTATGACCGGGAGGTCCCCGGCTGCGCCGCCTTTCTGCGGGACGCAGTCCGGGCCTATACGGAGTGAAACGAGGGCCCGCCGGACTCTTCCGGCGGGCCCTTCCGGCGCTTCAGGACGCCCACGCCTCCAGCCCCAGGGCGGAGAGAGGGGCTTCCATATAAAAGTAATAGCGGCCCAGGAAGCCGATGAGGCCCAGCGTGTCTTCCGTCAGGTAAAAATCCCCAGTGGAGTCCAGGTGGATACCCGCCTCCTCGATCTGGGCGCGCTCCGCCGCCTCCCGACCCTCCTCCCAGACCTGCTCACAGCGGAAGGCACCGCTGTCCAGCAGGTCCTCCACCGTCCGGTCCGGCCCCAAGACATCTCTCAGGGTCAGGACCTCCCCGGTCTCCAAATCAACCGTCAGCCCCGTATACCAGCTATTGGGATGAGGCGCGTTCATGAAAACATTGTCCTCCGAAATCCGGAGGGAGAGATACTTCCCATCCGCCCGTGTCACGGTGCTGTTCCGGACAATCGTCCCCCGCATCCGCTGCTCCGGATGGAGGGCGTCCTCGTCATAATAGCCGTAAAAGAAGGCCTCCCGGATACGCTCGTTGACCTTCTCCGGGTTCGGGAAGTCCACAAGATATTCCGCGTACTGGGGGTACTCGATTTCGGCCCGGAAATCCAGCCGGGGGTCCTGATAGAGATAGAGGCAAAAGAGCATGCGGTCCGGGGCTTCCTTCCCGCCGCCCCACTGGCGGTCGTAGGCCACCGGCCCCGGCGGCACGTCGAACCGCAGAGGCGTCCCCAGGTCCATGTCCGCCGAGAGCTCCGCCTGATAGACGGCGGAGTCCTGGAAGGCGGCGGTTTCCCCGTCCGCCTCCCTTGCCTGGTTCCAGGCCGGATTTTGGGCAAGTACAGGCTCGAAGAGGTCGGAAAAGACGTACCAGTCCCGCTCTTCATCCCACGTGCAGGTGAAGGATTCTTCCCAGAAAATCCCCTCCGGGTCCTCCAGCAAAAGCTCTTGATGCTGGTCCTCCCCGGCTGGGGCAAAATAGACGGTGTAGCTCCCCTCCACTCCGTGCTGGCGGAAGCCCTGCTGCAAAAACAGCAGCTCCTGCCGGACCATGGGCGGCAGCTCCGGGGACTCCGGGCCCGCCCCGCCGCAGGCGGACAGCACAGCCAGCGCCAATATCCAGGCCCGTTTCCTCATGGCTGTTTGCTCCTTTCCGGGCGTTTCCTCCATTATACCCCCTCCCGGCCCCGGCCCGCAAGAAGCCCGGAGCCCCAGCCGAAAAAATTTTCCGCTCCGCCCTCAAACTTTCCGCCTCCCTTCTCCGTCTATACTACAGAAGCCGCCCAAAGCCCAGGCGCCGGACGGGGCGGTGAAGACCCTTTCAGAAAGGAGCATCGATGTGACGAAGGAAGAAATCCTGACCTCGTTCCTCATCGAGACCCAGGCCCGGTCCTACCGGCTGGCCTACAGCGTCCTCCGCAACCGGGAGGAGGCCCTGGACGCGGTGCAGACCGCCGCGTGCCGGGCCCTGGAGCGGCAGGACAGTCTCCGGAATCCGGAGGCCGTCAAAACCTGGTTTACCCGCATCTTGATGAACGCCTGCAACGACACCCTCCGCCAGAGGAGCCGGGTGGTTCCCTTTCCGGAGGAGGGCCCGGAGCCGGCACAGGAGGACCCGGAGCCTGCGGACGATTCCCTCGCCCGGAGGGTGGATGCCCTGCCCGCCGAGGTGGGAACTGTCATCCGGCTGCGGTTTTATGAGGAACTGACCCTGAAGGAAATCGGCGAAGTCACCGGACAGAATCTGAACACGGTGAAAAGCCGCCTGTACGCGGGGCTGAAAAAGCTGCGCGTCGCTATGGAAGGAGCGGAAATCGGATGAACGAATTCAAGAACGCCAAGGAGACCTATGACAACACTCCCATTCCCGCCGAGCTGTCGGAGCGGGTTCAAGCGGGCATCCGGGAGGGCAAGGCCCGCTGCCGGGCCCGGAAACGCCGGACGCTCCGGCGCTGGGGAGCCACCGCCGCGTGCTTCGCCGCGCTGCTGGCGGGGCTGAACCTGTCCCCCACCATCGCCAAGGCGGCGGCGGAGGTGCCCGTGCTGGGCGGGCTGTTCCGCGTGCTGACGGTCATCAGCTACGACGCCTCCGACGGGGGCATCAACTACGTGGTGTCCGTTCCGCGCTTAGAGGCGGACGGGGAGCGGGCGGAACAGGTCAACGCCGTCATTCAAGAGAAGGTGGACGCCCACCTGGCCAAAGCCCGGCAGGACTGGGACGATTACAAGGACGCCTTCTTTGCCACCGGCGGCACGGAAGAGGAGTGGGCCGGACGGGAGATGGACGTCATTGTGAACTATGACATCAAGAGCCAGACGGACACCCGGGTTTCCTTTGTGGTGACGCTGGCGGAGGGCTGGGTGGCCTCCATGCAGGAGCAGTACTATTACAATCTGGACCTGGCCGAGGACCGGAGCCTGACCCTCCGGGATTACCTGGGGGAAGACTGGGTGAATCTCTGCAACGCCTCGATTCAGAAGCAGATTGACGAAAGCGTGGACGAAGAGGGCTTCACCCTGTTCTTCACCCCGGAGCAGGGCGGCTTTACCACCGTGGACGAGACCACCGGCTTCTATGTTCAGGAGGACGGCACCGTGGTGGTGTGCTTCCCCGAATACAGCATCGCCGCCGGAGCGGCGGGCGTGCCGGAGTTCCCCATCAACTGAAAAGACGAAAAAGTTTTTAAGCAAGGCGGCGCCGGTAAACATACCGGCGCCGCCGAAGCAGCTCAGCACAGTCCCGGAACCTGGGGCAGCTTTGCAAAACCGGCCTCCAGGTCCTCGTCCGTGGGCACGTAGTCGGTCATCTCCCCGTTATGGAACTTCTCATAGGCCGTCATATCAAAATACCCAGTGCCGGTGAGGCCAAAGAGGATGGTTTTCTCCTCTCCGGTCTCCCTGCACTCCAGGGCCTCGTCCATAGCCGCCCGGATGGCGTGGCTGGACTCAGGAGCCGGAAGGATGCCCTCCACCCGGGCGAAGACCTCCGCCGCCTCGAAAACCTTGCTTTGCTCCACAGCCACGGCTTCCATGTAGCCGTCGTGGTACAGCTGGCTCAGCACTGGGCTCATGCCGTGATACCGGAGGCCCCCGGCGTGATTGGCGGAGGGAATGAAGCCGCTGCCCAGGGTGTACATTTTCGCCAGCGGGCAGACCATGCCGGTGTCGCAGAAGTCGTAGGCAAACCGGCCCCGGGTGAGGCTGGGGCAGGAGGCGGGTTCCACGGCGAGGATGCGGTAGTCCCGTTCTCCCCGGAGCTTCTCCCCCATGAAGGGAGCAATCAGGCCCCCCAGATTGCTGCCGCCCCCGGCACAGCCGATGATGACGTCGGGGACTACGCCGTATTTGTCCAGAGCCGCCTTGGTCTCCAGGCCGATGATGGACTGATGGAGAAGCACTTGATTCAGCACGCTCCCCAGCACGTAGCGGCAGCCGGGGCTGGCGGCGGCGGACTCCACGGCCTCGGAAATGGCACAGCCCAGGGAACCGGTGGTGCCGGGATGTTCCGCCAGAATTTTCCTTCCGGCCTCCGTTTCCATGGATGGCGAAGGCGTGACGGAGGCCCCGTAGGTCCGCATGACCTCCCGGCGGAAGGGCTTCTGTTCGTAGCTGACTTTGACCATGTAGACCTTGCAGCGCAGCCCCAGATAGGCGCAGGCCATGGAGAGAGCGGTGCCCCACTGGCCCGCGCCGGTCTCGGTAGTGACACCGGTAAGGCCCTGCTGTTTGGCGTAGTACGCCTGAGCGATGGCGGAATTCAGCTTGTGGGAACCGGAGGTATTGCTGCCCTCAAATTTGTAGTAGATTTTCGCCGGAGTCCGGAGGGCTTTCTCCAGACAGTAGGCCCGGACCAGCGGCGAGGGGCGGTACATTCTGTAAAAATTCAGAATCTCCCGGGGAATGGGAATCTCCGGGGTATCGTCGTCCAGCTCCTGGCGGACGAGCTCGTCGCAGAAGACCTCCCGCAGGTCCTCAAAGCCCATGGGAGCCCCGGTGGCGGGGTTCCGAAGGGGGGCGGGCTTGGTTTTCATGTCGGCCCGGAGGTTGTACCAGGCTTGGGGAATTTCCGCTTCGGTGAGGTAGATTTTGTAGGGGATGTTCTCAAAGGTCATGACGCCAGCTCCTTTCGAATCCGCGGTCTCTCCCGGAGGCGGAGCGTCAAAAAAAGACCTCCATCCCACGAAAGGACCCATACAGGTACCTTTGGGACAAAAGTCTTGAAACTTCTGCGGTGCCACCCAAATTGACGGCCAACAGGACCGCCCGCTCGGCGGCGTGCCAACACACGCCTTTCCTTGGTAACGGGGGAAAAGCCCGTCGGAGCATACTCCGCCGAAAGAAACCCGCTCCCTTTCCGCCTGACAGCGGGAATACCGCTTGGTTTCTCTCTCCTCTCCCCGCCAAATCTGTGGATTCAGTGGGGCAGGGAAAACGTTTCAGCCCGCCCTCCGCGGTCCATTCCACAGGCCCGTCTCTGCCGCCATCCCACCACCGGCGGCTCTCTGAAAGAACCGGATTCCTGTCTACTCGTCCGCGTCATCGGTTTGCGCTTTGAACTTGGGCAAAGTGTACTCCTGACGGAGCGGTGTTGTCAAGACCCAATCTTTATTTTGGATGATTCTACAAAGTTTTGAGAGTGCCTTGCGGGAAGTTTATCGGAGATGCCGGGAGGGCGGTGGAGGCTGTGAGGGACTGGAGGAGGGAATTTTTTCCGGAAGGAGTGGTTTGCCGGGGGCTTCCATCGCCTGCCGGACCGGGAGCGGCGGAATACACGGGGAAAATCGACGGAGTACAGCCGCCGCCCGGACGGTCCGGCAGGTTCGGGAAAGCCTACACGCCGGAGCCTTGAAGCTCTGCCCGCAGCTTTTCCAGGGCCCGTTTTTCAATGCGGGATACATAGCGGCCCGGGTATTGTAAACGATGCAGTTCGTGAATTTGTGCCGGATTTATGAGTTTTCCAGCTGTTTGAAGTGAAATTTGATGATAATTTGCTTGTCGCTGGTCAGCTCCACCCGTTCGATGAGGCTGACCAGCAGCTCCCGATTGGTGGAGGCGGTTTCCAGAAACCGCTCCACCAGTTTTTTTGCCAGAACGGCCTGCTCGGCAGGGGAGTAGTCCGGGCGGTCCAGCTGGCTGAGGCGCTGCTCCAGGGCGGTGCGGTCGGCCTTGACCTTGGCGTAGATGCGTTGGAAGTCGACCTCGTCCAGCACGCCGCTCAGCTTATCCATATAGACCTTGTCCAGATGGGCGGTCAGACTGTCGATTTTGGCCTTCAGCGATGCGATCTCCTTCTCATTGTCCGCCTCTGCAACGGCTTTGGCCACCGCCCTTTCTGCTTGAGGCAGGAGCCGGTCCGCTTGTAGGTACGCCCCGCAGACCTCCCACACCTTGCTTACCACCACTTGAGTGACTGTCTCCTCCTTGATGGTATGGCTGGTACAGACCCCCGCCTTAGTGAACCGCTGGTAGGTTCGGCAAACGAAATACAACTTATCTTCACCTGCCGTATTCTTGCGATTCAGCACCGCCAGCGGGTAGCCACACTCGTGACAGAAGATCAGCCCCTTGAGTAAAAAGTCATAGGTCCGGCTCCGGGTGTGCTTCCGGCTGTCCACCAGCGCCCGCACCTTGCCGAAGGTTTCCCGGTCAATGATAGGCTCATGGGTGCCCTCTACCACCACCCAGTCCTGGCGGTTCTGCTTGATGCATTTTTTAGACTTGTAGTTAATTTTTCGAGTACGTCCCTGAACCATACTCCCGATATAGGTCTCGTTTTGCAGCATGTCAGAAATGCGCTCACTGCTCCACAGGCCGGTGTAGGGGCCGGGGTTCGGCACAGGCAAACCGGCGTAGGTGGCAGGGGTGGGGACGCCCTCGGCGTTCAGCTGGGCAGCGATCTGGCGGCAGCTCACCCCCTCCAGCGCCATACAGAAAATGCGCCGCACCATAGGGGCTACAGCCTCGTCAATGACGATTTTGTTTTTCTCCGAGGGGTGCATCTTATAGCCGTAGACTGGCTTGCCGCCGATAAACAGACCCTTGCGCTGTTTGTCGTGCTTGACGCTGGAGATCTTCTTGGAGATGTCCTTGGCGTACATGTCGTTCATGATAGCGCGGAAGGGGGTGATGTCGTTGGCGGTGGAGTTCACTCCAGTGTCGATGCCGTCCAACAGGGAAATGTAGCGGACCCGGTGCTCCGGGAAATACCGCTCCATATAGTGACCAGTCAGGATGTAGTCACGGCCCAGGCGGCTCAGGTCCTTGGTGATGACCATGTTGACCTTCCTGGCCTCAATGTCGGCGATCATGCGCTGAAAGTTGGGCCGGTCGAAGTTGGTCCCGCTCCAGCCGTCGTCAATGTAGGTGTCGAAAACGGTCAAACGATGCTGCTGGACAAATTCATTGAGCAGGGATCGCTGGTTGTTAACGCTCTCAGATGGCCCCGCGTTCTCATCCTCCTTTGATAATCTGATGTATAATGCCGCATGGTAGTCCATGGGATTGCTTATCTCTAAGTACATGTCATGCCTCCCGAGATAAGCGGCCATTCATCATGGTTATCATACAACAAAACGTGGGCTGTCAGCAAGGATTTGGATTTCCTTCTTTAGGAAAGCTGTGAAGGAAGCCAAGATGATCTCGCCTGCGTCCGACGCGTCTTTCGTGGAGCGAATGGTGATCGTCAACTCTTGCGATTTCAATGAAACACCTCCTGGATTGGGATACTATACTATATTCGGAATGCCTGTATAATAGCCTTGCAGGTACAGGTACAGATATTTTTGCAGTACGGCGCAGTATTCACGGAATAGTTTCGGGTTGACCATATGCTGAATGATTGCATAGGGCTGGAAGCATTTTCCCCACTCATACGCAGTGTAAATCAGAGCCATCATAGGGGGGCTTCTGTCCTCATCCAAATTTTCCGCGATCATTTGGGGAAATGTCCACTGGTATCTGGCCGGAACTCCCTTTCGCAACACATAGTGGATCAACGACCGTGCTCCGGCACAGGCGTTTGCTTCGACAGCATCCGGGGTCCAGGCACCACGCTCCAAATCGATGCCGCTCAAGCGGAGCGAATCAACAAAACCAGTGTGGTTCTCACGCAGAACCTTTTGAAGCCTCACTTCCATCAAGTTCATAAAATCACAACCTCTCTAAAATTTTTCTTGCAGAAGAAAAGGCCCGCTCTTGGAAGAGCAGACCTTTGAGAGCCGTTCGTCACATTGTATGACTAACATTTTTTACTTTTTCGTTTCGAAATGTAATGAACGAGATGTATAACCGCGATATCAATAATTATTGTTTTGGCCGAAACAAAGTTTGTAGTAAAATTTTTTTATGACTTTGGTGTAATGAACTTGATTTTCGAGCATAAATATGATATGCTTACGCTAAAAGAGGATGGTGATGATGGTGCAGAAACCTATTCTGAAAAGGCGTGACCTCTACCTGAATCGGATGATTGCGTTTCAGGACACCGAAATGATTAAAGTCATAACCGGGATTCGTCGCTGTGGCAAGTCCAGCCTCATGAAACTGATGGCCCAGCACTTGCGTGAGAACGGCATTGCTCAAGAGCAAATTCTGGAGATGAACTTTGAGTCTATGAGCTTTCCTGATATGGATGTCAGAGGCTTTTACGAATATGTGAAAGCCCATGTCCTACCTGAACGGCGGATGTACTTGTTCTTTGACGAGGTACAGAGAATCGCAGGTTGGGAAAATGCTGTCAACTCCTTCCGTGTAGATTTTGACTGTGATATTTATATCACTGGTTCTAATGCCTATTTGCTTTCGTCTGAATTGTCCACCTACCTTTCTGGTCGATATGTTGAGATCAAGGTACTCCCCCTTTCTTTTAAGGAGTTTTTAGATTTCCACGGCTACACCGTGACTGAAAAGAAATCGCCTACCAGAGTACTGAAGCGTCGGATCACAGACCAGGACGGCGATATTTATGATGAAAGAGAGTTGTTCAACGAATACGCTCGTTTCGGTGGAATGCCCATGCTGGCGGATGTGGGCCTGGAAGTTGACCGTGTAACAGCGGCGTTAGACGGTGTGTACTCTGCTGCTGTTGTCAACGATATTCTGGAGCGGGAAAAGCGGAAGGGTCGTCGCACCATCACGGACCCGATTCTTCTCCGAAAGATCATCATGTTCCTGGCAGACAATATTGGTAACAATGTGTCTGCGACCTCTATTGGCAACACGCTGGTCAACGAGGGCCTTTTAGAAGAAAAAGGCCGCAGGAAACCTGCGGTGCATACCATTCAGAGTTATATTGAGGCGTTGCTGGAGGCGTATATTTTCTACGAAATCAAGCGGTTCGACATCAAAGGTCGGGAGTACCTGCGGACGCTAGGTAAGTATTATATCGTGGATATGGGTCTGCGGAACTATCTGCTGGGCTACCGGGACGGGGACAGCGGGCACATCTTGGAAAATATCGTCTATTTTGAACTGTTGCGTCAGGGGTACGATGTAGCTATCGGAAAGATCGACAATCAGGAAGTGGACTTCATCGCCACCAAGGCGGACGAGAAGAAGTATATCCAGGTTACGGAGAATATGAACGCGCCGGAGACCCGGGAGCGGGAGCTGGCTCCGTTGCGGAAAATTAGGGATAATTATGAGAAATTGGTAATTGCGCTGGATTGTGACTTGATGCAGACGCAGGATGGAATTAGACTTTTAAAAGCGTTAAATTTTTTGTTGACATAGTTTTTAGATGTCGCAAATTATATGTTCAGCATTTGTAGAGAAAGAGAGGAACCTATGACAATAAGAAATGATATCGACACAGATTTATGGGAAGCAATACAAAAAAATTATGAATCAGAAAATTATACAGGTGCAATATTAGATGCCATTTTTAAATTAACGGATGTAATTCGGAACAAAACAGGTTTAGAAGGTGATGGAGCGAGCTTGATTGGGCAAGCCTTCGGTGGCGATAATCCAAGAATAAAATTGAATAAGCTTCAGACAGATTCCGAGAAAGATATTCAGCGTGGGATACAAGAAATACTTCGAGGAATCTACACTGGAATCAGAAATCCACGCAGTCACGATACTATGAAAGATAACCAGTTGACCTGTGATTCCATTGTCGTCTTTATCAACTATTTACTTCAAATGATTGACAGATCTAAGCTGAGTTTTGATGAAAATGAATATTTAAAACGAGTGTTTGATCCTTATTATGTCAAAACTGAGGATTATTCTGATTTGTTAGTGCAGGAAATACCAAAGCGGCAAAGAGCAAATATAGCGATTCAAGTTATTCTACAACGCAACTATGGAGATATTCACTCATTGGGCTTATTTTTCAAGTCGCTGTTAAAGCAACTTGAACCATCAGAATTGTCAAGAGTATTTAAAGTCATCGATGATGAACTCAGAACTACGCAAGATGAAATCGACATCCGTTACCTTGTGCATATGTGCCCTGGGGAATACTGGTCGCAAATAGAGCAAACTGTGAGAATGAGAACTGAGACAATTTTGTATGAGGATTTTTCTAAAGCTAGTTATAATGAAATGATGGGGGAATGTGGAGGACATGGGGCTCTTGCCACTTGGATAACAGGGAATCACTTGAAAAATTTCGATCAAATAGAAAAATGGACCAGACAAGCTGTCAATATGCTCCAGAGCAAAAATAATGGAGCTATTAAGGACGTTACCGATAAAGGACAAGACTGAAAACAACATTTTATTGTGCAGTTACCCTAAATTCTTTCCTTTGTGACAAAATCGAACATCCAGAAAAAAACACGATTTGACAATCGTGTTTTTTTCATGCCCAAAAGGAGGCAACGGCCATGCCGGATATGAAATTTTCGAGCTATTTTTACGGCGACGAGGCGATGCAGTTTACCTACTTCCGCATCCCCTGCCAGCTTATCACCCACCCCCGCTTTAAGCACCTTTCCACGGACTCCAAGCTGCTCTATGGGATGCTGCTTGACCGCATGAGTCTGTCCATCAAAAACGAATGGTACGATGATACCGGGCGCGTCTACATTTACTACACTGTAGACGAGGTATGTAGCAATCTGAACTGCGGACGGGACAAGGCCATGAGGCTGCTGGCCGAGCTGGACACCGGCAAGGGCGTCGGCCTGATCGAGCGGAAGAAGCAGGGCCAAGGCAAGCCCACCCGGATATATGTCAAGCGTTTCACCACACAGGAGATACCTCCCCAGCCTGAGAAGAAGCCGGAGCCTCCCGCGCCACCTCCTGGCGTCGAGTTTGCCGACGTGCAGAAGTCGGATTTTCCGACCTCAAGACGCCGCAAAAATCCACCTCAAGAAGTCGAGGAAACCGACCCTAATCAAACTAAAAGAAATCAACTTGATTTTATCCAGCCTGATCCATCCATCTATCCCCCAGCCCCCAGCGGGCGGCAAATGGGGATTGATCGATGCGAGGTGAGAGAGGAAGTCAAAGAAAATATCGAATATGAGCATTTACGGCAGGAGCTTCCCTACGACGATGTGGAGAGCCTTTTGGAGCTGATTGTGGACGTGTTGAGCAGCACGGCCTCCACCATACGGATTGGCGGTGAAGTCTTACCTGTGGATGCTGTCAGGCGGCGCTTTCGCCAGCTTGACAGCGAACATATCAAGTACATCATCGACTCCATGAGCCAGACAACCACAAAAATCAATAACATCCGGGCCTATCTGCTGACGGCGCTTTACAACGCGCCTATCACGATAGGCCCTTACTATTCCGCCGCCGTCCGGCACGATTTTGGTTAATGCGTCTCACCGTGAGACACATTTTTTGGAGGAAAAAAAGATGCCTGAACACACGATAACGACAGATTGCGTCTGGAGAAATTGGCTGGGCGGGACTGTGGACAGCCTGCCCTTTGCCGCGAAAATCTGCGACATCAATTCCCCGGACGGCATCGACAATGGGCGCGTCCTCAAATTGTTTCTGTACACGGAGGACGGCGAACAGGAACTCGCCGCCTATGAGCGCGGCTGGTCAATCTATCCGACTGGCAAACAAGAGGCCAGCATGGATGCCCTGATCGCCTACTGCGCCACGCTCCCCCCAGCGGATGACTGGCACATCCAGGCAGGCGGGGAAAACCCAACCTTGTGTTGAGAAATGCGTCTCACCATGAGACGTATTTTTTAGCAAATATTTTTAATCAGGAGGACTATAAATGGCAAATGAAATCAGCAAAACCCCGACCCAGGCGAAGCTCCAGGTGATTCCGCTGTCCAAAATCCATGACCTGCCCAACGTGTTCATCGCAAAGCCCCAGGACAAATCGCTGGGCAGTATGGTACTCAGCATTGAGAGCAGCGGCATCAAGGAGCCTGTCATTCTGCGCCAGCGGGACGATGGCGAGTATCAGCTTTTGTCCGGCTACCGCCGCCGCAGGGCCAGTGAGCTGGCGAAGAAGCCGGACATCCCCGCCCATGTCTATGAGATGACCATGCAGGAGGCCATCGCCTACCGCAAGGCGGTGAAGAACAACCCCAACGCTCCCATCCCCGGCAAGCTCCTTGAGCCTGTCCCCGATAAGGATATGACCAAGAGTGCAGAGGCCCCCGCCGCCCCTGGCGATAAGACCAAGGAGGACAAAAGCCCTGCCGCCCCCGGCGATATGACCAAGGACGACAAGCCCCCTGCCGCCCCCGGTGAGAAGCCCAAGGAGGACAAAGCCCCTGCCGCCCCCGGTGAGAAGCCCAAGGAGGACAAAGCCCCCGCCGCCCCTGGCGATAAGACCAAGGAGGACAAGGCCCCCGCCGCCCCTGGTGATAAGACCAAGGAGGACAAGGCCCCCGCCGCCCCTGGCGATAAGACCAAGGAGGACAAGGCACCTGCCGCCCCCGGCGAGAAACCCAAGGAGGACAAGGCCCCCGCCGCCCCCGGCGAGAAGCCCAAAGAGGACAATACCCCCGCTGCCCCCGGCGAGAAGCCCAAGGAGGACAAGGTCCCCGCCGCCCCCGGCGAGAAGCCCAAGGAGGACAAGGCACCTGCCGCCCCCGGCGAGAAGCCCAAGGAGGACAAGGCACCTGCCGCCCCCGGCGAGAAGCCCAAGGAGGACAAGGCCCCCGCCGCCCCCGGCGATACGCCCAAGGAGGACAAGGCCCCTGCCGCCCCCGGCGATACGCCCAAGGAGGACAAGGCCCCTGCCGCCCCCGGCGAGAAACCCAAGGAGGACAAGGCTCCTGCCGCCCCCGGCGATACGCCCAAGGAGGACAAGACCCCTGCCGCCCCCGGTGAAAAGGATACACCTACCGTTGC
>JBCLRG010000008.1:22504-132967 GCA_041223955.1 Oscillospiraceae bacterium 38-13 | reverse complement strand
TCTCTTTTTATTCCGGGAATAAAAAGAGAAAATGGGGGGTGCATTGGACCAGCCCCCAAAGGGCTGAAACCCTCCCCCGCCCGTCAGGGCGAGCAAAAGCCCCCTCCCACGGAGAAATTCCATCATCAGCCCCTCCTCTAAAAGGTTTCTCTTTACAAATAAATTTCCCTCCTATATAATACAATGGCTGACGAAATCTGTTAAGGATGGAGAATCATAACATGGCTTTGATTGAATACGACGCCTATAAGCAAAAACTCCGTGACCTCCGCCCGGAGCTGGAGGAACTGTCCGCCGCCCTGGACATCGGCGCCGCCCGGCAGGAGGCCGCCCGCCTGGAGGACGAAACCGCCCAGGACGGCTTCTGGAACGACCTGACCCGCTCCCAGCAGGTCCAGCAGCGCCTCAAGCAGCTGCAAAACAAAATCGCCCGGCAGGAAAAGCTCCTCTCCGCCTGGGAGGACCTGACCGCCCTGTGCGAAATGGGCCAGGAGGCGGAGGACGAGGAAATCCTGGAAGAACTGAAAACCGGCTGCGCCGCCCTGGAGGCCCAGGCCGCCGAGACCCGAATGGCCACCCTCCTCTCCGGAGAGTACGACGGGTGCAATGCCATTTTGCAGTTCCACGCCGGGGCCGGGGGCACCGAGGCCCAAGACTGGGCCCAGATGCTCTACCGCATGTACACCCGCTGGGTGGAGCGGAAGGGCTTCACCTATAAAATCCTGGACTACGAGGACGGCGATGAGGCGGGCATCAAATCCGCCGCCATCTCCATCGAGGGCGAGAACGCCTACGGCCTGCTCAAGAGCGAGAACGGCGTCCACCGGCTGGTCCGGGTCTCCCCCTTCGACGCCAACGCCCGGCGGCAGACCTCCTTCGCCGCCGTGGAGGTCATGCCGGAGCTGGAGAACGACGAGACCATCGAGATTCGGGACGAGGACCTCGATATGCAGGTCTACCGGGCCAGCGGCGCGGGCGGGCAGCACGTCAACAAGACCTCCTCCGCCGTCCGGCTCATCCACAGGCCCACGGGCATCGTGGTGGCCAGCCAGCAGGAGCGGAGCCAGTTCCAGAACAAGGACAACTGCATGAAGATGCTCCGGGCCAAGCTCCTGGAGCTGAAGGCCCAGCAGCACGCGGAAAAGATTTCCGACATCAAGGGCGTGCAGATGAAAATCGAGTGGGGCAGCCAGATCCGCTCCTACGTCTTCATGCCCTACCAGATGGTGAAGGACACCCGGACGTCCTATGAGACCGCCAACATCGACGGCGTCATGGACGGAGACCTGGATGGGTTCCTCAACGCCTACCTGACCCAGCTGGCTACGGGAGAACTGAAGAAATAACGGAGAAGCCGCCTCCCCGAGAGGCGGGACCTCCGAATTTCAAAATAGAAACGAAAGAAGGATTTGCTATGAAACGCTTCATCACGCTGCTCCTGACCCTGTCTTTGTGCCTCGGGCTCTGCGCCCCGGCGGCTGCGGCGGAATTCTCCGATGTGCGCGCGGGCTCCGCCTTCCAGGACGCCATTCAATTCTGCGCGGAAAAGGGCATCCTGTCCGGCTATGCCGACGGGACCTTCCAGCCCGGCGCCGCCGTGACCCGGGCCCAGTTCTGCGTCATGCTGGTCCGGGCCTTCTACCCCGGCGAGGCGGAGGCGCAGGGAAAATGGAAATCCACCGGGTGGTATGCCCCCAGCGCCGCCGTGCTGGCGGAGCACAAAGCCCTGCCCTACGGAGAGAAGCACTGGACGGACCCCGAGGTCATGGGCGGACAAATCACCCGCAGGGACATGGCCCTGTTCATCGCCAACGTGATGAAGGACAAGGGCTACTCCGCCTCGGAGGAGGCCAAGAAGGCCGCCCAGGCCAAAATCACCGACTTTGACGCCGTCGGGGAGTACTACGAGGACGCGGTGAAGACCGTGTTCGCCCTGGGCATCATCACCGGCATGTCCGACGGCAGCTTCTCGGGCAAGGGGACCATGACCCGGGGACAGGGCGCCGTGGTGATTTACCGCATGACCCAGTGCATGTCCGCCGCCCCCGGAACCGCCGCCCCGGTGGAGGAGAAACAGGAGACCGCCCCCACTACCCTCCTCAACGGCAAGGCCCCCACAGAGGAGAACGTGGCGGAGATGATGGAGGCGCTCCGGGAGATGTATCCCGAGGGGACCAATTTCGCTGCGGGCTACGCCCAGGGCAACAACAGCCCCGTGCGGGAAAAGACCTATCCCTACGCCCGCATGCGGGACCCCAACACCCATACCAGCAACACCGAGGGCTGCGGCGGCTGGTCCACGCTGATCAGCGACACGATCTTCGGCCAGGTGGGCTTCCCCCTGCGGAAGGTCACGCTGGCGGAGGCCCGCCCCAGCGACGTGATGGTGCAGCTGGACGAGAACGGCCTGCTGGTCCACGTCGCCACCATCACGGAGCGGCCCAAGGTGGAGGACGGCAAAATCTCCTTCGTAGTCACGGAGGCCGCCACGGATGACGAGGACGTGTACCACCTCCACTGGGATTGTCCCTACACCTGGAAAGACGGCGGCAAATACACCTATGACATCTACACCCGCTTCCCTGGATAAATCTCCAGCCCTGAAAAGGCGCGGCCATAGAGCCGCGTCCTTTTTCCGCAAAGGCCCGCGTATACAGAAAGGATTCCAGAGATGAAAGATAACAGAACGCAATCACCCGCCCCCCAGGAAAACAAAATGGGCACCATGCCCATCGCCCCCCTGCTGGCGGGCATGGCAGTGCCCATGATGATCTCCATGCTGGTACAGGCCCTGTACAACATCGTGGACAGCATCTTCGTCGCCCAGATCAGCCAGGACGCGCTGAACGCCGTCTCCCTGGCCTTTCCCCTGCAAAACCTGATGATCGCCGTGGGCGGCGGCACCGGCGTGGGCATGAACGCCCTGCTGTCCCGCTCCCTGGGGGAGAAGAATCAGGCACAGGCGGACCAGGCCGCCAACACGGGCATTTTCGTCTTCCTCCTCAGCGCCGTCCTGTTCGGCGTGTGCGGCGTGGTGCTGGCCCGGCCCTTCTTCCTGGCCCAGACGGACATCGCCCCCATTGTGGACTACGGCACGGACTACGCCCGCATCTGCCTGGGCCTGTCCATCGGCATCTTCAGCCAGTTCTGCTTTGAGCGGCTGCTCCAGTCCACAGGGCGGACGGTGTACTCCATGGTTACTCAGCTCATCGGCGCGGTGATCAACATCATCCTGGACCCTATCCTGATCTTCGGCCTCTTCGGCTTCCCCCGGATGGAGGTGGCCGGGGCCGCCGTAGCCACGGTGTTCGGCCAGATCGTGGCGGCCTTCACCGGTTTGTGGATGAACCTCCGGTTCAACCGGGACATCCACATCCGCCTCCGGTCCATCCGGCCGGACCGGACGGTGGTCCGGGAAATCTACCGGGTGGGCCTGCCCTCCATCATCATGCAGTCCATCGGGTCCATTATGACCTTTGGCATGAACAAAATCCTGATCTCCTTCACCGACACCGCCACGGCGGTCTTCGGCGCGTACTTCAAGCTCCAGAGCTTCATCTTCATGCCCGTCTTCGGCCTGAACAATGGCATGGTGCCCATCATCGCCTACAACTACGGCGCCGCCCGCCTGGACCGGGTGCGGAAGACCTTTCAGCTCACTGCCGCAGTGGCCACGGTCATCATGGTGATCGGCTGCTCCGCCTTCAACCTGATTCCCGGCCTGCTGCTGGGCTTCTTCAACGCCTCGGAGGAGATGCTGGCCATCGGCGTGGTGGCTCTGCGGGTGATCAGCTTCTCGTTCCTGCTGGCGGGCTTTGACATCATCGCCGGGTCCGTGTGTCAGGCCATCGGCAACCCGGTCCACACGCTGATCTGCTCCGTCTGCCGCCAGCTGGTGGTGCTGCTTCCGGCGGCGTGGCTGCTGGCCCAGACGGGGAAGCTGGATCTGGTGTGGTTCTGCTTCCCTATTTCGGAGCTGGTGGCTCTGATGCTGAGCATCCTCTTCCTCCGCAAAACCATGCGGGCGGCGGAGGAGAAAATCCGTCACGGCAGCCGGGAGGCCTGAAATCCCGGATACAACTTTGGAGGTTTTTATGGAGCCCATGATTCAATTGCTCGCCCAGGAGCTGAACCAGCCCCCCCAGTATGTGGACAACGTGGTCCGCCTCCTGGACGAGGGCAACACCATCCCCTTCATCGCCCGCTACCGCAAGGAGCTCCACGGCGCCATGGACGACACCGTCCTCCGGAACCTGGAGGAGCGCCTGGGCTATCTCCGGGGCCTTCAGGAGCGGCGGGAGGTGGTGAAGAAATCCATCGAGGAGCAGGGCAAGCTGACGGAGGAGTTGGCCGCCGCCATTGACGCCGCCGCCACCCTGGCGGAGGTGGAGGACCTGTACCGGCCCTATAAGCAGAAGCGCCGGACCCGGGCCACGGTTGCCCGGGAGAAGGGGCTGGCCCCCCTGGCGGAGCTCCTCTTCGCCCAGGGGCCGGACTGCCCGGACCCGGCGGAGGAAGCGGCCAAGTATATCGACCCCGAAAAGGGCGTGGAGACGGCGGAGGACGCGCTGGCCGGGGCCTCGGACATCGTGGCGGAGATGCTCAGCGACGACGCGGAGCTCCGGAAGGCCCTCCGGGCCCTGCTGGCAAGAAACGGAACCCTCCGCAGCGCCGCCGCCGTGGAGGAGGACAGCGTTTACCGGCTTTACTACAGCTTCGCCCAGCCCCTGGGCCGGATGCAGGGCCATCAGGTCCTGGCCATCAACCGGGGGGAGAAGGAGGAGAAGCTGAAGGTCAGCCTGGAGCTGGACCGGGAGCTGGCCCTGCGGACCCTCCGCCGCCGGGTGGTGGTTCCGGGCACCCCGGCCATGGAGTTCGTCAAGGCTGCGGCGGAGGACGCCTATGACCGGCTGATCTTCCCCTCCCTGGAGCGGGAGTGCCGCTCCGCCCTCACCGAGGAGGCCGCCGAGGGGGCCATCGGGCAGTTCGCCCTGAATCTCAAGCCCCTTCTCATGCAGCCCCCGGTGAAGGGGAAGGTCACCATGGGCCTGGACCCGGGCTACCGCATGGGGTGCAAGGTGGCCGTGGTGGACGGCACGGGGAAGGTGCTGGATACCGCCGTGGTCTATCCCACCTACGGCGAGCGGCAGAAGAAGGAGGCCATCGCCGCCCTGGCAAAGCTGATTGAGCGGCACGGCGTGGAGCACATCGCCATCGGCAACGGCACCGCCAGCCGGGAGACGGAGCAGATGGCGGCAGAGCTGATTCATCAGGTCAACGGGCGGAACGTCCGCTATATGATCGTGTCGGAGGCGGGGGCCTCGGTGTACTCCGCCAGCAAGCTGGCGGCGGAGGAGTTCCCGGAGTACGACGTGAACCTCCGCTCCGCCGTGTCCATCGCCCGGCGCCTGCAGGACCCGCTGGCGGAGCTGGTGAAGATCGACCCCAAGTCTATCGGCGTGGGGCAGTACCAGCACGACATGCCCCCCAAGCGGCTGGACGAGGCCCTGAACGGCGTGGTGGAGGACTGCGTCAACGCGGTGGGGGTGGATGTAAATACGGCGTCCCCCTCTTTGCTCCAGCGGGTCTCCGGCCTGACGGCGTCCACAGCGAAGAACATTGTGGCGTACCGGGAGGCCAACGGCCCCTTCGCCTCCCGGAAGCAGATTTTGAAGGTCCCCAAGCTGGGGCCCAAGGCCTTCCAGCAGTGCGCGGGCTTCCTCCGGGTGCCGGAGAGCGCCTTCGTGCTGGACAACACCGCCGTCCATCCGGAGAGCTACGCGGCGGCGGAGACGCTGCTGAAGCTGACAGGCTACAGCCTGGCGGACGTGAAGGAGGGCAGATTGCAGGGCCTGCCCAGCCAGGTATCCGCCTACGGCGAGGAGCGGGCGGCGGCGGACGCGGGGGTGGGGGTGCCCACTCTGCGGGACGTGGTGGCGGAGCTGATGAAGCCGGGGCGGGATATCCGGGACGACCTGCCCAAGCCGGTGCTC
This sequence comes from Oscillospiraceae bacterium 38-13, assembly GCA_041223955.1. GTDB lineage: Bacteria > Bacillota > Clostridia > Oscillospirales > Oscillospiraceae > Oscillibacter. The sequence goes on along the minus strand of JBCLRG010000008.1, from coordinate 126,974 downwards.
CGGACGGATGTGCTGGAGATGAAGGACCTGAAGCCGGGGATGGTGCTGACGGGGACGGTGCGGAATGTGATTGACTTCGGGGCCTTTGTGGATATCGGGGTCCATCAGGACGGGCTGGTGCATATCTCCCAGGTGTCGGACCGCCGGGTGCGGCATCCCTCCGAGGTGGTGTCCGTGGGGGATGTGGTGAAGGTAGTGGTCCTGGAGGTGGATGAGAAAAAGAAGCGGATTTCCCTCTCCATGAAGCAGGCGAAATGAGGAGGGCCCGGAGATGAAAAAGCTGTTTCAGGCCATACGGAAAGGGGATCTGGAGCGGGTCCGGCAGCTGCTGGAGACTCATCCGGAGCTGGTTTCCTGCACCGCCGTGCAGCCGCCGAAGAAGGACGACGGACAGTCGCCCCTTCAGGCCGCACTGAAGGCGGGGGCCTTCTCCGTCGCGGAGCTGCTGCTGGACCTTGGAGCGGACGTGAATTTCATGGAGGCGGAGGGCTGTCTCAGCGGCTGGCGGGCTCCGGTGCTCCATGATGCTGTCAATGCCGCCGTCATGAGCAGCCGGTGGAATGTCTGCCGCCCGGAGGGGCTGGAGGTTTTTCACACACAGGCAGAGGCTGACCGGGCATACCGGCTCCTGGAACGGATGCTCGTTCTGGGAGCGGATGCGAACAGGGCGGATTCCTATGGAAATACCGGAATATGGCGGCTGTGCCTTCAGACCCGGCAGATTCTGCCGCGGTATGACCGGGGACGGCCCGCCGGGGACCGCCTCCTGACGCCGGAGCTGGCGGCGGATTTGTCCCGGGTTTTTCAGCTGCTGCTGGCCTATGGAATGGACCCCGATGCGCCGGACCGCTCCGGCCTGACGGTCCGGGACCGGTTCCGGGACGAGCCGGTGCTGGAATTTCTGAAGGCCTGAAGCGCACCGGCTGTGGGGGGATAGGAAAAGCGGACGGCGATGCCGTCCGCTTTTCTCACCGCAGAAAAATCCGCTTCCCGCCCCGGTATTCCCGGACTGTGCCAACCCGCTGGGCGCTGGGGACGCACTGCCGGAGCTCCCCGAACAGCGCCTCCGCGTCCTGTGGGTCCACCGCCATCAGCAGCCCGCCGGAGGTCTGGGGGTCATACAAAAGATCCTGCCGCCACAGCTCCACGCCGCCGGGGTCCACGGAGGACTCCGCAAAAGCCCGGTTCCGGTACATCCCCTCCGGGAGAATGCCCATCCGCGCCAGCTCTCCCGCCTCCGGGAGGATGTCCACGGCCTCCGTGTCGATCTCCAGCTCCGTATCGCTGCCTTGTGCCATCTCCAGGCCGTGGCCCAGCAGGCCGAACCCGGTCACGTCGGTACAGGCGTGGACCCGGTAGCGAACCATGGCGTCCCGGGCCGCGCGGTTCAGGGTGGTCATCAGGCCGTAAACCCGCTCCATCCCCTCCGGGGAGGCCAGCCCTCCCTTGGCGGCGGTGGTCATGACCCCGCAGCCCAGCGGCTTCGTGAACAGCAGGACGTCCCCAGGCCGGGCCCCCGCGTTGGTGAGCATCCGGTCCGGGTGCACAAAACCGGTGACGGCCAGACCGTATTTCGGCTCCTCATCCAGAATGCTGTGCCCCCCGGTGATAAGGGCCCCGGCCTCATAGACCTTGTCATAGCCGCCCCGGAGAAGCTCATGAACCGTCTCCGGAGGCATGTCCTTGGGAACCGCCATGATGTTCAGGCAGAGCTTGGGCTCCCCGCCCATGGCGTAGACGTCGGAGAGGGCGTTGGCGGCGGCGATCTGGCCGAACAGATACGGGTCGTCGGCAATCGGGGGGAAGAAGTCCACCGTCTGGACCAGCGCCAGGTCCTCCGAGAGCTTATAGACCGAGGCGTCGTCGCTCCGGTCAAAGCCCACCAGAAGATTGGGGTCCTGATGGACCTGAATGCCCTCCAGAAGCCGGGCCAGAGTTCCGGCTCCCACCTTGGCGCCGCATCCGGCGCATTTGGCCAGCTTCGTCAGCTTTACTTCGTTTTCAGCCATGGGCTGCACCTCCATTTTCCGCCGCCGGAGGCGAAAACGCCTCCCCGGCCTCATAGGTATCCGTATCGGTATAATGCCACCACTCCCCGAAATAGGGCCGGAAGCCCCCGGCGGTCATGGCCTCCTCCAGCCGCCGGGCGTTCTCCGCCGCCTGGGGGGTCACGTCGCTGTAGTCCCGGTCCGCTTTGGGGGAGAAATCGTCAAAGCCTGTGGGCATCTCCAGCTCATTCCCCTGGCCGTCCACCAGGGTCAGGTCCACGGTATTCCCCCGGCTGTGGGAGGAAACACCCCGGCCGGGGTCCGCCACATAGCGGCTGTCCGGGCAGATTTCCCAGAGCCGGAGCTGGGCGGCGGGAGGCCGGAAGGCATCCCAGATCTTCAGCCCCAGCCCCTCCTCCTCCAGGGCGGACTGGACGGCGGAGAGCTTCTGAATGGTGCCGTACCGAAGCCAGGCGCCGGAGAAATCATAAATCCGGCATCCGGTAAAATTGTCCTGCGTGGCATAGCGCAGCTCCACCACGATGCCGGGAATGTAATCCGTGACACAGGCAAATTCCTCATCCGGAAGCTCCGGCAGAGGCTCCGGCAGAGGCTCCGGGACCGCCTCCTCCGGCGGCTCCGGAGAGACCTCCGGAAGGACCTCCGGCTCCACGGGAGGCGGGCTTTCCTCCTCTGCGGGAAGGGCGGCGCAGGCGGAGAGGAGCACCATCAGCGCCAGGCAGAGGGCCCTCACGCCCGCAGAGCCCCGCTGAGGCACAGCAGGGCCTCCAGTACGCCGCCGCCCACGGCCAGTGCCTTGTCGCTGGCGCAGTAGCAGTGGGCAATCTCGCACCGGGGGTCGATGTCCCCGGACTTCATGCCCTTCCGCACCGGAGTCCCCTCCGGCAGGATGCCCCGGAGGACGCCGTCCAGGGTGCACGCCATGGGCTCCCCCGCCACCTCGGCGGCAATGTCCCCCTGCTTCACCTGGGCCCCGATCTCCAAGAGCTGGTGGAAAATCCCGTCCGCCGGGGCCCGGAGCACCCGCTCCCCGGCAAAGCCCCCGATAAGCCCGGGGATGCCGGTGTTGGGCTGGGCACTGCCGTCGTAAATCGCCCGGCCCAGATAGTGCCCCCGCATGGTCTCCACCACGGCGTGGCAGTCCACTCCCGCCGTGAAGCCGGGGCCCACGCCGATTACCACCGGGGCGTCGGTAATCCGGGTGCCCAGGTTCCGCTTGGCCAGAATGGCGTCCACCACTCCGGCGGGCTTCAGCCCGGGGATACAGGCCCCCTCCGGGTCCGCCAGAACGGGAATGACCCCCTTCTCCAGCAGGGCCAGCGCCCCGGCGGGGGAGTCCGCCCGCTCTGCGGCGACGCCCTCCACCTCCGCCGTTCCGTGGACAATGGCCTGAGAAAACGCCGCCGTCCGCCGGATGGCGGTGGGCTGGGCCAGATCGGTCAGAACCGTCCGGACCCCCGCCCGCCAGAGGCGAAGGGTGATGCCGGTGGCGATGTCCCCGGCTCCCCGAATTACGACAAGCATATCCAACTCCTCCTTTTCAGCGCTCCGGCATACACCGGCCAGGGCAGGCATTCCGCCAGCCTCCGGGCGGCGTTCAGGGCGGCCTCGTCCTCCACCTGGTTGACGAATACCCGAATCGGAGGCCACGCGGCGGAGACCTCCGTGCAGAGGGCCTCTGCCGCCGCCTCCGGCGTCACCGGGTCCCCGGGCTCCAGGTCCGTCAGGAACCAGTATTCCTCTGGCCGGTGGACGGCCTCCCGGACCGGGCGGCCGAATCCGGAGGCCCCCACCATCAGGATGACCTGATTGGCCTGGGGGGGAATCACCGGCTCATAGGCGGCGTGGGCCTTGAGGGGGTGGCCCGCCGCGCCGTCGGCCTCCACCAGCACATAGTCCGCCAGCGCCGTCAGGCGGTCCATAGGCAGGGTGGGCGCGGCCAGCTTCCCGGTTCCGGGGACCGGCGCTCCGGCGCAGACGGGACGGCGGCCCTCCAGCGCCTCTGCCAGCTCCGCCTCCGTGGGGTTTTCCAGATTGAGGAGGCCGGGAAAGGGGAAGATTTTCGTGGTAGTGCAGAGCAGGACGCGGGCCCCATCCCCCGCCAGGGAGTCCCCCAGCGTCCGGAGCAGGGTGGTTTTGCCGCCGCTGCCAATGACGGCGGTGACGCCGGGGCGGAGCCCCAGCAGCGCGGGCAGTTTCATGGCGGTCCCTCCTGTTTCGTTGTTCTTTTTTCAGGATAACATTCTTTTCCGCTGGCGTCAAGGGGAGATGCTTTTTCGGTGGTGTGTCCGATACCGCATTTTTCAAAGAGGACACCCGTAGGGGCGGACCTGTGTGTCCGCCCGTTTATCGGAAGCGCCAGGGTGAGAAGGGCGGACACGCAGGTCCGCCCCTACAGAATACCCCCTCTAAATCGGACCCGCCCTGCTTTCTCGGGGGTGTCCGCCCCGGCTTTCGGAATTGCCGGATTTCCGGGGACGGGCGGGAGCATCACCGGGGAAAGGGCGGAAACCCTTCAGAAATGGCCCGGTCAGGGGACCGGGCCCCACAAAGATGGTGCGGGGTCCTGCCAGAAGAGATTGCATGAATCAGACCCGCCTTCCGGAAGACGGGTGGTCTTTGGAACTCCCCCTGCATTCCTCCGGAGAAAAATCCGCACACCCCCTCCCTTCCCGAAAGAGTTGACAATCCCGCCCCGGGCAGATAAAATAGAATGGTTATCCGGAACCCCAATCAGGAAAGGAATGAAACGCTATGGACAAGAGACAAGTGGACGCCATCACCGCCCGGGACGCTGATTTTGCCCAGTGGTACACCGATGTGTGCAAAAAGGCGGAGCTCATTGACTATACCTCCGTCAAGGGGATGTTTATCTACCGGCCCTACGGCTACGCCATCTGGGAGAACATCCAGAACGAGCTGGACCGCCGTTTTAAGGAAACCGGCCACGAAAACGTGTACCTCCCCGTACTCATCCCCGAATCCCTCCTCCAGAAGGAGAAGGACCACGTGGAGGGCTTCGCCCCCGAGTGCGCCTGGATCACCATGGGCGGCAGCGAAACGCTGGAGGACCGCCTCTGCGTCCGCCCCACCTCCGAAACCCTCTTCTGCGAGCACTACGCCAACATCATCCACTCCTGGCGGGACCTGCCCAAGCTCTATAACCAGTGGTGCAGCGTCCTCCGGTGGGAAAAGACCTCCCGCCCCTTCCTCCGCCACCGGGAGTTCCTCTGGCAGGAGGGCCACACCATGCACGCGGACGAGGCCGGGGCCCGGGAAGAGACCATGCGGATGCTGAACGTCTACGCCGATTTCATGGAGAACTTCCTGGCCATGCCTGTTCTCCGGGGCCGGAAGACCGACAAGGAGAAGTTCAAGGGCGCTGAGGAGACCTACACCGTGGAGTGCATGATGCACGACCACAAGGCCCTCCAGGCCGGTACCAGCCACTATTTCGGCGACGGCTTCGCCAAGGCCTTCGGCATCACCTACACCGGCAAGGACAACCAGCTCCACTATCCTCATCAGACCAGCTGGGGCGTCTCCACCCGGATGATCGGCGGCATCATCATGACCCACGGCGACGACAACGGCCTGGTCCTGCCCCCCCGGGTGGCCCCCATTCAGGCCGTGGTGATTCCCGTGGCCCAGCACAAGCCCGGCGTTCTGGACGCCGCCGCCGCCCTCCGGGACCGGCTCAAGGAGGCGGGCATCCGCTCCAAAATGGACGATTCCGACAACTCCCCCGGCTGGAAGTTCGCCGAGTACGAGATGAAGGGCGTGCCCCTCCGGGTGGAAATCGGCCCCAAGGACATGGAGAAGAACCAGTGCGTCACCGCCCGCCGGGACACCGGGGAGAAGATCACGGTCCCCCTGGCGGAGCTGGAGGAGACGGTCCGGAAGCTCCTGGACGCCATCCATGAGAACATGTACGCCCAGGCCCTGAAAAACCGGGAGGACAACACCTTCGACATCACCACCCCCGAGGAGGCCAAGGCCGTGGCCGAGGGGAAGGGCGGCTTCCTCCGGTCCAAGTGGTGCGGCTCCCTGGAGTGCGAACTGGCCATGAAGGAACGGGCGGGGGTCAGCTCCCGCTGCATGCCTTTGGCCCAGAGCGGCGCCGGGGGCGTCTGCCCCGTGTGCGGCAAGCCCTGCGTCACGGACATCTACTGGGGCGTGGCCTACTGAGGCCGCAAGATGGGGAGCCGAAGGGAGGCCGCGCCGTGAAGCGCTCACACACACTGGACACCATCCGGGGCTGCGCCCTGCTCAGCATGCTCCTCTATCACGCCGCCTGGGACCTGGTCTATCTGTTCGGCGCGGACTGGCCCTGGTATCACGGCTTCGCCGCCCGCCTCTGGCAGCAGAGCATCTGCTGGACCTTCCTCCTCCTCTCCGGCTACTGCTGGTCCCTGGGGCGGAGGCAGCTCCGCCGGGGCCTGACGGTTTTCCTCTGCGGGGCGCTGATTACCGTTGTCACATGCCTCTTCATGCCCGCAAACCGGGTGCTCTTCGGCGTGCTGACGCTGCTGGGGTCCTCCTCCCTCCTCCTCTGCGGCCTTCAGCCCCTCCTGGAGCGGATTCCCCCCCGGGCGGGACTGGCGGGGAGCTTTCTCCTCTTCCTGCTCCTCCGGGACGCGGGGGCCGGGTACTTGGGCTTTGAGGGCCTGCGGCTGGCGGCGCTGCCCCCGGGGCTGTACCGGGGCCTCTTCTCCGCCTTCCTGGGCTTTCCCCCGGCGGGCTTCTTTTCCACGGACTATTTCCCCCTGCTCCCCTGGTTTTTCCTGTTCCTGACGGGGTATTTCCTCCGCCGGCTCCGGCCCGGGGAGGACCGGGATTCCCGCCGGGTTCCCCTGCTCACCGCCATGGGGCGGCATTCCCTCTGGATTTACATGCTCCATCAGCCGGTGATCTACGGACTTCTGACCCTTTGGTTCCGTCTGCGCTGAAAACGTTTCAAAAACCGCCCCTGTCCTCCCCTTTGAGGGAAGACGGGGGCGGTTCTCAGGTTTGGTTAAAACTGCGGCAGCTTCGCCGCCACGGCGGCACAGCGGGGGCAGAGGGTGGGATGGGCCGGGTCGGAGCCCACGGTGGGCAGGACCTTCCAGCACCGCTCGCACTTTCCGCCCTCGGCGGAGCGGACGGAGACCTGAAGGCTCTCCCCGTGCTCCACCTCCACCTGGGAGACGATCAGCCAGTCCGCCACGGCCTCCTCCATGTGCTCCAGCTCATCCATGGGCGTGGTCAGGGTCACGGCGGCCTCCAGGCTCTTGCCGATCTTCTTCTCGCTCCGGGCGGCCTCCAGGGCGGCGTTCACGGCGTCCCGGGTCCGGATGATCTCATTCCAGAAGGCCATCTCCTTCTCGCTCAGGGCGTACTCCGTGAAGGGCTTGTGCATATCATTAAAGAGGATGTTCCGGGGGTCGTCGTCCTTCCGGTGGGGCATGGCCTGCCAGATCTCGTCGCAGGTGAAGCAGAGGATGGGGGCCATAATCCGGGTCATGGCGTCCAGAATCAGATACAGGGCGGTCTGGGCGCTGCGGCGGGCCGTGCCGTCCTTTTCGTCGCAGTAGAGCCGGTCCTTGATGACGTCCAGGTAGAAGTTGGACATCTCCACCACGCAGAAGTCATTGACGGCATGGGTGGCCGCCAGGAACTCATAGCCGTCATAGGCGGCAAAGCACTTCTCCATCAGCCCGTTCAGCCGGGTCACGGCCCAGCGGTCCAGGCTCTGCATCTCCTCCGGCCCCACCAGATGGTCGGGGTCGAAGCCGTCCAGATTGCCCAGGCAGTACCGGGCGGTGTTGCGGAACTTCAGGTAGTTCTGGCTCAGCTGCTTGAAGATGTCGTGGGAGCACCGGACGTCGGCGTGGTAGTCCGTGTTGGCCGCCCAGAGGCGGAGGATATCCGCGCCGTACTTGTCAATGACCTCGGCGGGGTCCATGCCGTTTCCGGCGGACTTGTGCATGGCCTTGCCCTCGCCGTCCACGGTCCAGCCGTGGGTGACGCACTCCTTGAAGGGCGCGCCCTTGCCGAAGGCCCCCACGGCGGTGAGCAGGGAGCTCTGGAACCAGCCGCGGTACTGGTCCAGGCCCTCCATATACATGGTGGCGGGCCAGAAGCCCTGGTCCTTCTTCATGGCGGCGAAGTGGGTGGAGCCGGAGTCGAACCAGCCGTCCAGGGTGTCCGTCTCCTTCTCAAAGCCGCCCTTGGCCCCGCAGTGGGGGCAGGCGAACCCGGCGGGGAGAATTTCCTCCGCCTCCCTGGCGAACCACGCGTTGGACCCCTCGGCGGCGAAGAGGGCGGAGATGGCTTGGATGCTCTCGTCCGTCACCACGGGCTTGCCGCAGTCCCTGCAATACACCACGGGGATGGGCAGGCCCCAGCGGCGCTGGCGGGAGATGCACCAGTCGGACCGCTCCCGGATCATGGACTTCATCCGGTCGATGCCCCACTTGGGCACCCAGCGGACCTCGCCGGCGGCGGCGCAGGCCTCGTCCTTGAAGCTGTCCACGGAGCAGAACCACTGGGGGGTGGCCCGGAAGATGATGGGGCTCTTGCAGCGCCAGCAGTGGGGGTAGCTGTGGACGATGTCCTCGGAGGCGAAGAGCATGCCGCTCTCCTTCATGTCCGCCAGGATGACGGGGTTGGACTCGCCGGTGGTCATGCCGGCGTACTTCCCGGCGTAATCCGTGTGCTTGCCCTGGTCGTCCACGGGGACCACCATCTCCATGCCGTACCGGCGGCAGGTCTGGTAGTCGTCCGCGCCAAAGCCCGGGGCGGTGTGGACGCAGCCGGTGCCGGAGTCCATGGTAACATAGTCCGCCAGCACCAGGCGGGAGCTTTTGGGCAGGAAGGGGTGGTCCGCCTCCATGTTCTCAAAGAAGCTGCCGGGGTGGGTCTCCAGAATCTCCCAGGAGTCGAAGCCGCCCAGCTTCATCACCTTCTCCACCAGCGCCTCGGCCAGGATATACTGTTCTCCGTTGTCCGCCTGGACGATGGCGTAGCTCTCGGCGGGGTGGAGGGCGATGGCCAGGTTGCCGGGGAGGGTCCAGATGGTGGTGGTCCAGATCAGGAAAAAGAGGTTCGCGGGGGCCAGATGAGCCAGCTTGCCGTTGTCCATCAGCATGGGGAACTTGACGTAGACGGTGGTGACGGGGTCCTCCTGGTACTCGATTTCCGCCTCGGCCAGGGCGGTCTCGTCATGGGGGCACCAGTAGACGGGCTTGAGGCCCTTGTAGATATAGCCCTTCTTGTACATCTCCCCGAAGACCTTCACCTCCTCGGCCTCAAAGCCGGGGTCCATGGTGAGGTAGGGGTGGTCCCAGTCACCCACGACGCCGATGCGCTTGAAGGCGTCCCGCTGGACGTCCACGTAATGGGCGGCGAAGTCATGGCAGGCGGAGCGGAAATCGGGGATGCTCATGGCCTTGTGGTTGAGCTTGTTCTGCTTGATGATGGCGGACTCGATGGGCATGCCGTGGTTGTCCCAGCCGGGGATATAGGGGGTGTAGTAACCCCGCATGGCGTAGGACCGGGTGATGATGTCCTTGATGGCCTTGTTCATGGCGGTGCCCATGTGGATGGAGCCGTTGGAGAACGGGGGGCCGTCGTGGAGGTTGAAGAGGGGCTTGCCCTCGTTCTTCTTCAGCAGCTCGTGGTAGACGTCCTCCGCCTCCCAGCGCTTCAGCATCTCCGGCTCCCGCTTGGGCAGGCCCGCCCGCATGGGGAATTCGGTTTTCGGCAGGTTGATGGTCTTGTTGTAGTCCATGGGTAGATTCCTCCTTGTATTTAAAAAGACAAATTTACAGATAGTGTTCCAGGCCCCAGCGGGTCCCCCGGCCCAGGCAGTTCTCCACGCCGTCCAGCTTCCAGCCGTCCTCCGTGGGCCGGAGGGTGAAGCGGTAGCTGTAGCCATAGACAGAGGGGTTCCGGGTGGAGACCACCGCTTTTTTGGGGGACTTCATGGTGAAGTACACCGTGGGGTCCGGGCTGTTGAACAGGTAGTCGTACCGGGCGGGCTTGCCGAAGCTCCTGGCGGACCCGCCCTTCCGCATTTTCTCGGTGCAGTGGGGGTGGACCAGCTCCAGATAGCGGCGCTGGAACTCCTCCCACAGCTCCGCCTCGGCGGGAATGGCCTGCTGCCGGGGGATTCCCGCCTCCGCCTTCTCCTCCTGAAGCCGGATGCTGCGGGCACAGATTTCCCGCTCCAGTTCGTTCCGCTCCTCCAGCAGGGCCAGAAGCGGCGGGGCGATTTCCGCCGCCAGGTGCCGGAATCTCTCCGGGGTATCGACGGTTTCGATGCTTGCCATAAAAGCCTCCTCTCCATATCATCCTGGGGTGTCAAACATAGAATTCCCGCTTCCAGCGGGCCCCGTGCGGGGCGGCGGTGAATGCCGCGCCGGTCTTCCATCCGTCCTCCTTCCGGAGAACGAAGCCGAAATACCCGGAAAAGTGGGCCCCCGGCCATGGTTGCCCTGTTCCAGCGCCGCTATGATCTCCCGGTGATGGGGGTTCTTCGGGCCGCAGGGACGCCGCCCTCCTCCGGGACCAGCTCTCTGCATTGCGTCCGCTCCGGATGGAGGGGGAGACCGATGCCTTTCCGCTGGGACAGGAGCGTTTCCGTGCGGAGGGAGGCTGTCAGACCCCGCCGGCGCTGCCGGAGTTGGTCCTTCCAAGTGATATCCGTCCGCATTGTGCGCACAGCCGCGCCCCGAAAAAAAGAACGCCCCCGTCTCCATCAAAGAGACAGGGGCGGAAGCCTCTGCGTTACCACTCTTCTTGCCGTCCCCTCGCGGAAAACGGCCCCTCACGGCCCACAGCCACGGGCCGGCGGAGTAACGCCCGCCACACGTCCTTGCTTACTGATCCTTCAGCAGGAGGCTCCAAGGTGATTTTCACCGCTTTTTCCCCGCCGCCTCGCACCCATGCGGCGGCTCTCTGAGGGGGATGGAAAGGGCTACTCGTCCTTATCAACGCCAAAATGTTCAGTTGCACCTTATGATATCACGTTTTTCCCGTTTGTCAACCGTCTGTCCGGGCTTTTTTTGAATCTGGAGAGACTTCCCCCACCTCGCCGGGAGTCCCGGGAGAGGAAAAAGAGGGAACGGGCTTCCCCGTTCCCCCTGCCGCGCGCGGCGCTTATTCCTTCTCGAAAACGTCCTTGCCCAGCTCACAGGTGGGGCAGACCCAGGTCTCGGGGACCTGCTCCCAGGGCGTACCGGGAGCGACGCCGTTGTCGGGATCGCCCACGGCGGGGTCATAGACATAGCCGCAGGGGCACACGTACTTATCCATAAAAAGCCTCGCTTACTTGAAATACCGCTCCAGCAGGCCCTTGAAGGCCTTGCCGTGGCGGGCCTCGTCCCGAGCCATCTCGTGGACGGTGTCGTGGATGGCGTCCAGGCCCAGCTCCTTGGCCTTCTTGGCGATGGCCATCTTGCCGGCGGTAGCGCCGTTCTCGGCCTCGACCCGCATCTCCAGGTTCTTCTTGGTGGAGTCGGTGACCACCTCGCCCAGCAGCTCGGCGAACTTGGCGGCGTGCTCAGCCTCTTCGTAAGCGGCCTTCTCCCAGTACAGGCCGATCTCGGGATAACCCTCGCGGTGGGCCACACGGGCCATCGCCAGGTACATGCCGACCTCGGTGCACTCACCGGTGAAGTTGGCCCGGAGGCCCTCCAGAATCTCAGCGTCCACACCGGCGGCCACGCCGACCACATGCTCGGCGGCCCAGCTCATCTCAGCGCCCTGCTCCTTGAACTTCGCGCCGGGGACGCCGCACTGGGGGCACTTCTCGGGGGGAACATCGCCTTCGTGAACATAACCGCAGACGGGGCAGATCCATTTTTTCATTTTAAAAATCCTCCTTAGAATTTGAAGTCTTTGCATTTTAAGAACTGCTATGAGTATAACAGGTTATGGGGGGAAGTGCTAGTTGCAAATATCACAAATTTAAAGTTTGGGGAAAATATTAAAGATTTATTCAAACTTTGCGCCGCAGTTTTTGCCTTTGGGCCGCAAGCAGGCCGCTGAAATGGGGGTACAGCGTGTAAAAAAGGGGAGAAACCGCGGCGGAACCGCGTTGAAATTGCGCCGGGGACTGTGCCGGGCGGATTTGATAAGGAGGGAGGCGGCCCGGGCGGCTGTCCGGAAAAGAAAAAGAAAAGAGAAAAATGAAAAAGGGGCTTGACAAACGAGGAAAGTTCGTGTATCTTATACATGTTCTGTTTCGGACGATTAGCTCAGCTGGCTAGAGCACCTGCTTGACGTGCAGGGGGTCACAGGTTCGAGTCCTGTATCGTCCACCAAAACCCAACCTTAGGGCCTTAATGGCTCTAAGGTTTTTTATATTCTGTTGGAGAAGGTTTCCCTTATTGGGTTCAAGCGTTAGAAACGGCCAGACCGGAATCCGTCTGCCCGGCGGCAAGGACTTGAATCAGTGTTTCCATGCGGGAGGCGCTGGCACGCTTCATTTCGTCCAAAATGTGCCCATAAATGTCCAGCGCAAAGGCGGCGGGTGCATGACCCGGGTTTTCCTGTTCCTGCCTTGGGTTCACAAACAAAGATTGGCTTACTGTGCAACTTCATAAGTCCTGCCGTTTCCGCAGCGTAAAAAGCCGGGCGCCCTTGGCCGAGGACGCCCGGTTGTGTTTGGCGCCTACTGAAAATCCTTGTCGATTTCGTCAAACCGTTTGCAGAGCTGATACGCAAAGTCTCTGACGGCAATCGAACTCCCTTCACCGGGATAGTAGAACAGGTAGAAAAATTTCTCGCTGTCATCATTGCCGGACAAAATCCCGGACACATCTTCCAGCGTGGATGGCGTATTCTGCTCCGGGAACAGGATATTCAGCTTCTGTACCTTTCCTTTCACGAAATTGCTCTTGAAGAAGGACGTGGACAAGAGCACAATACCGTCCTCCCCATTGTTTGGCAGAAGCTCCAAAAGCGCCTGGCAATATTTTTTCCTCATTTCGTCAAATGGTACGCTATGAAACTTGTTGTCATTTTTCTTCTTCTCAATTCCCTCATCAATGCTGTCTAAAAGCCGTTGATTGATCTGAATTGCCGTCTGGTCATGCCCTAAAATTCTGCTTGCTGCGTCTTTCAATTTCTTCCGCCTATTCTTATCAAACAGGCTGCGGTATTCCGCTTCCGATTTCCAGACTGGGTGGCGGCGAAGGTTCCTCCAAAAATATTCTTTTGCGCAGGGGGTTTTTTCAAAGAAAACGTTCTTCATCAGATAGAGCAAATCAGCGTCGCTCAAAAAGCTGACCCGCAAAACGCCGCCGGGATGCCCCGGGTTGTTCTTCGGACTAAACATACTACCCTTCTCCGTCAGGGAATCGAAGCTGAATAAAGTGGAATTGCCTTCGTACTCCTGCGCCAGATACTCCTCAATGGTTCGGATAGTCTCCTGAATCAGGTACCCTTCATACAGGATGGTTGGGTGGCCCTGCACCCACTTTTTTTCATTATCATGGGCATAAACTGCGTTTTCAATGACGCTGACCGCGTTTTTGTGAAACCCAAGCCGAAAGGTGAACTGGCCTTCCCTGACCAGAGTAATTCCGTTCAAAAGCCGCTGATAATCCACAGACACGCTTTGATAGCCAATGGTCGTCGCGTCGCGAATGATGTAATCTAGCCGGTCCACATCTATGACGGAGGAATGAAGGAGCTGAATGACGCAGTCCATCAGCATTTTTCTGTTTACGGTGTTGTATTCCTCAGCATTCATCTCCTCAAATTTAATGCTGCTGCGTGTATCCTCCCGGATATAGGTGAGGCCGGTAATGCACCGGGCAACAAAAGCCCGCTCCAAATCGTCGCGGAAGAATTCTCCAAAGGTTTCCAGTGCCACAATGCAGCTCATGATCTCGTGGGCGGCAGGCTCCTCCGCCGCACTTGACACAAAAACGGGGTCCTTCGTCAGCTGAAACAGGTGCCATTGGCAGCTGTAGGTTTTGCCGTCCTCGCGGTCCGCTTGAATATTCTGCTGCTCATTGGCGGACAGCGCTCCATCTTTCATGGCTTTCTGATACACCGGATCGCTGAAGATCCGGATATTGACATCGCTTCTTCCCTCTCTGTAATAGTCCTCTCCTGTATGGGAGAACGGCGCGTGGCCAGCATCGTGCAGAAGGCAAGCCAAGCTGAACAGGCTGCGGCACCTGCTCCACTCGTCTTCCGAAAGGAGGCCGCCCATACTGCTGTGCCGGCCTGTTCCGGCGCGTATCTTTTGACCTTTTGCCGACCGGACTAGAGCGTCAAAAGCCATCTGACCCAAGTAATACACTCCGATGGAGTGGATAAACCGGTTATGTAAGGCGGCCGGATAGAGGGGCGCATAGCTGGTTTGCCGAATATCCCGCAAGCGCTGAAATGTTGCGGTGTCAATAATATTGCGAACAACGCTTTCCGCTATGTAAATGTAGCCGTAAATGGGGTCTCGAAAGGTTTTATACCGTTCCGCACCAGACTGCTTGTCCGCATTTTCCCGAGCTGCGGCATGCTCCATCTCCCGTTCGGCTCCCTCTTCCGCTTGGATGGGGACACCTTCTGCTCCACACCCCATATCCGCTCAGCCCTCCAATGCGCAAACCGCCGCGTCAGAAACAAAGGCATCCTGTAATTCAGAGCCCAGGCTCCACCGGAAGGACGCCTTGATCTCCGCCATGGGCACTTCCGTTTTCAGCCGGAAAACGCCCCGGCTAATATAATCCTCAACTTCAAAATATTGGGCATAATCCTCCATCATGCTGGCCTGATCTCTCTGGGAAAACTGCAGGATGATGTCACTCCCGGTCCTCCGCCGGAATTCCCGTGCTGCTCGTTTCCCATAGCTGACAACATCGTCAAACGTGATCTCCCAGCCCATTTTCTTTTCTCTGACCTCGATTAGTGCGTTCATGGTCACACTCTCGATCCCGATAAACGTGCACATATCAAACTCCTTTCCAAGTGGTGGGTCCATTCTAGCAGAAATCACGCTCCATTAAAAGCCTTAATCTGAGTTTTTTTGCCTTTCGCCAGCACCCCTTCTTTTTGCTGCCGGTAGAGAGACATATTTTTTGTCCGAGATTGCTTCCAAACAGGCAGCAATATCCCCGTTTTTCCTCTTTTACGGTGTGAGCAAAAAATATATAACGCACAGAAAAGTACAAGCTGGCCGAGAGTTTAGACCTGTTCCTGCTGAACAGGCTGAACCAGAACACTCAGAAAATCAGGGGGGTATTAAGCGAAAGGCTCGGAGGGCAACGGCAGGAACTTCTGCCTTCCTACCCGGTGTTTTTGCTGGGTTGTGGGGTGTTGTCACATCATCTGGCACATAAAATTCCCCGTGGCTGACAGCCAGGGCACCAAGGGACAGACCCGGCAGGAATATCTTGTTGGGCAGTTGGAAGCCGTTCTTGACCGGATCACGCTTGGGCCACGGTGTGTACTTCCATCTGCACCTCCCTGGGTACGCCATGATACCCGGCTCCGTAAATTTCTCCTTGGGTGCCACCATCCGGCTGCCGATTTTCAGAACAGGGGAAATAGGGGTCCCCGCGCAAACGCAAAGCGTTTGCATGGGGAGAGGAGGAAGAACGAAGAGAGTGAGCCCTGCCGTTTGCGGTGGGGCGAGCGATATGAAGTTTTGACAACGACGTGCATTAGCGCACACCCGCTGGACGGGAAGACGTCCAACACCCTTGCCACTGTTGCCGCATTCAAAAACAGCGGCAGCTCGTTGCAGCTTTTGCAAGAGGAACCTTTTATATCACTTTCGACCTCCCTTTCTGTTAAGCCAGTTTTTCTCTGCCTTTCTGCACCGGCTCTCTTCACCCTCCTACCACAACCTCCAGACCCCCAAAGCGAACTTTTTTCGTTTACAAAAGAGCCTTTGCTGTAGAAAAATCACCCGCCAGAGCTGAGTCTGGCGGGCAATCGTATCGGAAGATTTGAAGGGTATTATGATGGGCTCCAGTTCTTCGCCTTTGCAGCGCAGCTTTTGAAAGCACGCGATTGGAAAATTCGGGAATAGCGCTTCGGCGCTGTGTCTATTAGCTTGCTGCGGATAAAGAAGTAAGGAGAGGCGGGAGCGATGACACTTCTGATCATTGCGGCGAGGTGCTCGCCTGTGCAAAAAGAAATACCGTTCCGCCGTACTCCCGTATGTTTGCGGTTACACACCGTTCAACAAGCTGTTCCCCCATGCGTGGCTCACCTTCGTTTATTGGCAGTTCTATGTAATCCCACATTGTTTCTGTTCTCCCTGAATCTTATTGGTTACTGAAAAAGCATTCCAGCCCTTCATGCACGAAAGGTCAACCGCATTGGGCCTTTCTGCGCAGCAAAAAAAGAAATCATGCAGCATATCCGGAATATACGTTTGGCACAGTTCCGCAGCCCTGTCGCGACTCAACATGCCATCCATTGGCACAAACAGAAAGCATTTTTTTAACTCAATCCGTTCGGGGTGCTGCAGAATGCTGTCCAAATGATTGGGGATGTCCGTCAGCAGTTGATATTGAAGCATGTTTTGCAGCCGGTGCATCAGATACTCTTTATACCAATCGCCCAGCCGCTCACAGTTCACCATATCATGGGCATGGGCAGCCAGCCCGCTGCTGCCCGAACAGGCGCGTTGAGTGCATTTCAACTCGATGATGGAAAATACACCTTGTCCGCTGTCTGAAGAAAATGCGATCATATCAAAATGAGGTGCTTTCTCTCCGCTCTGGTCATCTGTGCTGCTGTAATATTTTCCGGGGACACTGTTTTCCCAATCACAGATAACCGTATGGTCCGGCAAAGCTGGTATGAGAACATGCGATGATATTTTGGATTCCCCGCTCCTTAGCTTTTCCGGAGGCTTGGGAAAAGCGATTCCTCATAGCCTCCAGAACACTGTCCAAATGCTCCAGAAGCAGGTGGACGCGTTCTTCTCCTGGCTTCTCATTCTTCCCAAAAACCTTTTCCAGTTCTGGACGGGCATCCTTGGAAGCCCAGCGGCTGTAATTTGAAGAAGGCATAGAGAGAGTCCCGCCATCGGTGGGAATTTTGCACAGAAGTCCTCCGTAGGCGTAGGCCCGGAGTTTCGTATCTTTATAACTCGGACCGCAGATAAAAATATCTCCTCGCTTTTGAAGCTTTTCCAGAAATTTCTCGTAATATTTTTCCATGCAAATTCTCCCTGTTCAAGTTATGGTAATCAGTATAGCAAAAGAATTTGTATGTTTCAAGGCGACCAGTTAAATGGTGAGTGTCCGCACACGCATTTTATCAGGCGGCGTTACCGTAGGAGGCGGTCCCCTGACCACCCTGTCTTTTGGAACAGCCCATCTTCCGGCAGACCGTTCCCCCCGGAACCGCATCTTGACATCGCCAGAACCGTGGGCTATGATGGACGGCAGAACGGAAAAGGAGGAACGTGCCGTGTACGACGAACTGACGGCTGTGGATATCCGGAAGATGAAAGAGGAGCTGGAGCACCGGATTCAGGTTCTGCGCCCCCAGCTGATTGAGGAGGTCCAGACCGCCCGGGCCTTCGGAGATCTCAGCGAGAATTACGAATACAAATGCGCCAAGCAGGCGAAGAACCGCAACGACAGCCGCATCCGCTACCTGGAGCAGATGATCCGTACCGCAAAAGTCATCGAGGTGCCGGAGACGGCGGACGCCGCGGGCCTCTTTGACCGGGTGACGATCTACAACGAAATGGCCAAGCGGGAGATGGAAATCCGAATCGTGACCACCCTCCGGCAGGACGCGCTGAAGGGTCTGATCAGCAAGGAATCCCCGGTGGGCCGGGCGGTGCTGGGCCGCCGGGTGGGGGACCGGGTTCCGGTGGAGGTCAGCCCGGAGGTAAAATACTTTGTGGAAATCCGGAAAATCGAAAAAGGCGAGGACGACGAAACCCTGGAGATCAGCGCCTATTGACGCCCCCTTTCCCTCAGAGCGCCAGAACCGCCCCCAGAAATACGGGCAGGCGGAGCTCCCGGTCCACCACCATATAGAGGAAGGGCCGGTTCAGGTACACCTCGGGAACCGCGCCCACCCCGCCGCCGCCGGACATGGCCACCGCCGTGGCGGCTCCGGCCCGGGTGCCCCGCTCGTCTACGGCGATATAGGTCCTGTGGAGCACCGCGCTGATATACAGCGGCCAGTCCCCCATGCCGGAGAAGTCCGCCCGGTCCGGGTCGAAGGCGTCCGGCATCCCCATTTCCGCCAGGCTCTCCGACAGGTTCGCCTCGAAGGAGGCCTGGAATTTCGGGACGGCGGCCAGCACCGGCGTCTCCTCCGCGTTCTCCAGCAGGGCGCAAAGGCGCTCCCCGGTGAGGTCCGCCAGATAGTCCTCCAGGTCCCCCTCCGGCAGCAGCGCCCCAAAGGCCCAGCGGCCTCCCGCGTAGGGCTTCAGGAAGCCCTGGGCGGTTTCGTCCCGGAGGTACAGCCCTTCGCCGGAGTACATGAGCTCCGCGGGCTGTTCCGTGCCGTCCCCGGCGGTGAAAATCCCCTCCTGGACCTGGTCCTCCCGGTAAACCTGTTCCCATTCCGCCTCCAGGGCCAGGGCGTTCAGGAGGTACATCACGGCGTGATCGGGGATGTTCTCCAGGATCTCCGGAATCATGCCCCGGGTCTTTTCCTTCACCCACCCGTTGATCTCCCGGAGGGCGGCCCCGTCGAACCGGGAGGCAAACACCTCCGCCTGATACCACTCCGCCGCCGTCCGCAGGAAGTCCGGATTTGCCGCAAAGCCGTCCCGCAGCCACAGGGAGTTGGCGAGATGCACCCGGCACCCGGTTTCCCGGGGCAGTGCCGCCGTCCAGGCGGCCAGGGCGGCGTTCAGCTCCTCCGCCGGGAGGCCCAGGACCGCCTCCATCTGGGCCCGGGTCTCTCCCTCCGCGCCGTTGGCGGTCATGCCCAGGGCGGAGAGGATGGACAGGGGGGAGAGCAGGAGGCTGTCCCCGGTCCAGTTCTCCCGGAGGAGGGCGAGGGAGGCCTCCGCCAGGGCGCCGCTTTCCTCCAGGGAGGGAGGCGCTTCCGCCGGGGGGATGGAGCGGGTCAGGTTCTCGGAGGCCCCGCATCCGGCGAGACACAGCAGGGCCAACAGCAGGGCGGGGATACGCAGTTTCATGATGGAAATCTCCTTTCGTTCTTTTACTTAAAAAGACGAAACCGGCCCGGCGGAGGTTTCGCGGCCCGGCGGAAAATTTGGGCATGAAAAAAGCGGACGGTTCAGCCGTCCGCTTCAGAGTGTCGAAAAACCGGAAAACCTCCCTCGACGGGAAGGAGGAGAGTTACGAGAGGAACCCAGGAAGGGTTCCTTTCGTTTTCAATCATAAGTTTTCAAAACGTTTTAAACGTTTTGAAAACTTGCTCAGGCTGGCGAAAATCCTTTTTCGACAGCCTGAAGCGGACGGTTCAGCCGTCCGCTTTTGGGTTTATGCGATTCTCGCCAGCCACTTCAGGTCGTAGGGCTCGAAGACCACCTTCTCATAGGCGTCCACGTCCAGGGGCGTTCCGTCCCAGTCCCCATGGATATCCCCGTTCTGCTTGATGAGGATGTCGTAGAGGATATCATAGGTCACGCCGCTGGCGGGGTCTGTTTCCACGATGGTGGAGTAGGGAAGGGTTTTGTGATAGGTCAGCTCCATGCCCTGATAGTCGAAGTGGAACCCGCAGCGCATCCGGCAGCCGTCCAGGCCGGTGTAGCGGGCGATTTTCTTCAGGTCCTGGAGGATTTTGTCCCCCTCTTCCTCATAGAGGTTTTCCGGGGTGGTGGCGGTGTAGTCAAACCGGAACTGAATCGAGGCCCCGGGGACCTTTTTAAAGCGGTCCAGATAGGGGACGAGGTCCTTGGCGGGGTAGTCCTTATACAGCACGCAGTTCACCCGGAAGGGCACGGGAAGCCGGGCCAGGAGGCCGTCGTTGGATTCTACCACATATTTCTGCATATGCCGGGAGACGTTGATGCAGGTGATTTTGTGGCGGTTTTTCTCAGCGAAGGCCAGGATGTCCTCCTCGGTCTGGAACTCGGAAACGGGGAGGGTGGTGTTGATATAGACCTTGTGGGTAGTGGGGATTTCGTTCAGCATGGACTGAAGGACGGGCAGGTCGGCAAAGGGTTCGCCGCCGGTGAACACGAAATCGCAGTAGGGCGTGATGGCGTCCATCCGGCGGATGCTGGCGCGGATTTTCTCGGCGGAGAAGCCGGTCAGGTCCGCGTACTCGCCTTTGTTGATGCAGAAGGGGCAGTGATTTTTGCAGTCATAGGGGACGAAAACCGTCACCGTGGCGCCGCCTTCCCGCGTCTTGTAGGGATGCTTCATAACGTCGTCTCGCCTTTCCGTTTGATAGTGGTGATGGTACGGCGGGGCCGCCGTACACGAAAGTATATTTTACTGGATTTTCGGCGGAAGGTCAAGAGCAATTCGGAAATTTGACGCTGAAAAAATCTGTGTTTTTCCCGTAGTATTTAGCTGTCGTGACGGTGGGTATAGATACCGCTTTCGCCGAGTGCCTTTATGATCCTGTCAATCCGGCAGAAGCATTCGCGATCCTCCAGGCCGTCGCTGTCCAAAATGGTTTTGATTTTGCAAAGTGTATGGAAGGCTTCAAACTCCGCAAGTGGGGACAACTCATTCGGGTGGAATTCATCAATATAGTTCAGGACCAGGTCTCCGATTGCCTTCGCGTAGGCATCTCTTGAAATTTCATGTGCGATCTTATCAGCAGGCATGTGCGTCACCTCCCCCTCTATTATAGGTCTAAATTACCCTAATTTCAATAGGTCAATTTGACATATTATTAACGGGTGATACTATGTCAAGATTGAAAAGACTGCGAAAAGAACTGGGTTTTACCCAGCTCAGAATGCAGATGCTGACCGAAATTGACCAGAGTGACTATTCCAAGATTGAGAACGGAAAGCGGAATATGTCTTTTGAGCAGTGCAAGCGGATTGCTCTGGCATTGAGGACAAGTATGGATTATCTGGCCGGTCTGACCGATGACCCGAGGCCTTATCCCAGAGCGGCTGAGCCGCCTGCCGGCAGAGAGAGGAAACCCTGAAGAAATGGCCTGATCAGGGGATCAGGTCCCGCAGGGATGGTGCGGAGTTCTATTGGAAGAGATTGTATGAATGAGAGCCGTCTATTGGGAAATGGACATTTCCGGAAGCACCTGCCTCCCGGCAGACCGTTTCCATTAGAACTGCTTACTATTGGTAGGCCAACCTTAAATCTGGGCCCCCTCTTTTTGTCAGAAATGCACAAGATTTTATTTAAGATTTTTACATCTACACTCTTGCATCTCGTCCCGGAATATGCTAATCTATAAACACTCTTGTGGTTAGGAGGAGCTAACCTTGCAGAAACGTACTCACGCCCTGCTCGCCAGAACCCTGCTGCGAAACGAAATGGGCTTCGCAGCCCGCCGCTTTGAGCTGGCCTTCCTCTTCGGCTCGTTTCAGCCCGATGTCAACCCCTTCAGCTACCTGAAGGGCTCCCTGCACTACAACAAGCTCAAAGGGCACAACTACACCAACTCCAGAGACTACATCAACGCCAAAATCCGCAAGCTCCAGCACCGCCGCCGCTGGACCGTCTGGCAGTACTATACCCTGGGCAAGCTCACCCATTATCTGGCGGACGCCTACACCTACCCCCACAACGAAAACTACCCCAACACCATGCTGGAACACCACAACTACGAAACCAACTTCCGCCAGTTCATGCGGGGCTATCTGGCCCACCGCCAGATCCGCCGCCAGCAGGCCCGCCGGGACCTGATCGCCGCCCTGGAGGAGCTCCATGAGCAGTACATGGCTACCCGCGCCAGCATGGTCCGGGACGCCAACTTTATCCTCAAGGCCACCAGCCTCCTGATGGCGGGATGCCTCCCTACAGCCTGACTGGTCAGGACGCACAAGCGGACCGCTGTACGGGCATCCGCATTTGTGAGAATTCACAGTTTCTATTTCCCCGGCCTTGTGCTATGCTTTAAACATCTAAAGAATCAAAGGGGAACCCCGCCATGACCGCTATCGCCCGCATTGCTGAATACGGCTATTTCTACTTTTGCTTTACCAACTTTGGTAAGGCTTTTCGTGGTTTGGCTGACAGCGCGCGTGTGTGAGTATCCGGTCCCGTGACGGGCCGTCTGTACGAAGCAACCCGCAGCCAGGCCGGCTGCGGGTTTTTTGCATCCCCGATATTTTTCAGGAGGAATCGGCTATGATCGTCATCTTGAAGCACAACCCCAATCAGGACCAGCTGGACAGCCTCATTTCCTGGCTTCAGGAAAAGGGCGTCACCATCCACACCAGCATCGGCGAGGCCCATACCATCCTCGGCCTCGTGGGAGACACCTCCAAGCTGGACATCGACCTGATCGCCGCCCTGGACATCGTGCAGGACGTGAAGCGGGTCCAGGAGCCCTACAAGAACGCCAACCGGAAGTTCCACCCCGAGGACACCGTCATCCCCGTGGGCAATACCCAGATCGGCGGCGGCACCCTGACCATCATGGCGGGCCCCTGCTCCGTGGAGAGCGAGGAGCAGGTGGTGGCAATCGCCAGGGCCGTCAAGGCCAGCGGCGCCACCATGCTCCGGGGCGGGGCCTTCAAGCCCCGGACCTCGCCTTACGCCTTCCAGGGCCTGGGGGCCACGGGGCTGGAGTACCTGAAGGTGGCCCGGCAGGAGACGGGGCTTCCCATCGTGACGGAGCTGATGGACGTCACCCATCTGGACCTTTTCAAAGACGTGGACGTCATTCAGATCGGCGCCCGGAACATGCAGAATTTCGACCTGCTGAAGGCCGTGGGCCATCAGGACAAGCCCGTCATGATCAAGCGGGGCATGTCCGCCACCTATGAGGAGTGGCTGATGAGCGCCGAATACGTCATGGCCAGCGGAAACGAGAACGTGATCCTCTGCGAGCGGGGCGTCCGGACCTTTGAGAGCTACACCCGGAACACCCTGGACATCGCGGCCATCCCGGTGCTCCGGACCCTGACCCACCTCCCCATCATCATCGACCCCAGCCACGCCACAGGCAAGTACTGGCTGGTGGAGCCCCTGGCCCGGGCCGCCGTGGCCGCCGGTACCGACGGCCTTCAGATCGAGGTCCACAACGACCCGGCCCACGCCCTCTGCGACGGGCCCCAGTCCCTGAAGCCGGACGTCTTCGACCCCCTGGCCAAGAAGCTCCTCCGGCTCCACAGCTTTATGAGGGGGCTGGACTGAGCCCTGCGGTTCCTGAATTTCGGATGCAGCAAAGGTGGTTTGTTATGAATGTCGGCATTGTCGGCCTGGGCCTCATCGGGGGGTCCATGGCGAAAAGCGTGAAGGCCCGGACGGCCCACACCGTCTGGGGCGCGGACCTGGACCAGGAGACCATGACCCTGGCCCGGATGAGCGGGGCCGTGGACGGCCCCCTGACGGAGGAAACCCTTCCCCGGTGCGACCTGATTCTGGTGGCCATCTGCCCCGGCGCGGCCATCCAATGGGTGCGGGACCATGCGGAGTCCATCTCTCCCTCCGCGATTCTGGTGGACCTGTGCGGCGTCAAGCGGGTGGTGGTGGAGGCCCTGACCCCCCTGGCGGAGGCCCGGGGCTTCGCCTACATCGGCGGCCACCCCATGGCGGGCCGGGAGCGGGGGGGCTTTACCGCCTCCTCCGAGGATTTGTATGTGGGGGCCTCCATGATTCTGACGCCGGACCAGCGGACGGACATGCAGCTGCTGGAGACGCTGAAGGCCTTTTTCCTGGACGTGGGCTTTGCCAGCCTCACCTTCTCGGACCCGGAGGAGCATGACCGCATCATCGCCTTCACCTCCCAGCTGGCCCACATCACCTCCAGTGCCTATGTGAAATCGCCGGAGGCCCAGCGCCGCCGGGGCTTCTCCGCCGGGAGCTTTCAGGACATGACCCGGGTGGCCCGGCTGGATGAGGACATGTGGACGGAGCTGTTCCTGGACGACGCGGACTACCTTGTCAAGGAGCTGGACATCCTCATCGAGAACCTGTCCGCCTATTCGGCGGCGCTGAAATCCGGCGACGCGGAGCGGGTCCGGGCCCTGCTGAAAGAGGGCCGGGAGCTGAAGGCCTCCGCCGGAGGAAACTGATACGGAGGAACAGCCATGCAGACCATACCGGTTCATACCAATCCCCCTTACGCCGTGACCATCGGCCCCGGCCTGCTGAAGGAGTGCGGGGCCCGCCTGCGGGAGTGCGTCCCCCCCTGCCGGATAGCGGTGGTGACGGACTCCGCCGTGGGGCCGCTGTACCTGGAAACCGTCCTGGAAAGCCTCCGGGCGGCGGGCTATGCCGCCTGCTCCCACACGTTTCCCGCCGGGGAGGGGAGCAAGCGCCTGGGGACCCTGTCGGAGATACTGGAATTCCTGGCGGAGGAGCGCCTGACCCGCACGGACTGCCTGGCCGCCCTGGGCGGCGGCGTGACGGGGGACATGGCGGGCTTTGCCGCCGCCGTGTACCTCCGGGGCATCCGCTATGTGCAGCTGCCCACCACCCTGCTGGCGGCGGTGGACTCCTCCGTGGGAGGGAAGACCGCCATCGACCTGAGCGCCGGGAAGAACCTGGCCGGGGCCTTCCTCCAGCCCGCCGCCGTGCTGTGCGACACGGACTGCCTGAAGACCCTGCCGCCGCCGGTCCTGGCCGGTGGGGCGGCGGAGGCCGTCAAGACCGCCGTGCTGTCGGACCCGGGGCTGTTCAGCGGCCTGGAGGATGGGAGGATGCCGCTGCTGGACCCCGAGGCCCTGATCGCGGGCTGCGTGGCCTATAAGGCCGGGGTGGTGGAGCGGGACGAGCGGGAACAGGGGGAGCGGAAGCTTTTGAACCTGGGCCACACCGTGGGCCACGCCATTGAGAAGTGCAGCGGGTACGCGGTTCCCCACGGCCACGCGGTGGCGGCGGGGCTGGCCGTTATCGCCCGGGCCTCGGCGCGGCTGGGCTGGATGGACGGCGCCGGCGCGGAGCGCATCTGCTCCACCCTGCGGCTGATGGGGCTGCCCGTCTCCACGGAGTATACCCCGGAGGCCCTGGCGGAGGCGGCCCTGGCGGACAAGAAGCGGGCGGGGGACTCCATTACCCTTGTGGTCCCCAGGGGTATCGGGAACTGTGAACTGAGAAAAATCCCCGTGACGGAGCTGCTGCCCGTCATCCGGGCGGGATGGGAGGCGTAGATGGACGTTACAATCACCCCCCGGCGGCTCTCCGGCGTGGTGACGCCGCCCCCCAGCAAGTCCCTGGCCCACCGCTGGATTCTGGCCGCCTCCCTGGCGGCGGGGGCCAGCACGATTCACAACCTGGCCCTCTCCGAGGACATCGAGGCTACCCTTCGCTGCATGGCGGCCTTCCGCTGCCAATGGGAGTGGCAGGACGAGGCCACCCTGAAGGTCTGGGGCTGCATCAGCCGGGAGCGGGACCGGCGGGACCTGCCCCGGCTGGACTGTGGGGAGTCCGGGTCCACCCTGCGCTTCCTCATTCCGATTGCCCTGGCCCTGGAGGGCGGCGGGGCGTTCACCGGCCGGGGCCGCCTCATGGAGCGCCCGCTGGACCCCTATTTCCAGATCTTCCGCCGCCAGGGCATCTCCCACCGGCTGGAGGAGGGGGTGCTCACCGTCGAGGGGGACCTGTGGCCAGGGGAGTACCGCCTGCCCGGGAACGTGTCCAGCCAGTTTTTCACCGGCCTCCTCATGGCCCTGCCCCTGCTGGACGGGCCCAGCGTGGTCATCAGCACCACGAAGCTGGAATCCGCCTCCTACACCTCCATGACCATGGGCGTGCTGGCCCGGTGCGGCGTCCGGGTGCGCTGGTCCCAGGCCCTCAACGGTTTCGGCATCGAGCCCGGGGTCTACAGCCCCTTTGAGGAGACCGTGGAGGCCGACTGGTCCCAGGCCGCCTTCTGGTACGCCGCCAATGCCCTGGGGAGCCGCCTGCGGCTCCGGGGCCTCAGCGGCCAGTCCTCCCAGGGGGACGCGGCGGTGGTAAACCTCTCCCGGAGGCTGGCCCAGGCCGGCGAGGTGAAGATCAAGCTCTCCGACTGCCCGGACCTCCTGCCGCCGCTGGCGGTGATGGCCGCCGTCCGCCGGGGGACCACCCGCTTCACCCACGCCGCCCGCCTCCGGCTGAAGGAGAGCGACCGCCTGACCACCGTGGCCCGGATGCTGAAGGCCCTGGGGGGCGCGGTCAGCGAGGAGGAGGACGGCCTGACGGTTTACGGCGTCTCCACCCTCCCCGGCGGCGTAGTGGACGGGGCCAACGACCACCGCATCGTCATGGCCGCCGCCATCGCCGCCACCCGCTGCCAGGACCCCGTGGTCATCCGGGGGGCCGAGGCGGTGAAGAAGTCCTACCCCAATTTCTGGCGGGATTACGAAGCCCTGGGAGGTGCCGTACATGTCCTCTGAATTTGGAACGATACTCCGTGTCAGCGTCTTCGGCCAGTCCCACGGGAAGGCCGTCGGCGTGGTGGTGGACGGCCTGCCCGCCGGGGAGGCCGTGGACCTGGAGGCCCTCCAGCGCTTCCTGGACCGCCGGAGGCCCGGAGGCAGCCCCCTGTCCACCGCCCGGAAGGAGACGGACGTCCCGGAATTTCTCTCCGGCCTGGAGGAGGGGAGGACCTGCGGCGCGCCCCTGTGCGCCGTCATCCGGAACGCGGACCAGCACTCCGGAGATTACAGCGAGCTCCGGGACAAACCCCGCCCCGGCCACGCGGACTATACCGCCTGGGCCAAGTGGGGCGGCCGCGCCGACATGCGGGGCGGGGGCCATTTCTCCGGCCGCCTGACGGCCCCCCTCTGCGTGGCGGGGGGGATTGCCATGCAGATTCTGGCCCGCCGGGGGATTTTCGTGGGGGCCCATCTGGCCTCTGCGGCGGGAATTCCCGACCGGCCCTTTCCCCTGTACCCCACGCCGGAGCTCTTCGCCCGGGTCGCCGGGACGGACTTCCCCGTCCTGGACAGCGAAGCCGGGGAGCGGATGCGGGCCGCCATTCTGGAGGCGAAACACGATCTGGACAGCGTGGGGGGCGTGATTGAGTGCGCCGCCACCGGCCTCCCCGCCGGGCTGGGGGACCCCATGTTCGGCGGCGTGGAGAACCGGCTGGCCGCCGCCCTGTTCGGCATCCCGGCGGTGAAGGGCGTGGAGTTCGGGGCGGGCTTTGCCGCCGCAGCCCGCCGGGGGTCGGAGAACAACGACCCCTTCACCGTGGAGGACGGCCAAATCCGGGGGGAGACCAACCACGCCGGAGGCATCCTGGGGGGCATCACCACCGGAATGCCCCTGCTGCTCCGGGCGGCGGTGAAGCCCACGCCCTCCATCGGGCGGGCCCAGAAAACCGTCCGCCTCTCCCGGATGGAGGAGGCGGAGCTGGCCGTCCGCGGACGGCATGACCCCTGCGTGGCCCACCGGGCGGTCCCGGTGGTGGAGGCGGTGACAGCCGCCGTACTTTTGGATATGCTGTTGGAGGGAAACCATGGAACTTTCTGATATCCGCGCCAAGATTGACGCCGTAGACGAGCAATTGCTGAAGCTCTTCCTGGAGCGCATGGACCTGGCCGATGAAGTGGCCGCCTATAAAAACGAGCACCGCCTTCCCATTCTGAACCGGGAGCGGGAGCGGGCGGTGCTGGCCCGGGTGACGGAGAACGCCGGAAGCCGGGAGCGCTACGCCTACCATCTCTTCTCCACCCTGTTCGAGCTGGCCCGGTCCCGCCAGGCGGAGCTCATCGACGCTCCCACCGCCGTCGGGGCCCAGGTCCGGGCCTGCCTGGAGAACCGGGACCAGCTCTTCCCCCAGACGGGGCTGGTGGCCTGCCAGGGGATGGAGGGGGGCAATTCCCAGGCGGCCTGTGACCGCCTCTTCCCCCGGGGGAACATCCTGTATGTCAAGACCTTTGACGCGGTGGTCTCCGCCGTGGAGGCGGGGTTCTGCAAGTTCGGCGTCCTGCCCATTGAGAACAGCTCCAACGGTTCCGTCCGGGCGGTGTATGAGCTGCTTCAGGAGCACAGCCTGACCATCGTCCGCTCCACCCGCCTGTGCATCCGCCACGAGCTGCTGGCCCTGCCGGGGGTGAAGCCGGAGGACGTGGAGGAGATTTATTCCCATCCCCAGGCCATCGGCCAGTGCAGCCGCTTCCTGGATGGGCTGAAGGGCGTCCGGGTGATTCCCTGCGATAACACCGCCGCCGCCGCCAAGCTGGTGGCGGAGTCCGGAAGCCGCCGCGCCGCCGCCATCTCCTCCCATCCCTGCGCCGCCCTGTACGGGCTGGAGTGCGTCAACGGCCGGATCCAGAACAGCGACAACAACTACACCCGCTTCATCTGCGTCGCCAAGGACCCGGTCATCTACGCCGGGGCGAACCGGGTGAGCCTGATTCTCGCCTTTGAAAACCGGCCCGGGGCCCTCTATGAGATTCTGTCCAAGCTGGCGGCCCTGGATATCAACATGACCAAGCTGGAGTCCTGCCCGGTGTCCGGCAGCGATTTCGAGTTCATCTTCTTCATCGAGCTGGAGGCGGACCTCCGGGACGGCAGTGTCCGGGCCTGCCTGGAGGAGATGGAGCGCAGCTGCGCCCAGTTCCATTTCCTGGGGAACTACGCGGAAGTGTAACCCATGGAGAGGATATACGGCTTACTGGGCCGGACCCTGGGCCACAGCTGGTCCGTGCCCATTCATCAGGCCCTGGGCTGCGCGGGCTACCGGCTCATCGAGCTGGAGCCGGAGGCGCTGGGGGACTTTCTCCGGCGGGAGGACATCGGCGGCCTGAACGTGACGATTCCCTATAAGCGGGACGTGATGAAGTTCTGCGGCGCGCTGGACCCGGCGGCGGAGGCCATTGGCAGCGTGAATACGCTGGTCCGCCGGGAGGGGAAGCTCTGGGGCTATAACACGGACATAGACGGCTTCCTCTATATGCTCCGGCGGGCGGGGATTTCCCTCAAGGGGAAAAAGGTGGTCGTTTTAGGCGGCGGCGGGGCCTCCCTGACGGCCCGGGCGGCGGCGGAGCGGGAGGGTGCCCGGGAAATCGCGGTGATCTCCCGCTCCGGAACGGACAACTATGAAAATCTCCCGGACCGCCACGGGGACGCGGAGGTCCTGGTGAACACCACGCCTGTGGGCATGTGGCCCAAGCTGGAGGGACAGCCGGTGGATTTGCGGCTGCTTCCCGCCGTGACGGACGTGGCGGATGTGATCTACAATCCGGGGCGGACGAATCTGCTGCTTCAGGCGGAGGAGCTGAACCGTTGGAATCCCAGCCCGGGCGGTGAACTGGGCGAACCGGTCACGCGAAGCATCCGCTATATCGGGGGCCTGTCCATGCTGGTGGCCCAGGCCAGGCGGGCGGAGGAGCTGTTTTTCGGCCCCTCGATTCCGGACGAAGAGACGGAGAAGATCACCGCCCGGCTCTGGCGGGACCGGACCAACCTCGTCCTGGTGGGGATGCCCGGCAGCGGCAAGACCACCGTAGGGCAGGAGCTGGCCAATCGCTCCGGCAAGCCCTTTGTGGACCTGGACGAGGAGATTGCCCGCCGGGCCGGGCGGCCCATTCCGGAGATATTCGCCCAGGCGGGCGAGGGGGCCTTCCGGAAGCTGGAGCACGAGGTGCTGGAGGAGGCCTGCGCCGGAAGCGGGCAGGTGATCGCCACCGGCGGCGGAGCGGTCCTCTGGTCAGAGAACCGGGCCGCCATGCGCCGGACCGGGTGGGTGTTCCGCCTCCGGCGGAAGCTGGAGGACCTGGCCGTCGAGGGCCGTCCCCTGTCGCAGGCGGGGAAGCTGGAGGAGATGGAGCGGGTCCGGGATCCGCTGTACACGGCGGCGGCGGACCGGGAGATTTGGAATGTGAACAACCCGGAGGAAACCGCCGGAGAAATTTGGAGGGATTTTTGTGAGCAGTAAAAAGAGCTTTCTGGTGATTAACGGGCCCAATATGAATCTGCTGGGCATTCGCCAGCCGGAGATTTACGGGAACACGGATTATGTGGATCTGGAGAATATGATTACCGCTGAGGCGGAGCGGCTGGGGGTTTCCGTGGCCTTCTTCCAGTCCAACCATGAGGGGGATCTGGTGGACGCCATTCAGCAGGCTTACTTTGACAAGGTGGCGGGGATTGTGATCAATCCCGGGGCGTATACCCATACCAGCATCGCGCTGCTGGACGCGGTGAAGGCGGTGGGGATTCCCACTGTGGAGGTCCATGTGTCCGACCCGGACAGCCGGGAGGAGTTCCGGCATGTGTCCTATATTCGCTCCGCGTGCGTGGGGACGATACGGGGCCATGGGCTTGAGGGGTATTTGGAGGCGCTGCGCCTCCTGGCAGAGGGGTGAGGGGATTCCCCCCCTGCCGGGGGGACGGGGCCTGTTCTCGCCCTGGCGGGCGGGGAGGATTTCAGCCCTTTGAGGGCTGGTCCAATGCACCCCCCATTTTCTCTTTTTATTCCCGGAATAAAAAGAGAAAACGGGCCGTGCACGGTCCAAAAGAGAAAAACAAGGGGACGCGGTTTACGGGGGCGCGGTGGGAAGTCTGGCATAAGACAGGCATATCCCTGCCCGCGGCGCGGTGCAAGCGGGGGTTTGGAGGTTATTGAATTGACTAGCGCCAATTTCAGTACGGAGAAAAACGCAGCTGACTTTTCTCCGGTATCCATACTCGTTCAAAAACATGATCAGGAGGTATCCCCATGCAGTTCATTCCCATTCCCAGACAGGAAACCATTCCCACCTTTGACCCCACTGAATACAAAGTCCAGCTCATTGAGAACTTCGCCGCCGGAGAACTGTCCGTCCCGGAAGCCCTCTCCCTCCTGAAACAGCGCCCCTTCCAGACCGGCTTGGGCTGGTATCTCTACCTCGACCCCGACGGCGAAGGAGAGTTTATGGAGGTTCTCTGCGACGGAACATGGCTGGCTCTTGGCGTTTCCGATGGCGGTACGGAAAATTATTACTCCTACAATCCCGCCTTCACTAATGTGACGGAGTTCACCGGCCTCCGCAGCGGCGGCCAGTCCCCCGTGGAAAAGGAACTGGCCCTTACCGATATTGACGCCGGTATCCGGGCCGTGGAATACTTTATCCACACCGGTCAGCTTTACCCCGGCATCGACTGGGCAAAGCAGCTGTGAATCTCCCCTTCACCTCCCAGGGTTTCCACCGGTCTGCCGGTAGACGGCTGCCAGGTTTCGGTGCGGTGGGAAACCGCAATCTCCCATCCCCCGGTAGACCGTTTCCTCCGGAACCACCTACTATCGATGGCCCGACCCTAAACCGGGGCCCCCGCCGCAAACCAGCGAAGCGTTTGCGGTGGGGAGAGGAGGAAGGAACGGAGCAGAGCGGAGCTTTCGCCGCCTTCGGCGGCGGAAGCGGAGTGGGCGGAGTTTCTTCCGACGAGGTCCCCTGACCGGGCCATTTCTTCAGGGTTCCCACCAATCTCCCCTTAGACCTTCTGCCTGGAAACCATTCCCCATACCCCCTTGCATTTTGTATCCCTTTCTGTTATGATGGAACTGCGGAGATAAAAACACAGCCCGGTCGGTAGTCCGGGCGTATTCCGTTGCTGTACTGGAATATCAGTAGCCTGCCTCCTTTGGCTGTCCCTTCTCCGTGAGAGATCGAAAAGGAGGAACAGCGTATGGAAACCGGATACGCAAAACTGACCGTCTGCTTTGAGGACCCCTTCTGGATTTGCCTCTATGAGCGATACGGCGGCGGAACCTATTCGTGCTGCAAGCTCACTTTTGGGGCCGAACCCGGAGACCAGGAGGTTTATGCCTTCCTGCTGGAAAACTGGCGCCGCCTGGACTTCAGCCCCCCGATTGCCGCAGAGGCCCCGCCGGAACGGAAGGTCAACCCCAAACGCGCCCACCGCCAGGCCCGGAAGGAGGTCCATCCCGCTGGACTGGGGACCAAGGCCCAACAAGCTCTGGCACTCCAGCGGGAGGAGGGAAAGGCCCGAAGGACCCGGCAAAGCCGGGCGGAACGGGAGGCGGAACAGGACCGGAGGTACGCCCTCCGCCAGAAGAAGCAGCGGGAAAAGCACAGAGGGCACTGACAAAGCCAGAATGCGCGAAAAGCGCTCCACGCCACAGCGTGGAGCGCTTTTTACATGGGCGGGTTACAGCTCCGCCTCTTCGATCACCTGGGCCTTGATGAGGTTGGTAGACCCGCTCTTCCCCAGAGGAACCCCGGCGGTAATGACCACCGTATCCCCCGGCTGGACCAGCCCTTCCTTCACCGCCACCTCGGCGGAGAGGGAGAAAATCCGGTCCGTGGAATTCACTTCTCCTGTAAGGAAGGGAATTACCCCCCAGCAGATGGACAGCTGGCGCCGGGTTTTCTCGTGCATGGTCAGCGCCGCCACCGGGCAGGCCGGACGGAACCGGCAGATCATCCGCGCCGTCCGGCCTGAGCTGCTGGCCGCCAGAATGGCCCTGGCATTCAGGTCCCGGGCGGTGAGGCAGCAGGTATGGGTGATGGCGTCGTTGATGTTATTGGAGGTCGTAATCACCAGCTGCTTCTGGAAGCGCTTCCAGTAGTCGATGGACGCCTCCGCCTCCGTGACGATCTCCAGCATGGCGGCCAGGGCCTCGATGGGGTACTTGCCTCCGGCGGTCTCCCCGGAGAGCATGACGCAGCTGGTGCCGTCGTACACGGCGTTGGCTACGTCCGAGACCTCCGCCCGGGTGGGGCGGGGATTCCGCATCATGGAGTCCAGCATCTGCGTGGCGGTGATAACCGGCTTGCCCGCCTGGAGGCCCTTGCGGATCATCTGCTTCTGAAGGGCCGGGACCTTGGCGGCGGGAATCTCCACTCCCAGGTCGCCCCGGGCCACCATGACGCCGTCGGCGGCCTCCAGGATGCCGTCCAGGTTGTCGATACCCTCCTGATTCTCGATCTTGGCGATGATCTTCACATTGTCCCCGCCGCACTGGCGGAGCACTTCCCGGACGGCCTCCACGTCGGCTGCCCGGCGGACAAAGGAGGCGGCGATGAAGTCAAAGTCGTTCTCCACGCCGAAGCGGATATCCGCCACGTCCTTCTCCGTCAGCGCCGGGAGCTGGATATGGGCCCCGGGAATATTGATGGATTTATTGGCGGAGAGAGTCCCCCCGTTTTCCACCTCGCAGAGGATCTCGCTCCCCCGGATTTCCCGGACCCGCATGGCCACCAGGCCGTCGTCAATCAGGATTTCCTGACCGGGGGCTACCTCCTCGTTGAGCCGGGCATAGGTAACGGAGACCCGTTCCGCCGTGCCGGGCACATCGTCCACGGTGAGGACGAACTCCGACCCGGCGGCGAGCTCCACCGTCTTGGTTTCGAAGCTCCGGATACGAATCTCCGGGCCCTTGGTATCCAGAATGGTGGCTACGGGACAGCCCATCCGGTCCCGGACGGCCTTCAGGCGGTTCAGCCGCTCCAGGTGCTCCGGATGGCTCCCGTGGGAAAAGTTGAACCGGGCGCCGTTCATGCCTCCCTTAATCAGGGCGCTGATGTGTTCCTCGCTGTCCACGGCGGGGCCCAGAGTACAAATGATTTTGGTTTTTCTCAGCATATGAAATCCTCCTGTAGACTCTCTCCAGTGGAGAGTCATCATCTTTACCGCATGTTGCCTGTGCAGCTCTATTATACAGGAGTCTTCCCATTATGGGTAGGGAAGAATTCCATAAATTTTGCGTAATCGTTTAGCCGGGTCTCTGTGGAAGAATTCCCCGGCATCCCCGGCCACGCGGTTCCGAGAGACGGGATACCCCGCTCTCAAAACGGGACGCGCCCGGGTTCCCGCTGTTCTCTGGGGAAGAGAACCGGTCAGCCCTCCCAGAACAGCTCGTCCAAGGTCTTGCCCAGCGTCCGGCAGATGCTGGCGCAGAGCCGGATGGTGGGATTGTAATCCCCCTTTTCGATGGCGTTTATGGTCTGCCGGGAGACCCCCACCGCGTCCGCCAGCTGCTGCTGGCTCATGTCCAGGGCGGCCCGGGCGGCCTTCATGCGCAGATTTTTCATTCCTCCTCCTCCCGGGGGCGGAGAAGGTGGTTGACAATGTACACGATGAGAATCACCAGGGTTGCCGTCCCCATGATGGGATTCACCGCCCGGTAGGTCAGCACGCCGTTTTCCGTCAGGCCGGGGGAGATGTGGAACATGACGCCGAAGCCCAGGTTGATGATGGACAGCAATGCGAAGAAGGTCATGAGCGTCCGGGGCTTCTCCCGGAGGCTGAGGTAGGCGTCCTTCAGAATGCAGGTAATGGCAAAGACGCATATGGCGAAAGCGATACAAATGGACACCCCCGCCATCGCGTCGCACCAGTGTCCCAGCATGATGTCCGAGGCGGCGTAGAAGTATGTGGATATGATCATGGTGAAGAAGCCGTACTGAAAGGCCTTGCCCCGGGCCCGCTCCTGCCGCTCGTCGAAGTGCATGTCCAGGATTTTTTTCTTAAAGAGAAACGCGACGAAGATCAGTCCGGCAAGAATCCCGGCCGTGAGCCCGCACAGCATTCCGGCATGATAGCGGTTCATAAAACTCCCCCCTCTAATTTATGCCTGCCGCGTGACGACCGGCTTGCCCTCCGGGTCCAGCAGAACCGTCATTCCTCCAGCGGTTCCGATTTTGTGGAACACATAGTGGACGCCGGTCTCCGTGTCCACCAGAATTTCCACCACATCAACGGCTCCCTGGCTGTAGACCTTTTCAAAACGTTTCATAAATGATTCCTCCCTGTTTTGTGTTGGTGAGGCAAGTGTAACACCAGGACGACTATTTGTCAATTATATTTTACAAATTGTCGTATTATTTTTTGGAGACCTTGAGGGAAGCCGAAAAACGGACCGCCCTCCGGCGGCCCGCTCTTCCGGAAATCCCTCAGCTCTCCGGCAGATTTTTATTTCTTCTTTTTCTTTCCCCGCTTGATCTCATCATAGAGCCATTGAAGCCCCTCGGAGAGGCCCCCTACCTCATCGATGAGCCCCAGCCGGACGGCCTCCTCACCGTAGATCACGCTGCCCACATCGGCGGCCATATCGTCCTTTTTCAGCATGAGGTCCTGAAAATCTCCGCCGCTGATCCGGCTGTGCCCGGAGACAAAGGCCACAATCCGGTCCTGAAGCCGCTGGAAATAATTGTAGGTCTGGGGCGCGGCGATAACCGTGCCGCTCATGCGCACGGGATGGATAGTCATGGCGGCGGAGGGCACGGCAAAGCTCCTCCGGGCGGCCACGGCCAGCGGCACGCCGATGGAGTGGCTGCCGCCCAGGACGATGGAGACGGTGGGCTTGGTCATCCCGGCGATGAGCTCCGCGATGGCGAGGCCCGCTTCCACATCGCCGCCCACGGTGTTCAGCAGGAAGAGGACACCCGCGATTTCATCGGACTCCTCCAGCTTGGCCAGGAGGGGAAGGACGTGCTCATACTTGGTGGTCTTCGTGCCGGAGGAGGCGGTGATGTGGCCCTCGATCTGGCCGATGATGGTGAGGCAGTAGAGATTGCCGTGAGGCGTGGCCGTCATGGCGGAGCCGAAGTCCAGTATGGACTGGGCGGCTTCGTCCTCGCTGCCGGCCTGGGTGGGCTTGGTGGATTTGGTCATAGTCAGCAACCTTCCTTTCGTGGAGGTAGCTTTTGCGGTTTTTCGGAAATTACTCGCGGAGGCGTATCTTACAAAACTGTAAGATACGGCGGCGAAATGTAAGGCAAATCGATGGCAGCCCCGCCGCCCCTCTGCTATACTGACATCAGTTCCAGTAAAACAGAAACGGAGGAGAACACAATGAAGAACATGATGATGGATATGATGAAGGGCCTTGCGCTGGGAATCCTGCCGGTGGCGGTTGTGATCGCGGGGCAGATGCTTTTGACCGGTGTAGTGGGCTTCCATACCGCGGAGCTGGCGGGGGGAATGGTTCTGACCTTCCTGTTCTATTACATGATTTTCCGGGGGTGCCGGAAGCGGCGGGAAGCGAAAACGGAAGCGTGAGGATAAACCGGCGGGCCGAAGGAGGTCCGCCGGTTTTTGGGTTCGCCTGCCGGTAGTGAGTGGTTCCGGAGGAGGCGGTCTACCGGTAGACCGGTGGAAACCTGGGGGACGGGCGGACACATAGGTCCGCCCCTACAAGGTGTTCTACCGGTAGAGGGACCATAGGGGTGTTCTATCGGTAGAGGGACCGTAGGGGCGGACCGCGTGTCCGCCCGTCTTCCGCGACCTTGGCATTTTCCGGAGACGGATGGGCACATAGGTCCGTTTACCGGAGTATCAGGGTTCCAAAAGGTCTAAGGAGAGATTGGTGGAAACCCTAAAGAAATGGCCCGGTCAGGGGACCGGGCCCCGCAGAGATAGTGCGGAGACGCGTTCAGGAGTGTCCCATGCGCGGATTTTACATAGGGGGTCTATTTAGGTTTCCGTTCTGGGAACCTTGATAAATGGGTAGATACAGAGAACTGCCCCTGTCAATCACTCCTGTTAGGAAATGTGCAAACAGACACCGCCCAAGCCCCTTGACTTCCCTCTGTCCGGCAGGTATAGTAAAAGCAAAGCCCGGCTCGTTCTCCGGGCTCTTTATCCCATTTCAGGAGGTGCCGTTATGCGCTTCACGCTTTCCAACGCATCCCTTCAGGCCGCAGTTCAGACCCGGGGCGGCGAGCTGGTCTCCCTGCGGGACCGGGACGGAACCGAATACATTTGGCAGGGCGATCCCGCCTTCTGGTCCGGGCAGAATCCCATCCTCTTCCCCATTGTGGGCAGCCTCCGGGACGGGCGCGCCGGCATCGAAGGACAGAGCTTTGAGATGGGCCGCCACGGCTTCGCACGGCAAAGCGAATTCCTTCCCGTGGAACAGGGGGACGATTTCCTCGTCCTCGAGCTCCGGGAAAGCCCTGAGACCCTGGCCCGCTACCCCTTCCCCTTCCGCCTCCAGGTCCGGCATCAGCTGCTGGAGGACGGCTTTTCCACCGCCTTTGCCGTGGAGAATCCCGGCGAGTCCCCCCTGCCCTTCTGCATCGGGGCCCACACCGCCATCCGCTGCCCCCTCTTCGAGGGCGAACGCTTTGAGGATTACGCCCTCTCCTTCGACCGCCTCGAGGACGGGGATACCCTCCTCCTCACCCCCCAGGGACTCCTGCGGGACGGCCGGACCGAGCCCGCTTTCCGGGA
Organism: Oscillospiraceae bacterium 38-13; assembly: GCA_041223955.1. Taxonomy (GTDB): domain Bacteria; phylum Bacillota; class Clostridia; order Oscillospirales; family Oscillospiraceae; genus Oscillibacter. The sequence goes on along the minus strand of JBCLRG010000008.1, from coordinate 89,815 downwards.
CGGGCGGCTTCCTCTGGACTACTCCGCCTTCCAGCGGCTGGACACCTACATCTTTCAGGGCCTCGCCTCTCACCGCGTAAAGCTCTGGAAGCAGGAAACCGGCCGGGGAGTCGCCCTGGACTTCCGGCAGTTCCCCATGGTGGCCTTCTGGACAAAGCCCGGCGCTCCCTTCCTCTGCATGGAGCCTTGGCACGGCTGCGCCGCCTATGAAAACGAGTCCGGCAGCTTTCAGGACAAGCCCCACATTATTACCTTGGCTCCCGGCGAACGCAAGGAACTGGCCTACGCCTTCACCCTGCTCATGGGCTGAGCGGGTTCCCCTATTTGCAAAATCCCTCCGGCGCGCCGCGCCGGAGGGATTTTCCCGTTTCGGGGTCAGCCGTCCTTGGGACGGATTTCCAGGTAATAATACGCCTCTTCCAAATCCAGCTCCACCGTGCCGCCCTCCGGGGCAAAGCCGAAATTCTGCCCCGTGATTTCCACGCCCTCCGCGTTCACCAGGACGGCGCTCTGCCGGGTGAACGGCAGCGTGGTCCCCAGGTTCACCGCCAGCCCATAGGCCTGCAAGCCCTCGTCCTCCGAGCCGGTACAGGCGAAATCATAGCTGGGGGCCTTCCACAGGGCGCAGGACACCTCCGCGCTCCCCCCGGCGGGGACGGTCAGCGGGAAGGCCAGGTACAGCACCCGGTCATGGCTCAGGACCTCTCCCAGGATATCGTCCAGGCGGCCGTCCGAATAGCGGTCCATGGGAGTCTCGGAGAGAAGGCCGTACTGCTCCAGCAGCTCCGCTGCGGCGCCCCGGTACAGCGGGAAGGGAACCGTATCGAAGGAGCCGCCGTACCGCGCCTGGTGATAGCGGCACAGCTGGTCCAGCACCGCGTCCAGGGTGGTTTCCCTCCGGGTGACGGTACAGGAGACGCCCTCGATCTCCCCGCCCTGGTCACAGCCTCCGTCCCGGTAGCCCTGAAGGGTATAGGGACCGATGTCCTCCCCCAGGACGATCAGCATCTTGCAGTCCGGTTCATTCCGCATCCCGTCGGGGACAAAATAGCTGTACCGCCGGAAAGCCCCGTCCCACTCCATGCCGTTGATGCCGTAGGTGAGCACCGTGGTATTCTCCGGGTCGATGGCAAAGGAAATGGCCTGTGTCGCGGCCTGGTACTCCTCATGGGGCGCGGCGAAGTCCGAAAATTCGTACACCGCCGCCGGGATATCCAGGACCGGAGCGTCCGCCAGCGCCTGCTCCAGGTACGCGCCGCTCTCCAGCAGGGTCTGGTAGTCCGTCCAGCTGTCCAGCTCCTCCAGATTCATCGTATCCGGGACCTCCGCGCCAAAGGTGCTTTGGAAGCCGCCGGAGTAGGGCCCGGCGTACAGCGCGGGTTCCGCCGCCTCCCCGTTTACCGTCACCCGGGGGCGGAGCGTTTCCAGCTCACCCAGGGTTCCGGCAAAGGGGTACAGGGCCGTGAGGGAAACGTCCGCCTCCGAGGGGTTCCGGAGGACATAGGCGTCCGTTACCGCCGCCCCCCACTGCCGGGGCTCCCCGTCGAAATACGCCCCCGGCGCGAGGTCCCATATCACCGTCCGCTCCGCCGTCAGGGGGCCGGGGTCCTCCAGCGCGGCGAGGGGCATCACCGGCCCGGCGCAGGAGAGGAAGGAGCGCTCCGCGCCGTCTTCGGCAGAACCGGCAAACCCACAGTCCGCCGGACCGCCGCCTCCTCCGGCGGCGCTGCCGGAGGTTTCCCCGGTGCCCCAGCGCCCAATCCCAATCGCCAGCACCAGCGCCGCACAGGCCGCCAGCGCCAGGCAGCGCCGCCAGGGCCGCCGCCGGACCGCCAGGGCCTCCTCCACCAGGGCCGGGTCCACCAGACCCAGCGCCCGAAACAAGCGCTCCGCTCTCATACCGGAATCCCCTCCTTTTCCAAAAATGCCCGCAGGGCCTTCCGGCTCCGGAAGAGGGAGGACTTCACCTTCCCCTCCCCGCAGCCCAGGGCCGCCGCCACCTCCGCCACGCTCTGGCCGTACCAGTAGCGCCGGAGGAAGATGGCCCGCCCCTCCCGGGTAAGGCCCTGGAGGAAGCCGCTCAGCGCCGCCGCCAGCTCCCTCTCCTCCGCAATCCCCTCCGGCCCCGCCGGGGCGGGAAGGCACTCCTCCAGCTCTCCCAGCAGCAGCTCCGCGCCGCCGCCCCGCTTCTCCGCCCGGAGGCGCTTCCAGCGGTCCAGGGAGAGATTCCGGGTGATGTGCCCCAGCCAGGTCCGGAAGGCCCCGGGCCGGGTGGGGGGAATGGCCTCCCAGGCCCGGAGATAGGTGTCGTTGACGCACTCCTCCGCGTCCTCCCGGCTGTGGAGCAGGTTCCAGGCGATGCCGTGGAGCAGCTTTCCGTATTTTCCGTCGGTCTCCTGTATGGCCCGCTGGTCCCGGTTCCAGTACAGGTCGATGATCTGTCCGTCCTCCATGGTCCGGCCTCCTCTCGGTTCCCTTTGCCCTTTTAGACGAAAAATATCCGCCGCCGGTTTCGCCTCCGGGTGATTTTTTATTCCGGCGCGGAAAAACCCGGAGGGAGTCCGTCCTCCCTCCGGGATGTCTCAGGCCGCCAGCAGGCCCCGCTCCACCAGGAACGCCCGGGCCACATCGTCCACCGTCCGCTTTTCCACGTCCACCTGATAGGTCATCTCCACCATATCCTCGTTGGAAATCTGACCCGCCAGGAGGTTCAGCACCCCGTCCAGACCGGGGAAGCGCTCCAGCGTGTCCTCCCGGAGGAGGAAGGCCCCGTTGTACTCCGGGAAGAAGCCCAGGTCGTCCCCCAGCACCCGGAGGCCCGCCTTGCGGTTCAGGCCGTCGGTGGCGTAGACCACGGTGACGTCAAAGCTGCCCTTTTCGGCGGCGGCGTACTTGAGGCTCACGTCCACGGAGAGGGTGTCCTTGAATTTCAGGCCGTAGAACTCCGTGAAGGGGCCGAACTTCATGCTGCCCTCCTGTGTGAAGAACTCATGCTCCGCGCCAAAGACCAGGTCCCCGGCCAGGGGAATCAGGTCGCTGATGTTCCAGGCGCCCCCCTGCACGTGGCCGGTGAGGGCAATGGCGTAGGTGTTGTCAAAGCCCAGCTTCTCCAGCATGGTCAGGCCGTATTCCTCCCCCGCCTCCCGGTTGGCGTAGTCGTAGAGGGTCATGCCCTCGGGCACGTCGCTGGGGTCCTGCTGGAGGAAGGTGGTGAGGAGGGTGCCGTCGTAGGAGATCATGAAGTCGCAGGTGTGGCCGCCGCCGGTGAGGGCCTTGAAGTTGTTCACCTGGGACATCTGGTCCTGAATGGTGACGGTGTAGTCCGTCCGGTCTTCCACCAGCATTTTCGCCATGTGGTGCATGATCTGAGTCTCGCTGTAGTCCCCGTCGTAGAGGAGGATTTCCCCCTCCCCGGCGGGACTCAGGCCGTAGGGCAGCAGCAGGAGAAACGCCGCCGCCACCGCCGCCGCGGGAATCCACATGGACCGGGCGCCGCCGCCCCGCCGCCGGACGTCCCGCTCGAACCAGCCCATCAGCAGGTCCAGCGCCACGGAGATCACCATCAGCGCCCCGGTGCCGGAGAGAATCAGCGCCATGTCCTGCACCCGGATGCCCCGGTTGATGACGCTGCCCAGGCCTCCGCCCCCCACGAAGGCCGCGAAGACGGCGGTGCCGATGGCGTTGACCACGGCGATGCGGATGCCCGTGAACACCGTGGGGAAGGCCAGCGGAAATTCCACCAGCAGCGTGCGGTAGGCCCGGCTCATGCCCATGCCCCGGGCGGCCTCCTTCACGCCGGGATCCACCTCCTGGAGGCCCAGGCAGGTGTTCCGCACGATGGGGAGGAGGGAGTACAGGGTGATGCCGGTAATCACCGTCGCCTTGCCGGGGTCCAGGACTACCATGATAATACCCAGCAGGGCCAGGGCGGGGATGGTTTGCAGAATGTCCACCACCCGGAGGATAACGGCTCTGGCCCTGGGGTAGAGATAGGCCAGAATTCCCAGGGGCAGGCCCGCACAGATGGACAGGATGCTTGCCGCCAGAACGATGAACAGGTGCTCAAACACCAGGGACCAGGTCATTTCCCCACCTCCTTCCGGAGGCCCCGGGGCGTGACCCGCTTTTGCAGCAGGTCAATCAGCGCCCCCACGGCCACCGCCAGCACCGCCGCCGGAACCGCGCCCAGCAGAATCAGCGTGTTGTTGTTGGAGGTGGTGCCCTGGTAGATAAAATCCCCCAGGCCCCCCTGCCCGATCATGGCCGCCAGCACCGCCCAGGAGACCGTGTAGACCGCGGACATCCGGAGCCCCGCCACAATGGTGGGCATGGCCAGGGGCAGCTCCACCTTCACCAGGGTCTGGAGGCCGGACATGCCGCAGCCCCGGGCGGCTTCGATGTATTTCCCCTCCACGCCCTGAATGCCGGTATAGGTGTTCTTCAGCACCGGGAACATGGCGTAGATGGACAGGGAGATGATCACCGTGGCGGGCACCATGCCCAGCGCCAGGAACAGCAGCCCGATGAACACCAGCCCCGGTATGGTCTGAAAGACCGACAGCACCGGCATCACCATGCCGGAGACCCGCCGGGGAAGCCGGGAGAGCAGAATGCCCAGCCCCAGCCCCAGGACGAAGCCGAAGGCCACGGAGACCAGCACATACAGGGTGTGGACGGCCACGGCCTTCCCCAGCGCGCCGCCGTACAGCTCCATCAGCGCCCTCATTTCGCGTCCCCCCACAGGTTGGCGGAGACGGAGCGGGCCACGCTGGTCTTGGTGACGATGCCGGCGATGGTGCCGTCCTCGTTCAGCACCACCACATAGGGCTCGCCGGACTCCAGCAGGTAGTCAAAGCACTCCTTGGCCTCGTCCCCCACCCGGGCGGTCCGGGCGGTCTGGCGGATCAGGGGCTCGATGCTGTTGAGGCCCTGGCCCCAGTGGCGGATGTCCCCGATGGAGACAATGCCCACATACCGCCGCTCCTGGTCCGTGACCAGCAGGGTGTCCACGCTGCCCCGGGCCATCCGCTCGGCGCACTCCAGCACGCCCCGGTTCTGCTTCACGCTGAGGACGTTGGTCCGCATGAAGGACTCCACCGTGGTGGGGGCGGGGTTTTCCGCCGTGTGCTTGCCCAGGAAGCTGCGCACCAGGTCGCTGGCGGGCCGCTCCAGCATCTCCTCCGGCGAGGCCATCTGCACAATGCGCCCGCCCTCCATGAAGATGATGATGTCCGCCAGCTTCAGCGCCTCCCCCATGTCGTGGGTGACGAAGACGATGGTCTTGTCCAGCTTCTGCTGGAGGTTCTTCACCTCGTCCTGCAGCACCTCCCGGGTCATGGGGTCCAGCGCGCCGAAGGGCTCGTCCATCAGCACGATGGGCGGTGAGGCCGCCAGAGCCCGGAGGACGCCGATGCGCTGCTGCTGCCCGCCGGAGAGCTCCGAGGGGTACTTGTTCCCGTGCTGCTCCATGCCCACCATCTTCAGAAGCTCGGGGACCAGGGCGTCGCATTTCGCCTTGTCGTATTTCAGCAGCCGGGGCACCACGCAGATGTTCTGGGCCACCGTCATGTTGGGGAAGAGCCCGATCTGCTGGATGACGTAGCCGATGTGCCGCCGGAGCTCCACCTTGTCGGTTTGGCGGATGTCCTTCCCATCGATGGAGATGGCGCCGGAGTCCGGCTCGATGAGGCGGTTGATGGTTTTCAGCGTGGTGGTCTTGCCGCAGCCCGAGGGGCCGATGAGGACCACGAACTGCCCGTCGGGAATGGTGAAGGTCAGATCCTTGAGGATCTGGGTCCTGCCGTAGCTCTTGCTGACATGCTCAAACTGGATCATGGGATTCCTCCTTTGGCGCGAGTAAGATGTGGGCCGCCTCGGCGGCGGCGGGGGAGCCCACCAGGACGATGACGTCCCCGGCGTACAGCTCCGCATAGGGCCCGGGAGAGAGGATGACCGTCTGCCCCCGGCGGACCGCCACCACCGTGCCCCCGGTGGACTGCCAGAATTTCAGGGCCCCGATGCTCTGGCCGATGCAGGGGGAGTTCTCCGGCACCGGAACCTCGTAATTGGGAAAGGGCTCGTGGGCGGAGGCGAAGCTGTCCTGGCTCTTGACCAGGGCGGAGGCGGTTTCCGTAATCCGGCGGTGGAGCTCCGCCTCCTCGGCCAGCAGGGCCTTCAGCTTCCGGCGGAGGGCCCGGGCCCCGGCGCCGCCCTCGAAATTCTCGATATAGCGCCGGGCGTTGTCGGCGGAGAGGACCACGGCCCCGCTCTGGGGCTTCACCTCCACCACTTTCATGTCCGCCAGGAGCCGCAGGGCCCGCCGGATGGTCTCCGGCGAGACGCTGTACTCCGAGGCCATGATGGACCGGCCGTAGACCCGGCTGCCCTCCGGCAGCTCTCCCCGGGCCACCCGGCCCGCCAGGTCCAGGGCGATTTGCAGGTATTGCGCGGGGACCACCGTCTGTTTCATGGGCCTCCATCCTCCTGGGTCTGTCAATTACTGGATGCTCCCATTATACACTGACAACTCCTGTTTGTAAATAGATATGGCAGTTAATTTTTTGTGAAAATTCCGGAAGGGTCAGAAAATTCTGTGAAATTCCAGGAAAACCGCCATAAATGTACTATCCTGCGTGCGAACGTTTGCAATTCCCAAATGCCAAAGGCCCCTCCCGGACGGGAAGGGCCCTTTCGGATGGGCGGCTATTTCAGGGTTCTGTTCTTCTCGCAGGCGGCGATCACCGCGTCCATCACCGCCCCCCGGAAGCCCGCCTCCTCCAGCTTCCGGACGCCCTGGATGGTGGACCCGCCGGGGGAGCACACCGCGTCCTTCAGCGCCCCGGGGTGCTTTCCGCTGTCCAGAATCAGCCGGGCGGACCCCAGCACCATCTGGGCCGCGTACTCCAAAGCCTGGGCCCGGGGCAGGCCGCAGGCCACGCCGCCGTCCGCCAGCGCCTCCACGAACAGGTCCACAAAGGCCGGGCCGCAGCCCGCCACGGCGGACCCCGCGTCCATCTGCTTCTCCGGAATGGGGGAGAACCGCCCCGCTCCGGCCATGGATTCCAGGAAGACCCGCACCTCCGCCTCCGTCACGCCGGGGCCGGGGGTGTAGAGTATCATCCCCTCCCCGATGGAGCAGGGGGTGTTGGGCATGATGCGGAGGACGGGGTATTCCTTTCCCGCCAGGGTCTGAATGTCCGCGACGGTCAGCCCCGCCGCCATGGAGACGAGGACAAAGCGGCTCTCCCGCGCCGCGAGGACCGGGGCGATTTCCGCCAGCAGGTCCCCCATCATCTGGGGCTTGACCCCCAGGAAGATATAGTCCGCCCAGGCGGCAATCTCGGCGTTGGACTTCACCCGGCAGGGGATTTCCGCCGCCAGCGCCTTCGCCTTCTCCGGGGAGCGGTTGGCGATGCAGATATCGGTGGAGGGCGTGTTCTTCCGGGCGGCCCGGACCAGCGCCCCCCCCATGCTGCCCACGCCGAGGAAGCCCAGCTTGGCCCCGTTGAATACCCGGTCTTTTATCATAATTCCCCCTCCTAATCGCACTGGAGGACCAGCCATACCCGGTCAAACCGCCGGGACTCCAAGTCCTCTTTTCGGATGTAGAAATAGATTCGCCCATAGTCCCCAAAGTCCAGGGAAAATTTCCCCCGCTGGATGCTGTCCAGCTGGAACAGCAGCAGCCAGTTCTCCAGAGATGTCCGCTCCGCCTCCCGCAGGGCGTCCTCCGGAATGCTTTGGCCGCCGCCCAGGTCATAGCCCCGGCTCACCAGCTCGCACTCCGCAGTCATGCTGCTCTGGATGATGTCGGGCCAGCCCAGAAGCCGGTGGATGGACCCGCCTGTTTCCGGTTTGCCCGCCACTGCGGAATACGCGGCATAGAAATTCTTCAGGCCGCCTTCCTCCTTGCCCGCCGCCACCGCGGCGTCGTCGCAGCCAGGAAAGCAGCGCTCCATCCGCCCCCGGATGGGCAGGGCGGGAAGCCGGAATTCCTCCTCCAGCTCCTCCGGGAAGCCCGCCGGGCGCAGCGCCGCTTTCTCCGGGAACCAGTATGCCCGGGCGCACCCCGCGTCTCTGGGGGCATAGCCCCAGCGCTGGGACCCCAGCTCGTAAAAGAAGGACAGCATCCCCTCGTGGGGCAGCAGCCCATCCCCGTCCAGCTCCGCCAGGGCGGCGCAGTCGAACTGGGCCAGAAAGGCCAGAGGCCGGGGCTTCACCTCGTCATCATCATAGGTGTCCGTCACGAACCAGGGCCACGCAAAGTCCTCCGGCACCTCCGGCGCGCCGCCGAAGCGGCCGGTGGCCGGGCCCTCCCCGGTTCCGATTTCCAGGCGGACGGCGTTCCGGGCCAAGGCGTTCAGCATTTGTTCCAGTTCCATATTGTGTTCCTCTTTTCGTGCGGTGTTGGCGGGGGCCGGGCGGACACACAGGTCCGCCCCTGCGGCAGCACCTCCGGAAGAAGGGCGGAAGCCCTGAAGAAATGGCCTGACCAGGGGGTCAGGCCCCGCAAAGATGGTGCGGGGTCCTGCCGGAGGCGGTTGCGTGAATAAGAGCCGTTTACCGTACCTGCCCCTCGCCGTAGATCACGTATTTGCAGCTGGTCAGTTCCTCCAGGCCCATGGGCCCCCGGGCGTGCATCTTCTGGGTGGAGATGCCGATCTCCGCCCCCAGGCCGAACTCCCCGCCGTCGGTGAACCGGGTGGAGGCGTTGACGTACACCGCCGCCGCGTCCACCTCGTTCAGGAACCTCTGGGCCTTGAAATAGTTGGTGGTGATGATCGCCTCGGAGTGCCCCGTCCCGTGGGCGTTGATGAAGGCCACCGCCTCCTCCAGATCCTTCACGGTCCGGACGGCGAGGATGTAGTCGTCGTACTCCGCGTCCCAGTCGCTGTCCGCCGCCGGGACGGCCCGGTCTCCCAGTATGCTCCGGGTCTTTTCGTCGCACCGGAGCTCCACCTTGTGTTTGTCAAGAAGCGGAACGGCCTTTTTCAGGAACGCCTCCGCCGCGTCCTCGTGTACCAGGAGGCACTCCACGGCGTTGCACACCGAGGGGCGGGAGCATTTGGCATTGAAGAGGATTTCCGCCCCCATGTCCAGGTCCGCTTCTTTGTCCACATAGATGTGGCAGACTCCCTCGCCGGTGCGGATGACGGGGACGCCTGCCTCCTTTGCCACGGCCCGGATGAGCCCCGCGCCGCCCCGGGGAATCAGCACGTCCACGTACCGGTCCAGGTGCATCAGCTCGTTTGCCGTCTCATGGCTGGTGTCCTGGACCAGGGAAACGCAGTCCGCCGGGAGTCCGGCGTTCTCCAGCGCCTCCCGCATCAGCTCCGCCGCCTTCCGGTTGGAGCGGATGGCCTCCCTGCCGCCCCGGAGGATGCAGGCGTTGCCGGATTTCAGGCACAGCGCCGCCGCGTCCACGGTGACGTTGGGCCGGGCCTCGAAGATGATGGCCACCACCCCCAGGGGCACCCGCCGCCGTCCGATGATGAGCCCGTTGGGCCGGGCCTCCATTTTGTCCACCCGCCCGATGGGGTCCGGCAGGGCAATCACCTGCCGCACGGCCTCCACGATGCCGGAAATCCGCTCCTCCGTCAGGGTCAGGCGGTCCAGCATGGCCGGGCGCATCCCGGAGGCCCTGGCGGCGGCGGCATCTTCCGCGTTGGCGGAAAGCCACTCCGCTGAACGTGCCGTCAGGATTTCCGCGATGGCCTCCAGCGCGGCGTTCTTCTTCGCCGTCCCGGCGGTAGAGAGGATGTAGGACGCGGCCTTGGCCGCCGCCCCCTGCTGCTGCATCGCCGTCATAACGCGCCTTCCTTTCCCGCGGCGGTGAACCGCGTCCCGATGTCTCCGCCCTCCACGATGCCGTAGAGGTTTTCCGGCTTCCCGCCGTTGGTGATGACCATGTCGCAGCCCGCCGCCATGGCAATCCGGGCGGCGGAGAGCTTTGTCGCCATGCCGCCGGTGCCCCGCCATGTCCCCGCGCCTCCGGCCATTTCCAGGATTTCCGGGGTCAGCTCCGTCACGCGGTGGAGAAGCCGGGCCTCCGGGTCCCGCTTGGGGTCCGCGTTGTAAAGCCCCTCGATGTCGCTGAGGAGTACCAGCAGGTCCGCCCCGCAGAGCTCCGCCACGATGGCGGAGAGGGTGTCGTTGTCGCCCAGGACCTTGTGGTGTCCCGTCTCGATTTCGGCGGAGGAGACGGAGTCGTTCTCGTTCACCACCGGGAGGATGCCCATCTCCAGGAGATTGGTAAAGGTGTTTTTCAGGTGCTCCGCCCGGACCGGGTCCTCCACATCGTCTCCGGTGAGGAGAATCTGGGCCACGGTGCAGTTGTACTCGGAGAAGAGCTTGTCGTAAATGTGCATCATCCGGCACTGGCCCACGGCGGCGGCGGCCTGTTTCATCCCCAGGGCCCGGGGCCGCTCGTCCAGGCCCATCCGGGCCGTGCCCACGGCGATGGCGCCGGAGGTGACCAGGATCACCTCATGTCCTCCGCCGCTGAGGTCTGCCAGGACCCGGACCAGCCGCTCCATGCTCCGCAGGTCCAGACTGCCGGAGCTGTGGGTCAGGGTGGAGGTGCCCACCTTGACCACCACCCGCCGTTTTTGTTCGTTCATAGACTGCCTCCCGCCCCACGGGCCTGATGTTTTCCCCAGTATACCACGCCGGGGCGAAAAAGAAAAGACCGGAGAACGCGTGGGAATGTCCAAACTAAGGATATTATGATATAATAAAAACTTAAGTACTGAATTGGATAAAAAAGGCCGTTCGGACCGAGAGAACGGAAGCGATATCCGCAATCAGGGTGAAAACTGTGGAATTGGATGAATTGTACTGATTTCTGGAATACAAGCCCGCACAGAAACACGGGAAAATATTTGCATCATGACGATGGTAAGCCGGGAACTGCGGCAGATCACAGGCCAAGTTGTGAGCCGTGATAAGAACTCCAGGACGATTCAGAAGGTAGTAGACGCAGCCCCCGATACGAAACGTTATTGCACAGCAAAAAATTGAGTGCATGCCGGATGTAGCGTGGGTGCGCGTTGTTCTGCACTATGACACGGAAATCACAGAAAAAGGAGGGAAAGAAGCATTAAATCTTGCGGGAGACGCAATTGTGCTTTGCACGGCTGTTTCACCGGCGGAATTGGAGAAATCCGTAAACTGTGAATGGCTGTGCTCTGATGGCGTCATTAAAATAGAAGCCGCTGCATTCCGCATTTATTCGCGCGTACCGCCCATTCCGGAGAATTTCGACTGCCTCGAAATCGTGTGGGACTAGCATGTGGTTCCCAAAACACAAATAACAGAAACGGGTGAATTCTATGGAAAAATATAAATTGTATCCAGTCCAAGTCCCGTGGAAAATATCCGCGTCGGATTCCATTTCATCGTTTCACTGGGAAGATGACAGCCTGGAAATACTTCTGATTGCCGACTTGTTTGATTCAGCCGGGGCAGATATGGCGGGAGAATATTCGGACTTTTTTGATTATGTATCGATTGTACAGCTCCGATTAAGGTTTGATACGGTTTTGCACATTGATTATACAAGACCGCAGCGGCCTTCGTTTGGGCTGGACCCTCAAAAATATGACATAATGGCCCGGGTATCTTCTTATGACCGCCCGGCCTTTTTTCAGGAGTGGACGGATACCGGAAAGTGCCCGGACCCCCAGATGTATCAGGCTGAACCTTCGGACAGGAAGGACGCCTTAAACCTCAGCAGCCCTATGATGACCCATTGGATTCTGCTGAGCCATGATGAAATCATAAACATTACCGGCAAACAATTCACATGGGAAGCTGCCGCGCATATTCAGCCTTCCAATAAAGCGGAACGTTGATTCCTCAAACCCCATGGCATGACGAAAGACAGCGGGCTTCCGGCCTGCTGTCTTTTTCCGGACACCTTTTAAAAGCCCCCCTACTGATACCGGTACCGCTGAGCGGTATACCCGTCAATACAGCTCTGGAAGAGCTCAAAGCTGTGGAACTCCAGCAGCTGGAAGTCCGGCGCTTCATGAAAGGAGACCACCCGCCGCCGGGTGTCTACCCAGACCCGCCAGACCTTCTCCTGTTCGCCCCGTTTCAAAGCAATCCCCCCTTTTCGGTCCAAACCCCATTTTATGCGATTTTCGTATAAAAATCAATATGCAATTTTTGCATATCCTAGAATGGGTAGGATTTTGAAACGAGGGGGAGAGTGCGATGTACCGGCGGCTGCGGGACATGCGGGAGGACCGGGACCTGCCTCAGCGGGTCCTGGCGGAACTGCTCCATGTCTCCCAGGCCACGTATTCCCGCTATGAGAGCGGAGGCCTGGATATACCCAGCGGGGCGCTGATCGCCCTGGCACAGTTTTACAACACCAGCATTGATTACCTGGTGGGCCTGTCGGACAATCCCGCGCCCAACCGGTGACGGGTGACGGAAAGCCGCAGGAGAAGGATTCTCCCGCGGCTCAGAGTGTCGAAAAACCGTAAAAACCATCCTCGACGGGAAGGAGGAGAGTTACGAGAGGAACCCAGGAAGGGTTCCTTTCGTTTTCAATCATAAGTTTTCAAAACGTTTTTTAACGTTTTGAAAACTTGCTCAGGCTGGCGAAAATCCTTTTTCGACAGCCTGAGCCGCAGGAGAAGGATTCTCCCGCGGCTTTATTCCGGCTCAGCCCCTGCACCCGCAGGAGGGACAGCCCTCCGCACAGGCGATGGTGGGCTCTCCGGCGCTCATGCTCACGCCGTAGCGCACCGGTACGGAGACACAGATCTGCTGGGTCAGCGTGATCGTGCAGCTGGTGCCGCAGGGGTCGGTCTCGCAGCAGACCACCGGGGCCCCCTGACAGGCCACCGTTACGGTCCCCACCGAGGCGGTGGGCTGGAGGATGACGGGCGCGGTGACGTCGACGCATTGTGTAGTGATTTTATTGCAGCCGCTTCCAAGGCCGCCCTCCTCCCCCGGGCAGGGGAGAATTGCCTCGTGCTCGTAGGCTTCATTGATACGCAAAACGCATCCCTCGTTTCTCGGAGTATGATACCCCGCTGAGGAGTATCTGCAATATCCTATGCGCCGGGACCGGAAAACGTCCCCCGTGTTTTGCGCGGCGTCCTCCGCGAGGCGGGCCGCCCCTGTAAGAGAGCGTCCTGTTCAGGGAGATTATCTTGCAGGGGTGGACCTGCGTGGCCGCCCTTCTCCCCCTGGCGCTTCCGATAGACGGGCGGACACACAGGTCCGCCTCTACGGGTGTCCTCTTAAAAAACGCGTCATCGGACGCTCCCCCTGTAAGCGAGGGTTGAATGTCATTTGTATGAGTGGTATACTTGGCCCGTGACAAATCACAGATCGGGATGGGCGGATTGGCATGCGTAATGTTCTTGACTTTGAAGAGACGGAAAAATATGGCCTGCGGAAGGGCATGGTGTTCTATTTTGACGATTTGATCAACGCGGAGGCCGTCTCTTCCCTGGAGGAAATCCTTGATCACTTTCTTCTTATGACCCGCCGGGAATTTACCCAAAAACGCGGCGGAAATGATTATGTCAGCAGGAGAACTATCCGCGGCGGATGGCGAAAGGTTTTCCATCGGGAATTTGACGGCAAGGATTTTATGTTCTCTCAGGTTTTGACGCTGGATAACGTTTCTCCCCGGCATCTGCAAACGATTTACGCATCCATCAAGCTGAGCAATTACAGGAATCCGGGCGTCAATTCCCTGTGCAGCTCCCTGTATTTCCAGTGCCCGCTTGACACAGATTGGACGGATGTTTATCCATTCGTGGAAGATGTGAACCGCAGGCTGAATGTCCGCTATGCAAGCGCAGGATATGAAATGGCCTTCAACATCTTATATTACCCGGGAAGCATGGGATATGGAACCCGGGCATTAAGAAATCTGAACTATGTCAACAGTGAGGAAACGGAATGGCAGCGCCTGGGAGCAAGCGGCAAAATGGGGATTCCATGTCCGAATTTTATACAGGCCCTTTGCGCAGACTGGGCAAAGAAGATCGATGCCAAGTCGCCGCACGGGATATGCGCCCAGACGAAAGACGGAAGCCTGTTCCTCGACATACTCGATCATAGCTCCGGACGAATGCGTGAACCGCCCTTCGAGGAAGCGGAAAGCCGTTTTCGGAGGCTGTATCACCTGCTGAAACCGCTTCTCGTTCTGCCGGAACGGACAAGGTATATGAAAAAAGAGGATTGGGAGAAACGGCTGAACCGCTTTGCGGAAATCGAAATCCATCCCGAGTTCGCAGAGAAACCTTGAGGACGAATAAAGGAAATCCCCTGCGGGAGCTGGGCGGTTCCGGGAAAACGGGGCGGCCGGGGGACCGCCCCTCCTTCGAAAACGCGTGAGCGGACACCCCGCTTACTTTTTTTGAAACCCCGCTTCCCCTTTTCGCCGGGGCGTGTTATACTATGTCATAAGTAATAAAATTACCGGGAAAACCGGGGTAGGACGGGGCCAATGGAGGGCAGCATGGACGAAAAACAGGAACAGAAATTTCACCGCATGACCGAGGAGCCCGTGGGCAGGCTGATCTGCCGCCTGGCGCTTCCCTGCATCATCAGCATGCTGGTTACCTCTTTTTACAACATGGCCGACACGTTCTTCGTGGGCATGCTGAAAAGCAACAGCGCCACCGGCGCCGTGGGCGTGGTCTTCTCCCTCATGGCCATCATTCAGGCCGTGGGCTTTTTCTTCGGCCACGGCAGCGGCAATTTCATCTCCCGGGAGCTGGGGAAGCAGAATTATATCGAGGCCTCCAACATGGCGGCCACCGGCTTCTTTTCCGCCCTGGCCGCGGGAACCCTCATCTGCGTGCTGGGCCAGCTCTTCCTGGAGCCCCTGGCGATGCTCCTGGGCTCCACCGCCACCATCCTGCCCTATACCAAGGCCTATCTCCGGGTGATTCTCCTGGGCGCGCCCTGGATGACCTCCTCCCTGGTGCTGAACAACCAGCTCCGCTATCAGGGTAGCGCGGCTTACGCCATGGTGGGCATCGCCAGCGGCGCGGTGCTGAACATCGCCCTGGACCCCCTGCTGATCTTCGTCTTCGGCCTGGGCGTGGCCGGGGCGGCCTGGGCCACCATCATCAGCCAGTTCGTCAGCTTCAGCCTGCTCCTGCTGGGCTCCGCCAAGGGCGGGAATCTCCGCATCCGGTTCTCCAACGTGCAGGCGCAGCCGTCCTACTATGCGCAGATTTTCCGGGGCGGTCTGCCCTCCCTGGCCCGGCAGGGGCTGGCCAGCGTGGCCACCATCTGCCTGAACCGGGCCGCCGGGCCCTACGGCGACGCGGCCATCGCCGCCATGGGCGTGGTCCAGCGGATCACCATGTTCGGCGGCTCCGCCATGATCGGGTTCGGGCAGGGCTTTCAGCCCGTCTGCGGCTTCAACTACGGCGCGAAGCTCTACCGCCGGGTGAAGGAGGGGTTCTGGTTCTGCGTCAAGACCTCGGCGGGCTTCCTGCTGGCCGTCAGCACCCTGGGATACCTCCTCGCCCCCCGGCTCATCGCCCTCTTCCGGGACGACTCGGAGGTGATTGCCTGCGGCGCTGCGGCGCTGCGGTTCCAGTGCCTGACCCTGAGCACCATGAGCTGGACCACCATGAGCAACATGATGCTGCAAACCATCGGCAAGACCGCCTCGGCCACCTTCCTCGCCATGGCCCGGCAGGGGATTTTCTTCATCCCGCTGGTCTATATCCTCTCCTCGTCCCTGGGACTGCCGGGCATCCAGATGACCCAGGCGGTTTCGGACATCCTGACCCTGGCCTGCGCCGCGGTTATTCAGCAGCGGGCCCTGCGGGAGCTGGACTGGATGGAGCGGGGGAAGGCCGTTTCGTAAAAGCGGCGGTTCGGGAAGAATCCCGCCGGACGGGCTGGAAATTCTTCCGCGCCTGTGCTATACTACAGGCATCCATCATTTTCGGAACGGAGGGTTTGTATATGCGCACACTGTTTAAGGGAGGCAGCCTGGTCTCCGGCCGGGGCGTCCGGCGGGCGGACCTGCTGGTGGAGGACGAAAAGGTTGTGGCCCTGGGCCGGGGACTGAAGCAGGAGGCCGGGCGGGTCGTGGACGTGAGTGGATGCGTCCTCTTCCCCGGCTTCATCGACGCACATACCCACTTCGACCTGGAGGTAGCGGGCACCGTCACCGCCGACGGCTTTGCCTCCGGCAGCCGGGCGGCCCTCCGGGGAGGGACCACTACCATCATCGATTTCGCCGGGCCCGACAAGGGGGAGTCCCTGGCCGCGGGCCTCAGCCGCTGGCGGCAGAAGGCCGGGGGAAAGACCTTCTGCGACTACGGCTTCCACATGACCATTGACGACTGGAACGAGAGCATCCGGGCGGAGCTGCCGGAGATGTTCGCGGAGGGAATTTCCTCCTTCAAGATGTACATGACCTACCCCGCCATGATGCTGGGGGACCGGGAGCTCTACTGGGCCCTGAAGGAGCTGAAGGCCCTGGGGGGCATCTGCGGGGTTCACTGCGAGAACGCCGGGGTCATTGACGGCATGGCCGCCGAGAAAAAGGCCGCCGGGGAGCTGTCCCCCGCCAGCCACCCCCGGACCCGCCCCCCCTACCTGGAGGCGGAGGCCGTGGCCCGGCTGCTGCGGATTGCCCAGGCGGCCCAGGCGCCGGTGATGATCGTGCACCTCAGCAACGGGCAGGCGCTGGAGGAGGTCGCGCGGGCCCGAAAGCGGGGCCAGACGGTGTATGTGGAGACCTGCCCCCACTACCTGCTGCTGGATGAGAGCCTGTATGACCAGGAGGATTTCTTTGACGCGGCCCGGTACGTCTGCGCGCCGCCCCTGCGGGAGAAGAAGGAGCAGGAGGTGCTGTGGAAGGCCCTCCGCCGGGGGGAAATCCAGACCATTTCCACGGACCACTGCTCTTTTACGCTGGAGCAGAAGGGGCTGGGGCGGGAGGATTTTACCCGGATTCCCGGGGGCCTTCCCGGGGTGGAGACCCGGGGAGAGCTGATCTGGTCCTGCGGCGTCGCCAAGCGGAAGATCAGCGTGGTGCAGATGTGCCGCCTGCTCAGCGAGAATCCGGCGAAGCTCTATGGCCTCTTCCCCCGGAAGGGAACCCTTCAGCCGGGGAGCGACGCGGATATCGTGGTGTATGACCCCAGCGGCGGCCATGTGATTCGGGCGGAGGACTGTGAGTCCGCCGCCGGGTACACGCCCTTTGAGGGCTTTGCCACCGATGGCGGCATCCGGCAGGTTTGGCTCCGGGGACGGCTGGCGGCGGAGAACGGGAATGTGCTGTGCCCGGCTCCCGAGGGGAAGTACATGGCCCGGGGAAAGTGCATGCTGTGAGATGACCGGAGCGGTTTGCCGGAGGAGGGGCGGGGACCCTGGAGGAATGGCCTGATCAGGGGATCAGGCCCCGCGGTGATGGTGCGTGCTTCTGTTTGAGAGGCTGTATGAATTTGCCATTCCTGCCGGAGCTGCCGGAAAAAAACCGGGAGAGGAACCCATCAGGGCTTCTCTCCCGGTTTTCGCATTCAGCGGCACAGGATGGCGTGCCAGCCGTTGTCCTCCCACCGGGCCTGGATGTCCAGCCCGGCGGCGGTGAGGGCGCCGGCGGTTTCCTCCGTCCGGCCCTCGATGATGCCGGAGCACAGGAAGGCCCCGCCTTCCTTCAGGAGGCCCCGGACCCTGGGGGACAGGGCGATGATGACGTCCGCCACGATGTTGGCGAGGATGAGGTCATAGCCTGTGCCGGTCTCCAGGGTTTCGTCCGTCAGGATGTTGCCGGTGAGGATGCGGAGGGACTCCGGGGGGATTTGGTTCAGGGCGGCGTTTTCTCCCGCCGCGTCCCGGCACTTCTCATCAATGTCCACCGCCGTTGCGGACGCCGCCCCCAGGCGGAGGGCCGCCACGGACAAAATGCCGCTGCCGCAGCCCAGGTCCAGCACCCGCTCTCCGCCGTGAATCAGGTCCTCCAGCGCCGTGAGGCACAGGCGGGTGGTGGCGTGGGCCCCCGTGCCGAAGGTCAGGCCGGGGTCCAGATAGAGGGGCGTCCGGTCCCCGGGGTCCGCCTCCTCCCACTGGGGGATGACCAGCAGGCGCTTCCCGATTTCCATGGGCTTGTAATACTGCTTCCAGTTGTTCTCCCAGTCGGCGTCCTGGACGTCCTCCAGCGTCATCAGCAGGGTTCCGCAGTCCTGCGCCTTCAGCTCCTCCAGCGCCAGGCGGATTTCCCCCAGCTTGGCAAAGCCCGATTCCCGGGCCTCCAGGTAGAAGGTGATCCGGGACCGGCCCGTCATGCGGCGCTCCAGGTCCTCGTCCACGTAGTCCCAGTAGTCCCGGTTGTTCTCCAGGAAGTCCTGGAAATCCTCCTCGTCCTCGATGATCACGCCGTCCACGCCCAGGGCGGACAGCATGGCCTGCACCGTCTCCAGTCCGGTGTGGTTTGTGTCGATGTGCACTTCCAGCCAGCGCATTTCAAAACCGCCTTTCTCTCTGCTGTCACCGGCCGCTGCCGACGAAGAACAGCGTAATGACCCCCGCTCCGGTATGGCTGCCGATGACGGGGCCCACGTAGTTGATGAAAACCTCCTTCACCCCCACGCGGCGGCGGACCTCCTCCGCCAGGAATTCCGCCTCCTCCAGGCAGTCGCCGTGGCTGATGAACGCGGGATAGCGCTCCGGGTCCACGGCGGTTTTCTCCATGTGCTCCACCAGGGCCATGATGGAGGCCTTCCTTCCCCGGCACTTCTCCACCGGGATGAGCCGCCCCTGGTCGTCCACGTGGAGCACGGGCTTAATGGACAGCATGGTGCCGAACAGCGCCGCCGTGGCGCTGACCCGGCCGCCCCGCTTCAGGTGGTTCAGGTCGTTCACCGTGAACCAGTGGCAGATGCGGCCCTTCGTGGCCTCGGCGTAGTCCCGGAGCTCCTCCAGCGTCTTTCCCGCCCTGCGCTCCTGGGCGCAGAGCCAGACGAAGAGGCCCTGGCCCATGGAGGCGCAGAGGCTGTCCACCACGCAGACCCGCCGGTGGGGGAAGGCCTCCTCCAGCTCCCGGGCGGCGATGACGGCGGACTGGTAGGTGGTGGAGAGGGCGGAGGAGAAGCAGAGGCACAGGATGTCCTGCCCGGACTCCAGAATGGGCCGCATGGCGGCGTCAAACTCCCCCACGTTGACGGCGGAGGTGACGGGCATGGCCCCCTCCCGGACCCGGCCGTAAAACTCCGGGAAGCCGATTTCGCCGCCGTCCAGGAGGTTCCGGTAGCTCCGCCCCTCCAGCTCCAGCCGCAGGGGAAGCACCGTCAGCTCCAGCTCCGCCGCCATGTCCGCAGAGAGGTCGCAGCAGCTGTCGGTCATGATCACATAACCGGGCATCATCATCCACGCTCCTTTCCGTTTGGTTCCTTCCGCTCCCGGAGGAGGGCCACGCAGCGGCTCCCCGCCACGCCGGCGGCATAGCTCAGGAGGGCGAAGTGGATGGCAGCGTCCGCCAGGGCCGGGTCCTCCAGCTCCTGGCCTCCCGTCCGGGCGGCCAGCTCGTCGGCGGTGATGTTCAAGGCCTTGTCCAGGCTCTGGCGGAAGGCGGCATAGCCCTCCCGCACCGGGCGGTCCTGAAGCTCCTCCCGGATGAGCAGGTCCATGTCCCGGGTGGACATGACCCGCTTGAGCACGCAGATGGCGGTGAAATAGGCCAGGTGCTCCCGGCCGTACTTCTTTCCCTCGGCCCGGGGGGCCAGGCCGCTTTTGGTATAGTTGTTCACCATGGCGGCGGTGAGGCCGTCGTCCCCGTCAAAGCGGATGACCTGCCGGTCCATATAGGAGAGGACCTGGTCCATGTACAGGGAGAAGTCCGGCAGCTGGTCCCACTCCACGGGGCGCTGCTCCCGGAGGCGGGCCGCGAGATCGGTCAAATCGTTCATGAGGCGTCCTTTCTTGCGTATTTGGCAGTTGCATCAGCCGCCCGGCGGACGGCTGGACAATGGTTATTGTAACACCGGGACGCGGTTTTGTAAACCACATTTTGGAGGATTGAAAAACATATTTTTCGAGGGGCAGAGGACCGGCCTTCCCCCGGTACCCTGGCGCTTCCGATAGACGGGCGGACACATAGGTCCGCCCCTACGGGGTGTTCTATCGATAGAAGGACCATAGAGGGGCGTTCTACCGGCAGAGGGACCGTAGGGGCGGACCGCGTGTCCGCCCGTCTCCTTCGACCTTGGCATTTCCCGGAGACCGATGGGTACATGGGTCCGTTTACCGGGGTATTAGGGTTCAAAAAGGTCTAAGGGGAGATGGGTGGAAACCCTAGAGAAATGGCCCGGTCAGGGGACCGGGCCCCGCAAAGATGGTATGGGGTCCTGCCAGAAGAGATTGCATAAATAAAAACCGCCTGCCGGGAGATGGGCAGTTCCGGAAGACGGGGCGGCCAGGGGACCGCCCCCTTCACGGTGTTCTATCGGCAGAAGGGCAGGCCATGTAGGGGCGGACCTGCGTGTCCGCCCTTCCCCTGGGACCTTGGCACTTCCGGAAGACGGGCGGACACATAGGTCCGCCCCTACGGGTGTCCTCTTTAAAAAATGCGTTGTTGGATACGTCCTGGGGCGGGCTTGAAATGCCCCGGAATGTATGGTATCATGAGGTATCCGCAATCCCCGACGGAATTCGCCGCGCATGGAAAGGAGAACCGCATGGCACAGACAGCATGGATTTTTTCCTACAAGCTCCGGAAAAACGTGACGGAGGAACAGTTCATCGAACGGACGCAGCGCCTGCATGACGAGGTCATCTCTCAGGCAAAGGGCTTCCTCTCCTGGGACCACTACCGCCAGGGCGGCACATGGACGGATTTCGTCCTGTGGGAGTCGGAGGAGGACGCGGAAAACGCCACCAAGGTGGGGGCGGGCAAAGAGGTGACGGAGGCCTTTTACGCCTGCATCCAGATGAACACCTGCCGGGCGCTGATTTCCAGCTTCGTGAAGCGCTATTGAGTCCGGATAAAAGGCGGCGGCCCGTGAGGGCCGCCGCCTTTGCCTGTGTATGAGTGGGAGTTAAAGAACCAGCCGGTAGCCCTGAGACAGCTTCAGGTCCAGAAACGCCGGGGTGATGTATTCTTTGTGCCGCCACTCCACCGTCTGCAAGTAGTCCCCGTCCTTCATGCTGGTGCGGAAATCCGTCAGCTCCGTACGGGGGGCGAGCTTTTTGACCACCCGGACCAGCCGGTTATAGACTTCCGTCAGGCACTGGGGCCGGGGGAACCACACTCCGGCCCCGTCAAACGCCCCGGTCCCCGTGTATAAACGGCTCCGGCACAGCTGCTTCCGGGCATCGTCCCGGGCGGAAAATCCCGCCTCGATGAAGGTGTTCCGATAGGCGCCGGTGCCGAAATGGAAGGCCGCTTCATCCGCCGGAGGCTCCAGCCCCTTCTGCGCCCCGGTCTCCGGGAGGTAGAAGTAGTAGCCGTAACACTGGGGAATGACGATATCCATCGCGGCTCCGCAGCGGAAGGACGGGGTACAGCGGAGGATGCTGCATCCGCAGTCCAGAGCCGTCTGCGCCACCGTTTGGAAGCCGCCCATCCAGAAATTGATCTGCTTTCCCATGACGCCTCCAAAAAACCTTTGCCGTCACTTCCCCACGCAGAACCGGGAGAAAATCCGCTCCACAATCTCCTCCTTCGCCGTCCGGCCCGTCAGTTCTCCCAGGGCGTCCAGGGCCTCCTCGGCGTCGGTGAGGACGGCGTCGGGGGTCAGGCCGTTCTCCAGGGCTTCCCGGGCCCGGCGGACGGCGTTCCGGGCCCGGAGGGCCGCCTCCTCCTGCCGCTGGTCCGTCAGGAGGCTTCCGGCCTCCCCCGGGTCCCCGGCGGGGAAGAGGTCCGCCACGGCCTGTTCCAGCTTGTCCAGCCCCTGGCCGGTGACGGAGGAGACGCAGAGGCACGCGGCGGGCGGTCTGGAATTCTCGTCCATGAAGCCGGTGAAAAAGGCGCAGAGGCCGGTGAGGTCGCATTTGGATTTGACGCAGAGCCAGGGCTTCCCGGTCTGCGCGACCTGGTTCAGGAGGAGGCGGTCCGCCTCCCAGTGGGCTTCATCCTCCGGGCGGGCGGTCCCGTCCTGAACCAGCAGAATCAGCTCCGCCTCCTCCATGGCCCGGCGGGACCGCTCCACCCCCAGCTTCTCCACCGCGTCCTCCGTCTCCCGGAGGCCCGCCGTGTCCACCAGCCGCAGCAGCACCCCGCCGCACAGGACGGATTCCTCCACCGTGTCCCGGGTGGTCCCCGGGATGTCGGTGACGATGGCCCGCTCGTACCCCGCCAGGGCGTTGAGCAGGGAGGATTTTCCGGCGTTGGGCAGGCCCACGATGGCGGTCCGGACGCCCCGCTTCAGCACCCGCCCCCGGCGGCAGGAGTCCAGAAGCCGGGTGAGGGCGGCGCCGGCGGCGGCGAGGGCGGCGGCGATCTCCTCCGGGCGGACGTCCCCGATGTCCTCGTCCGGGTAGTCCACCACGGCGTAAAACCGGGAGGTCACGTCCAGCAGGGCCTCCTGAATGGGCTCCAGGCGGCGGCGGAGGCCCCCGTCCAGCTGGGCGGCGGCGTTCCGGGCGGCGGCGGCGGTCTCGGCGTCGATGAGGTCGATTACGGCCTCCGCCTGGGTCAGGTCCAGCCGTCCGTTGAGGAAGGCCCGCTTGGTGAACTCCCCCGGCCCCGCCTGCCGGGCCCCGGCGGCGAAGAGGGCGGCCAGGACCTCCCGGAGGACCACCGGGGAGCCGTGGCAGTGGAGCTCGGCGGAGTCCTCCCCGGTGTAGCTGCGGGGGGCGGGGAAGCGGACCGCCAGGCCCCGGTCCATCACCTGCCCGGCGGCGTCCAGCATGTCCCCCAGGGTCATCCTGCGGGGTTCCAGAGGAGAGAGGGGGCGGAAAACCCGGTCGCAGACGGCAAAGCAGTCCGGCCCGGAAATCCGGATGACCCCGATGGCGGAGGGCGCGGCGCCTCCGGCGGCAATCGCGGCGATGGTGTCCATAGTCGTTTCCTTTCCGAAAAAAAGACAGGGGCGGGCATGAAGGGCCCGCCCCTCAGAGTGTCGAAAAACCGGAAAACCTCCCTCGACGGGAAGGAGGAGAGTTACGAGAGGAACCCAGGAAGGGTTCCTTTCGTTTTCAATCATAAGTTTTCAAAACGTTTTAAACGTTTTGAAAACTTGCTCAGGCTGGCGAAAATCCTTTTTCGACAGCCTGAGGGGCGGGCATGAAGGGCCCGCCCCTGTGTGTTCCATCAGACCCTCTGGGAGAAACGGTAGAGGATTACGGCGAACTGGGCCCGGGTGATGGTGGCCTCGGGATTCAGGCGGCCGTTGGCAGTGCCGCTGACGATGCCGTTGGCCACGGCCCAGGAGAAGGCGTCCCGGGCCACGGTGGGCACGGTGCGGCTGTCGGCATAGCCCGCGAGACTGGCCATGCTGTGGTTGGTGCTGCCCATCAGGTGGGCGCAGCGGTAGAGGGCCGTCACCATCTGGTGGCGGGTGACGGGATAGGTGGGGTTGCCGCCCTCGGCAAAACCGGCGTCGACGGCCCAGCGCTTGGCGTCGGCCATGTTGGTGGGACGGCTGCCGGTGAGGCGGGCCAGGATCATCCACATCTGCTGGAAGGTGATGGTGCCGTCGGGGTCAAAGGCGCCATAGCGGCTGCCGTTCATATAGCCCATCTGGTTGGCCCAGGCGATTTCCCCGGCGGCCCAGTGGCTGGTGGGGATGTCGGAGAAAATCTGGCTGGAGGCCCCCAGGCGGGGCACGCCCTGAATGGTGGTCTGGCTGGGGTCGGTCCAGCGGGAGGTGGCCCCGGAGGGGGTGGAGGTCTCCCAGACGTTGGGGGAGCCCACAATCCGGGTGAAGTTGGCCCGGACCTCCACGCGGGAGGAGGGCATGGTGAAGGCGTAGCGGTCGCTGCGGCTGCTGGTGAGGGAGACGATATTGCCGTTGGAGCTGGTGACGCGGATATAGTCCAGCTCATAGCCGGAGTCGGCCCGGACGCTGAGGGTCACGGTAGCGCCGGCTTTGGCGCTGGCGGGGCCGCTGATGCTGCCGTTGACGGCCTGAATGAGATCGATGCTGTAGGAGGTGGTGTCCGGGGTGGTGGAGCCGCCGCTGCCGTTGGGGGGGATTACCTCGGATTCCTCCGTGTTGCAGACCTTGCAGTAGCGTTTCTTGAGGCCCGACTCGGTGGCGGTGGGCTCTTTGGTGGTTTTCCACTCGCCCCACTCATGGCTGACACAGCCGCCGGTAGCGGGGAGGATTCTGGTCTGTTCCTGCTTGCAGAGGAGGCAGGTCCGTTTCTCTTCGCCGTCCTCGGCGGCGGTGGGGGCTTTGACGGACTCCCATTTGTCCCACTCATGCTGGCCGGTGGGGGGGATTTCGATTTCCTGGGGCTCTTCGAGGGCGCAGACGGTGCATTTTACAAGGACGTTGTTGATGCCGGGGTGGCCGCAGTCGGGGTCCTTGTTCTCGTCCGCTTTGGATTCGTCCGGAATGGGGTCGGCCCATTTGTGGGGGGCTTTGGGAATGGGAATGAGCTCACCTGTAGAGGTTTCGCCGCAGCCCTCGCGCTGGCACTTCCGGTTAGCTACCTTTGTGCCCGGTTTCTGGCAGGTAGCGGCTTCAATTGTTTGTTCACTTGTTATAAGCCACTCATGTTCTCCGGGAGCTTTAATTACAACATTTTCCTGAGCCGGTTCTATATAGTCACATCCGTCACGCCGACACTTTCGTTCACTAATGTTCTTCAACCCGTCTTTCAAACAGGTGGCGGCTTCGAC
The DNA here is from genome assembly GCA_041223955.1 of Oscillospiraceae bacterium 38-13. Lineage (GTDB taxonomy): Bacteria > Bacillota > Clostridia > Oscillospirales > Oscillospiraceae > Oscillibacter. The sequence continues at coordinate 65,028 of JBCLRG010000008.1, read as the reverse complement.
AATGGTATCTATACCATCTTCCAGATCATGACCACCGAGGGGATCCAGCTCTTCAATCAGCTTCGGCGGTTGTGTGGTGTCCTCCAAACCACAATTTTTACAGACGCTTTTTTCCTCAACCTTACCCGGTGTTTCACAGCCGGGTTCCGTTCGGACCTGAACGGATTCATATGCGTGACCAGGAGAGGGGATGTCTGCTCCGTTGTGGTTGCCTTTTACATGGGCAATATAGGCTTCGGTTTCCTGCTCGGTGGGGGCTGTCAGTTTTGCGTATGCTTCGCAGTCGGTACAGCCCGCCGTGGGGTCGATGGGGAGATTGCAGCTGCTGCAAACCGGAGCGGAGACCTTGAGTCCCGGTTTGGCGCAGGTGGCCGGGATTAATTCATGGTCCTCCGTTTGGCTCGGGTCGGGGGTGTGGCCTGTCGCGGGAATCTCTTCAGTATCGACGCGGCCCGGCTCATTACAGCGGTCACAGCGCTCGTATATGACACTCTTAACGCCGGGGGCTGTGCAGCTAGGGGGGGTGGTAATGACAACGTTTTCCGCCAAGGTCGGGTCTGTCGCCTGGAAATAATGCCCAAGAGCGGGGAGTTCGATTCTGGCCGCCATATAGGTGCAGTTTTCGCAGCCCTGTCTGGCCAGCTGGCCCTTTTCCGTACAGGTGGCGGTTTTCGCGGATTCCTTCTCCACCAGCGAATGGGGAAGCGGGGGGGTAGTACGGGTGCCTTCGTTGTAAATGTATTTGCATCCGCTCTCATCACAGGCCAGAGTGTCCCGGACGTAGCCGGTCCGGTCGCAGGTAGAGGCGGGAACGACGGAGCGGCTGGATGTGATGTGATGAATTTTGTCCGCAGTCAGATCGCCGGGCAAAGCTTCAGCGGGGAACGTGGCTCCGGCGTAATGGAAGTTGCTGGGCGCGACATTGCCAAAGGCCGTTTTACCGATGCTTCCCGTTTTGCTGAAGATCAGCACGTCGCTCAGAGTGCAGCTGGCAAAGGCGTTGTCTCCGATGGTCTGTGTTCCGTCAAAAATCACGACCTTTGTCAAGGCCGTGCAGGCCTCGAACGCGCTGGCCTGAATGTCTTGTACACTGCCGGAAAGGGAGAGCTTTTTCAGCGAGGTGCAGTTGTAGAAAGCCTTTGGTCCAATTGTGGTGGTGGGGGTAACGGCAGGGTCTATTGAGGTTCCGCCAACGTTATCCTGAAACGCCACTTCCGTCAGGCTGATACATTCCTCAAAAGCACTTTCACCAATGGCTGCGATTCCAGCGGGGAAAGTGACCCGTTCCATTCCGGTGTGGAAAAAGGCCTTTTTCCCGATCTGCGTAACCGTATCGGGAATGGTCACGGAGGACAGGAGGCTGCAATTGAGGAAGGTGCCTTCCTCGATTTTCGTCAATCCCTCCGGCAGGGCTGCGCTTTTCAGAGCGACGCAGTTGCTGAAGGCGCTGGCGCCGATGGCCGTCACCGTGCCGGGGATGGTGACGCTGCTCAGCTTGGTACAGCCGTCAAAGGCGCTGGCCTCCACCCGTGTGATAACCTTGCCGTTCACGACGGGCTTGATGTTGGCATTTGTAATGCCGCTTTTATTAACGGGGCCGAGTACCGCACCCGTATTCAGGTTGTAACGAATGCCCCCCTCTTCATAGTTGGTGGGGTCCGCGGGGTCCGCCGCCAGTGCGGTCATGGACAGTGCCGCAGTGAGGGCCACTGCCAGCAGGATTCTCCAAACAAAACGCCTCATCTTCCGCTCCTCCTGTCTGCCGCGCGCAGTACGCGTCAATTCTACCTATACAGCATAGCACAAACCCTTCCAGCTTTCAACGGTCCGGCGAAAATTTTCCTTCCGGAAAAAACAGGACGGGGCGAGCCCGTCCTGCCGGAGCATGTATTCAGGAATGGGTGTCCCACTGAACGTCCACGACGGTGCCGTTCTGGAACTCGACGGTTTCGCTCTTCATAATATAGTCGGTTTTACCGATACGGACCTCCTGCTCACCGACCTTGGTGGTCATAACGTTCTCTTTCGGGACGGTGGCGGTGCAGGTAAAATACAGATTAACATGATCAGGGTCCTGATACCACTGTCCGTCGGGGCCGAGGACGAGATAGGGGGTCATTTCGACGGACTGGATTTGCCCATTCAGGCGTGCGCCGGAGGCCATAAGGGGGGAGGGGAGATTGTCTTTGGAGTTCTGATAGAGTTCTGCAGCGACGTTCTGGACGCGAACGACGTAGGTAATTTCCATGGTAGGGACCTCGATAGAACCGCCGCGATTCAGGAGGCGGGCGGCGGCATAGAGGGCGACGGCCAGAATGAGGAGAACGAAGAAGATGTCGACGATATTAAATTTTCCGATGCGAAAGGCTTTTTTCTGTTCCATGCTTGACCTCCGTCAGCGGCGCGGGCCGCGTCTTAATGTGAATCGACCGGACCTTATGGACAAGGCCCGGAAAGTATTGTATAATATTTTTCAGTTTTGCACAAGAGGAAATGTTCTAATTTAAAGATTCGAATAAGCTCCCAGCAACCCAGCGCCTTCGGTTTTCCACCGAACCCAAAGCGGCGCGGGGAGAAGGTCTAAGGGGAGATGGGCGGGAACCCTAAAGAAATGGCCTGACCAGGGGGTCAGGCCCCGCAAAGATAGTGCAGAGTCCTGCCAGAAGACACAGCATAAATGAGAGCCGTCTACCGGCAGACCGGTGGAAACCCTAGAGTCGGGCGGACACACAGGTCCGCCCCTACGGCAGCACCTCCGGGAGAAGGGAGGTTCCGGGAAAAAGGCGGACACAGCACCGCACCAAAATTGGCGCTTGTCAATTCGACAACCACCAAAACCCCCGCTTGCACTACGCCGCGGGCAGGGACATGCCTGTCTTATTCCAGACTCCCCACCGCGCCCCCGTAAACCGCATCCCCTTGTTTTTCTCTTTTGGACCGTGCACGGCCCGTTTTCTCTTTTTATTCCGGGAATAAAAAGAGAAAATGGGGGGTGCATTGGACCAGCCCTCAAAGGGCTGAAACCCTCCCCGCCCGCCAGGGCGAGCACCATCCCCGTCCCCCCGCCGGGGGGAAAAAGCAGAGTCCCCCCTGCCGGGGGAAGAAAAGGAGCCCTTCTATGAAAGTAATCCACCTCATCAGCGGCGGCGACTCCGGCGGAGCCAAAACCCACGTTTTAAGCCTCCTCCAGCACCTGAACGAGACCATAACCGCCCAGCTGGTCTGCTTCCGGGACGGCCCCTTCGCCGGGGAGGCGCGATCCCTGGGCATCCCCACGATGATCTGCGGAGGCAACCACATCCTCAAGGTCCGCCGCCGCCTGGCGAACTACATCCGCCGGGAGGGCTATCAGCTCATCCACTGCCACGGCGCCCGGGCCAATATGATCGGGGCCCTGCTCCGGAGCGCCACGGGCCTTCCGGTGGTCACAACCGTCCACAGCGACTATAAAATCGACTACATGGGCCGCCCCCTGGCCCGCTGTACCTTCGGCGTCATCAACACCTGGGCCCTCCGCCGCCTGGACTACCGCATCGGCGTCTCCGACGCCATGGTGGACCTTCTGATCTCCCGGGGCTTCCCGGCGGACCGCTTCTACGCCATCTATAACGGCATCGACTTCACCCCTGCCCCGGACCAGGGGGACCGCCTGCCCTACCTCCGCCGGCTGGGGGCGGAGGTGGAGGCGGATTCCGTGGTGGTGGGCATCGCCGCCCGCCTGAACCCGGTGAAGGACATGTCCACCCTCATCCGGGGCTTCGCCGAGGCGTATAAATCCTGCGATAAATTACGCCTCGTAATCGCCGGAGACGGCGAGGAGCGGGAAAAACTGGGGGCCCTCGCCCGGGAGCTGGGCGTGGAACGGCAGGTCACTTTCGCCGGATGGATCAGCGGCGGCATGGACCGCTTTTACAGCGCCCTGGACATCAACGTCCTCACCAGCCTGTCCGAGACCTTTTCCTACGCTCTCACCGAGGGGGCCCGCTTCCACCTCGCCACCATCTCCACCGCCGTGGGCGGCATCCCCTACCTCATTGACCAGGGCGTCAACGGCTTCCTCTTCGAGCCCCGGGACTGGCAGGCCCTGGGGAAGCGGCTGGCGGCCCTTGGGAACGACCCGGCCCTCCGCCGGGAGATGGGGGAAAAGCTCTTTGAGAAGGCCTCCGCGCAGTTTTCCATCGAGAAGACCGTGGATACCCAGCTCCATATTTACCGGGAAATCCTCCGCCGCCACAGCCGCCCCCGGGCGGAGCGGGACGGCGTGGTGATCTGCGGGGCCTACGGCCGGGGCAACGCCGGGGACGACGCGATCCTGGAGGCGATTTTGCAGGAGATGCGGGCCATCGACCCGGACATGCCCGTTACCGTTATCTCCAAGGACCCCAGGGCCACGCGCCTTCGTTACCGGGTGCGCGCCGCCGGACGGGTGGATTTCCCCGGCTGGCTGGGGGCCATGCGCCGCGCCCGGCTTTATATCAACGGCGGCGGGAGCTTGATTCAGGATGTGACCTCCCGCCGGTCCCTCTGGTTTTATCTGATGAACATCCGCGCCGCCCGGCTGGCGGGGTGCAGCGTGCAGATGTACGGCTGCGGGATTGGCCCCGTTACCCGGGAGAATCACCGGAAGCTGGCGGCGGGTGTGCTGAACCGGAACGTGGACGTGATTACCCTCCGGGAGCCGGATTCCCTGGAGGAGCTGAAGTCCATGGGGGTGGACAGGCCGGAGATCCGCCTGACGGCGGACCCGGCGCTGACCCTGGCCCCGGCGGCGGAGGAGAAGACGGACAGCGTCCTCCTCCGGGCGGGGATTCCGCCCCGGGGGCGGTATTTGTGCTTTGCCCTCCGGCCCTGGCCGGGCTTTCAGGAGAAGGCCCGCCTGTTTGGGGAGGCGGCCCGGTATGGATGGGAGCGCTATGGGCTGACGCCGGTGTTCGCGGCGGTGGAGAAGGGCCAGGACCCCTTGGCCGCACAGGAGGCGGCCCGGGAGCTGGAGGGGGTTCCCCACTATTTTCTGGACGATGCCGGAACCGCCGGGACGATGATCGGGGCTCTTTCCCGGATGGAGGCAGTGGTGTCCATGCGGCTTCACGCCCTGATTTTCGCGGCGGGGCAGGGGATTCCCCTGGCCGGGGTGGTGTATGACCCCAAGGTTTCGGCGTTTCTGCGGTATATTGGGCAGGAGAATTTTACGCCCCTGGAGGACCTGTCCCTGGAGGACCTCAAGTCCATGATTGACCGCGCCTCCGCCCAGGCCCGGGACAAGCAGGCCCAGGCGGAGGCCGTCCGGAAGCTCCGCCGGATGGAACAGGGCAACGTCGACACCGCGAGGACGTTACTTTTCTTGAAAGAAAAGTAACCAAAAGAACATTCGCTCGCTCTGGGGGTCTGGATAATGTCCGGCCCGAAGCGGCGGCGGCGGGGGTCAGCGGGTACAGAGGGCCCGCTGGGCGGCGATGGTTTCCAGGGTGTCGCCCAGCTGGGTCAGGATGGCGCCGGTGAGGCTCAGCTCCTCGTCATTCAGCTGCCCCGCAATGGCCACCGCCAGCGAGTTTATCGTGGTGGTCAGGGTCAGGGGGTCACAGGTTGGAAGTTTCATACGATCACCAGAACAGTTTATGAAATGCAGGGCCGGGTTGTTCCCGGCGGAAAGGATGTTTTTATGGAGCGGAATACGGTATGCACGATTGGGGATGTGATTCGCGCCCGCCGGGACCTTTGGATGGAGGGCGGGAGCGATGCCCTTGCCCGGGATTTGGAGTGGTATATTTACACCGAGGGCACGGAGGAGGAGTATGGTATGGATACGCCCTGCATCATCGCGGACCCGCCGGGTTATGATGAGGAGCGGGAGATGGAGCTGTTTCCCGATTTGTGCGATGTGCACCGGATGTACGGCGAGCTGATGCCCGAGATGCTGGATGATGTTTTGATCAGTGCTTTGGAGCAGAAGCGGGACGCCTCGGAGGCGGAGCTGCTTCGCGCCCTGAATTATTATGAGGAGATGGATGCGTTTTTGCAGTTTTGAGGGGCGGTGCATGGCTTGCCTTTTCCCGCCGGTTGCTGTACAATGAACACAGAAATTTACATATCGGGAGGAATTCACCATGACCTATCAGGAAGTTCTGGAAAGCGCCCGCACCTGTATGGGCCCCCACTGCAAGGCCTGTCCCACCTGCAACGGCCTGGCGTGCCGGAACACCATGCCCGGCCCCGGGGCCAAGGGCGTCGGCACCGGCTTCATCCGCAACTACCAGAAGTGGCAGGAGCTCTGCGTCAATATGGACACCATCTGCGAGAACCGGCCCGTGGACACCTCGTTTGCCCTCTTTGGGCAGAAGGTGGAGATTCCCGTCTTCGCCGCCCCGGTGGGGGCTATGCAGCTCCACTACGGGGACAAGTATGATGATCTGGCCTATAATGACCTTCTGGTATCCGCCTGTGCGGAGGCGGGCATTGCCGCCTTCACCGGCGACGGAACCAACCCCGCCGTCATGGAGGCCGCCGCCGGGGCCCTGAAGAAGCAGGGCGGCCGGGGCGTGCCCACCATCAAGCCCTGGAATATAGAGACCATCCGGGAAAAGCTGGCCCTGGTACAGCCCGCGAAGCCCTTTGCCATCGCCATGGACATCGACGCGGCGGGCCTGCCCTTCCTGAAGAACCTCCAGCCCCCGGCGGGCAGCAAGACCGTGGAGGAACTGCGGGAAATCGTGGCCCTGGCCGGGGAGACGGCGTTCATTGTCAAGGGCGTCATGACCGTCCGGGGCGCGGAGAAGGCCCTGGAGGCCGGGGCCCGCGGCATCGTGGTCAGCAACCACGGAGGCCGGGTGCTGGACCAGTGCCCCTCTACCGCCGAGGTGCTTCCCGCGATTGCCGGTGCGGTGGGCGGGAAGATGACCATCCTGGTGGACGGCGGCATCCGCTCCGGAATGGATGTCTTCAAGGCCCTGGCGCTGGGAGCGGACGCAGTGCTCATCGGCCGCCCCTTTGTGAACATGGTCTACGGCGGCGGAGCCGAGGGCGTGAAGGTCTATGTGGAGAAGCTGAAGGCCGAGCTGTCCGACACCATGGCCATGTGCGGGGCCCACTCCCTGTCGGAAATCCGGCGGGATATGATTTTCGGTTATTGAGACTGTCCGCGCTTTAGAGACAAAAAGGCCGCCGGGTATTTCCCGGCGGTCTTTCTGCTTGTCCAGAGACTGGGGGTGATTTTTGAGTACCTTACGCGGCGGGAATCACCAGAACCTGACCGACGCGGAGGTCGTTGGGATTCTTGATGATGTCCTTGTTGGCCTGATAAATCACATTCCACTGACGGCCGGTGCCGTAGGCCTTCTGGGAAATCGTCCACAGGCAGTCGCCGGACTGGACCACGTAATCGCCCTCAGCGACGGCAGGGGCAGGCTCCGGCTTGGGGGCGGGAACCGGCTTGGGAGCGGGCTCTTCCACGGGAGCGGGTTCCTCTATGGGGGCGGGCTCTTCCACGGGAGCGGGTTCCTCTACGGGAGCGGGCTCTTCCACAGGCTCCTCGGCGGGGGTCTCGGGAGCGGCGGTTCCGATGGAGATGCGGCCCGCAGGTTCGCCGTAGGCTTCCTCGGTAACGACGCCCTTGAGCTCTTCCTTGATGTAGTCCATCAGGACCTCGTCCATGGGCAGGCCCAGGTCGTAGTTCACGGTGGCGGAGGCGAAGGCGTAGTAGGTATCGCCTCCGGCGGCCATGAAGTCGTTGGTGGCGATGGTGTAGGTGGCCTTCTCGTCGAAGTCCTCGCCGCCCACGGACAGGATGGTCACGCGCTCAATGGAGGCGGGCTTGTGATAGGTGGAGCCGGGATACAGGTCTCCGGCCTTGAACGCATTGCCGCTCTCCACGACAAACTCGATGCCGCTGACCTGGGGGAAGCCGCCGATGGCGGTGGGGGTGCAGTGGGTGGACGCCTCCAGGGCCTCCAGCAGCTCCGCGCCGGTGACTTTGACGATGCTCAGGGTGTTGCCGAAGGGCAGGACGGTGTTGACATCCTTCTTGGTGATGTCGCCGGCGGCGATGGGGGCCCGGATGCCGCCGCCGTTGGTGACGGCCGCGTCCACTTCCTCGCCGTTTTTCTTGGCGCCCCAGACCAGCGCGTCGGTGATCAGGTCGCCCAGGTTGGTCTCTTCCGTGCGGTTGCCGGGGTCCTTTTCGCCGTTGAGCAGGACCTCGGTCTTGGCGAAGGCGGCGCCGTAGTCGTCGTCAATCTGCTTCTGGATGGCGGCGGCGCGGGCGGCGATGGCCTCGTCCCCGGGCAGCTCCCCGGCGGGGACGTTTTCCATGGTGATCTCGCCTCCGGCGGAGATCGTCACTACGCCGATGCTGGCCAGCTTGGTGCCGGTGGAGGTGATGGGCTTGTCCCCGGCGGCGGCCTGAACCTCCTCGAGGGTGGAGTGGGAGTGGCCGTCGATGAAGAGGTCGATGCCCTCCACGGCCTCCATCAGGTCCACGGAGCGGTTGCCCGTGGACTCCTCGTCAATGCCCAGGTGGCCCAGGCACACAATGTAGTCGCACTTCTCGGCCTCCAGCGCCTTGACCTCGGCCTCGGCGATGGCGAACATGTCCTTTCCGGCGGGGAAGGTCACGCCCTGAATCTTGGCGGGGTGGGCCTTGGTGGCGGTCTCGGGGGTGCTCATGCCGAAGACGCCGATCTTCACGCCGGATTCCGCGGTGAAGATGGTGTGGGCGTTCTCGGCCTTGCCGTTCACCAGCACGTTGGCGGCGACCACGGGGAACTTGGCCTCTTTGGTGATTTCCTTGAAATTGGCGTAGCCGTAGTCGAACTCGTGGTTGCCGATGGTGGCGGCGTCATAGCCCGCCAGGTTCATCAGCTCCACGGCGGTTTTGCCCTGGCTGACGCTGACGGTGGGATCGCCCTGAATGAAGTCGCCGGCGTCCAGCAGCAGGGTATACGCGCCTTTGGCCTGATACGCGGCCTTCAGCGCGGCCACCTTGGCGTATCCGGCGATGCCGCCGTGGACGTCGTTGGTGTGGAGGATGACGATGGAGCCCTCCAGGCTTTCCGCGTCTTCCTCGGCGGCGCTGGCGGTGACGGCCAGGGAGAACATCATCGCAAGGGCCAGCAGCAGGGAAAGAAGTTTCTTGGTCTGCATTCTGTTACCTCCTCTTTGTTGGGAGCGGTCCGGGACTTTGGGGCCGCTGCCTGTCTACTGTCATTATAGCACAGTTTTTCCAAATAGATAGAGAAACTTTTCCCAAAGCGGAAAATTTTTGCGGCGGTCACAGCTCCCGAAGAAGCGCCTGAATCATAGCCTCTCCGTCGAGATACCAGTTCCGCCGGTCCGCCGGGGAGAGAACGGGATTTTCATCATGCAGATAGGGCTGAAAAACCCGCTGGACGGCGAGGGGATGAGCCAGGGCCCGGTTGACAAAATCCAGATCGGGAGGAAATGTAAACCAGAGGTCATGGGGCAGCCCGGTCTGTTCCAGCCGCCATTGGATATAAGAAACGGAGAAGCTGGGACCATCCGGAAGGCGGACGGCCCGGAAGGCGTCCCCGGGCAGGAGGTCCCGGGCCAGCACGGCGAGGCCGTAGGCGTTGAGGCATTGGAGGCGCATGTACTTGGCGCACTTGATCTTCCCAAAGGAGAGGCGGACATCGTTCAGGGAGGCGGAAAAGCCCTCCGGGTCCTGGCGGAGGAGGGCCAGAAGAGAGGCGACCACGGCGCGTTCCCAGAGGGGGTGTTTGGTGGCCGTGAATTTCTCCGCCTTAGCCATAGCGGCGTCCCGGTCAAAGGGGACGTGCTCTCCATGGAGGAGACAGAGGAGGAGATTGATGCCGTTGACGGACATAGGGTGCCCATTGGAGGACCGGCCCAAGGCGGCGGGGAGGACGCGCCGGAGTTCCTCCGTGCCCTCGGTGGCGGCGGCGTCGAGAAGGTGCCAGAAATTGGAGCAGTGGTCACAGCCGGTGCCGCCGTGGGGCAGGAGAAGGGTTCGGACGGAGTGGAAGAAGATGGTATGCAGGGCGGGCATATCCTTTTGCTTGAGGGCGTCGGGGATAGCGGATTCCCAGACCTTATCCAGCCCCAGGGAGGTATTGCAGCCCCATTTGAGGAGGCCCTTTTGATAAGTAAGGGGGTCTGGGGCGGAGGCCTGAAGGGAGTCGCGGAATTTCCGAAAGCGGGTAATGTAGGCGGTTTCCGGTTGGGTCATAGGGGGTACCTCCTGTGTATTTAATGGTAGAGGGGCAGAAGGGCTCAGGAGAGATGGGTGGAAACCCTAAAGAAATGGCCCGGTCAGGGGACCGGGCCCCGCAATGATGGTGCAAGGTCCTACCGAAAGAGGTTGCATGAATAAGAGCCGTTTACCGATAGAAGGGAGGTTCCGGAAAAAAGGCGGGCACAGCACCGCACCAAAATTGGCGCTGGTCAATTCGATGACCACCAAAACCCCCGCTTGCACTGCGCCGCGGGCAGGGACATGCCTGTTTTCTTCCCAAGCCCCAGGCGCGCCCCCGTAATCGCATCCCCTTGTTTTTCTCTTTTGGACCGTGCACGGCCCGTTTTCTCTTTTTATTCCGGGAATAAAAAGAGAAAATGGGGGGTGCATTGGACCAGCCCTCAAAGGGCTGATGACCTCCCCCGCCCGTCAGGGCGAGCACCAGCCATCTGCCGCAGCAGATTCCCCCCAAACCCCCTCAGCCTCCCCTCAATCCCCGGCAAGGCCGCAGCGGCCCCAGCGTCATTGGCGGTTTCGAGGAGGCAAAATCCGGCGGGCAGCCAGAACCCCTTGTTTACGCTCATCGCGGAGACCACCTGGCTGGCCACAATGTCCCCTCCGGAATACCCGGAGACCACAATGGCAAAGACCGCCTTGTCCTCAAAGGACGTGGTCCGGTACAAGGCCGTCAGGCGGTTGACGGCGGCGGTGAGATTGGCGGAAAGGGCGTCGTTGTAATTCGGACAGAGCAATACCACCCCGTCCGCCTCCCGTATGGCGGGAAACACCTCCTGCACCATGACGCCGCCGTAAAAACACCCCCCCTGCTCCCCAAAATGCAGACAGGTAGTGTACGGACACCCGGCACAGTCCTCCATCGTCCCGTTCCGCAGCCCAATCTCCCGAATCTCACAGGCCCCCTCCAGATACTCCCGCACCCGGCCCCAGAGGGCCAGGGTGTTGCTGGTGGCCCGGCTGGAGGCGTGGAGGGCCAGAATCCTGGGCCGCTCCCGCAGCGGCGGCGCGAAGCCCAGCACCCGGCCCGCCAGGTCCGAGACCGCCAGACGGTAGGCCGCCTCCAGGCCGCAGTTTGCGTTCCGGGCCTGTACCGTGAAATTCCGGAGCTCCCCCGTGGCCTCCACCAGGCCGCGGCCAGGAAAGGCGCAGCCCGCCATGTTTGCCGCCAGCATCAGCTCCCGGCCCGCCGCCTTGGTGTAAAGATCCCCCGCCCCGTCAACGACCACGCCACCCACGCTTCCCCGGAGGCAGCCGGGATGGCTCCGCAGCCGGGCCAGAAACCGGCAGAGAGGGAGGCTCACCCCATCCTCCGGGATGGAGAAGGCAAAGAGAAGCCGCCGGTTTTCCAGGGGCTCATCCTTCTCCGCGAACCGGAAGGGCGTGTTCGCCAGAGCGGCCCGGAGGGTCTCCCCCAGCCGCCCCTCCGGCCAGCCGGGCCCTCCGGCGCGGAGAATCACCAGCTCGTGTTTCATCGTTCCTCCTCCTTAGCCGGAAAGCTCCCGCAGAATCCCCTCCGTCTCCCGGAGGCGGGCAAACAGGGCGTCCGGCAGGTCCAGCGTCTCCAGCTCCAGCCCCTGGGGGGTGAACCGGGTCCGGCATCCGAACCACAGCCCATTCAGCGGCACGGAGCCGCAGTGCCATGCCCCCCGGAGGCTCAGCAGCAGCTGCATGGCCCCGGAGGACACGGCGGGGGCCGCGTAGGGCTTGAACCCCAGGTCCCGCATCCGGAGGTTGGCCTCCAGGGTGAGGCGGGTCAGCTCCTGAGACAGCGCGTCGTCATAGCGCTCCACGGAGTTGGCGGCCACCAGCCCCTTCCCGTGGGGGCCGAAGGTCCGCCCCTCCGTCAGGAAGGAGGCAAACCGGGGGTCCCGCCGGGCGAAGTACGCGGCCCGGGCGTTCATCACCCCCAGGCCGAAGCCCTGTATCTGCTCCGGCAGAAGGCCCTGAAGGTCCAGGTGCTCCGTCTCCGCATCCCCGTTGGAGGCCCACCACGCCGCCTGGCACAGCTGGTCCACCGGGTCGCTGAGGACGATGAAAAGCCCCCGGAACCCCTCCTGCCGGGCCCTTTGGGCAAAGGACTCCACCAGGGGACGGTTGGCCTCCAGCTGGGCCAGGCGCACGTCCTTCACCCCGCTGCCCACCGGGGGGATGGCCCTGGCGGCGGCGAAGAGAAACACGTCGCACCGGAACAGGTCCTCCGGCTCCACCGCCTCCACCTCCGGCAGGGCCCCGTAGTCCCAGGGCCACGCGATCTGCCCCATCTCCGTCACCCACCGGGCCACGGTGTTCGCGTTCAGGTCGCAGATGCCGATGGCGGAAATCTCCTCTCCCCCCAGCAGCTTCAGGGCCGTCAGCAGGGTGCTCCCCACGTCCCCCACCGCCAGGAGGTGCACCCGCTTCTTCCCCCGCCGGGGGGCGGCGAAGTCCAGGGCCCGCTCCCAGCCGGGGTGGCGGAGGTTCACGCCGGTGAGACGGCCCGCCTCCAGGGCGGAGCGGACCTCCGGAGGGAGCTCTGCGGGAGGACCTATCCGCCGGGGGTCCAGCCAGGAGACGCCGGTCTTGTCCGCCGTCAGCTGCCGCCCGTCCGTTACCTTCCAGGCAGCGAAGCTCCAGACGGGTTCCCGATGCACCAGAAACAGCTCCGGCGGGGCCCCCGTCCCGGGGGGAAAGGGCAGCCCTGGCTGAAAGGACGCCGCCTCCCGCCCGGAGACCCGGTAGTGTACGCAATCCATCATGCTGTCCTCCTTTTCCGTCATTCCAGCAGGGGCCGCATCCGGTCCAGCTGGCGCAGGTCGCTCTCCAGGCACACGGAGGCGGAGAGGCTGGGGTCATACCGCAGGGCCGCCCCCTTGTCCGGGCTCAGGGGGAGAATCACCGCCTCGCTGAGCCGGGAGAGGGTCAGGTTCCGGGCATAGCGCTCCCGATAAGCCCGCTCCAGGGCCAGGAGAATGTCCCGGCTGTTCTCTATGCAGGTCCGGGAGAAGCGGAACACCGCCTCCCGGTTGCTCCGGCGGTAGAACCGGGGGAAGGCGTAGGGCAGAATCAGGTTCACCGCCGGAATCAGCCCCGGCACGGAGGGAACCGCCCGGTCCACGGCGTCCCCGCCGATGAAGGGATACATGGTGGACTCCACAAACCACGCCCGGAGGTCTGGAACGAAATACACGCAGTCCACCGCCCGGCCCCGGGCGGCCATCAGGTCCCGGCCCCGGCCGGAGAGGAGGCCCACCACGCAGCGGTCAATCTCCAGCTCCTCCCGCCGGAAAAGGGGGTCCAGGGCGTTGATCCGGTTGCCGGTGTGGAGCAGGTCGTCCACCAGCATGACGGGGCGGCGGAAGGAGCGGATGGTCCGGATCTGGCTCTCCAGGGGCGCGTAGCCCGGGAAGGGGGCGATGGAGAAGGAATGGAGGTCCGGGGCGAAAACCTTGTCGGTGTGGATGGTCTTGGTGACGGTGTTGGGCACGGCGTTGCCCCGGAGAATCTTGCCGAAGGGCACGCACATCTTGGGCCCCAGGACCCGGGGCGTCCGGGGCACGGCGGGGACGCCGTTCGCCGCCGTCAGCTTCCGGACCAGCCGGTGGTAGATCACCTCGGCGTTGAGGGACAGCACCAGCGTCCCCGGGTAGAGGCCGCACACCGCCTCCTGGAGGCGGAGGTGGGCCCCCCGGATGGCCGCCAGGACCTGCCGGTCCGAGGCGAAGGGCTCCTTCAGCGTCGTGGGAATGTTCTGCACCACCACCGCCGGGGACCGCATGTCCACCAGCAGCAGGGGCTGGGGCGCCTCCGGCTCCGCCGGGAGGAAGCCCTGCCGCCCCAGGAGCGCCAGCCCCTCCCCGTCCGCCGGGCCCCACCACACGGCATAGCCGCAGTCCTCCGCCGCCGCCCGGGAGAGGACCTCGGTGAGCAGCAGCTGCCCCACGTCGTAGTTTCCCCCGGGGGCCCGGACGGCCCACAGGCCGGTGAGCAGCTGGATGCGCCCCGCCGTCCGGGTCCGGACCCAGTGGGCCAGCTCCTCGCTGCCGAAGGCGGCGTAGAGCTCCCCGGAGCGGATGACCCGGGTGGTGAGGGCCCCCAGAATCCGGGGCCGGGGCCCGGAGGCCCGGAGGAGGAAAACGCTGTCCCTGGGGTCCGGCGGGGGCAGGGGGCCCAGGGCCCGGTTCAGCTCCGCCCACAGCTCCGGCTGCTCCAGGCGGCTGAAGTCCAGGTAGCTGGCCCGGACCAGCTGCTTGTACTGGGGCTCCCGGAGGTAGAGGCTGTTCCGGTAAATCAGGTCCTGCACCGTGGGGTCCACCAGGTTGGACACGTCCCGGCCCAGGTCGATGTTCTCCCGGATGCGGGTGGAGCTGATGTCCTCCAGGTGGGTGGGCAGCTGGAGCTGGACCACCCGGCCGGTGATCCGGGACAGGTCCGCCTCGATCTCCCGGCCCTCGGCGTCGCTGGAGCGGCGGAAGACGATGTGGTTCAGGGAGTGGACGGAGCCCTCCCTGGGCGGGGCCTTGTAGGAGGAGGCGTTGGCTACCACGTCGGACCCCACCACCAGGTAAAGCTCCCGCCCCGCGAAGACCTGCCGGAGGCGGAGGAGGTCGTCGGGAGTGGCCAGGTTCACCGGGATGTCGTGGGGGAAGAGGTATACGCCGAACTCGTCCGCCACGGACATGCTGACGATCTGCCGCCGGATGAGGGAGGGCTGGGCCTTCTTGGACCAGGAGAACTCGTCCACCGCCAGATAGACCTCCATCCCCAGGTCCCGGATGGCGGTGACGATGCCCTTGTGGGAAAGGGAGAAGGGGTCGAAGGTGCCGGGGAAGAAGGCGGCGGGCTTGTCCCGCCAGTCGAAGGCGAAGGGGCCGCTCTCAATCCGGTGCTTCACGGCGAAGCGGTAGATGTGGGAGAGGGCGGCGGCGGTATAGAAGAAGGTGAGCTCCTCCTGCTCGCCGATGAGGCAGAGGAGTTTTTTTGCCGCCAGGGTGAACAGGCCGGCCTTCTCCTCATAGCCCAGGACCGGGGAGGCGAACAGCCCCTCTCCCAAGACCCGGAGGGCCTCCTGCCGCACGGGATCCATGCAGGAGGCCAGGCCCTTCAGCAGCAGGCCCGCCATGCGCCGCTTCCGGGCGGCCCGGCGCTCCTCAGGCTCTGGAAAGCGGGAGCCGTAAGCGGCGTAGTGCTCCAGCAGGGCCCCCACAGTGGACAGGGCGGCGGCGGCCACGTTGGCGCTGGAGGAGGAGAGAAAGCGGAGGAGCTCGTTCAAAATCTCATCCAGCTCCCGGGGGGACAGCCACAGGACAAACTGCCCCAGGTAGGGAGGGATATACTGGGAAATCTCGGACTGCCCGGTCTCCAGGGCCTCGCAGAGCTCCACGGCGATCTCGTTCCGCCGGTCCGGGGACAGCCGGGGGGCGATATCCAGCAGGGCGCTCCCCGCCAGGCGGCGGACCACCACGTTTTCGCTGACCTTCATCAGGTTGGAGAAGTGGGTGGCGATGTGGAAGACCCCCATGTCCTCGCTCCGGCGGGCCTGGTCCAGCAGGTACTCCACCCCCACGGCCTTCAGCACCCAAGGGGTGGCGGTCTTCAGGTTGTCCAGAAAGACGCTGCTGCCGGACTCCCCCTGGTCCAAAAGGGCCTGGCGGCCGGAGACATCCAGCCCCAGGGCCCGGCCCAGCTGGCACTGGAGGTAGAGCAGGGGGGTGCCGGCGCGGCACTCCGCCGCCTCCACCGCCCGGGCCATGGCCTGGAGGGAGGCGGCGTCCAGCACGGGGAGAAGCCTCCGGCACAGGCGCATGGCCGCGGCCTGCTGGGGGGCCTCGCCCTCCTGAATCCACCGGGCGGCGAAGGCCGCCAGCCGGGCCTGGTCCCGGGGGCCGACGCGCTCCAGGGGGAGGTTCAGCGCCGTGTTCAGCAGGGCAAAGGCCCCCTCCGGGTCCTCGGGGTTCTGGTAGTGGCGGAAGAGCAGCCCGGCGAAGCGGGGGAAGTCCTCGTCGGAGCAGCCCCCCAGGAGGGCGTCCGCCGCGGTTTTGGCCTGATAGCGGATCATGCTGATCTGCCGGGGGGTGAGGCGGCGGTCCGGGTGGATGAGCTTTTCCAGATACTCCGCCCAGAGCTCAAAGGGACGCTCCTCCTGGGGGCTGGGGGCCGCGCCCCGGGGGAGCTCTTTTTTATAGCCGGAGAGGAACTTGGACAGAATCTGGCCCATGAGGGCCGCAGCCTGGCGGCGGATGTCCCCGTCGGGCTGGAGCAGCAGCTCATAGAGGAATTCCAGGGTCTGCTCCTTCTGCTCCACGGTCCAGTAGGTGAAGTATTCCCGGAAGATGGACACATAGGCGCGAATCCGGGCGGGGTCCTTCTCCCCCCGGGCCGCCTCCAGCGTGGCCACGAACAGCCGCTCCCGGCTCAGCCGGTGCATCAGGCGGATGTTGTGGTCCACCGCCGTCCGCCGCAGGCCCAGAACCACCTCGTCCTCGTTCATCAGGGCGGGGTCCTTCCGGGGGAGGGGCGGGCCGCCGGGGGTTTCCAGTGTCACGTCCGCGCCGAAGGATTTCAAATAGCCCTCGAAGTCCCGGAGCTTCACGTAGACGTACTGATACCGCCTCCGCTTGGCGGCGTCCACGTTGTCCAGCTTGGCCAGGATGACGTCAAAGGCGTCCGCCAGGGAGAACAGCCGGGCCGTCTCGCCGCCTGCCTCCGTCCGCTCCTGTTTTACCCGGAAGTCGGCGTAGACCAGGACCAGGGACTCGGAGGACAGGTTCTCCAGCTCCAGGTCCCAGACGGAGTGATTGGCGGCGACGCGCCCCAGGGACGCCAGGCCCCGCCAGGAGAACCACTGGTCCGTGTAGTAGTAGTGGAGATAGGGCACCCGCTCCCCGGGCCTGCAGCCGAACTTGCCGATGTCGTGGCCCGCCGCCGCCCCGGAGATCAGGGCCAGGTCAATTTTCCCGCCCCCGGCCTTGAAGGCCCGGGAGACCGTCATGGACACGTGGTGGACCCCGGCGATGTGCTCGCAGGTGCGGAAGGGCGTCACCTCCCGGCCCAGGCGGAGGAGCTCATAGACATACTCCTCCCGCCAGCGGCGGAGGAACTGGCGGTATTCTTCCGCCAGGCTGCTGGCCTTCAGCTCCTCCTCGGAGCAGAAGGCGAAGTCCAGCCAGAAGTCAAAGGGCAGGGCCGCCCGCTCCGCGTCCAGGAGGGTCCGGAGGAACTGGAGGAAGCGCAGGGCCCCGTCCCGCTGGGCGGGGATGGGAGCGGCGTCCGGCTGGGGGTAGAGGAGGGAGGCCGCCGTCCGGTAGGCGCAGAGGCCCCAGCCCTCCTGGGGCTCCGGGGCGATGGCGTCCAGGACGGGGCGGAAGGCCTCCAGCGCCTGGGCGCAGGAGAGGCGGGCCCGGATGGGCAGCAGGGGGGCGAGCAGGGTCCGCCAGTCCAGGCCGCCGGGGAGGGGGTCCGCCTGGGGGCAGGCCAGCTTCCGGAGGAAGGCCTCCTCCCGGAAGGCGTCCGCCATGACCGTGTACAGGCTGTCGTATGATTCCATGGGTTCCTCCGTTCCGCCCGGTGGGGCCGGTGTGATGCCTTCAGTATACCGCAGTTGCGGGCCGGGGGGAAGGGGGGAAACGGAAAAAAGGTTGTCTCTCGGGAGATGGGCAGTTTCGGCAGACGGGGCGGCCAGGGGGCCGCCCCCCTGCACGGTGTTCCGCCGGTAGAAAGGCGGGCCCTGTAGGGGCGGACCTATGTGTCCGCCCTTCCCCCGGGATCTTGGCAGTTTCGGCAGACGGGCGGACACACAGGTCCGCCCCTACGGTCCGTTTACCGGGGCATCAGGGGTTCCAAAAGGTCTAAAGGGAGATGGGGGGAAACCCTAAAGAAATGGCCCGGTCAGGGGACCGGGCCCCGCAGGGATGGTGCGGAGTCCTGCCAGAAGAGATTGCATGAATCAGAACCGTCTGCCGGAGGTCTGGCAGTTCCGTAAGACGGGCCGCTTGCCGGTTTTTACCGTATGTGGTATAATAACAGAATTATCATTCAGGAGGTGTCAATGAGCGTTTATTTTTACGGCTGCGTCACGCTGGACGGCTATCTGGCGGCGAAGAACCACGGGCTGGACTGGCTCTCTCAGACGGGGAACGCGGAGGACACAGGCTATGGGGACTTTTACGCCCGGATGGACGTGACCCTCATGGGGCGGCGGACCTTCCGGGAGGTGGAGCGGCAGGGGAATCCGGCGGAGGTTTATCCCTCGACGG
Organism: Oscillospiraceae bacterium 38-13; assembly: GCA_041223955.1. Classification (GTDB taxonomy): domain Bacteria; phylum Bacillota; class Clostridia; order Oscillospirales; family Oscillospiraceae; genus Oscillibacter. Next base: position 46,575 of record JBCLRG010000008.1, on the reverse strand, counting down.
AGAATTACGTCTTCACCCACCGCCCGCTGAATCAGAAGGGCTTTGCCGCCGTCAGCGGCGACCCGGCGGCCTTTGTGGAGGGGCTGGGCCGGGAGAAAAACATCTGGGTGGTTGGGGGAAATACGATTCTGGCCCCGCTGCTGGACCGGGACCTGGTGGATCATTTGATGATTCAGGTAGCCCCGGTGCTGCTGGGGGCGGGAATTCCTCTTTTTACGCAGCGGGAGGCCCTCCGGCGCTTCCGGCTGGAAGCGGTGAAAAGGTATGGCCCGTTTGCGGAGCTGGTTTATGACAGGCTGTAATCCGCCGCCGGGAGCTTTGGGGGAAAGAAGCGCGCCGCCCTGTGAGGGCGGCGCGGCAGAGTGTCGAAAAACCGTAAAAACCATCCTCGACGGGAAGAAGGAGAGTTACGAGAGGAACCCAGGAAGGGTTCCTTTCGTTTTCAATCATAAGTTTTCAAAACGTTTTTAAACGTTTTGAAAACTTGCTCAGGCTGGCGAAAATCCTTTTTCGACAGCCTGGCGCGCCGCCCTGTGAGGGCGGCGCGGTTTTTTAATGCCGGTTCCGAATCACATCCCGGCGGCTCCCGTCCTTCAGGTCCACAAACCGGACGAAGAGGGACACCTTATTCTCCGGGTTCAAAGCACCCCACACCTGGTCCGCCAAGGCCTCCGGCGTCTCCGCGTCCAGCGCCACCCGCTCCGGCTCCCCCTCGAAGGAGGGCAGGGGATTTCCATCCCCCATGTAGGTGTGGATGAAACGGCCCTCGCCGGGGAGGGGGGCGTCGTAGTGGTAGAAGTACCGGCAGCAGCAGGCGGGGTCCCCTTCGGCGCTCTTCAGGATGGAGAGCTGAAAGCTGCCGTCGGGACGCAGCAGGCCGGAGATACGGGGAGTCCAGTTGGGCCCGTCCGGCTCAAAGGTCCGGGTCATCAGGGCTTCGGAGAAGGTCCGTCCCTCCAGGAGGAAATCCCGGATGGTGTCCGTCTGGTCCCCGTTGGTGACGATGAGGTCCCGGCCCGCCGCCCGGACGGGGTGGTAAATAATGAGGCTGGGGTCCGTCATTCTGGCGGGGTCGTGGGCCTGGGTGCGGATGCCGTCCTCCGTGGGGACGAAGACCCGGTTCCGGGAGTTCTCGCTGCGGCCCATGATGAAATACACGGCGATGGCGTGTCCGCCGTCCCCGCTCTTTCCCAGGACGATGCCCCGGCCGGGGTAGGGATTGCTTTGCAGCAGGGTGGTCAGGTTCAGCTTATCCATAGTAACACCTTTCTCAGATCAGGAGTGGAAATCAGGAGGGGTCCCGCCGCCAGAGGACGCCCAGGGCGGAATAGTCCCTGCCGTTTTGCAGGACCACGGAGCTCAGGTGCTCCCTGTCCTCCGCGAGGTAGAGGATGGCGTAGCGGGGTTCGCCGTCCTCCGGGGCCAGCTCGTAATACCGGGCGATTTCCTCGGCGTTGGGCGGGCCGAAGCGCTCCTGAAAAGCGCTCCAGCGGGTTTCCTCCGCCAGAAACTCCAGCAGCTCCGCCTGGGTGATGGTCCGGTCATAAGAGGTGAAGCGGTAGGGGGCGTCGCCGATGCGGCGGGTCTCCCCCTCCACGGCGGGGGTGGTGACGAGGGTGAGGCCGTCTCCCAGCTCCAGAGAATTCGAATAATAATCCGGGTGGCATTTCGCCGCCTCCGTGGCCAGGACCACCCGTTTGAGCCCCACGTTTTCCGGGGCCTCCTCGTCCCTGGTCACATAGCTGAAGGAGCAGTAGTAATTCACGCCTCCGGCTACTACCGGAAAGGCGTTGTGGATATTCACCATGGTCTGCCGCCCGTACTTCAGGTGCTTGGAAGCCCCCACGGGAGACAGCATCTCGCAGTCCTCCGTAGGACCGGGCCAGAGCGTAAGCAGGGCCTGAATCATCTCATCCAGATCGTCATCCTCCGCCTGAACGGCAGGGGAGAACATGGCCCGGAGGGCCCCGGCGTCTCCGGCGTCCACGGCGGCGAAGAACTCGTCAACGGGGTCCTGAAGGCTCCAGCGGCTCTCATTCCAGGCCCCGGCGGCCTGAAGCACGGCGTCCCGGGCTCCCTCGGGGAGGGTGTTCAGAGCGGTTTCCACCGCTCCGCATCCGGCGAGGGCCAGCAGCAGGACGGCGGCGCATACAATCCATTTCATATGGATTCCAGGGGCATAGCGAGGCCCTTTTTCCGTTCCCGCCAGTCGGGGAGATAGTGCTCCAGCAGGGCATAAAATCCGGGGCCGTGGTTCTTCTCCCGGATGTGGCACAGCTCATGGACCACCACCAGCTCCACCGCCTCCTCCGGGCAGTTCATCAGGAAGCAGGAGAAACACAAGCTGTTTTTTGCGGAGCAGCTGCCGTAGCGCTTCCGGGCGGAGGTCACCCGGAAGCCCGTGGGAGTGACGCCCATTCTGGCGCTCCAGGAGGCGATTTTCTCCGGCAGGAGGGCCCGGGCCCGTTCCTTCAGGGCCTCGATTTCCGCCGGGGTGGGCGGGGGCGGGCGTTTGGCGGCACGTTCCCGCTGGGCGGCGAGATGGCGGGCAATCCAGGCGGCGTGAGCGCCGACAAAGGCGTCAATCCGGGCCTTGGCCAGCCGGTTCGGGGCCCGCACCAGAACCCGGCCCTCCCCGGTAATCTCCAGCGCCAGCGTTTTCCGGCGGGAGCGAATCAGTTCATAGTCTTCCATGCATTTCTTTCCGGGATCAGAAATTTTTCTTTCCCTTGGCGGTGTCGCAGTAGGCGCAGCGGTAGACGTGCTTCTCCGGGTCGCTGAGGAGGAAAACGGCGTCCAGCTGAGGCTCGGCCACGGTGATGCACCGGGGGTTTTTGCAGCGGATGATGTTCACCAGCTTTCGGGGGAGCTCCAGGTGGGTTTTCTCCACCCGCACGCCGTTCCGGATGACATTGACGGTGATGTTGGCGTCGATATAGCCCAGCACGTCCAGGTCCAGCTCCATGGGGGAATCGATCTTGATGATATCCTTCTTCCCCAGGCGCTCACTGCGGACATTTTTGATAATCGCCACAGAGCAGTCCAGCTGGTCCAGGTGGAGATACTTGTAAATATCCATGCTCTTGCCCGCCTGAATGTGGTCCAGGACCACGCCGTTTTGGATGCTGTCAATATTCATGAATTCCTCTCCTTCCAGATACTCATACACAGTCAGGGCCGCTCAGGAGAGCGGGCGGATGTCCAGCAGCATAAGAATCAGGGCCATGCGGATAAACTTGCCGTTTTTGACCTGCTTCCAGTAAGCGGCCCGGGGGTCCCGGTCCACGGCCACGTCGATTTCGTTGACGCGGGGCAGGGGATGGAGGATGGAAAGGCCGGGCTTTGCGCCCACAAGCTTCTCGGGGGTAAGGATATAGCTGTCCTTCAGGCGGAGGTAGTCTTCCTCATTGAAAAACCGCTCCTTCTGAACCCGGGTCATGTAGAGCAAATCCAGCTCCGGAATCACGGTGTCCAGGCTCTCGGTCTGCACATAGGGAATGCCCCGCTTTTTCAGGGCCTCCTCTTTAACATAACGGGGGAGCTTGAGTTCCGCCGGGGAGATGAGCACAAAGCGGATGTTGTCATAGCGGCACAGGGCGTTGACCAGAGAGTGAACGGTGCGCCCGAACTTGAGATCGCCGCAGAAGCCGATGGTAAAATTGTCCAGCCGCCCCTTTTCCCGATGGATGGTCAGGAGGTCCGTAAGGGTCTGGGTAGGATGATTGTGACCGCCGTCCCCGGCGTTGATGATAGGGGCCTCGCTGAACTGAGCGGCGGCGTAGGGAGCGCCCTCCTTCGGGTGGCGCATGGCGATGATGTCGGCGTAGCAGCTGACGGTGTGAACGGTGTCGCCGACGGTCTCGCCCTTGGCGGTAGAGCTGGAGGAGGCCTCGGAGAAGCCGAGGACGCTGCCGCCCAGGGCCAGCATGGCGGATTCAAAGGAGAGGCGGGTGCGGGTAGAGGGCTCAAAGAAGAGGGTAGCCAGCTGCTTGTGAGCGCAGGCGTTCTGGTACTTGGCGGGATTCGCGATAATATCCTCCGCAGTAGAAATCAGCTCGCTGATTTCTTCCACAGAGAGGTCGGTGACATCAATGATGTTTCTGGGCATAAAGGCTCCTTTCTGAGTTTGGAAAAGTGTGGTGATATTTGGACAGGAAATTGGGTGACAGAAGGTCTAAGGAGAGATTGGGTGGAAACCCTAAAGAAATGGCCCGGTCAGGGGACCGGGCCCCACAGAGATGGTGCGGGGTCCTACCAGAAGAGATTGCATGAATGAGAGCCGTCTACCGGCAGACCGGTGGAAACCCTAGAGACGGGCGGACACATAGGTCCGCCCCTACGGCAGCACCTCCGGGAGAAGGGTGGAAACCCTTCAGAAATGGCCTGATCAGGGGATCAGGCCCCGCAAAGATGGCGTGGGGGCCTACCAGAAAACACAGCATGAATGAGAGCCGTTTACCGGTAGACCGGTGGCTGCGGTTTTTCTCCTAACTAAAATTGGCGCTGGTCAATTCGACAACCACCAAAACCCCCGCTCGCACTGCGCCGCGGGCAGGGACATGCCTGTCTTATTCCATGGCCCCAGGCGCGCCCCCGTAAACCGCGTCCCCTTGTTTTTCTCTTTTGGACCGTGCACGGCCCGTTTTCTCTTTTTATTCCGGGAATAAAAAGAGAAAATGGGGGGTGCAAAGCACCAGCCATCTTCATGGCTGAAATCCTCCCCGCCCGTTAGGGCGCGAACCAACTCCCATCCGAAGGATTCTCCCGAAATCGTTTCAGCCGCTCAATGTCCTCCGGATGAATCCTCCCCTCTGCGGCAGCGATATCGCACACCGCGTCAAAATTGGACAGGCTGTAATTCACCACCCCGGCGGCCTCCAGGCGCTGGAGCCCCTTCCGGAGCCCATAGGTAAAGATGGACGCAATCCCCAGCACCTGCGCCCCGGCGTCCCGCAGGGCCTCCACCACATCGATGCAGCTTCCGCCGGTGGAAATCAAATCCTCCACCACCACAACCCGCTGGCCGGGTTCCAGCTTCCCCTCAATGCGGTTCTGCCGCCCGTGGTCCTTGCCGCTGGAGCGGACATACCCCATGGGCAGCCCCATGAGATGCCCCACAATGGCCGCGTGGGCAATTCCGGCGGTGGAGGTTCCCATAAGCACCTCCACATCGGGATAATGCTTGCAGATCAAATCCACCAGCCCCTCCTCCACATGGGCCCGGACCTCCGGGGCGGTGAGGGTCAGGCGGTTGTCGCAGTAAATGGGGCTCTTAATGCCGCTGGCCCAGGTGAAGGGCTGATCGGGACGGAGAAATACCGCCCCAATGGATAAAAGATCATGGGCTATCGTCTGTTCGCGGGTCATGTGCAGATCTCCTTTCGTTCACTCAACCGGAAAAGCCGCCCTCAGCGCCGGGCAAACTTCTCCTTCGCGTATGCATAACTCTCCTGAATCAGAGGCTTCCGCGCCTCAAAGGCCTCCGCATGCTCCAGGCATGAAGAACCGGGCTCACCCCAGGAACTCCTTCACCGCCCGGCGGTAAGCCGCCACCGGGTCCTCCGCCTGGGTGATGGGACGGCCCATCACAATGTAATCGCAGCCGCTCTTCCCCGCCTTCTCCGGGGTCATGACCCGCTTCTGGTCCCCCAGGTCCCCTCCGGCGAAGCGGACCCCGGGGGTGACGGTGCAGAAGGCCTCCCCGCAGCGCTCCTTGACCAGCGCCGCCTCCAGGGGAGAACAGACCACGCCGTCCAGGCCGCTCCGGGCGGCGTTTTCCGCGTAGGACAACACCGTCTCCGCCATGGGGGCCTCGATGAGCAGTTCGTTTTTCAGGGTGGCGCCGTCGGTGGAGGTCAGCTGGGTCACGGCGATAAGCAGGGGCCGGGGGCGGCCGGGCCGGGTCAGGCCCTCCAGGGCGCCCTTCATCATGACGGAGCCCCCCGCCGCGTGGAGGTTGATCATGTCCGCCTCCAGGTCCAGCAGGACCGCCATGGCCCGCTTCACCGTGTTGGGAATGTCGTGGAGCTTCAGGTCCAGGAAAATCTTGTGCCCCCGGGCCTTGATCTCCCGGACGATGGCGGGGCCCTCCGCGTAGTAGAGCTCCATGCCGGTTTTCACAAAGGGCTTCTCTCCGGCGGGGAAGCGGTCCAGAAAGCCCAGGGTCTCCTCCCGGGTGGGGAAGTCCAGGGCGATGATGACGTCCTTAGCCATGATGCGCTCCTCCTGTCAAAACTGAAATATGGTCCACCCCAAGCCGCTGGCACACGGCGGGCAGCTCCTCGATAATGGCCTTGCACGCGCAGGGGTCCTTCAGGTTGGCCGCGCCCACCTCCACGGCGGAGGCCCCGGCCAGCATCATCTCAGCGGCGTCCCCGGCGGAGCTCACGCCGCCGCAGCCGATGATGGGCGTGGTCCGCCCCACCGCCTCATAGACATCCCACACCATCCGCAGCGCCACCGGGAACACGGCGGGGCCGGAGAGGCCCCCGGTGCGGTTGGCCAGCAGGGGCCGCTTGGTGGACAGGTCGATGCGCATGCCCAGCAGGGTGTTGATGAGGCACAGGCCGTCGGCCCCCTCGTCCACACAGGCCCTGGCGATGTCCGCGATGTCCGTGACGTTGGGGCTGAGCTTCAGGAAGACGGGCTTTTTCGCCGCGGCGCGGACGGCCCGGGTCACGGCGGCGGCGGCCTTCGGGTCGGAGCCGAAGTTCCGTCCCCCGGCGTGGACGTTGGGACAGGAGATGTTGACCTCCAGGATTTTGACCTGCTCCACGTCCTCCAGGCGGCGGCAGTTCTCCGCGTACTCCTCCACCGAAAAGCCGCAGACGTTGGCGATGACGGGGCCCTGAAAGAAGGTCCGGATGCCGGGGACCTCCTCCCGGAGCACCGCATCCATGCCGGGGTTTTGCAGGCCCACGGCGTTCAGCATCCCGGCGGCGGTCTCCGCAATCCGGGGCTGGGGATTGCCGGGGCGGGGGAGGGCCGTGGTGCCCTTCCACGAAAAGGCCCCCAGAAGGTTCAGGTCATAGGCGGCGGCGAACTCCCGGCCATAGCCGAAGGTGCCCGAGGCGGGGATAATGGGGTTCTTCAGGCCCACCCCCGCCAGAGTAACGGAGAGGTCTACCATACAATGTCCTCCTTGTGGAATATGGGCCCGTCCTTGCAGACCCGGCGGAGGCCCTTTTTCGTCTGGATGGTGCAGCCCACGCAGGCCCCGAAGCCGCAGCCCATCCGGGCCTCAAAGCTGAACTGCCCGCCGGTGACCTGGGGCAGGCCGTGGACGGCCTTCAGCATGGCCGTGGGGCCGCAGGCCAGCACATAGCGGCAGTCCGGAAGCTCCGCCAGCACGTCCGTCACAAAGCCCCGGGTCCCCAGGCTCCCGTCCTCCGTGGCCACCCGGATCTCCAGGCCCAGGGCGGCGAATTCCTCCCGGTAAAAAGCGTCCCGCCCGGACCGGAAGCCCAGGACCACAGCGGGGCGGAGCCCCTGCTCCAGCATGCGCTTCGCCAGGCCGTACAGCGGCGCGGCCCCGATGCCGCCCCCCACCAGCGCGGCGGGCTCCTGGGGGAGGCGGAAGCCGTTGCCCAGGCCGGTCAGCACGTCCAGCCGGGTCCCGGCGGGGAGGCGGACCAGCTCCCGGGTGCCCGCCCCCGCCTCCTTGACCAGCAGAACCAGCCGGTTCTCCTCCCAGTCGCAGACGGAGATGGGGCGGCGGAGAAATTTCCCCGGCAGCTCGATGTTGACGAACTGCCCCGGCGCGGTGATGGCGGAGGTGTCCCCGGTGAGCCGCAGCTCCCAGATGTCCCCCCGCTGCCGGGCCTGTTCCAGCGTAAAGATACCCTGTTTCATGTTGTTCCTCCTTCCGGGCGGTCGTAACCCCGGATGATGCCGGCGGCTCCCGCCGGGAACGGCATGTTCCCCGGCATGTCCTCCGGGAAGACGATGGACCCGTTTACCAGCGTCATGCACACGGCGGCCTCCACCCGCCGCCCGGCGAAGGGCGTGGCCCGGCCCAGGGAACGGAAGGCCTCCGGGTTTACTACGCCGTCATAGTCCAGGTTCAGCACCGTCAGGTCGGCGGGCTGGCCCTCCTCAATGGTTCCCCCCGGCAGGCCGAAAATCCGGCGGGGGCTGACGCACAGGGCCTTGAGTATGGTTTCCAGCGGGACTTTCCCGGTTTTCACCAGCTCCGTGTACAGCACCGGGAAGGCGCATTCCAGGCCCACCACGCCGTTGAGGCTCCCCCGGAGGCCCCCGGCCTTTTCCTCCGCCGAGTGGGGGGCGTGGTCCGTGGCGATGCAGTCCACCGTCCCGTCCAGAAGGCCCTCCACCAGCGCGTCCCGGTCCCCGGCGGAGCGGATGGGGGGATTCATCCGGAAGCGGCCATGGTCCTCCAGGTCTTCGTCACAGAGGACCAGATAGTGGGGCCCGGTCTCGCAGGTAACGGGAAGGCCCTCCGCCTTGGCGGCGCGGATGAGGGCCACGCTCTCCCTGGTGGAGACGTGGCAGACGTGGTAGCGGCAGCCGGTCTCCCGGACCAGGCGGATGTCCCGCTCCACCTGCTTCCACTCGCTGGCGGGGTCGTTGCCGGGGAGGCCATGGGCAAAGGCCCCGCCGTGCACGCACCAGCCCTTTGTCAGAAGGGACTCGTCCTCGCAGTGGGCCACGATGGGGCGGTCCAGGGCCCGGGCCAGCTCCATGGCGGCGCGCATCCGGTCCTCGGACTGGACGCCCCGCCCGTCGTCGGAGAAGCCGGGGACATGGGGGGCCAGGGCGGCGAGAGCGGCCAGGGCCTCGCCTTTCTCGCCACAGGTGATGGCGCCGTAAGGATAGACGCGGACCCGGGCGTCCCGCCGGATGGCCTCCAATTCCGGCCGCAAGTGCTCCAGGGAGTCGGGGACGGGGTTCAGGTTGGGCATGGCGCACAGGGCGGTATAGCCGCCCGCGGCGGCGGCGGCGGTGCCGGAGGCGACGGTTTCCTTATAAGAAAAACCAGGCTCACGAAGATGGACATGTACATCAACGAAGCCTGGAACAACGGGCAGATGATTCAATTCAACGACGAAAGCGCCGTCCCTGGGAAGGCTGGGGGAAACGGAAACAATACGGCCTTGGGAAACAGCGATATCCAGAGGCTGGAAGCCCCCGTTCCGAAAGACGGACCCGCCGGTCAGCACCAGACGCATAGACGTTCTCCTCTCTGATTTCTCAACAAAACATCATATCGGAAAAGGGGGGGCTTGTCAAGCGGTTTTTCCGCCGGGGGAGTGACCGATGATGACGCATTTTTCAAAGAGGACACCCGTAGGGGCGGACCTATGTGTCCGCCCTTCTCCAGGGTTTCCACCGGTCCACCGGTAGACGGCTTTTATTCATGAAACCTCTTCTGGTAGGACCTTGCACCATCTTTGCGGGGCCTGACCCCCTGGTCAGGCCATTTCTCTAGGGTTTCCACCCTTCTCCCGGAGGTGCTTCCGTAGGGGCGGACACGCAGGTCCGCCCCTACAAGATAATCTCTCGAAATAGGACACGCCCTTCCGCCGGAACGTGCCCTCTCGCCCATTTTCTCCGGGGACGCGTTTCTGAAAGCGCCTGGCTCCCGGGGGAAGAAAAATTTTCCTCTAAATCCAGCGGAACCTTGTGCAGATTGCCGATTGAATATTTATTCATTGCGGATGTATAATTACAACAACGCATCGGAGGGGGGCGTCTGCCCCGCATGGGTTTCCAACCGTTTCCAATACTATAAAAATAAATTCGGAGGCGCTTTGTTATGGCTAAGAAGGATATCAAAAAAATCGTGCTGGCCTATTCCGGCGGACTGGATACATCCATCATCATCCCCTGGCTGAAGGAGAACTACAACAACCCGGAGATCATCGCCGTGGCCGGAGACGTGGGCCAGGAGCAGGAGCTGGAGGGCCTGGAGGAAAAGGCCATCAAGACCGGCGCCAGCAAGCTCTACATCGCGGACCTCACCGACCAGATGGTGGACGAGGTCATCATCCCCTCCCTGAAGATGGGGGCCAGCTATGAGCAGTACCTGCTGGGCACGGCCTTCGCCCGGCCCATCATCGCCAGAAGCCTGGTGGAAATCGCCAAGAAGGAAGGGGCCGGCGCCATCGCCCACGGCTGCACCGGCAAGGGCAACGATCAGGTCCGCTTCGAGCTGGCCATCAAGCGCTTCGCCCCGGAGATGACCATCATCGCCCCCTGGCGGGAGTGGGAGATCAAGGGCCGGGATGAGGAAATCGACTACGCCGAGGCCCACAACGTCCCCCTGAAGATCAGCCGGGAGACCAACTACTCCAAGGACAAGAACCTCTGGCACCTGAGCCACGAGGGCCTGGACCTGGAGGACCCCGCCAACGAGCCCCAGTATGAGAAGGAGGGCTTCCTGGAGATGGGCGTCAGCCCCGTGGCCGCGCCGGACAAGGCCGTCTATGTGACCATCGACTTTGTCAAGGGCGTCCCTGTGGCGGTGGACGGCGAGAAGATGAAGGCCAGCGACATCATCCGCAAGCTCAACAAGCTGGGCGGCGAGAACGGCATCGGCCTCCTGGACATCGTGGAGAACCGGCTGGTGGGCATGAAGGACCGGGGCGTGTACGAGACCCCCGGCGGCACCATCCTCTACAAGGCCCATGAGTGCCTGGAGATGATCACCGTGGACAAGGACACCGCCCACATGAAGAGCAAGCTGGCGGTGGATTTCGCGGACCTGGTGTACAACGGCAAATGGTTCACCCCCCTGCGGGAGGCCCTCAGCGCCTTTGCCGACAAGACCCAGGAGCACGTGACGGGCTCCGTGAAGCTGAAGCTCTACAAGGGCAACATGATCACGGCCTCCATCACCTCTCCCGAGAGCCTGTATTCCGAGGAGCTGGTGACCTTTAACGAGAGCTCCTATGACCAGACCAACGCCACGGGCTTCATCAACCTGTGGGGCCTGCCCGATACCGTTCTCGCGCTGCGGGAGCAGGGCAAGCTCTGAGAACCTGTATCCACAGCTGTTGGACACTGCCTTGACGGCCTTTTTCCCGGCATACCGCGCCGTTTCCCCTTGCAATCCGTCAGGATTGCCGCGGGAAAACTCCTTGTCTGCCGGGAAAAATCCTCGTCAATCCAGCATCCCCCGGCTATGAATACAGGTTCTGAGGAAGTTCCCCCGGACGGAGAAACCGGAGGGCGGAGGCCCTCCGGAACCCCTTACGAAAGGTGTGCGATTGAAATGAAACTTTGGGGCGGACGCTTCAGCAAGGAGACGGATTCCCTGGCCAATGATTTCCAGTCCTCCATTTACTTTGACCAGCGCCTCTACCGGGAGGACATTCAAGGCAGCATGGCCCACGCGGAGATGCTGGCCGCCCAGGGCGTCATCTCCCAGGCGGACAAGGCCGCCATCCAGAAGGGGCTGGCGGGCATCCTGGCGGATATCGAGGCGGGACGGGTGGAGTTCTCCCCGGTGAACGAGGACATCCACATGAACATCGAGGCCCTGCTGACCCAGCGCGTCGGCGAGGCGGGCAAGCGGCTCCATACCGCCCGGTCCCGGAACGACCAGGTGGCCCTGGACTTCCGGATGTACGTGCGGAAGGAAACCGGCACGGTTATCGGCCAGCTGCTGAAGCTGGTAAAGGTCCTCTGCCGACAGGCCGGAGAGCACCGGGGCACGGTGATGCCGGGGTATACCCACCTGCAAAGGGCACAGCCCGTGTCCTTCGCCCAGCACCTGCTGGCCTACGCCGCCCAGTTCCGCCGGGACGTCACCCGGCTGGAGGACTGCCGGAAGCGGCTGAACGAGTGCCCCTTGGGCTCCGGGGCGCTGGCGGGGACCACCTACCCCATCGACCGGTTCCGGACGGCGGAGGCCCTGGGCTTTGACCGGCCCTGCGGCAATTCCATGGACGGCGTGTCCGACCGGGATTACGCCCTGGAGCTCCTCAGCGGCCTGTCCATTCTGATGATGCACCTCAGCCGCTTTGCCGAGGAGGTCATCCTCTGGTGCAGCTGGGAGTTCAAGTTCGTGGAGCTGGACGAGGCCTATTCCACCGGCTCCAGCATCATGCCTCAGAAGAAGAACCCCGACATGGCGGAGCTGGTCCGGGGAAAGACGGGCCGGGTCTACGGCGACCTGATGGGCCTTCTGACAGTGATGAAGGGCCTGCCCCTGGCCTATAACAAGGACATGCAGGAGGACAAGGAGCCGGTGTTCGACGCGCTGGACACCGTGGAGCTGTGCCTGCCGGTGTTCACGGGGATGCTGGACACCATGAAGGTCCTTCCGGAGAACATGCGCCGGGCGGCGGGCCGGGGCTTCATCAACGCCACGGACTGCGCCGACTACCTGACGAAAAAGGGCATGCCCTTCCGGGACGCCTACACCGCCTCGGGGCGGCTGGTTGCGGCCTGTGCCGCCCAGGGGAAGACGCTGGAGGAGCTGACCCTGGAGGAGCTGCGGGCGGTGTCCCCGCTGTTCGGCGAGGATGTGTATGAGGCCCTGAAGCTGGAGAACTGCATGGGCCTCCGGGCCAGCTTCGGCGGCCCGGCGGAGGCGGAGACTGCCCGGCAGATCCGGGAGCTCGAGGCCTTCGTGGCGGAGCGGGAAGCGTAAGGAGGCGGTGCCATGTTTCAGCTGAGCCAGGGCACGGAGATTTTAACGGCGGTGGACCTGGGAGGGCGGCGGCGGATTCAGTACGCGTCGGCGGCCTTCCTCCGGGGGCGGACGCCGGGGGGCTGGAGGGACTTCCCCGACGGGGAGGGCAACTGGGCAAAGCTCCCCACGGAGGAGGCCCTCCTGATGGCGGAACAGCTGGAGGAGGCGGTGGTGAAGGGCGCGGTGGAGGAGCTGTGCCTGAGCTTCGACCCCTGGGGAGAGGACGAATTCCTCTGCGCCTTCTTTCACGGAGGCCGGGCGGCGCTGCTGTACAACGCCTGTGACGAATGCGGCGCGGCCCCCTGGGACCCGGACCGCCCGGACGCCTGGGAGGACGCCCATGTGGACATCGGCGGCCAGACCCCGGTTCCCATGGCCTGTGCCCTGGAGGACCTGGAGAAGGCGGGGCGGATTCTCCGCCGCTTCCTGGAGACCGGGACCCTCTCCCCGGAGACAAAATGGGCGGTGAACCGGCAGGGGGGACTCCCCTGGGATTTTTGAATGCTGGGAGGCTGCTATGAGCAAACCGAAGATATACATCGACGGCCGGGAGGGAACCACCGGCCTTCAGATTTACGACCGCCTGGCGGCCCGGGAGGATATTCAGCTCCTCCTGATCGGCGAGGCGAAACGGAAGGACCCGGCGGAGCGGAAAAAGTTCCTCAACGAGGCGGACCTGGTGTTCCTCTGCCTGCCGGACGCCGCCGCCGTGGAGGCGGTGGGCCTGATTGAAAACGACCATACCCGGGTCATCGACTGCTCCACCGCCCACCGGGTGTCCCCCGGCTGGGTGTACGGCTTCCCGGAGCTCCGGGGCCAGCGGGAGAAGATCGTCCCGGCGAAGCGGGTGGCCAATCCCGGCTGCCATGCCACCGGGTTTATTTCCATCGTCCGCCCGCTGGTGGACCTGGGCCTGCTGGAGCAGGGCGCCCGGCTGTCCTGCTTCTCCCTCACCGGCTACTCCGGCGGGGGAAAGCGGATGATTGCCGCTTATCAGAAGCCGGATCACGATCCCGTGCTGGACGGGCCGAAGATTTACTCCCTGCTCCAGAGACACAAGCACCTGCCTGAGATGCAGGGCCTGTGCGGGTTGGACCATCCGCCGGTTTTCTCTCCCATCGTGGGCAATTACTACAAGGGGATGGCCGTCACGGTGCCCTTCTACCTCAGCCAGTTCCGGCCGGGGACCACGATCTGGTCCCTCTGCGAAGCGCTGTATGACTACTATGCCGGGGCGAGCATGGTGCGGGTGGCGGAGGACCCCCTCAGCGAGGATCTGGATGCGGAAACGGAACTGTACAGCAACGTGTTCTACGACAAGGACTGGCTGAGCATTTTTGTGGCGGGGAACGGCGAACGCTTTACCATCACCGCCGTCTTTGACAATCTGGGCAAGGGCGCCAGCGGCGCGGCGGTGCAGAACATGAACCTGATGCTGGGCTTTGCGGAAACCGCGGGACTCAGCCTGTGCGAATAAACGTGAGACCGGGAAGCCGGAGGAAAACGGGCTTCCGGTGGTGAGGTGCGATTATGGTGAACTTTATCGGCGGCGGCGTCTGCGCCGCTCAGGGCTTCCGGGCCGCAGGCATCCACGTGGGGGTGAAGACCCATGCGGAGTGGAAAAAGGATGTGGCCCTGATCGTCTCCGACGTGGAGTGCGCGGCGGCGGCGGTGTTTACGAAAAACGTGGTGAAGGCCGCCCCCATCCGGGTGGACCTCCGGCACCTGGCGGACGGCAGGGCCCGGGCGGTTATCGCCAACAGCGGCAACGCCAACGCCTGCGCCCCCCAGGGGGAGGAGAACGCCGAACGGATGTGCGCGGCGGCGGCGAAGGCCATCGGGTGCCGTCCGGAGGACGTGGTGGTCTCCTCCACCGGCGTCATCGGCCAGCGGCTCAACGTGGAGGCCATTGAGGCGGGAATTCCGGAGCTGTACGCGGCCCTGGACCGGTCCGAGGCCGCCAGCGACGCGGCGGGACACGCCATTATGACCACAGACCTGGTGAAAAAGGAGGCGGCGGTGGAGACTGCCGTGGGGGGCAGGACCGTCCGCATGGGCGGCGTGGCTAAGGGCAGCGGCATGATTCACCCCAATATGGGGACCATGCTCTGCTTCCTCACCACGGACTGCGCCATCTCCCCCGCCATGATCCGGGAGGCCCTGCTGGAGACCGTGGCCGTCAGCTTCAACCGCATCAGCGTGGACGGGGACACCTCCACCAACGACACGTGCTGCGTCCTGGCCAACGGCCTGGCGGGCAACGCCGAGATTGTGGAGAAGGGCCCGGATTACGAGGCCTTTGTGGAGGCCCTGAAGGCCCTGTGCGTCGACCTGGCCCGGAAGATGGCCTCCGACGGGGAGGGGGCCCGGCACCTGATCACCTGCACCGTCTCCGGGGCGGGGAGCGAAGAGAGCGCCGGGACGATTGCCAAGTCCGTGGTGTCCTCCACCCTGACCAAGGCGGCGGTGTTCGGCGCGGACGCCAACTGGGGCCGGGTGCTGTGCGCCATGGGCTACTCCGGGGAGGACTTCGACCCGGACAAGGTCAGCGTCCATTTCGCCAGCGCCGCCGGGGAGGTTCAGGTCTGTGCCAACGGCCGGGGCCTGGACTTTGACGAGGACCTGGCGAAAAAGGTCCTGACGGAGCACGACGTGGAAATCAACATCGCCATGGGAGAGGGCGGGGCTTCCTGCACCTGCTGGGGCTGCGACATCACCTATGACTATATCAAAATCAACGGCGACTACCGCACCTGACGGGGCGGCTGGAGGAAAGGAGGGGATGCCGGTGTCTTCCCATGAACAGCAGGCCCGGACCCTGATTGAGGCCCTGCCTTATATTCAGAAATTTACCGGCAAGACTATAGTGGTCAAATACGGCGGCAACGCCATGATCTCCGACGAGCTGCGCCGGGCCGTGATGAGCGACGTCATCCTGCTGAACCTGGTGGGCATCCGGGTGGTGGCGGTCCACGGCGGCGGGCCGGAGATTTCCGCCATGCTGAAGATGATCGGCCACGAGTCCAGATTTGTGGACGGGCTGCGCTATACCGACGTCACCACCATGGACATCGTACAGGCCGTCCTGTGCGGCAAGGTGAACAAGGACCTGGTGTCCCAGCTGAACCGGCTGGGAGGCCGGGCCGTGGGGCTCTGCGGCATGGACGGGCAGCTGTTTCAGGCGGAGCAGATGGATGAGAAATACGGCCTGGTGGGCCGGATTACCGGCGTGAACCCCGAGCCGGTGAAAAACGCCCTGGAGCACGGCTATATCCCCATCGTGTCCACCGTGGCCCAGGGGGTGGACGCGGACACCGCCTACAATATCAACGCCGACACCGCCGCCGCCCGCCTGGCGGAGGCCCTGGGGGCGGAGAAGCTGATTCTGCTCACCGACGTCCGGGGGCTCCTCCGGGACCCCGGAGATGAGAGCACCCTGATCCACGTGGTCCGGACGGAGGAGGTCCCGGAGCTGGTGGAGGCAGGGGTGATCTCCGGCGGGATGATTCCCAAGATGCAGTGCTGCGTGGACGCCATCCACGGCGGCGTGGAGCGGGTCCACATCCTGGACGGCCGGATTCCCCACTCCATTCTGATTGAGCTCCTCTCGGACGAGGGCATTGGCACCATGATGAAAAAGGAGGAGACGCTATGAATTCCGAAGCCATCCGGCAGCTGACCCACCAGTATGTGATGAACACCTACGGGCGCTTCCCCGTGGCCGTCGGCCGCGGCGAGGGAGCCACCCTTTACGACCCGGAGGGCCGGGCCTATATCGACTTTACCAGCGGCATCGGCGTCACCTCCCTGGGCTATGGCCACCCCCTCTGGGCGGAGGCCGTGGCGGAACAGGCGAAGAAGCTGGGCCACACCTCCAACCTATTCTATACCGAGCCCCCGGCCCGGCTGGCGGAAATCCTCTGCAAGCGCACCGGCGAGAGCTGCGTCTTCTTCGCCAACGGCGGCGGCGAGGCCAACGAGGGCATGATCAAGCTGGCCCGGAAATACAGCTTCGACAAGTACGGCCAGGGCCGGAGCACCATCATCACCCTGAAAAACTCCTTCCACGGCCGGACCATCACCACCCTGAAGGCCACGGGTCAGGACGTGTTCCACAACTACTTCTTCCCCTTCACCGAGGGCTTCCGCTACGCGGAGGCCAACGACCTGGAGGCCCTGAAGGCCCAGGACCAGGGGGACGTCTGCGCGGTGATGGTGGAGCTGGTCCAGGGCGAGGGCGGCGTCCTGCCGCTGGAGCGGGACTACATCAAGGCGGTGGAGGCCCTCTGCGCGGAAAAGGACTGGCTGCTGCTGGCGGACGAGGTTCAGACCGGCGTGGGCCGGACGGGAACCCTGTTTGCCTTTCAGCAGTACGGCATCCTGCCCGACGCGGTGAGCTTTGCCAAGGGCATCGCCGGGGGGCTGCCCATGAGCGGCATTCTGGCGAATGAAAAGTGCCGGGACGTGCTGGGCCCCGGCACCCACGCCACCACCTTCGGCGCCAATCCGGTCTGCGCCGCCGCAGGGCTGGCGGTGCAGGAGGTCCTCAGCGACGCCTTCCTGAAGGAGGTCCAGGAGAAGGGCTCGTATCTCCGGAAGGGGATTGAGGCGCTGGACCTGCCCTGCTTCGGCAAGACCCGGGGCCTGGGCCTCATGATCGGCATTGAGGTCCGGGAGGGCTGGACCAACAAGGACATCGCGAACCGCCTCATTGAAAACGGCCTGCTGATTCTCACCGCCGGGCCGGGCATGCGGCTGCTGCCGCCCCTGGTCATTACCCGGGAGGAGATGGACCGGGGCCTGGAGATCATGGCGGAGACGCTGCGCTCTGTTCCCACATTCTGAACTGGAGGGGTTTTATGAACAACCATGCGCACTTTTTAAAGCTGCTGGACTTCACTCCGGAGGAGATCAGCCGGTTTCTGGCCACGGCGGCGGACCTGAAGGCGAAAAAGAAGGCCGGGATTCCCCACCGTTATCTGGAGGGGAAGAACGTGGCCCTGATTTTCGAGAAGACCTCCACCCGGACCCGCTGCGCCTTCGAGGTGGCGGCGCAGGACCTGGGCATGGGCAGTACTTACCTGGGCCCCACCGGCTCCCAGATCGGCGTGAAGGAGTCCATCGCCGACACCGCCCGGGTGCTGGGCCGGATGTACGACGGGATTGAGTACCGGGGCTTTGGGCAGGAGATCGTGGAGGAGCTGGCGGCCCACGCCGGGGTGCCGGTGTTCAACGGGCTGACCAACGAGTTCCACCCCACCCAGATTCTGGCGGACTTCCTCACCGTGCAGGAGCACTTCGGGAAGCTGAAGGGCGTGAAGCTGGTCTACCTGGGGGACGCCCGGTTCAACATGGGCAACTCCCTGATGGTAGGCTGCGCCAAGATGGGGATGCACTTCGTGGCCTGCGCTCCCAAGGCCTACATGCCGGACGGGGCGCTGGTGGAGACCTGCCGGAAGATCGCCGGGGAGACCGGCGCGGTGCTGGAGTTCATTGAGGACCCCATGGAGGCGGTAAAGGACGCGGACGTGCTCTACACCGACGTCTGGGTCTCCATGGGCGAGCCGGTGGAGGTCTGGGAGGAGCGGATTCAGGCGCTGGCGCCCTATCAGGTGACGCAGGCGCTGATGGACGCCGCCGGGCCCCAGTGCCGGTTTATGCACTGCCTCCCCGCCTACCACGATCTCAAGACCAAGGTGGGCAAAGAGATGGGGCAGCGCTTCGGGCGGGAGGCCATGGAGGTGACGGACGAGGTGTTCGAGTCCGGCCGGTCCATCGTCTTCGACGAGGCGGAGAACCGAATGCACACCATCAAGGCCGTGATGTACGAGCTGTTGAAATGAAAACGCCGGGGGAGGGTCCAGGACCTTCCCCCGGTTCCGCGTTCCGGCGGGCGCTCAGGTGTTGTCCCGGCTAATGGGCTCCCGGAGGATGAGCCGCCGGAGGGCCTGGCCGTTGAAGGGGAACAGGGGATAGAGATACCCCTTGCCCACCAGAGGCTTGGTGGTGCACAGGAGAATCAGAATGCCCAGGATGCCGGAGACGTAGCCCCAGAGGTCGAAGGCCGCCGTCAGCAGCAGCAGGACCACCCGCAGCAGCTTGAAGGCGTAGCCCATCTCATAGCTGGGCTGGGCAAAGCTGGCCACGGACACGAAGGCCATATACACCAGCACCTCCGGCCCCAGCCAGCCCGCCTGGACGGCGAAGTCGCCCAGAATCAGCGCCCCCAGCATGGAGAAGGAGTTGGACAGGGAGTCCGGCGTGTTCAGGGAGGCCAGCTTCAGCACGTCGATGAGGAATTCCACCACCAGGAGCTGCCACAGCAGCCCCAGGGAGGCGGGCTCCGGCGAGGAGAGGAAGTCCAGCCACTGGGGAAGCCGCCCGGACTCCTTCACCATCAGATACCAGGTGGGCGTAATCAGCAGGCTGATCAGGAAGACGATGATCCGCAGGAGGCGGAGATAGGTGCCCACCAGAGGAGGGAAGTAGAACTCGTTGGCCTCCTGGGTGAAGTCGAAAAAGGTGGTGGGCAGAATCATCACGGACGGGGAGTTGTCCACCATCAGCACCACGTTGCCCTCCATGATGCTGGCGGCGGCGCTGTCGGGCCGCTCGGTATAGCGGACCTTGGGAAAGGGGTTGTACCACTGCTTGGGCCGGATGGCCTCCGCCACGCTCTCCTGGGCCATGGAGAGGGAGTTGACGTCAATGGCGTTCAGCTTTTCCCGGATGGCGGAGAGGAGGGCCGGGTCCGCCTTGTCGTCCAGGTAGCAGAGTACCGCGTCGGTGTGGGAGCGCCTGCCCACCTTCAGCCCCTCCATGGTGAGATGGGGGTCCCGGATGCGGCGGCGGAGCAGGGCCATGTTGGGCACCACCGCCTCCACGAAGCCGTCGTGAGAGCCCCGGAGGACCTTGCCGTCCGGGGGCTCGTCCACCCCCCGGCTGGGGTAGCTCTTGGCGTCGATCTGGGCCCCGCCGGAAAGGCCCTCCACCAGCAGAAGGGTTTTGCCCATGAGGACGGAGGTGACAAGCTCTTCCGGGTCAAAGCCCACGTCCACCTCCGAGAAGGAAATCAGCCGGTCGGCGAAGTCCTGCATGTCCGTAAGGCCCTCCAGGGCGTTTTCCGGCCGGGAGAGCCAAAAGGCCCCCATGCGTTCCAGGGTTTCGTCCAGACCGTAGCCGTCCACCACCCAGATCCGGGCCCGGCGGCCGCCGATGACGTAATCCCGGCTCACCATGTCCACGCTGCGGCCCACCCCCAGGGCCTCGTCAAAGAGCCGGACGTTTTCCGTGTAGTTATCCGATAAAGTTCCCATGCTCCACCTCCAAGAATGGGGGTAGTATGCGCGGGAGGGGGAAGGATTATCCCGGGACGGCGAGAGAACCTTTCACGGAGAAATTTTGGGAAGTCCCTTGACAATATCAATATATATATATAATTGTTACGTAAATTTTTTATGCAGGTTCCACAGGACCTGCGCCTTTATTTTGTGCGGAGGGGATAAGAAATGAAGAAATCATTCAAGCTCGGGCTCATTTTCTGCGCCGTTGTCAGCGGCTTTTTTGTGGTTATTCTGGCAATACACATGAGTTTGAATAGCAGTCTGCTGGAGTCGATTGGAGAAGTCTCGACCAGCAACGTTTTTCACTACGAATACATAGCCAGCCCCGTCTGTCAATACAAGGGCTGCGGCGCGGAGGGCGCAAAAGAGGTGAGCGTCAATCTCATAGATCCCTACGGGAGCCGTATTCGGGAGAGCGAAAACTACTCCATCAATGGCAAGAGCTACGACAAAACCGAAACCGGCTATGTCCCGAAAAAGGACACCTATCTCGTCCCGACAGACAAGGGCCTGAAGGTGGAGACGGAGCGGGGCTGGGAGGAGAAAACCTATGTCACCGGGTCGGGAAGGTATACGACGGTGAGAGGCGTTTACTGCGCGGCCCATGCGGACGCCGGGGAAAAGCTCATTCAGGATGAGGTCAAATACGCCTTTACCTGGGCGGGCACCGGCCCCCGGGTCCTGGCCGTGCTGGCAGTTCTGCCCTGGGCGCTGCTGCTGTGGTTCTGCGTTAAGGGCGGGAAGAAACCCGTTCTGGCAAGGACGGAAACGAACACGAAGTCCCAAACGCCATAACAAGACCGGAGGGTGGGAACCAATTCCCGCCCTCTTTTCACGCCTGGGGCCAGCCCCCTGCCTCTCCTCCTTGGGGAAGCGCATTTGACAAACCGCCCGCCGGATGATAAAATGTTCCCGCTCCTCCAAAAAGGAGCGGGAACGCTGCGCAGCGGATAGGCGGCTGGCCATATCCTCCGAAAGGAGGTGAGGCCGTATGCGGATTACGTTACATATCGGAGCCTTCACGGTGACGATTATCGTAAAAAGCAGAAACCGCCACTCTGGCAAGTGACGGTTTCTTAGTCTTTACTAAAAACCAAAGCTAAGGCCAGCCGCCTTGCGCGGCGTTCCCTTTATCTGTATTATAGCAATTCTCAAAAGCGCTGTCAAGCTAGACGGCGCTTTTTTCGCTTCCCCGGTGTATGAGAATACGGTCCTCTTAGGCCGCGTTTTCCGGATGCCGGAGACTAGCGCCTCGTCACCACCACTTGGAGCATGTCCCCCTGGCCCTTGCCTAAGGTCTTTCGGATGTCCTTCCGCACGCCGAGGATATAGGCGATGTTTCCCGCCTCGTCCTTTACGCCCATGTTCACGATGCTCCCGTCGTAGGGAATCCCGTCAAAGAGCGCGCGGACCTTCACCCGGCCCGCGCCGAATTCCTCCCGGACGTCCCAGGGAAAGACGACGTAAGCTCCGCCGGAGCCGCCCGCCTCGTGAATGACGGCCTCAAATTCATAGCGGTCCCGCATCTGCCATTCCCCATTTCCAATCCGCTTTATCCGCTTTCCGCTTCCTTCCGCATCGCCACCAGGGTCCCGTTGAGCTCCGCCCCCAAAATCAGCACGTTGGCGGACATGTAGAGCCAGATCATCAGCACCACCACCGTGCCGATGGACCCGTAGAGCAGGGAGTAGTTGGCGAAGTTCTCCACATACAAGGCGTACAGCCAGCTCAGGAGCATCCACGCCGCCAGGGCGGCCAGCGTCCCGGGCCAGAGGTCCCTCCAGGCCCTGCGGCCGTCCTGGGCCAGGGCGTAGAGGAAGAACAGGGCGAAATACCCCACCACCGCCGCCGCCGGAAAGCGCATCCGGGCCCACAGCTCCGCCAGGAACAGGGGCAGGCGGAAATTCCCCACCGCGTAGCCCAGCAGCCGGTCCCCGATGGTCATGAGGGCCAGGGTCAGCGTAATGGCGGAGATCAGCACTACGGTGTACAGCAGGGTTTTCAGCCGGTGGACCACCGCCCGCTTGGGCGGGCCCAGGTGATAGGCCGTCCGGACGGAGACCATCAGGGCGTTGGTGGCCCGCATGGGGAACCAGATGGAGAAGAACAGGCCGAAGACCATCAGCTGAGGGCTGGGGCTCTGTCCCACGTGGATGAGGTAGGTCCGGATGATGTCCACCACGTCCCGGGGGAGGAATTCCCCCAGGGCCAGCAGGATGGCGGTGACGTTCAGGTCCAGCAGGCCCAGGAGGGCGCTGATGAAGATGAGGAAGGGGAAGATCATGAAGAGCAGGTAAAAGGCCAGGGCGGCGCTCTGAACGCCCACGCCGTGGCGGAAATAGCGCTGCGCCAGAAGATAGAGGCCCCGGGAAACCCTTCGGGTCATGGAGGCGTCACCAGCTTTCTTCGGGAGGTTGTTCGGGGCGGCATGGAAAACCGGACGGCGTTCGGGGAATGCCGGTTCTCATTCCCAGGCCTCCCAGACCTCGGGATGATAGCCCACCGTGGCCTCGTTTCCATTGCGGACGATGGGGGTCTGAAAGAGGGCCGGGTTTTCCAGCAGCTTTTCCTCCTGGGCCTCCGGGGTGATGTAGGCCATGTACAGGTCCTCATAGGCCCGGCATTTTGGGTTGACCAGGGCGGAAAAGCCAACTTTCCGCTTGACGGATTGGTATTCTCTGGGGGATAATCCTTTTTGAGGGAGATCGATGTACTGGAATTTGATACGGCGCTCCTTGAACCAGCGCTGGGCCTTCTTGGTGTCGAAGCACTTGGAGGAGCCGAAGATCTGAATGTTCATGACCGTTCTCCTTTGAAGCATCATTATAAACCGCAGGGAGGGATTTTTTATGACGGAAGCAGTCGAAACCCTAAAGAGGTGGGTGGAGGAGTCCCGGCGCATCGTGTTCTTTGGCGGCGCGGGCGTCAGCACGGAGTCCGGCATCCCGGATTTCCGGTCCACCGGCGGGCTTTACCATCAGGAGTGGAAGTATCCGCCCGAGGTCATTTTAAGCCATAGCTTCTACAAAAGCAACCCCGAAGAATTTTTCCGGTTCTACCGGGCGAAGCTGCTGGCCCCGGAGGCCCGGCCCAACGCCGCCCACCGGAAGCTGGCGGAGTGGGAGGCGGCGGAAAAGCTCGCCGCCATTGTCACCCAGAACATCGACGGCCTCCACCAGGCCGCCGGAAGCGGGCGGGTCTTCGAGCTCCACGGCAGCGTTCACCGCAACTACTGCGAGGAGTGCGGGAAATTCTACGGGCTGGAGTTCATTCAGGAGACCACCGGTGTTCCCCGCTGCTCCTGCGGCGGGAGGGTGAAGCCGGACGTGGTGCTCTATGAGGAGGGACTGGACCAGGGGGTCATGAGCGGCGCGGTGAACGCCATTGTCCAGGCGGACCTGCTGATCATCGGCGGGACGTCCCTGAACGTGTACCCCGCCGCCGGGCTCATCGACTACTACCGGGGAGACCGGCTGGTTTTGATCAACAAATCCGCCGTGGCCCGGGACCTGTCCGCCGCCCTGGTGATCACCGGCCCCATCGGCCAGGTGATGGCGCAGCTGTGAGCTCCCCCCGGCCCCTGGCCGCCGGTCAGGGGCCGGAAGATCCCGGGAAGGAAAAAAATCGGGAAAAACGGAAAATGGGTGTTGACAACGGGGGTGGTTCTGGCTATAATAATCACGCAGTCCTTTTTAGGGGACTGTGATTTATGCGGCTGTGCTGGAACTGGTAGACAGGCCAGCTTGAGGTGCTGGTGTCGTATCGACGTGTGGGTTCAAGTCCCGTCAGCCGCACCACCGGTTCTTTTGGAAGAACCCGTTCACCATGCGCGAGTGGTGGAATTGGCAGACTCGCTAGATTCAGGTTCTAGTGTCCTTTACGGACGTGCGGGTTCAAGTCCCGCCTCGCGCACCAGGAGGAAGGGTCCCGTCCCGAACGGGGCGGGACCCGGATTCCCCTCCCGTCCGGAAGGAGTCAAGTTCATATTGATGCGCGCGAGTGGTGGAATTGGCAGACTCGCTAGATTCAGGTTCTAGTGTCCTTTACGGACGTGCGGGTTCAAGTCCCGC
>JBCLRG010000008.1:0-22404 GCA_041223955.1 Oscillospiraceae bacterium 38-13 | reverse complement strand
CTCGCGCACCAGCTCAGAAATTCCCGCCACCGTTCCGTTTCCGGCTTCGCCGAAAACTGCACTATGGCGGGAATTTCTTCGCTTTCCGCCGCGACTCGCTTCGCTGGACTCGCGGCGGAGGGGGACGGGGAATTGATTTTGGCTGCTTGCGCCGGATGGAAAAAGACAGGCGCCGCCTGTCTTTTTCGTTTTGATCGGCGGGTGATCCTGGAGTACTGGAGGCGGGTGGCTGACTGGTGGGGGGAGTGGGAGTGAAGATGAAAAAAATCTGGGCTCTGGCTGCTGTTTGTGTTTGCTTGAGCTTTTCCCTGGGTGTTCAATATGGCCGGAGTAAAGAGCGGGAGGATTGGGAGACGCTTCAGGAAGGCCGGTGCCGGGCGCTGATCTCCTTTTCCCTGGATAGGCTGGAGGAGTTGAAGGCCGGATACGCCCCTGGCCGGCAACGGCGATTTTCCCGGCGCGCTGCATGATTTGTGGAATGCCCTGATTTTCGACGGGGAGACCTTGCCGGGAGAGAGGACGCTTTGATGGACGCGCTTGCGGACTGGAACGCCGGGAAGCTGAAGGAGCTTGCCCGGGAGATGAGAGAGGAAGGGGAGCCGGATGGAATTTTCGAAAGAGGAATTGACGGAGGCGCGGCGGCAGATTGAATCCACTTTGCACAAGCTGCGGGAGACTGTCCGGACCCTTCGGGGGAAGGAGCGTCCGGAGCGGTATCGTTCCCAGATTACCCTGGCGGAGCGGCGGATTCAGGCCCTCGAAATTGCGAACCGCCTGATTGAGCGGGAGCTCGCGGAGCCTTGACAATAAAACAAGGGACTGGTCCGTCAGGACCAGTCCCTTGTTTTTTGAATCAGGATTCCTCCGCTTCCGGAGGGATTGCCAGCTGGAATGACCGCCAGGTGTGCCCCGCCGCCTCGACGGAGGCCCAGGTATAGGCCGCCGTTTCGCACTCGGTCCAGGTCAGGTACCGCAGGTGGAACTCCACATCCAGATGGCAGGGCAGAATATCCAGAATGATTTTCTCAATCTGGTCGAACTCCGCCGGTACGCCCGCCGTCTCCGGGAACTCAATCCGGACGGCGTTGGTGCCCAGCTCGATGGCCCGGGCCCGGATGCCGCAGCCGCTGATGGTGCGGTTGATGGCCTCCGGCGTCAGGCTGTCCCCGTTAATCTGGAGCAGGGCGGCGATGGCGGCCCGGCGCTCCCGGAGGGTCGTGGCCGCAGGGCGGCGGAGGAACAGCGCCTCCCGGCGGGAGAGCCCCTCGTCCTCGGCGGTGGAGATGAGACTTTCCCGTTCCACAATCGCAAGGCGGTCCGCCAGCGCGTCCATCTCCCGGCCCAGAGCGTGGAGCTCCGCGCCGCTGATGGACGCTTCGTCCAGCCGGTAGACCCCCAGCGGGGCCAGCAGGTCTTTTAAATATGCTTCATACACGTGCTCACACCCCCGTCAGCTCCGTCACCTCCAGCGTTCCCAGCACCGGCAGCACGGTGCTGTCCGCCGGAAGGTCCTCCGCCGGAGCGGAAAACCGGTAATTTGCCACGCCCTCCAGATCGTAGAGCCGGTTTCCCAGCTCCGCCAGAAGCACCGCCCGGCCCAGAAGCCGCCCGCCGAAAAATCCGGCCACGGCCTGCCGGGCCGCTTCCAGCACCGCCTCCTTGTCCGCGCCCTCCTTGGGGGCTACCGCCACGGAGACGTTCACCGTCCTGGTGGTGGGAGGCAGGACCTTCACGGTCACGGCGATTTCCCGCTTCTCCCGGAATTCCTCCGCCAGCCCCGCCAGAAGGTCCTCCTCCGGCAGGCCCTTTTCCCCGGTGACGTACACATTGACCGTCCCCGGCCCCTCGGCCCGGCCCACGGCCCTGGCCGCCGTCACGCCGGGATAGCCCATGGCCGTGGTTTCGTACCACGCGGTATTGGCGCCGTTGGGCAGGCGCTGATAGCTCTCCAGAATCCGGGCCCGGAAGGTCTCATCGTCCTCGCCGTCGCTGCCGCCGGTGAAGGCGTTGGGATTCGTCACCGCCGTCACCGCCACGGGGCAGGCCGTCAGGAACCGGACGGCCCCGGGCACCACGTTGCCTCCTGCCCCTGGTTCCACGGCCTCGGCGGGGGCGTCGGCGTACCGCGCTCCCGCCGGAATCACGGCCTCCTCCGTGGTGCGGACCCGGACCTCCTCCGCCGTCATGCAGACGGTTCCGGACTGAATGGTCAGGTCCATGGAGGAGACCGTCTCCACGGAAAAGCGCAGGACTCCCGCCGACCGGGTGGGCGGCAGGCGCTTCAGGCCCCGGGTGGTTCCGTGCCGGTCCAGGTAAATCCCCTGGGCCGTCTGGGGAAAGCTCTGGTCCAGCACCCACCCGGCCTGAATCTCCAGTGCCTGAAGCTCCGCGGCGGCGGCCCACAGGCGGACGGCCAGGTCGCAGCCCGTCTCCGGGGTGAAGCCCGCCCGCTGGGAAAAGGCCGACAGCAGTTCGCCATAAATAGTTTCAATGGTTCTCATGTCCGTTTCCTCCTCTCCATCCATCAGGGCAGAATATCAACTGTCACCGGCAGAGCCTCTCCCTGATAGCGGAGCCATGCGGTCACAGCCGCCCGGCCGTCGGGGTGCTGCTCCAGGGTGACGTCCTCCACCAGTACCGGTTCCTCGGCCAGGGCCTCCGCCACATACTGCCGCGCGGCGGCCCGGCGTTCCAGGGCGGTGACCCGCCCCAGGGTCCACAGGCGGCTTCCCAGGCTCTCCCAGAAGGGGAAGGCCCCCCGTCTGGCGGTCAGCCGGAAGAGGGCCCGCTGCAAGAGGGCCTCCCGGCCCTGTACGCGCCGGAGTCCCCCTACGCCGTCGGCGATATAATCTCCGTTTTTCAGTTCCAGCTCCATAGGTTCACCCTCCGTCCGCATGACCGGCCTGCCAGGGCTGGCCGTTGACCGTCAAATTCCCGGTGATGGATACCGTCCCGCCCCGGATTTCCACGCCGCCGTCCCCTTTCAGATAGATGGAATTTCCGCCGGGGCCGTAGAGGAAAACCTCCCCCGGCCGGACGCTGGCGGGGGCGTTCAGCGGGCGGGAACCGGCCACGCACTGTTCCTCGCCGCCGGGGCCGCCCTTTACCACCAGCACCGCCGCCCCGGCTCCCGGCGTCCACAGATAGCCGCCGGGCCCGTAGACCGGCAGGTTCCGGACCTCGCCCCGGGTAATGACGCCCACGGAATCCCCGGCGATGGTGGTCACGCCCAGGTCGGCGTCCGCCGTGGCCGGTGCGGGGCGCATTTGTTTGGAAAGCCACATTGTATTACTCCTCTCAGTGTTCCTCCAGGGGCTTCAGCGTCAGCGCCGCCAGGGCGCCCGTCTCCTGGCCGAAGCGGCTTTCCGCCTCCGCCACCCGGAAGGTCCCCCGGAGCCCCATCCGCTCCAGGCGCAGGGACACCCGGTCCCCGGGAAAGGCGGGAAAGCTCCCCGGAAGGGTCAGCTCCGCCGTCCAGGCGTCCTCCCTGGATTTTTGAATCTGGTATTCTCCGGTGTAGCGCATGGCGTCCCAGGTGCTCTGCCCCGGCGTGTAGATCACCCGGCGGCACTGCCCGCCCCGGCGGATCATCTCCGGATTCTGCACGGAGAAGGACAGGTTCCTGGTTTTGTCGATGACCAGCGCCTCCGTCAGCACGCCGTAGTGGTCCTCCCGCAGGGTACAGGCCAGAACCGGGTCCCGGTCTCCGATGGAGAGGGTTTTCCCGGGCTCCTCCGGCCCCGCCAGCAGCTCGCCCTCCCGGCTGAACCGGGGGGAGAAGCCGCCGTAGACCCGGCAGAAGTTCTCCACGGCCTTCCACTGGCTGGCCCCGGCGGCCACGGTGTATCCGTTTCCGGCCCGGATGTCCGCGGTTTTCTTGCAGGTGATGCCATAGGGCTCCGCGTGGTTTTTCAGGATTTCCGCCAGGGTGGCGTCCTGATAGGTGACGGGCTGGGACTCGTTGTCCAGCAGCCGGGCGGCGTAGCCCCGGCCGGAGAGGGAGGCGGTCAGGCCCCCGGCGTTCATCTCCACCGTGTACTCGTCCACCACGGCCCGCAGAATCACCCGTCCCTGCTCCTCCGCCAGGAAGCCAGCCGCCATAGCCAGGGCGGCGGCCATTTCCGGCTGATAGGGGAAGGAGACGGAAAAGCTGTCGCAGGGCACGGTCCCCGTGTGGGTCACCCGCCAGCTCAGCAGGGGCGGTAGCTGGTACATCTGATGGTCCGCCGTATAAAGCCGTCCTGTCACGGCAGCCTCACCGCCTCTCCCGGGTGAATCAGATTGGGGTTTTTGATCTGGGGATTGACTTGCAGCAGCTCCGCCAGCCCCACGCCGTACTGCCTCGCGATGCTCCAGAGGTTGTCGCCCTTGCGCACGGTGTGAACCCGCTGGACCTGGGAAGGGCTCTTGAAGGCCCCGCCGCCCTCCGCCGGGAGCTCCTTCCATCCGGACTGCCCGCCGCCGTCCTCCCAGAACTCAAAGCGGTACCGCACATAATCCGGCAGGGGCTCCTCAACCGCCTCCAGCGCGGCGAAATAGGCCTGCTCTGAGGGCCATACCGGGTGAACCAGCAGCCCCGGCCCCTCCTCCTGAAAGACCTCCGCCAGATGGCGGAACTGCCGGTAAGCGCCCACCCCGGCGAAAACGCCCTCCCCCTTCAGCACCCGGTAGGCGCTGCCCAGCTCCTGCATGACGCGCCGTCCGAAGGGGGCCTGATGAACGGCAATGCGCCGCCGGTATTCCACCGTAAAAACCTCCGGATTGTGGGGCCATGTAAAATCCTTAAACCGCATTGGCGTCAGTCGCACGCCGCATCCCTCCTGACCATTTCAGGCCCCAGGAAAAATCCGCCGGGCCCGTCAATATAACACAAAACCGCCGTCATAGCGCCGGGAGTCCCGCTGAACCGCCCGGGACACGGCCCGGGCCCCGTCCTCCGCCCGGAAGGGAGCGGCCTCCCGGCCGCCCCTCCAGACCATGGCCCCGTCCGCCTCCGTCTCCTGGGAAAAGGACGGTATACCCCGCTTCAGCGCCTCCCCGAATGCGCCGCCGCGCCTCCGGTCCGTACCGGCCCATTCCGCCCGCCGGAAGGAGACAGCCCTGCCCGGTGCCTCCCCGTCCCCGGCCTCCGCCGGAAACGGCGGCATCTCCCCGCCGCCGGAGTCCTGCCCCGGACGCCCGGCGGATTCCCGCAAAAACACCGGTCTTCTCCCCAAAGCGCCGCGCTCCTCTAGTGCCTCCGAAAGCCCCTGGAGGACCTCCCGAACTACCTCCCGGACCTCCGTCCCGCTGCCCGGAGATTCCGCCTCCGGAGCCGCCGCCGGACGGAGCCCGTCCTGCTCCCATTCGCCTTCGCCCGGAAGCTCCGCCCCAGTGATTTCCTCCCAGGCGCCGGCGGGAAACGGAGGCCTCCGGAAGACCCGCCCGGTTCTCCGGCCCGCCTCCCAGGCCCCCGGGAAGCGGGCCTCCCGCCTCTCCCGGACCCCGGCGTCAGGAAGCCCCGCTTCCATCCCCCAAGAGCGGTCTGCGGCCTTCCGCCTCCGGGCCGCCCGGGCTTCCGCCTCTTCCGGCGTCTCCCCGCCGTCCTCCTCCGCCCTTCCGCCGCCCAGCAGCAGCGCCGCCAGGACGGCCCTCTGGCGTTCCAGCTCCCATGCCGGATAATCCATGCCCGTCAGCCCCCTTTCAGCACTGCGAACCGCGCCGGGTCAAAGGCGGGGTTGCACAGGTCCTCCCGGCCGCCGTCCCCGGCCAGACGCAGCAGCAGCCGCTCCATCTCGCCTCCGGTCAAATCCGCCAGGACCTCCGCCTCGCCGCCGTAGACCGGTTCTCCCTGAAACCGGCAGCACTCCGCCAGAATGCGCCCGTTGCACCGGAGGACCCGCTCCAGGGGGTCCTCCAGCTCCCGGCAGTCCCGCCAAAGCTCCAGCAGCCGCCCCGCCGTCAGGGGCCGCAGCTCATCCACGGGCCTCATACGGAGGTCTCAATCCGCTTGGCCGCCACGACCGTGACCTTTTCCGCCACCATGGCGTTGAGCTGCCCGTCCTCCTGAATGCCGCTCCACTGGCAGCCGCTGTAGATGACGCGCCGGTCGGGCTTGCAGATGACCAGGGAGAAGTCCGCCAGATCATAGAAGTTGATGCCGTCGGACACCGCGCTGTCGGTGGCGTAGAGCCGGGTCAGCTCCAGGGTATAGCGCTTCTGCCCCTCAATGGCGGCCACCGGCTCGCTCTCGCCGAAGGCCTCCACGCTCTGCGAGGTCTTGGAGGCCCTGGCGGTGTAGCTCTGCACCACGGCCACCTTTCTACCGTCCATCTCCAGATAGATATCCGAACTGGTGGGAAACCCGTTCATCTCTTCACGCTCCTTTTCTCAAACACTCAAATTTCGATGTGCACGGTCAGCTGCACCTGGTTCAGCCCGTGGGCCACCGAGAAGCCGAACTCCACCAGGCAGACGGTGGGGTCCTCCTCCGAGGCGGCGACGGTAACGCCGTCATAGCCGTCGATGAGCTCCGCCGCCCGCTTTTTCTCCAGCTCCACAATGACCTGGGAGCGGATGGCCGCCCGGTTCCGGGCGTTGTTCCGGCATCGGGAGAACTTGCTCCGCAGGGCCGTCCGCACCGCCGGAATGACGTCGTCCACGATCAGAATGGTGGTCAGCTCCCGCCAGGTGGCGTCGGGGGTGCCGCCGGTAGTGGTTCGGGTGGTGATGCCCCGCACTGGGGATACCACGCCTCCTACGCACTCCAGCGGCGTCACGCCGCCCCGGACCAGCCGGTCGATTTCGCTGTCGCTGTAGTTCCGGCTGAGGCCGCCCAGGCCCTTCACCTCGCCGCCGTTCAGGGGAACCGCCGGGTCCCCTCCTGCGGCCAGGACCGCCACCGCCGCCGCAGCGAAGACGCCGGAGAGGGGATTCCCGGCGCTGTCCAGGGCGTCGGGGCCCACCAGGACCACCCGTTCGCTGTTCAGCTCCGCCGCCCGGGCGATCAGCGCCTCCGTGTCCGCCCCGTCGCAGCCCACCACGGCAATCCGCTCATGCCGGAGGGCGGAGGCCTCCTCCACGGCGGTCTTGAGGGCCTTCTGGACCTCCGCCGCGCCGCTGTCGCAGACCAGCACCTGGATATCCTCCTGCTCCAGAGCGGCAAAGGCGCTCTGATAATCCTCCACAGAGCCCTCGCCGGCCACCCGCACCGCCGTCACGGTGGAAGCGCCGCCCTGGAACAGCAGCCGCAAAATGGCGCTCATCCCGGACTCGGAATCCTCGCCGAAAACCGCCGCCCCGGCGGCATAGCCCGTCACCGTCACCGGCGTGCCCACAGTGCCCTGACCGGCTTTGGCCGCCACGCCGATGGCCCGGACGGCCCGCCCTCCGGACACCACCGAGGACGCGTCGTAGACCGAGTAGACCCCCGGCCGTTCATGCATTCCGCTCATGCTGCAAAACCCCTTTCAAAATAAAGTTCAGGAAGACCTCCGATTCCTCCCCGGCCTCCGCCAGGAACAGCGCCTCGCAGCGCAGCCTTCCCCGCCGCAGGAACAGCCCCGTTTCCTTTTCCCAGGCCAGGGCCTCCCAGGCCAGCTCCCCCGGGCGGATGCCCTCCGGAAGCCCGCCCAGCAGAACCGCCGCCGCCGTCTCGCCGCCGCTCTCGCAGTCCAGGGCCCGTTCCGCCCGGATGTCCACCGAAATCACGCCCTCCAGCCGTCTGCCGTAAATCTCCCGGACCCGTCCGGAGGGGCTTGTGCGCTCCCCTAGATAGCCGGAGAAGGCCATGTGCTTTCCCTCTGCGGCCTCCACGCCGACGGTGGCCAGAGGGTTTTTTCCCTCCGGCGCCCACCGGGCGGGGAAAGCGGCCTCCGCCGCCAGTCCCCCCTCCCGAAGGGCGGAGATCACCGCGTCCCGAATCTGTCTCAGTTCTTTCATTCCGCCTCCCTCGCCCGTTCCAGCACGGCCCGCCAGTGGCAGAGCTGTCTGCCGATGCAGTGAGGCCGCCCGCTCCGGACCCGGAACCGCCGTCCCTCCCACAGCACGGTGTCCCCGGCCTCCAGGGCGCTCCGGCCCAGATAGAGCCAGAGCCGCCCGTCCAGCCGTCCGATGGCCGACATCTCGGGAACGGCCTCGTCCCGCTCCCGGATGGGCTGTAAGAAGGCCCGGACGGTTTCCGCCCCGTCCTCACGCTCCACCGTGACCTCCTGCCCATACCGGCTCAAAATTTCCTCCACCCAGCGCGTCATCCCTCGACTCCCTTCACCCACAGGCCCTCCGCCCGGACATAGGGTTCCATCAGCCGCTCTGCCGCCCGGAGGAGTCCGTCCGCCGCCTTTGTCCGCTCTCCGCCGCCGGGGAGGGTGACGGAGACGTCCCCGGCGGAGAAGGAGCCGCCTCCCCCCGGCATCAGGCCTGCGGCGGCGGTGAAGGCGGCGGCACAGGGCAGGGCCTCGCCGCAGTCCTCCGCCGTCACGCCCTCCCGGAGGCGGTTCCGCCACGCCGTCTCCGCCGCCCGGCAGAGGGGTTCCAGCAAAGCCCGCTCCGCTCCTCCGCCGGACACCGCCAGGGCCAGCTCCAAAATCCGCTCACCCACGCCGGACCTCTCAGGCGCTCAGGGTCATGGCCCTGGACGCGTCGGTGAAGAGCTTGGCGAAGCCGGAGATGGAGGTGATGGCGGCCCGCTCCAGCTGGCGGTCGATGAGCTTGTCGTATTCCACCGTCACCTCGCCGCCGATGATCTGCTCCAGGGCGTAGTTCCGGTCCAGGCCGATGAGGGTGCCTGCGGGCATGGAGCCGGTCCGCAGCAGCTTGGCGCCCAGCGGCGTGGACAGGGTGCCGGTGCCCTGGAAGTTCAGCCCCGTCAGGGGATTCTGGAACTCCTTGAGCTTCAGCAGCTTCAGCATCATGTCCCCGCTGACCAGCAGGGTGTTCATGGTGTAGGGGTCGAATTTTCCCCAGAAGTCCAGCAGCGCGTCATAGGTGAGCCCGCCGGAGGGGGTCACGGTTTCCGCCGGATTCTGGTTGCCGTCCCCCTGGAGGAGCACCTGAATGGCGTCCTGCAAATGCATCTTGCCGATGTACGCGCCGATCTGCCGCAGGGTCACGGAAAACAGGTCCAGCCGCTGGAAGCGGATGGCCTCATAGGAGGCCACCAGCATCCGCCCCCGCTTGTGGAGCCGCACCAGATTTTCCTGGGTGCGCACGGTGGTTTCGGGAATCGCGCTGCCCTCCTCCACGGGAAGAAGCTTCTTCTCCTCCTCCGTGGGAACGGAGGCGATGGAGCGGTAATCCAGCCCGTCGAACCGGGTGACGGCGGCGGTGATATGGGGCAGAATGCCCTCCTCCTCCAGTCCCTGGCGCACCACCCGGGACACGAACTCCGGGAACAGCACCGAGGACTCGGTGGTGTGGAAAAACTTCTCCACCTGATCGCTGTCTGCGCCCTTGACGTGGATATCGAAGCGTTTCAGCTGCCGCTGGAAGGCATCCATGCCCTCCACCGGCGTTCCCCGGTAGCGCTCGCTGGGGTCCAGCTCCTCCAGCGTCTGGGTAAAGCTCCGTCCGCTGCGGCCGTACATGCCCTTTTCCAGCCGCACATTCTCGTAATGATAGCCCATAAGTCTTTCCTCCTTGTAATCTATCGCCAACGGTCCCCGGGCCAATCCGCCGGGGCCCGCGTGACGCCGCAAACCGCGCGCCGTTCCGCCTCAGACCAGAAATGCCGTCTCATCCGAAGCCGGGGCCTCTTCCCGCCTTCTCAGCTGCACCGCCGGAGGGAACCGCCGGGCGGCCCTGGCCTCAAAGGCCCGCTTGAGCTCCAGCAGCTCCGGCTCCTCCAGCCGTTCCGCCGCCTTGGCGAGGACGGCGCACTCCATGCCCTCCCCGGCCAGCGCGCCCAGCCGGGCCACCTCCCGCCGCAGCTCCCGGAGGTATTTCCGCCCCAGCTCCGCCTCCTTCCGGAGGGCCCGCTCCCCGTCCCGCTCCTGGCCGAAGCGCTTCAGGACCCCCGCCTGCCTCTGTGCGGGCACGGCCACGAAGGACCACTCATAGGCGTCCGTCACGTCCCGCAGCTCCATAAAGCAGAGCCGCCCGTCATACCGCTGCCCTCTCGCGTGCTCGCAGCCGCCGTTTTCCGCGCCGCAGATGGAGCAGACATTCCGGGCCACGCCGCAGCCGACGCTGACCTCCTTCTTGATGCCGCCCTCGATTTCCGCGATGAGCTCCCGGTTCTTCTCCGACCGCAGCAGGTAGGCCCAGCCCTTGAGCCACCGGTACTCGTCCCCGGCCTCCGTTTTCACGGCTGGCTCCCGGACCACCTCCGTCCTGTAAATCCGGGCGGTCTGTCCCCCGGCGCTCCACTGGTGGTCGAAGATTCCGCTCTTGCCCACCAGCAGCTGGCCCAGCCGTTCCAGGGCCCCGTTGTCAAAGCGCTCGAAGTCCCGGTCCACCTCGTTGTCGCACAGCCGCACGGCGAAGATGTAAACCTGCTCCGCCGTCAAAGGGGACTTAGCCAGCCGGTTGATGGCCTCCATATCCCGCTCTGCGGCCTCCAAACCCTTCCATTCCTCCATGTCTGCCTCCTCTTACGCGTCCCCGGCGGAACCCGCCGTCCGCCCGTCGTTTTCAATCCGCAGCCTTCTGGCCTGTTCCCGGTAGAGCTCCGCCCGGGCCTCCTCCACCTGGTCCTGAAGGTTGATGTCGTCCCAGACCACCTGGAACCGGCACCCGAACCCCTTCATCTGGAGCCATAACCGGCAGATGCGTTCCACCACCGGCGTCAGCGTACGCCGCAGGGCGGTGACCTCCGTGGTGAGCATGTCCGCCTGCTGGGAGCTCATCCGTTCCGTGGAGCTCCAGCTGAGTCCCAGCATAAAGGGCGGGATGCCGGTTTTCGCCACGATCTGCTCCAGAATCTGCCGTACGGGGGCCTGGCTGTCCGGCACCGGCGCGTCGGCGCCGATGACCCGGATGTTCACGTCCCCGGCGGCGACGAAGTCCCGCACGTCGCCGCCCCGGGTTTCCCGCATCGCCCGGGACCACTCCCCGGCCAGCATCCGCCCCCGTTCTGCGGCGCCCTCGCCGCCGGGGCAGGTGACGGCGAACCGCACGTTGCCGCACCGTTCCCAGTTGACGCCCACGGTGTGGTAGATTTTCATGAGGATGTCCGAAAGGAACGGCAGGGACCGCAGCAGGGACACGCCGTAGGGATTCTCCGCCTCCGGGTTCAGCGGCGTAAAAAGAATCAGGTTCTGATAGGGCAGCTCGGCCATCCGCCCACGCTCATCCGGCCCCCAGATGGTGAATTCCAGGGGATTTTTCCCCTCCCGGACCTCGATGTCCTCCACCCGCCCGCACAGGAGGGCGGCGATGTCCCGGTTGTCGAAGCCCGGCACGATTTCCCCCACGGCCCTGCCGCAGGTCAGCAGGGAATCCAGATAGCAGTCCAGGAAGGCGTTCAGCCCGGACTGCCCCCGCCCGGCGGGCACGGTGCGCAGGAATTCCCCCAGGGCCTGTTCCGCCGCCGGGCTTCCGCAGCGCACGGTCAGTCCTCCGCACATGCGGATGAGCTTGTAGATGGCCGCGTCCACCACCGGCACGGCCTCCCGCACGGCCCGGTAGAGCCGCGCCTCGGCGCTGCGCAGGGGCACGTATTCTCCCAGCAGGCCGAAGGGATGGGCCTCCCGGCTTCTCAGCTGTACCGCCGCCGGCGCGGGTGGTTTCTCCGGCTGTTTTTTCCGCCAGTTCAAATGTCACACTCCCCTCTTGTAATCAAAGGCGGCCCCGCCGCTCCACCGCCAGCGCCAGGAATCCGTCCTCCCGGTCCCCGGCCAGATCCATGGCGAAGTAGCGCAGGTCGTCCATGGCGTGATCGTCCCGCTTCCTGGGGGCGTCCCGGCCCTCCCGCCGGTCCCAGCAGTACTGCGCGATTTCCCGCAGGCAGTCCCGGCACTCCCGGCAGAGCACGATGCGTCCCTCCCGGAGCAGGTCCGCCGTCACCCGGATGCCGTCGGCCACGTTGTTGTCGGCCCGGACCACGGGAAATCCCCGCCGCCGCAGGGCCTCGATAAAGCTGGCGGCGGAGGGGTCCGCGATGACCCGCTGAATGGGCCGTCCCGCCGCCAGCCGTTCCAGGTCCCCGGCGTATTCCGCGTCGGTCTTCTGCCGTCCCGCCTTTCTGGAGTCGTAGTAAAACTCCTCCACCCGGTACCAGACCCCCTCCCGGAGCCCCCAAAGCCCGAAGGAAGCGGGGTTCACGGTGCCGTAGTCCACCGAGATTCTCCAGGCGGTAAAGCCCTCCGCCGGAGCCTCCGGCGCGTCCCGCTCCCGGTCGTAGAAGTCGTAAACCAGCCCCTCCGCCGCAGTCCATTCCCCCAGCACGAACCGCCGGTAAAAGGCCCCGGAGTAGTTCCGCCGGTAGCGCTCCCGAATCCGCTCCGGCAGGGCGGGGTTGTCCTCCATGGTGAAGTGAATCCGCAGGGCCCGCCGCTCCTCCGCCTTAAGAATCCACTCCCGGTAAAACCAGTGCTCCGGCCCGTCGGGATTGCAGTTGAACCAGAGCCTGCTGCCGGGGACGCTGCACCGGGCGGCGGCCTGTTCCACGAAGGATCGGGGCATCAGCGCCGCTTCGTCCAGCAGGACCCCGGCCAGGGTGCTCCCCTGAATTAGGGCGGCGCTGGACTCGTCCCGCCCGCCGAAGAGGAGGAAGCGGTTCCGGTGTCCCCGGAAGCGGACCTCCAGTGCGTTCTCTCCCCGCCGCTCCCGGATGTCCATGCCCAGCCGCCGCAGATAGGGGGTCAGCTCCGCCAGCAGGTTTCTCCGCAGGGACCCGATGGTCTTTCCGCACAGCCCGAACTGCCGCCCGTCGAACTCCGCCTGGGCCCACAGGAAGAAGCCCAGCCCCATGGCGAAGGTCTTCCCGCTCCGCACGGCCCCGTCGCAGATCACAGCGTCCCGCTCCGGGTCCCGCCACCAGGTCAGCACACGCAGCTGCTTGGGGGAGAAGACCGGGGCTTTACCCGCCATAGGCCGTCTCCTCCAGCTGCCCGGCGGCGTCCTCCAGGGCCCGGTAGAGGTCCTCGGCCCCGCCGCCCCCGGCGCTTCCCAGCAGCTCGCACAGGGTCCCCAGGGCCCGCACCCGGTCCACCAGCTTCACCTCCACGCCGCCCTTGTCGCTGATTTTCAGCTCCGCTACGGCGGAGAGGTCCAAGGAATCCGGGTCCGCCTCCCGGGGGGCCAGGGCCAGCCGGGCGGCGTCGTTGGCCCGTCCGAAGGCCAGCTGCGCCAGCCGGCGGACAGCGTCCTCCCGAAGGGGGCCCTCCACGGCGCCGCGCATCATCTCCAGCCGTTTCCGGACGCGCTTCCGGGCCAGCATGGCGAAGCCGTCCTCACAGCCGCAGGCCTCCGCGGCCCGTTCCGGGTCCATGGTCTTCAGGTAGGCGGCGCAAAAATCCCGTTCCTGTTCCGTCCATCTCATCCGCTCAAAATCACCTCCTGTAGAGAGGTCCGGAAGCGGCGGGAATTGTACGTTCCCATGCAAGGGCGGGAAAAATTTTTTTCGTCCCGCCAGAAAATGTGGTATACTGTCCCTGAAAAACCGGTTCCCAAGGGAGGAGACCCACCATGCTGACGATACTGACCGGCCGGGCGAAGACCGGCAAATCCACGGCGGTGCTGGAGCGCATCGCCTCCCGCTCCGGGGAGAGGAGCCAGATTCTCCTGGTCCCCGAGCACGCCTCCCATCAGGCGGAGGTGGACCTCTGCAGGGCCTGCGGGGACGCCGCCGGCCGCTATGCCGAGGTGCTGAGCTTCCGCCGCCTCTCGGAGCGGGTGCTCAGCATCACCGGCGGCGGGGCCCAGGTGTCGCTGGACGCGGGGGGCAAGCTGCTGACCCTGGAAAAGGCTCTGATTGAGATTTCCCCGGAGCTGACGGTCTACCGCCGTCCCTCCCGGAAATCAGCCTTTCTCCGCCAGCTGCTGGACCTCTTTGACGAGCTCCGCTGCTACGACGTGGCCCCGGAGACCCTGTACCAGCGCTCCCAGGCCGCCGCCGGAGCCACCCGGGACAAGCTCCGGGACCTGAGCCTTCTCTACGGGGCCTACGAATCCCGCCTCTGCCGCCCGGGCCTGGACGCCCGGGACCGGATGACCCGCCTCTGCGACCGCCTGGAGGAGTCCGGCTACGCCCGGGACAAGGACATCTACATCGACGGCTTCACCTATTTCACGGCCCAGGAGCGCCGCTGCCTCTCCATCCTCCTCCGCCAGGCCCGCAGCCTCACCGTCACCCTTCTGGGGGAGCCAGACAGCCGGGAGGAGATATTCGAAGCCTCCCTCCGCACCCTGGACCGTCTCCGCCGCCTGGCGGAGCGGGAGGGGAAGCCCGTGGAGGTGGAGGTGCTGAAGAGCACCGGCGCCTCGGCCCTGGGCCACCTGGAGCGCTGCTTTTTCGGCACGGCGGCCCCGTATGACGGCGACGCCTCCGCCGTCCGGATTTTCCAGGCCGGCACGATCTTTTCCGAGGTGGAGCACACCGCCGCCTCCATCCGCCGCCTTCTGGCGGAGGGGAAGTACCGCTGCCGGGAGATCACGGTGGCGGCCCGGAACATGGAGGACTACGAGGCGGTCATAGAGACGGTGTTCGAGCGCTATCAGATTCCCGCCTACCTCAGCCGCCGCAGCGACATTCTGGAGAAGCCGGTGCTGAGCCTGCTCACCGGCGTCCTGGCGGCCGTAGGCGGGGGCTATGAGTACGACGACATGTTCCGCTGGCTGAAGACCGGCCTGTCGGGCCTGACGCCGGAGGAGTGCGACGAGCTGGAGAACTACGTGCTGAAGTGGGAGGTCCACGGCGGCATGTGGCTCCGGGACGTGGACTGGGCGGAGAACCCGGACGGCTACGGGGCGGCCTGGACCGCCGCGCGGGAGGCCCGCCTGGAGCGGATCAACGGCCTCCGCCGCCGGGTCCGGGAGCCGCTGGACCGCCTGGCCCGGGGCCTGAAGGAGGGAGAGACCGCCGCCGCCAAGGTGGACGCCCTCTACAGCTTCATGGAGGACCTGACCCTTCAGGACGCCCTGGAGCGCCGGATGAAGGCCCAGGCGGAAGCGGGCCGACTCCAGGAGGCGGAGGAGACGGCCCAGCTCTGGGAGATTCTCTGCGGTGTGCTGGACCAGTTTGTGGAGATCGTGGGAGACGAGCCCATGGACCTGGAGGAGTTCACCCGCCTGTTCCGCCAGGTGCTGACCCAGTACAGCGTCGGCACCATTCCGGTATCGCTGGACCAGGTTCAGGTCAGCGGCGTGGCCCGGAACGACCGCCATACCGCCCGCTACCTCTTCCTCCTGGGGGCCAACGACCACGTTCTCCCCGCCCCCGGCGGAGGCGGGGGCATTCTCAGCCAGGACGACCGGGAGGAGCTGGCCCGCCTGGGCCTGGAGCTGGCCCCCTCGGGGATGGACCAGATGGCCATCGAGCTCCAGAACCTCTACGCCGCCCTGGTCCAGCCCACCGGGGGCCTGACGGTGAGCTATCCCGTGGCGGATGTCTCCGGCGCGGAGCTCCGGCCCGCCTTTGTCATAGAGCGGCTGCTGGCGCTGTTTCCGTCCCTCCGGGTGGAGCGGGAACCGGCGGACCATCCCGACCGCCTGGCGGCGCCGCTGCCCGCCCTGGAGACGGCCCGCCCCGGCAGCGCCCTGTGGCGGTATTTTGAGGAGGAGCCCCGTCTCCGCCCCCGCCTTCAGGCCATGGAG
Organism: Oscillospiraceae bacterium 38-13; assembly: GCA_041223955.1. GTDB lineage: Bacteria > Bacillota > Clostridia > Oscillospirales > Oscillospiraceae > Oscillibacter. Next base: position 6,672 of record JBCLRG010000008.1, on the reverse strand, counting down.
CGGGCGGCGTCCCTGACCCGGGGAGCCCTGTCCCCCAAGGCGGTCCGGGCCCTGTACGGGAATCGGATCTCCATGACGGCCTCCCGCCTGGAGCGTCTTCGCTCCTGCCATTTCGCCTATTTTATGGAGTACGGCCTCCAGGCCCGCCCCCGGACCCCCGCCGCCTTTGACGCTCCGCAGATCGGTACCTTCCTCCACTTTCTCCTGGAGCGCGTCGTGCGGGACGTGCTCTCCCTGGGGGGCTTTGCCCAGGTGGACGGGGACACCCTGCACGCCCTGGTCCGGAAGTACATCGACGAGTACGTCCAGCAGGAGCTCCGCAACTTCCAGAACCGCAGCGCCCGCTTCCGCTATCTCTTTGCCCGCCTGAAAAATCTGGCCTGCGCCGTTATAGACCAGGCGGCGGAGGAGCTCCGCTGCTCCGACTTTGTCCCCCTGGCCTTCGAACTCTCCTTTGGCGGCGGCGAGGAGGGAGACCTGCCTGCGGTGGTGATTTCCGAGCCGGACGGGGAGCTCCGGGTGCGGGGCAAGGTGGACCGGGTGGACGGCTGGCTGAAGGACGGCCGCCTCTACCTCCGGGTGGTGGACTACAAGTCCGGCAGGAAGTCCTTCGACCTCTCTGCGGTCCGCATGGGCCTGGACATCCAGATGCTGCTCTACCTCTTCGCACTGGAGAAGACGGGCCGGTCCCGCTTTGGCGCGGAGATCGAGCCCGCCGGGGTGCTCTACCTGCCCGCCCGGGACGATATACTCTCTGCGGAGCGGAACATCCCCCCGGACAAGCTCCAGGCGGAGCGGGATAAGCAGCTCCGCCGCTCCGGCCTTCTCCTTGCGGAACCGGCGGTGCTCCAGGCCATGGAGCACGAGGCCCTGACGGAGCCCCGCTACCTGCCCCTCCGGGTGAACCGGAAAGGGGAGCTCTCCGGCAGTCTGGCCTCGGCGGCCCAGCTGGGCCAACTGGGCCGTTATGTGGAGAACCTGCTCCGCGACATCGCCGGGGAGATCCGCCGGGGGAACATCGACGCGGACCCCTGCTGCCGCACGGAGGACGATACCTACTGCAAATACTGCGACTGGTCCGCCGCGTGCCACTTCCAGGACGGCCGGGACGGGGACCATCTGAACTACATCCTCCCCATAAAACAGGAGGAGTTCTGGAACCTGCTGAAAACGGAAGGAGATGATTCCGGATGCCCGTAACCCTCACCCCCCAGCAGCGGGACGCCGTGGAGAACCGGGGCGGCAGCCTTCTGGTGTCCGCCGCCGCCGGGTCCGGCAAGACCCGGGTCCTGGTGGACCGCCTTTTCCGCTATGTCACGGAGGAGCGTTACAACGTGGACGACTTCCTCATCATCACCTACACCCGGGCGGCGGCGGCGGAGCTCCGGGGGAAGATCGCCGCCGAGCTGAGCCGCCGCATGGGCGAGGCTCCCTCGGACCTCCACCTCCGCCGCCAGCACCTCCGGGTGTACCAGGCGGACATCAAGACGGTGGACGCCTTCTGCACGGCTCTTCTTCGGGAGAATACCCACCTCCTGGCCCGGGAGGGGGACCGGCACGCCCTGACCCCGGACTTCCGGGTGCTGGACGACAGCGAGGCCCTGCTGATCCGGGACCGGGTGCTGAACCGGGTCCTCTCCGCCTTTTACGAGGACCTGACCCCCGGCGGGGAGCAGCTGGCGGACACCCTGGGGGCGGGCCGGGACGACAGCGCCCTGGTGAAGCTGGTGCTGGCCCTCTACGACAAGCTGCAAAGCCACGCCTCCCCGGCGGACTGGCTGCGCCGGAGCCGGACCGGCTGGGAACGGCCCGCCCCCACCTTTGACGCCACGCCCTACGCCCAGGCCCTCCTGGCCTCTGTCCGCCGCCGGAGCGCCCACTGGGCGGAGCAGCTCCGCCGGGGCGCGGAGCGGACGGAGGGCGACCCTGCCCTCGCCTCCGGCTACGGCGCGAAATTCCTGGCGGCCGCCCGGAGCTTCCAGGACCTAAGCCAAGCCCCCGGCTGGGAGGCGGCCCGGCAGCTGGCCGGCGCCGTGACCTTCCCCCGCCTCGCCACCCCCAAGGGCCGGAAGGAGGACCCCCTGCTCGTCTCCCTGAAGCAGCTCTGGGAGGGGGCGAAAGCCGCCCTGAAGCCCCTCCGCTCCTGGCTGGACATCGCCGGGGAGGAGGCCTTGGAGGACCTCCGGGCCGTAGCCCCGGCCATGCTGGCCCTGCTGGACCTGACGGCGGCCTTCTCCGAGGCCTTCCGGACGGAAAAGCTCCGCCTGAACGCCGCCGACTTCTCCGACCAGGAGCACCTGGCGCTGGACCTTCTGGTCCGCCCGGACGGCTCCCCCACGGAGCTGGGGGAGCAGGTTTCTGCCCGCTACGCCGAAATTCTGGTGGACGAGTACCAGGACACCAACGAGGTCCAGAACGCCATCTTCCGGGCGGTCTCCAAGGAGGGGAAGAACCTCTTCACCGTAGGCGACGTCAAGCAAAGCATCTACCGCTTCCGCCTGGCGGACCCCACCATCTTCCTGGCGAAGTACGCCGCCTTCCGCCCCCACACGGAAGCGGCGGAGGGGGAGGACCGGAAGCTGGTCCTCTCCCAGAACTTCCGTTCCCGCCGGGAGATTCTGGACGCCGCCAATTTCCTCTTCGAAAATATACTCTCTGTAGAAATGGGGGAGCTTGAATACAATGAGGACGCGGCCCTCCACTTCGGCGCGGCCTATTACCCCCCCCGGACGGACTGCGAAACGGAGTACCACCTCCTCACCGCCGTCCAGAAATCGGAGGAGGACCCCCACCCGGTAAAGAAGCTGACGGCGGAGGCCCGCTTCACCGCCCTCCGCATCCGGGAGCTGCTGGACACGGCCTATCCCGTCACGGCCCCCGACGGAACCCTCCGCCCCTGCCGCCCGGAGGACATCGTCATCCTCATGCGCTCCCCCGGCAGCCGCACGGCGGTGTTTGCCGCGGCCCTGGCGGAGCGGAACATCCCCTGTTCCTTCCAGGAGGACTCCGGATTCTACGACACCATAGAAATCTCCACCGTGGTCTCCCTCTTGGAGCTCATTGACAATCCCCGCCAGGACGTCCCCCTGATTTCGGTTCTCCGCTCGCCGGTGTTCGGCTTCACGCCGGACCGCCTGGCGGAGCTCCGGGCCGGGGCTCCGGAGGGGGAGTTTTACGACGCCGTGGCCGCCTCCGGGGACTGCGCCGCCTTCCTGGAAACCCTCGCCTCCCTCCGCCGGGCGGCCCAGGACATGAGCGTCCACCGCCTCCTCTGGCACATGTACAACACCCTGAACCTCCTGGGCATCTTCGGCGCGATGGACTCCGGCCTGGAGCGCCGGGAGAACCTGATCACCCTCACCCGCCAGGCGGAGAAGTTCGAATCCGGGGGCTGCCGGGGCCTGTTCGCCTTTGTGACCCGCCTCCGCCGCCTCTTGGAGGCGGGGAAGGCCCCCGCCGCCTCCGGGGCCGCCGCGCCCAACGGGGTCCGGCTCATGAGCATCCACAGCTCCAAGGGCCTGGAGTTCCCCATTGTCCTTCTGGCGGACCTGGACCACGGCTTTTCCCGCCAGGACTTTGACACGCCGGTGCTGGTCCATCCCAAGCTGGGCCTGGGCCCCCGCCTGGTGGACCTGAAGCGGAAAATTCGCTATCCCACCCTGGCCCGCACGGCCATAGAGGAGCAGGCCCGCCGGGAGAATCTGGCGGAGGAGCAGCGGGTCCTCTACGTAGCCATGACCCGCCCGAAGGAAAAGCTCATCCTCATACACTCCCTCTATTTCGCCCCCACCCGCCTCCAGCGCCTGGCGGCCTCGGCGGCCTGCCCGGTGCCGCCGGAAACGGTGGCGTCCTGCCGGAGCTTTGGGGAGTGGATACTCCTGCCCCTACTCTGCCGTCCGGAGGGCGAGCCCCTCCGGACCCTCTCCGGGGCGGAGGTCCCCGTCCTTCCTCCCTCGGACTTCCCCTGGCGGGTGGAGGTCCACGACGCCAACGCCTACCGGGACCGCCCCGCCCGTCCGGAGACCGTGGAAGAGGAAAGCCGCGCCGCCTTTGACCCGGCTCTGCTCTCCTTTGAGTATCCCTACCGCCGGGAGAGCGCCCTCCCCGCCAAGCTCACGGCCACCCAGCTCAAGGGCCGTCCCCTGGACGAGGAGATTGCGGAGAACGCCGCCCATACGCCCTATCTCCGCCCCCTCTCCCAGCCCGGCTTCCGGCGGCGGGAGAAGGGCCTGACCCCGGCGGAACGGGGTTCCGCCACCCACCTGGTTCTCCAGTACCTGGACATGAAAAACCCGGACGTCCCCGGCCAGATCGCGGCCCTGGCGGACCGGAGCCTCCTCACCCCCCAGCAGGCCCGGGCGGTGGACATCCCGGCTCTCCGGCGTCTTCTGGCTTCCCCCCTGGCGGAGGAGCTCCGGGCGGCGGAGGCCGCGGGGCGGAAGCCCCTCCGGGAGTACCGCTTCACCCTTCTGGTACCCGCCTCGTCCTATGACGCCCAGGCCGCGCCGGAGGATTCGATTCTCCTGCAAGGCGTGGCGGACCTGTGCTTTGAGACGGAGGAGGGCCTGACGGTGGTGGACTTCAAAACGGACCACGTGTACACCGCCCAGGAGATCGCGGCCCGGGCGGAGCACTACCGTCCCCAGCTGGAGGCCTACAGCCTGGCCCTGACCCGGGTTCTTGAGAAGCCGGTGGTCCGCCGGGTCCTGTACTTCCTGGGCCCCGGAAAAATCGTGGACTTTTGAAATATTTTCCAGCGTAAACTCCGCCGGACCGGGCATGCTAAATTCCATCTCGACACGAATGGAGGGATTTCTATGGCAATCGACAAGCTGGCGGTTCTGCTGGCGGTCATTGGCGCGCTGAACTGGGGTGGCATTGGCCTCTTCGGTTTTGATACGGTGGCGTGGCTCTTCGGGGGCCAGCTGGCGGTGTTTTCCCGCATTATTTATGCCCTCGTGGGACTGGCGGGCCTGTGGTGCCTGACGCTGCTCTTCCGGCTGGACCGGGAGACCGCCGCCAACCCGGCGTAACGAACGTCCCCTCCGGAGTCCGCTCCGGAGGGGACGTTTCCTTTTTCTGGCTTCCCTGGGGACCCGGCGGGAAACGGCACAAAAATGTTCCGAAAGAAATTTTCAGAATGCCCTTAATTTGCGTGGGAATCTGCCGATAAAGCTAGTGAACGGCCTCGGCGGAAAAGCCGGGCCGGAGGGGTTTCTCCCGGTCCGCGCGGCCGGTGGAAATACTGTACCGGCGGCGGAGAGCCCGGGCAGTCCGGCCGGTTGCCCGAACGGAACGCCGCCACCATCCAGCGGACGGACGCAGGGATAGCGTCCGGAATATAAATAAGGAGATTTAGCTATGCGTATTCAGCACAATATTATGGCGATGAGCGCCTACCGCAACTACAACACCAACACCTCCGCCCTCTCCAAGAACCTGGAGAAGCTGTCTTCCGGCTATAAGATCAACCGTGCCGGCGACGACGCCGCCGGTCTGGCGATTTCCGAGAAGATGCGCGCTCAGATCACCGGCCTGAACGCCGCCCAGAAGAACGTCAAGGACGGCATCTCCCTGGTGAAGACCGCCGAGGGCGCCATGCAGGAGATCCAGGACATGCTCAACCGCATGGACTACCTGGCTACCCAGTCCGCCAACGGCACCTATGACAACGAGGTCGACCGTGCCAACCTCCAGAAGGAAGTTGACGCCCTGAAGACCGAAATCAACCGTATCGCCGATTCCGCCAACTTCAACGGCATCAACCTGCTGGACGGCTCCCTGGAGCAGTCCTCCGGCGGCCGGGCTTATATCAACGGCTCCGAGCGCATCATCTCCACCGTCATCGGCGACGGCGACAATGCCTGGGAAGTCACCGGTAACAAGACCGTTCTGGATACCAGCGCCAACACCGTTAAGAAGGGCTCCTTCGCGGTGGACCTGAAGAACCTCCAGTTCACCCTCCAGGGCAGCGCCGCCGCCACCAGCGGCACTGTGACCCTGTCCATCGGCGGCACCAAGCTGACCGGCGCGACCGTCCAGATGTCCAAGGCGTCTGAGACCGCTTCCGCTGTGGCGACCAAGCTGGCTGCTTCCATTCAGAAGGCCAATGCCACTGTCACCATCAACGATGTGAAGTGGAGCGTGAAGGCTTCCGGCAGCAAGCTGGTCTTCACCCAGAAGTCCAACCCCCTCACCAAGGATCAGGCGAAGTGCAACTTCGACGTTTCCGTCGACTACACCAACCCCGAGACCTCTGCCAGCAAGGGCGTTATCCTCTCTGCCTCTCACCTGGAAGGCACTCAGGTTAGGACCCAGGCCGTTGCCGCCGAGGGCGCGAACATGGCGAACACCGTGTTCAAGCTGACCGAGAGCGACATCACCGACGGCACCAAGATCAAGCTGGGCAACCGCGAGATCGTCATCGCTCTGGGCGCCGACACCAAGAACTACAAGGCTGGCGCTACCAACGTGGTCGACCTGCGGAACATGGAGGTCGGCAAGATCAACATGAACGAGGTCCTGGGCAAGATCAGCAAGGCCCTGGGCTCCACCGTGGAGATCAAGGGCAAGAACAACTCCGGCGCCGCCACGAACTTCACCTTCAACGTCGGCGTCAACGACGGTTCCGACGGCAAGGAGATCGGCATCACCATCCAGCGTGTTGAGGCC
>JBCLRG010000007.1:0-143895 GCA_041223955.1 Oscillospiraceae bacterium 38-13 | reverse complement strand
CCCCCTCCAGGATTCGTGTCGGGGCTAGCCGATCCCACATCAAGCCTGGAATTGGCCCAGTCCGTCCGGCGTCCGCACGCTCAATGTATCAGCCCCCCGGAGCTTTGTCTATAGCTTTGGAGGAGTTGTAATTTGTTTGATAAACGCCGTGTTTGAATCGGTTTTATGTGGAAAATGTTTGTAACAAAACTCCGCCCTGAAGATCATACCTCCTGCCCCTCCCCGGACTCTCCCCCGGCGGGAACGGCCGCCTCCGGGGCGGCTTTTTCGCTGTTCAGGAGGTAGCGCTGCCGCTCCTGCACGATGTCCCCGCTGGCAAGCATCCGCTGGAGCAGCGGGCGGCACTGCCCCGCGCCGATGCCCAGCAGGCGGGCGATGTCCTGCCGGTAGGCGAAGCCCTCCCGGCCCAGATATTCCAGCAGGACCTCCGCCTGGCGGTCCGGGGGGACCACCGCCTCCGGCGAGTAATACCGGGTGCCCACCTGGACCAGCCGGTCCCGGTTTACCATCTGCTTCAGGCGGTTATAGGCCGTGGTCCGGGAGACGCCCAGCAGGTCCATCACCTCGTTCCGGGTAATCCAGCCCTGCTGGCGGACCCGGGACATGATGCGCCCCTCGCCGCCGGAGCGGATGGTGCAGTCCACCCGCAGGTCCCGGAGGGTCAGATTGTCCAGCCCCGCCCGGATCAGCGCCGCCCGGACCAGCTTGGACAGCCGGGTCCGGTCGTAGGGAGTCCGGGTCCGGGGAGCGGTGAGGACATAGCCCTCCCGGCCAGAGGCCCGGGCCAGCTCCTCCAGGGCCTTCCGGGCCCCGCCGGAGAGGGGGGCCTCCCGGTTCTCCAGGAGGAGGCGGTCCTCCCGGACCTGGTCCCAGCGGAGGACCACGATTTCCTCCAGCCGCAGGCCCACCTGCCAGGTGAGCCAGAGGGCGATTCCGGCGGGGCTGGAGCCTTCGGTCCGGAGGAGCTTCCACAGGGCGAACTCGTCAATCTGGACGCTCTCCTCCCGGCTGATGCGGGTGGAGATTTTTTTCTCCTCCAGATGCCCGGCAAAGTGGACGTTGAGCCCCGCCGCCTCCACGCCGGTGATGCGGGAGACGTACTGCCAGTCGTGTTCCTCCAGCTGGCGGAGGACGAAGTCATGGCGGAGATCGATGAGCCGGACGTCCTGCTGGCCCTGCTTGTCCAGGGCGGTCCGGGCCAGGCGGGAGATGGACTGGGGCGTCAGGGGCCGGTGGTCCCGGTCGGAGAGGACCACGGCCTCCTGGCTGCGGTCCCGGACCTCCCGGAGGGCCCGGAGCCAGTCCGTCAGCTCCCGGCTGATGGGGACCTTCCGGTCCGGCAGCACGATGGCCGCGTCCAGAAAGTCCACCTGCTCCCAGGTCAGCCGCTGGATTTCGTCCCGCAGAAGCCCGGCCTGCCAGGCCAGACGCAAAATTGCTCCTGCGGCGTTGCGGGAATTTTCCTGTAGGGCGCGCTCCATGGCACTCGTGTCAGGGCGGTTGACGACGTATTCCTGCATAGTGGGCCTCCTTTACTTGCGTTACGGCTGTGCATCAAATTCAACAGCTTTCGGTTCCATCAAATAAGCTGTGGACTCGCTGCCTCACAAAGGGAAGCCGTGAGGGACGAAAGGCGAGAATGTTACACTTATTTGACGCATTCATATAATTGGCAAAAATCCGTGAATCCATTGCGGCACAAGGGTTACAAGGCTTTTTACACTTGCAGGATACGCCAAAAAATAGCAAAAATCAATATCTATCCGCATATTTTGCCGGTGGGCTCTCCGGAATAGACTGAAAAAAACGAGATGGAAGGAGCGGTACGCTTATGACGAAACAGGAACGCAAGGCCGTGGGCCACCGCCTGCGGCAGAGGCGGAACCACCTGGGGCTGACGCGGGAGCAGTTCGCGGAGCTGGCGGACATCGGGGCGGGGTACTACGGGCAGATTGAGGTGGGAACCTCCCAGATGTCCATTGATACGCTGATCAAGGTGGCCCGGACCTCCCGGCTGTCCATGGAGTACATCCTCTTCGGAGGGGACGAGGAGGCGGCGGACCCGGCGCCGGTCCAGCTCCTCCTGTCCCGCTGCACCCCCCGGGAGCTGCGCCTGGCGGAGAAGGTGCTTCAGCTGTTTCTCCTCCGGGGAGACCTTTAGGGGCGCAAAAAAAGACGGCCCGCAGAAGCGGGCCGCCCCAGAGTGTCGAAAAACCGTAAAAACCATCCTCGACGGGAAGGAGGAGAGTTACGAGAGGAACCCAGGAAGGGTTCCTTTCGTTTTCAATCATAAGTTTTCAAAACGTTTTTTAACGTTTTGAAAACTTGCTCAGGCTGGCGAAAATCCTTTTTCGACAGCCTGAGACGGCCCGCAGAAGCGGGCCGCCCGGGCGGGGAGACGTATTGCCGGAAAGAAGCCGGAAAAAGAATCGCGGGAGGGACCCGGATGGGTTCCTCCCGTTTTTGCGCGGGGTTCCGGCCGTTACCGGATAAAGTTCATCATGGGCCGGGGAGAGGACTCCGGGGCGGGGTGGCTTGTGTCATGAAGCACCTTGACCATCCATGCCATATTCCGGCCCAGGCGGGCGGCTACGGCCATGCCCTCCAGATCCCGGGCGGCCTCGCCGGGGTCCGCCCCGTGGACTACGCCCCAGTAATCCGAGGTCACCAGGACCATTTCCATGGCGTCCATGACGCCGAGGAGCTGGTGATAGGTCTCCAGGCCACCGGTGCGCCGCAGAGTGCACAGGGCCCCGCCCACCTTGTGGTGGAGCTGGTTGACCCCGCAGCCCGCCGCCAGCATCAGCCGGTCCAGGACGCATTTCATGCCCCCGGCAACCCCGCCGTGATACACCGGGGAGGCCAGGAGGAGGCCGTCGGCCTCAATACAGGCGGCAATGATGTCGTTGACGCCGTCCCCGTCCTGAACACAGCGAAGGGAACCGGTGTCCAGACAGTGATAGCAGGCCATACAGGGCCGCACGGCGGCGCCGGGCTGGAAGACCTGAAATTCCACGCCGGCGGCCTGAATCTCCCGGCCCGCCGTCTCCAGGCAGAGGGCGGTGTTCCCGTTTTTCCGGGGGCTTCCGTTGATGGCGGCAATTTTCATGGGAGTTCCTCCTTATGTAGGGAGCTGTATTCGCAATGTCAGGGGGGCCGCTCATCCGGCCGGTTATGAAACGGACTCCGGAACGGCGGCGCGTTTGTTTTATTCCGGGAGCTTTTCCTGACACTCTGTACAGGCCCGGTCGTGGATGGAGACGATGCCGCCGCAGTGGGGGCAGGTGTAGCGGGCCTTCTGGGCCTCCAGGAACTGCTCCACGCCGTACCGGCGGACGTAGTCGCTGTTTTCCATCAGGCTGGCGTGATACCGGGCCTGATAGCTCTTTTCCAGCAGGTTGATCAGCTTGCAGGGGTAATCGGGGCATTCGTAGCAGTAGGCCAGGCCCCGCTCCTTAACGCAGTTTTTGATTTTGCATTTGCGGCAGAGCTCCGCCTTTTCAAGATCGCTGCCCAGGCAACCGGCGCAGGGATTTTCCTGACCGCAATGCCTGGAACAAACCATGCAGTTGATCCCACAGGGGGCAAACAGTGTCGTATCCAAGGATTCACTTGACATCTTCATAGCTATGCTGCGCCTCCGAACATCCGATTTCCGTGATACCGGCTCAAATTCGCTTGCACTTCAGCCCCATTGTATCACGCTCTTCCAGTTCTTGCAAGGGCTAGAACTCTGTTTTGAAGCCTGGAGCCCCTTGGCCGCAGTGGCCTTTCCTGAAAAGCGGCGGACGGCGTTCCCGGGAATCCGCCGGGATTCCCCCGAAAAGCCGCCGGAGGCACCCCAAAAACCATCCCGGCTCCAGTGTGATTTCAGGGAGTCCGCTGTAAAATAGGGCTTTCCCTCCCGGGAAAAACGTGCTATCATACAAGACGTAAAATCGAGATTCCAGAATACGGAGGAACGCATATGAATCACCATGAAATGCTTTTGCTGAAGCTGGGGGAGGTAGTCCTGAAGGGCCTGAACCGCCGCTCCTTTGAAGACCGGCTGGTAGCCAATACGGCCCGCCGCCTGAGGCCCTTCGGCAGTTTCCAGGTCTATATCCGCCAGAGTACCATTTACGCTGAGCCCACTACAGATACCTGCGACATGGACGGGGCGTACGCCGCCGCCCGGCAGGTCTTCGGTGTAGTAAGCGTGGCCCGGGCCGTCCCGTGCGAGAAGACGGTGGAGGCCATCGTAGAAACGGCTAAGCGCTATCTGGCGGATGTATTTTCCACCGCCAAAAGCTTCAAGGTGGAAAGCCGCCGGGCGGATAAGAGCTACCCGATGAACTCCATTCAAATCTCCCAGGCCGTGGGAGGCGAGCTGGCGGAGGCATTCCCGGAGGTGGCGGTGGACGTCCATAATCCGGAGCTGACGGTCCACGTGGAAATCCGGGAGAAATACGCCTATGTCCACGGCCCCGCCGCCCTTGGAGCGGGAGGACTGCCTGTAGGCATGGGGGGACACGCAATCAGCTTGCTCTCCGGGGGCCTGGACAGCCCGGTGTCCTCCTGGATGATGGCCCGGCGAGGGGTTGAACTGGAGATGGTGCATTTTGTCTCGCCGCCGTATACCTCTCAGCAGGCCCAGGATAAAGTGCTGGAGCTGGCCCGGCTTTTGACGGCGTACTGCGGCCGCCTCCGGGTGCACATTGTTCCATTCACGGAAATTCAGGAAGAAATCCGGCGGAAGTGTCCTGAGGAGTATTTCACCCTGATTATGCGGCGCTTCATGATGCGTCTGGCTCAGGCGATTGCGAAGCGGGCGGGGGCAAAGGCGCTGATTACCGGCGAGTCTCTGGGGCAGGTAGCCAGTCAGACCATGATGGCGCTGGGAGTTACAGATGATGTGACGGAGATGCCGGTACTGCGGCCTCTGATTGGTATGGATAAGGTTGAAATCATCCGGATGTCTCGGGAAATCGGAACCTATGACACATCGATTCTTCCTTACGAAGACTGCTGCACGGTCTTCACCCCCCGGCACCCGGCTACACGGCCCAAAGTGGAGGATGTCCGTGAGGCGGAAGCCAAGCTGGATGTAGAAGGGCTCATCGCAAAGTCCCTGGAGGGAGAAGAATGGGTTTGGGTTAAGCCCTGATGTTGGGAACAGTCTACCGGCAGATAGGGTGGAGACCTTGAAAGAGCCGCATTGAAAGCGGCGCTGGCAGAAACCCTGAAGGAGGGCGGACACATAGGTCCGCCCCTATGGCAGCACCTCCGGGAGGAGGGTGGAAACCCTTCAGAAATGGCCCGGTCAGGGGACCGGGCCCCGCAAAGATGGTGCGGGGTTCTACCAGAAGAGATTGTATGAATGAGAACCGTCTACCGGCAGACCGGTGGAAACCTGGGGGACGGGCGGACTCGTCGGAAGAAACTCCGCGCACTGCGCTTCCGCCGCCGAAGGCGGCGAAAGCTCCGCTCTGCTCCGTTCCTTCCTCCTCTCCCCACCGCAAACGCTTCGCTGGTTTGCGGCGGGGGCCCCGGTTTAGGGTCGGGCCATCGATAGTGGGTGGTTCCAGAGGAAACGGTCTACCGATAAAATAGAGGTCGCGGTTTTCCTACCGCACCAAAATTGGCGCTTGTCAATTCGACAACCACCAAAACCCCCGCTTGCACTACGCCGCGGGCAGAGACATGCCTGTCTTATTCCATGGCCCCAGGCGCGCCCCCGTAACCGCATCCCCTTGTTTTTCTCTTTTGGACCGTGCACGGCCCGTTTTCTCTTTTTATTCCGGGAATAAAAAGAGAAAATGGGGGGTGCATTGGACCAGCCCTCAAAGGGCTGAAATCCCCCCCCGCCCGCAAGGGCGAGTACAAATCCCCCCCTTTTCGGGGGGAAAAAAAGGAGCCCACCATGTCTCATACAGCCGAACTCATCGCCGTAGGCACCGAACTCCTCCTTGGCAATATTGCCAACACCAACGCCCAAACCCTGAGTCAGAGCCTGTCGGCTCTGGGCATCAACGTCTTCTGGCACACTGTGGTGGGCGACAACCCCCGCCGCCTGGAGGAAGCCCTGGACATCGCCCGCCGCCGCGCGGACATCCTCATCACCACCGGCGGCCTGGGCCCCACCTACGACGACCTCACCAAACAAACCATCTGCGCCGCCTTCGGCAAACCTCTGGTCCTCCACCCGGACATCCTGGAGGATATCCGCGCCTTCTACGAATCCGCCCTCCATGTCCCCATGCCGGAGAACAACACCCAGCAGGCGGAGCTCCCCGAGGGCTGCATCATCTTCGACAACCCCGTGGGCACCGCCCCCGGCTGCGCCTTTGAATCGGATGGACTCCATGTCCTCATGCTCCCCGGCCCTCCTCATGAGATGGAAACCATGCTCCGCCGCCATGTGGAGCCCTACCTCCGGAAGCTCTCCCATGAGGTCATCGTCTCCCGGGATATCATGACCTTCGGCATGGGGGAGTCCTCCGTGGATGAGCTGCTCCACGAAAAAATGGCCCATATGACCAACCCCACCCTGGCTACCTATGCCAAGCCCTGTGAGGTCCGCCTCCGGGCTACCGCCAAGGCCGCTACCGAGGACGAGGCCCTGGCTATGCTGACCCCTGTCTGGGAGATGGTCTGCGAGACGCTGGGGGACGTGGTCTACAGCGGGGACGGAGGCGATCTGGCGGATCACTGCCATGGCCTTCTGATTTCAAAAAACATGACCCTGTCTACCGCTGAGAGCTGTACCGGCGGTCTGGTGGCGGAACGGATAACCTCTATTCCCGGAGCCTCGGGCGTCTACCGGGGCGGCGTGGTGAGTTACTGGACCAGCGTCAAGGCGGACGTGCTCCACGTTCCGCAGGAGATTCTGGATACATATGGCCCCGTCTCCGAGGAATGTGCAAGGGCTATGGCGGAGGGAGTCCGGAAGATCACCGGGGCAGACCTGGGCATCTCCGTCACCGGAGCAGCGGGGCCGGACCCGGATGAGCGCGGGGTCCCTGTGGGCGTGGTGTATATCGGATTGGCCGCGCCGGAGGGGACCTTCTGCCGGGCGCTGGACCTGGGACGCCGGAGGCGGGACCGTATTCAGGGCCTGGCGGCGAATCATGCTTTTGACGTGGTGCGGCGGTATTTGCAGGGGCTGCCGGTAGAACATATCTGAGGATTTTGGGGTGATGAAAAGGCTGGCGGAGGTGGACTCCGGCGGCCTTTTCCGGCGTGTCCGCGATAGAGAGCATGATGGCCGGGTCGGTCAGGGAACTGCCCCTTATGGCAGCATCAACGGGAAAAAGGTGGAAACCCTGAAGAAATGGCCTGATCAGGGGATCAGGCCCCACAGTGATAGTGCATGCTCCTACCAGAAGAACCAGCATGAATCAGAACCGTCCACCGGAGAAAATGTATGGCGGACATTCTCTAAACGTTTTTCCCTTGCCTTTCTCCCGGAAACCTGCTATACTAATTCTTTAAAGCTCCACAGGGGCTGGCGCGCCGTTTTCCGGCGCAAATACGCTGCAAAGGAAAGACTTCATGAAAACCATTTTTCTCGTGGACGGCGACAACAATATCGGCACCGGCCTCACCGGCGTCGATATGCTCTCTGAGCACGATACCGTCCTGATCTTCTATCAAAAAGAAAAAGGCCTCGCCCTGAACAAGCTCAAAAAGCTCTGCGGCGGGACCACGGCGGATGTGCAATATATCGAAAGCGTCCGGGGCGGCAAGAACTCCATCGACTTCCAGATCATCACCGAGCTGGGCGTTCTGGTGGGCAAGCGGGAGGCCGACTACGCCTATGTCATCAGCCAGGATAAGGGCTACGCCGCGTCCATTGACGCCCTTCAGGCCCGGTACGCCGGGGCTTTTCAGGAGGTGGCCCTCCGGCCCTCCATCGAAAGCTGCCTCCAGCTCCCCTTTGTCCTTCGGGCCGGGGACCGGCAGGAACTGTGCAACGCCCTGGTGAAGGAATACGGCTCCGCCCGGGGCTGCGCCTTGTACAACCATCTCAAACACATCTTTCAGGCCCCGGAGCCGGAGGCGGAAAAGACGGTGAAGGTCTCCCGCCCCCGCCGGGGCGGACGCCGGAAAAAGCCCGCCTCGCCGGAGACGGAAGAATGAGCATTTGTATGCATAACCGGGAGGACCGGATTTTCAGCATGTGCCGCCTGCACGGTACGCTGTTCCGAAGAACTTCCGATAAAAAACGAGAGGAACCTCGTCCGGGGTTTCTCTCGTTTTCTCTTCCGGCCTCCTTTGGCATAGGATGTTTCGTGAGCTGCGCTCCGTCCTGCGGCGGCGTTTTTCCTCCCTCCGGATTCGGGTGGAACAGACAGCTTTTTCAAGGCTTCGATATAATTCTTGAGTTTTCTCCTGGCCTTTGTTATGATATTACCGGGGGAGGCAGTCTTTTCCTTGGCTGGCGGCGCCTTCCCCCGCAAATGCTAAGCCAGACGCTTCCAGAGGGTACGCTTCCTCGGGAGTTGTGCCGGAAAGGAGACTGTTTCATGGATTTGGATATCTCACTGTTCCCCCGGGCCGCCGCCCAGCTTCGGGGGTCGCTGAGCAACCTGTATTTTGCCGCCGCCCGGCTGGCCCCTGCCGCCGCCCGGGAGCGGGACCCCGAGCTGGACGCCAGGGCGGCCCTGTTGGACCAGAGCTATTATCAGATTGTCCGGCTGGTGAACAACCTCTCTGCCACCACCTATCTCAGCGGAGATTCCCTGCCCCTCCGGGACCGGGATATCGTGGAATTTGTCACGGAGATTTTTGCCGGAGCGGCCTCCCTGGCTCCCCTGCGGGGGCTGGAGACCCGGCTGATCTGCGCCGTGGACAGCCACATCTGCGCCTTCTGCGCCGGGGCGCTGGAGCAGCTGCTGTATCAGCTCCTCTCCAACGCCATGAAGTTCACCCCTCCCGGCGGACTCATCACCGTGGAGCTGAAGCTGGCCGGGGGCCGGGTGATTCTGGCGGTGGAGGACACCGGAACGGGCATCCCCCCGGAGCGGCTGGACTGCCTGTTCGACAGCTATCACCAGTCCGGCGAGCCCGCGCCGCCGCCCCAGGGCCTGGGGCTGGGCCTGGCGCTGTGCCGGGGCATCGCCCAGGGCCACGGCGGCGCGATTACGGCGGAGTCCCGCCTGGGCAAGGGGAGCCGCTTCACCTTTTCCATGCCGGATCAGGTCGGCGGGACGGTGCTCTCCGATATCCGGTTTGACTACAGCGGCGGCTTTAACCACGCCCTGATGGCGCTGGCGGATTCCATGCCGCCCAAGGCCTTCGAGATACGGGGGCACTGAGGCGGCAGACCGGTCCTCCGGGGCCGGTTTTGCCGGGCTTGGGCGGAATCCACAAAAAAGCCTTGCGCGGGGCCTGGGAAACCGGTATAATGGAAGGGCCAACGCGACAACAGGGAGGAACCGCCGTGCAGAACCGCTATAAAAATATTTTTCCGGCCACCCTGGCCTTCTCCGCCGGGCTGATGCTCCTGGGCCTGACCCTGGAGGCCCCCATGGACATCCTGGAGGGTCTGTATCACATCATCACCATGCAGGACCTGCTGATTACGGATTACGTTTCCATCGGCGGGCCCGGCGCGGCGCTGGTCAACGCGGGGCTGGTGACGGGAATCTCCATCTGCGTCATCAAGTTCTCCGGCGATCCCTTCAACGGCTTTACCATCGTGGAAATGGGCCTGATGGCGGGGTTCTCCCTGTTCGGGAAGAATTTCATCAACATCTGGCCCATCATTCTGGGCACCTGGCTTTACGCCCGCTATCAGAAGGTCCCCTTCTCCAAGCACGCCTCCGTGGCCCTGCTGGCCACGTCCCTGGCCCCCCTGGTGAGCTACATGTCCCTGGGCAGCATCCATGCCAGCATCCCCCTGGGCGTCGCTACCGGCGTGGGGATCGGGTTCCTCCTGCCCTCCCTGTCCTCCTATACCTATAAAGTGCAGAACGGCATGAATCTCTACAACATGGGCTTCGCCTGCGGCCTCTTCGCCATGATGGTGGTGCCGGTGCTGACCGCCTTTGGCGACAGCCCGGACTCCGTCCTCTACTGGGCCAGCGGGTACAACGCCGGATTCATCGCCGTGCTGAGCTTCCTGTGCGCCGCCCTGATCCTGCTGGGCTTCTTTGCCACCAACATCCCCGCCTGGTCCGTCTGGACCGGCTACTGCCGCCTGCTGTCCACCACCGGGCGGGCCCCCAGCGATTACCTCCGGATGTTCGGCTACGGCCCGGTGATGGTCAACATCGGCGTCAACGGCTTCCTGGGCATGGCCTATGTGCTCCTGGTGGGCGGGGACCTGAACGGCCCTACCCTGGGCGGCATTTTCACCATCATGGGCTTTTCCGCCTTCGGCAAGCACGCCCGGAACATCATCCCCGTGATGCTGGGGGTCTTCATCGGGGCCTATGGGATGCACCATACCCCGGATTACCCCTCGCTCCAGCTGGCGGGCCTCTTCGGCACCACCCTGGCCCCGATTTCCGGCCACTTCGGCTGGCCCTTCGGCGTGCTGGCGGGGTTTATCCACGCCTCCCTGGTGCTCCAGACTGGCGGGCCGGTGGCGGGGCTGAACCTGTACAACAACGGCTTTTCCGGGGGGCTCATCGCCATTGTGCTGTATCCCACCATCACCGCCATTGCCCGGAAGCGCCGCCCCACGCTTCAGAACGAGGACTATTACGACCTCTTCGAGGAGAGCGACCCCATCGACCCCTCCGCCCTGAAAAAGGGGGAGTCCGCTCCGGAGGAGCCTCCGGAGGGCCGGGAGGAGCCTTCCGGGGCGGCGGAATCCTGAGAAGACGGCAGCGCCCGCTGGAGGAGAACTCCGCCGGGCGCTGTTTCTTGGTTTAAAATCTGGGAAATTTGTCCATCCTCTCTGCAAAGGCCCCGTTGGGCCGGAAAGGAATGGACATACGATGAAGACGAAAACGGCAGGAAAGCTGAAGTGGGCGGAGATCGCGCTGCTGCTGGCGCTGGCGGGGTTCCTGACCTCCGGCGCGCTGGCGCTGCAAACAGAGGAGGCGCTGTCCGACAAGGTGGTCCGCCTCCATGTGCTGGCCAACTCGGATTCCGAGGAGGACCAGGCGCTGAAGCTGAAGGTCCGGGACCGCCTCCTGGCCTATGTGGAGCCCCTGCTGGAGAGCGCTCCGGACCGCCGGGCGGCGGAGGCCCTGCTCCGGGGCCGGCTTCTGGAGCTGGAGCGGGTGGCCGGAGAGGAAATCCGGGCGCAGGGGTATGCCTGCCCGGTGTCAGTGGAGCTGGAGGACGCGGCGTTTCCCACCCGGGAATATGAGGGATTTACGCTTCCGGCGGGGAAGTATCTGGCCCTGCGGGTGTTCATCGGCGAGGGGGCGGGGCGCAACTGGTGGTGCGTGGTGTTCCCCCCGCTGTGCGCGGCGGCAGCGGCGGAGGTGCCGGAAACGGCCCTGGCGGCGGGACTGTCCCCCACGCAGGTGGGGCTGATTACGGAGGAGAATACGGGCTATGTGCTGAAGAGCAAGGTGGTGGAGTTCTGGGGGAGTCTTCAGAACCGGTTTTCGTGAGAAGGGGGGATCAGGTTTCCTCCCTCCGCTGCGCCATGCGCTTCGGGTCCACACGGAAGTAGGTGAATTCCCCGGTGGCCAGCAGGGTCCCCGCCTCGTCGGTGATGTCCACCAGCACCAGGACGGTGGAGCGGCCCCGGTGGCGGACCTGTCCGGAGGCCCGGATGGCGCCGTGGGCGCGGTTGTCCAGGAAGTGGAGGCTGCCGCTCTGGGTTACATAGTGCAGGCCGTCGCTGTGGGCGGCGCCTCCGGCGGCGTCGTCCGCCAGGGTGTACATGGCGCCGCCGTGGACCATGCCGTAGGGGTTCCGGCTCTCCGGGCGGATGTCCAGACGGTAAACCACCCGGTCCCGCTCCGCGGACTCCAGGCGGATGAAGTTGTGGGTTGTGAAGGCGTTGGTGCCCAGCTGGAGCGCCTTCAGGCGGGTGTCTTCGGTGTGTTCCATAGGGGACCTCCTGTTTGAAAGGGTTATGGGGACAGTATACCACGCCGGGGGATGGATTTCCAGTGTTTTGAGCGGGCGGGGGATGCTGGGGCTTCGGTTTTATGCCGGGGCTTTTTTCTTTTGAAAAAGCGCTTGACAAATGGCGGCGGGAGTGTATAATGAACATATGAACATCCGTTCAATTGTTCAAGTGAAAGGAGGCCGCCATGGAAGACCGCTACAATGTGGAGTGCTGTGATTTTATCCATGCCCATGAGGAGCTTGTGGAGCGGGTCCGCCGGGAGCTGCCGGGGGAGGACACGCTCTATGATCTGACGGAGCTGTTCCGCATGTTCGGGGACTCCACCCGGGTTCGGATTCTGTATGTGCTTTTTGAGTCGGAGATGTGCGTGTGCGATATCGCCCAGCTTCTGGGGATGACGCAGTCGGCGATTTCCCACCAGCTCCGGGCGCTGAAGAACGTCCGCCTGGTGAAGTCCCGGCGGGAGGGGAAAACGGTGTTTTATTCTCTGGCGGATGAGCATGTGAAGACGATTATCAATCAGGGATTGGAGCATGTCCGCGAATGAGGCTTCCCTATGTGAGAAGACATATCAACATATCAGGAGGAATTTTTTATGAAAAAGCGTTTTAAGCTCACCGACCTGGATTGCGCCAACTGCGCCGCGAAGATGGAGGAGGCCATCAAGAAGATTGATGGCGTGAAGGATGCCACCGTCAGCTTTATGGCCCAGAAGATGACCGTTGAGGCGGAGGATGAGAGATTTGACGATATCATGAAGGAGATTGTGGCGGTCTGCAAAAAAGTGGAGCCGGATTGTGTGATCAACCTTTAACAGGTTGAGGGGGGTGCTCGCCCTGGCGGGCGGGGAGGTCTTCAGCCATGAAGATGGCTGGTGCAATGCACCCCCCATTTTCTCTTTTTATTCCCGGAATAAAAAGAGAAAACGGGCCGTGCACGGTCCAAAAGAGAAAAACAAGGGGACGCGGTTTGCGGGGGCGCGCCTGAACCCAGGGCATAAGACAGGCATGTCCCTGCCCGCGGCGCAGTGCGGGCGGGGGTTTTGGTGGTCATCGAATCGACCAGCGCCGCTTTTCGTGCGGCGGCGAAAGCGCAATATCCCCTTTATCGGGAAACATCCCTTTTGAAGCCCCGAATCCTTTTTTACTAGCATACAAAAAAAGGGAGCTCCCAGCGCGTAGCGCGGGAGCCCCAACAGGGCACAGCAAGGGTAGCATAACCACCCTAGATGCTGCCTCTACTATAACAGAATTAAAAGAGAAATGCAAGTGGAAAATCACATGCTTTTAAGGAGGCGCTCCATGATGAAAAACCTCACCCGCAAACAGCGGAAAATGCTCTATAGAATCCTTGCGGCGGCAGTCCTGCTGGCCGCTGTCAAGCTCCTGCCGCTGGTGCTGGCGGACGGTGTGCCCTTCCTCTGGCTCTTATTCCTGATTCCCTATGCTGTCATCGGCTGGGACGTCCTATGGAAGGCCGTCCGCAATATCCTGAATGGGCAGGTCTTTGACGAAAATTTTCTCATGGCGTTGGCTACCGTCGGAGCCTTCGCTACCGGAGAATACGCCGAGGCTGTTTTTGTGATGCTCTTCTATCAGACCGGTGAGCTCTTTCAGGACTACGCCGTGGGCAAGTCCCGCCAGTCTATCGCCGCCCTGATGGACATCCGACCGGATGTCGCGAATCTGGAGAGCGAGGACGGTTCCCTGGAGGAGGTGGACCCGGAGGATGTGGAGGTGGACTCCATTATTGTGGTTCGCCCCGGTGAACGGGTTCCCCTGGACGGCGAGGTGCTGGAGGGCGTTTCTGCCCTGGACACCGCCGCCCTTACCGGCGAGTCCGTGCCCCGGGATGTGGGGCCTGGGGATGCCGTAATCAGCGGCTGTGTGAATCAGTCCGGCCTGCTCCGGGTACGGGTTACGAAGCCCTGTGAGGAGTCTACCGTTTCCAAGATTTTGGATCTGGTGGAGAACGCCGGGGAGAAAAAGGCCGCCAGTGAGAACTTTATTACCCGCTTTGCCCGGTACTACACCCCCTGCGTCGTCATCGCCGCCACGGCCCTGTTTCTTTTGCCCACTGTCGCACTGGCCTTGATTCCGCCCGCCGCGCAGCCCGCTTTCCTGGCGGGGACGGTATGGACCGGCTGGCTTCACCGGGCCCTGATTTTCCTGGTAATTTCTTGTCCCTGTGCTCTGGTGATTTCCGTGCCCCTGAGCTTCTTCGGCGGCATTGGAGGGGCTTCTAAGTGCGGTATTTTAGTGAAGGGCAGCAACTATCTGGAGACCTTGGCCCGGACGGAGACGGTGGTGTTTGACAAGACGGGGACCCTGACCCAGGGGAGCTTTACCGTTACCGCCCTTCATCCTGCGGAAGGCGTCACCGGGGACGCCCTCCTGGAGGCCGCCGCTCTGGCCGAGAGCTGGTCCGGGCATCCCATCTCCCTGTCCCTCCGGAAGGCCTGGGGGAAGGAACTCGACCCCGGCCGGGTGACGGACGTGGAGGAAATCGCCGGGCACGGCGTGTCCGCCAGAGTGGACGGGAAGGCCGTCTCCGCCGGCAACAGCCGCCTGATGGAGAAGGAGGGCGTGAAATGGGAGGCCTGTGATCTCCCGGGAACCATCGTCCACGTGGCCGTGGAGGGGAACTACGCCGGGCACATTCTCATCTCCGACCTGCCCAAGCCTGAGGCCAAGACGCTGGTTCACGGCCTGAAGGCGGCGGGGGTGAAGCGGACCGTCATGCTCACCGGTGACACTGAGGCCGCCGCTAAGGCCGTGGCGCGGGAGCTGGGGATTGACGCATATCACGCCCAGCTCCTCCCGGCGGACAAGGTGGAGCGGGTGGAGGCCCTGCTGGCCGGAAAGTCCCCCGGGGCCGCCCTGGCCTTCGTGGGGGACGGCATCAACGACGCGCCGGTCCTTACACGGGCCGATGTGGGCATCGCCATGGGCGCGCTGGGCTCCGATGCCGCTATCGAGGCCGCCGATGTGGTTCTTATGGACGACAACCCGGCTAAGATTGCCGCCGCTATGCGGATTTCCCGGAAGACCCTCCGGATTGTGAGGCAAAATATCTGGTTCGCACTGGGCGTCAAGGGCGCGGTGCTGCTGCTGGGGGCCTTCGGTGTGGCTACCATGTGGGAGGCTGTGTTCGCCGACGTGGGCGTGGCCTTTATCGCGATTCTGAATGCCATGCGGTGCCTCCATGTGGAGGAGTTCAAGAAGTAAAGAAAAGCCCCATACAGAAAATCACCCCTGCCCGGAACTGCTCCGGGCAGGGGTTTTCCTGTGAAAGGGCCGGTGGGGCCTACAGCGCGTCCCACTCCACGCATGCGGGGAAGTCCTTGGGAGAGGCGGGCCAATCGTCGCGGCGCATGAAAGCAAGCACGGTTTCCACTGCGGTTTCTCTCGGTATGACGCACTCGTTATATACTTCCATTTCGGTTTCCGGAGCCTCAAAATGGAAGACCGTCAGCCCGTCCGGGTCTAAACCATTGTCCTCCACATATGCCTGAAATCCGGATGAGATGTCGCTGGGGTCATACCAGATATGGGCGGATTCTCCGCGGATAAATACGCACACATATGGATAATACCCGTCGGATTCACAATAAATCCGGAACTCATTTGTGCCGCTCACCTCTTTGCGGAGCACGGCCCGGGCCTCCTCCTCGGTTGAACACAAATCCTTGCCGCCGAAGTGTTTGAAGACGAAGGTTTTCACAGGTCCGCCGCCCTTTCTCCGTCCTGAAAATACCGCCGGGTGGTCTCCGCGTCGGAGGCAATCTGGGCCCGGAGGGCATCCAGGGAGTCGAAGCGGATTTCGTCTCTCAGGTGCTTATAGAACTCCAGCCGCAGAGTCTGCCCGTACAAATCCCCCTGAAAGTCCAGCAGGCACGCCTCCACCGTCACGTCGCTTCCGCTGTTCACCGTGGGACGGGTGCCCACGTTGGTGACGGCGGGACAGCTGCTCCCGTCCGGGAAGTAAACCCGCGTCACATACACCCCGTGGCTGGGAACCAGCACGTGGGGCGGAACCGGCAGGTTCGCCGTGGGGAACAGCCGGGAGGACCCCAGGCCCCGCCCGTGGCCCACCGTCCCCGTCAGCGTGTGGGGGTGGCCGAGGAAGCGGTTCGCCCGCTCCACCTGTCCCAGCTCCACCAGGCGGCGGATGTAGGTGGAGCTGACCGTGACGCCCCCCAGCTCCACCTCCGGAATGATGTCGCAGCCCAGGCCCAGGGCGGCGCACTTCGCCTTCAGAAGCTCCGGCGTGCCCTGATTTTTGTGGCCGAAACGGTGGTCGTGGCCCGCCACCAGATGGACGGCGTTCCAGCGGCCCACCAGCAGCGTTTCCACAAAGTCCTCCCAGCTGGTGGTCATCATCTCCCGGTCAAAGGGGGCCAGGATGACCTCCCGGATGCCGTAGAGCCGCCGGACCAGGTCCCGCCGGTCCTCCGGGGAGTTGATCAGGGGGCAGGGGACCCCGGTGACTACCTCCTTGGGAGGCCGGTCAAAGGTGAATACGGCGGGCGTACAGCCCCGTTGGGCGGCTTCCTCCACCGTCCGGCGGAGAAGGGCGGCGTGGCCCAGGTGGACCCCGTCGAAGAAGCCCAGAGCAATCACACGTTCTTTCCTCATGGCAAATCCTTAAAAAAAGTTCTTGAGGGACGTCAGCGTCCCGTCCCGGGCCTGGGAGAGGCAGAGGAAATCCCCCGCCTGTCCGTAGATTCGGTAAGTACCGCCGGGGGTCCCGGGCAGGGTGATGGGGTTCCCGCAGCGGACCCGCTTCTCCTGCCCCGGGGAGCGGACCGTCAGGGCGGGGTAGCGGGTGAAGAGACTGTCCAGCGGGCGGAGCAGGGCCTCGCCCTGGTTTTGCACGTCCTCCAGCGTGACGGCGTCCTCCAGCGTGAAGCCCGCCGCCATGGTTCGCCGGAGGGAGTGCATGCACCCGCCGCAGCCCAGTGCCTGGCCGATGTCGTGGCACAGCGTGCGGACATAGGTCCCCTTGGAGCAGCGGACCCGGAGGAGATGGAGGCTGGGGGCGGTTTCGCCGGGCACGGTTTCCAGCGCGTGGATGGTGACGGGGCGGGGCTTCCGCTCCACCTCCCGGCCCTTCCGGGCCAGCTCATAGAGCTTTTTTCCATTCACCTTGATGGCGGAGTACATGGGGGGAATCTGGAGGATGTCCCCCCGGAACCGGGCCAGGGCGGACTCCAGGGCCTCCGGCGTCACGTAGACGGGGGAGGTTTCCAGGACTTCGCCGCTGCTGTCCTGGGTGTTGGTGACGGTTCCCAGCAGCAGCCCGGCCAAATATTCCTTATCGGAACCGGTGGCGAACTCCACTGCCCGGGTGGCCCGGCCCACGAAGACCGGCAGGACGCCGGTGGCCATGGGGTCCAGGGTGCCGCCGTGGCCCACCCGCTTCTCCCGGAGAATGCCCCGTATCTTGGCGCAGACATCCATGGAGGTCCATCCGGCGGGCTTGTCAATGATGAGAATTCCGTTGGGCATGGGCGCCTCCTGACTTACAGTGTGAAATCCGGGACCACCTGCGCGATGGCCTCCAGCATCTGCCGCCGGGCCTCCTCAAAGGGGGCCTCCACGGTGCATCCGGCGGCGGCGGCGTGGCCTCCGCCCCCCAGAAGGCCGCAGACCTTTGTGGCGTTGACCCGGGGGCCGGTGCGGAGGGAGAATTTCCAGACGTCCGGGCGGAGCTCCCGCATGGTGACGGCGCAGTCCACGCCCTGGATTTGCCCGCCCAGGGCGGAGAGGTCCTCGGCGTCGGCCTCCGAGGCCTGGACCTGGGCGATGAGGGACAGGGGGACCGTCAGTATGGCCGTCCGCTCCTGGTCGTGGTACTCGATTCCGCTGAGCATGGCGGCCTCCAGGGCCAGCCGCTTTCGGGATTTGGTGCGGAAGAAGGTCTTGTTGACCTCCCGGACGTCGATGCCGGTTCGCAGCAGGGCGGCGGCTACGGCGTGGGTGTGGGCGGTGGTGTTGCCATAGGCGAAGCAGCCGCAGTCCGTGGAAATGGCGACATAAAGGGGGAGGGCCATTTCGGCGGTGATGGGGCCCAGGGCGGCCAGGAGGTCATAGATGATTTCCCCTGTGGCGGCGGCGGAGGAGCGGAGGAGGTTTTCCCGGCCGAAGTGCTCGAAGGAGGGGTGGTGGTCGATGGCGAGGTCCACCCGGTGCTCGTAGGGCCGGGCGTTTTCCGGGAAGAGCTGGAGGGCGGCGATGTCCGTGGAGACCACCCGCTCCGGCTGAAAGCCCTCCGGGGCGGCGTAGGGGAGGAAGTAGGGGGCGGTGGTGTCCGTCAGCTCCGGGTTGGGGAGGAGGTATGCGGTTTTCCCCAGGGTCCGGAGGCCCGCGCAGAGAGCGGCGGCGGAGCCCACGGTGTCCCCGTCGGGACGGAGGTGGGTGAGGATTA
The DNA here is from genome assembly GCA_041223955.1 of Oscillospiraceae bacterium 38-13. GTDB lineage: Bacteria > Bacillota > Clostridia > Oscillospirales > Oscillospiraceae > Oscillibacter. The sequence goes on along the minus strand of JBCLRG010000007.1, from coordinate 125,444 downwards.
GCAGATTGTCAAAGGACCGCAGCAGGGCGGCGGCTTGGGATATGGTGAGCATGGTTCAGTCCTCCTGATTTCGGGCGGCGTCCTTGGCCTCCTCCTGGCGAAGGAGCTCCAGAATGTGGGCGCCGTGGGAGATGGAGTCATCGCCGGAGAACTGGAGCTCCGGGGTATAGCGGAGCTGAAGGGAGCGGCCCAGCTCCCGGCGGAGGAAGCCGGAGGCAGATTTCAGGCCCTTGAGGACGTCTTTTTCCTGGTCCTTGTTCAGGACGCTGACGTAGACCCGGGCGTAGCGGAGGTCGTTGGTGGTGTCTACCCGGGTGATGGAGACCATGCCGGAGACGCGGGGGTCTTTCAGGCTGCGTATCTGGGACGCCAGCTCCCGCTGGATTTCGTCGTTGATGCGGTTGATTCGGTTTGTGGGCATAGAGGGCTCCTTTTTTCCCCCTGAAAGGGGGGAGTTGTACTCGCCCTGGCGGGCGGGGGGGGATTTCAGCCATGAAGATGGCTGGTGCTTTGCACCCCCCCATTTTCTCTTTTTATTCCCGGAATAAAAGAGAAAACGGGCCGTGCACGGTCCAAAAGAGAAAAACAAGGGGTTGCGGTTTACGGGGGCGCGCCTGGAGCTTGGGAATAAGACAGGCATGTCTCTGCCCGCGGCGTAGTGCGGGCGGGGGTTTTGGTGGTTGTCGAATTGATAAGCGCCAATTTTGGTGCGGTGGGAAAACCACGACCTCCATTTTATCGGTAGACCGTTTCTTCTGGAACCACTCACTATCGGTAGGCCAACCCCAAAACCGGGGCCCCCGCCGCAAACCAGCGAAGCGTTTGCGGTGGGGAGAGGAGGAAGGAACGGAGCGGAGCTTTCGCCGCCTTCGGCGGCGGAAGCGCAGTGGGCGGAGTTTCTTCCGACGAGTCCGCCGTCTCTAGGGTTTCCACCGGTCTGCCGGTAGACGGCTCTTATTTATGCTGTGTCTTCTGGCAGGACTCTGCACCATCTTTGTGGGGCCTGATCCCCTGATCAGGCCATTTCTTTAGGGTTTCCACCCATCTCTCCTTAGACCTTCTGTGTCTGGAAGACGATAGGGGCGGCGGCATCGCCGCCGCCCCTATTTTGCGCTTACTGAGGAATTTCCTCCATGGTATAGCCTTCCACAATATCGCCTTCTTTGATATCATTGAACTTCTCAATGGTCAGGCCGCACTCATAGCCGCTGGCAACTTCCTTGGCCGCGTCCTTGAACCGCTGGAGCGATCCCAGCACGCCCTCGTGAATGACTATGCCGTCCCGCACCAGGCGCACCGAGCAGTTCCGCACAATCTTGCCGTCCTGCACATAGCAGCCCGCCACGGTGCCTACGCCGGAGACCTTGTAGGTCTGCCGGACCTCCGCGTGGCCCAGCAGGGCCTCCCGGTATTTCGGGGCCAGCATGCCCTTCATGGCGGCGGTGATCTCGTCAATGCAGTCGTAGATAACCCGGTACATCCGCATGTCTACGTTCTGCCGCGCCGCGCCGTCCCGGGCCGCCGCGTCCGGACGGACGTTGAAGCCCACGATAATCGCGTTGGACGAGGAGGCAAGCATCACGTCGGACTCGTTCACCGCGCCTACGCCGCCGTGGATGACCCGGACGTTCACTTCTTCGTTGCTCAGCTTCTCCAAGGACGCCTTCACGGCCTCCACGCTGCCCTGGACGTCCGCCTTGACAATGAGGGCAAGCTCCTTCCGCTCGCCGGCCTGAATCTGGTCGAACAGGTTCTCCAGGCTGACCTTCTGCACCGGGGCGGCGGCCTTGGCCCGCTCCTCGGCCTTGCGCTGCTCCACCAGCTCCCGGGCCATCCGCTCGTCGCTGACGGCGAAGAAGGGAGAACCGGCGGTGGGGGCCTCGCTGAGGCCCGCAATCTCCACGGGGACCGAGGGGCCCGCTTCCGTGAGGCGGCCGCCCTTATAGTCCAGCATGGTCCGGACACGGCCTACGGCGGTGCCCGCGATGATGATGTCGCCCTGCTTCAGGGTGCCGTTCTGGACCAGAAGGGTCGCTACGGGGCCCCGGCCCTTGTCCAGACGGGCCTCGATTACGGTGCCCTGGCCCGCCCGGTTGGGGTTGGCTTTCAGCTCCGCCATCTCGGCGGTCAGCGTTACCATCTCCAGGAGGTTGTCGATGCCGATGTTCTTCTTGGCGGAAATCTTGCAGCAGATGGTCTCGCCGCCCCAGTCCTCGGGGACGAGGCCGTGCTCCGTCAGCTGCTGCATGACCCGGTCCGGATTGGCGTTTTCCTTGTCGATTTTATTGACCGCCACCACAATGGGGATATTGGCCGCCTTCGCGTGGCTGATGGACTCGATGGTCTGGGGCATGATGCCGTCGTCCGCCGCCACCATCAGGATGGCGATATCCGTCACCATGGCGCCCCGGGCACGCATGGAGGTGAACGCCTCATGGCCCGGCGTATCCAGGAAGGTGATGGGCTTGCCGTTCACCTGGACCTGATAGGCACCGATGTGCTGGGTGATGCCGCCCGCCTCGCCGGAGGCCACCGACGTATTCCGAATCGTATCCAGAAGGGAGGTCTTGCCGTGGTCCACGTGGCCCATGACCACCACCACCGGGGCGCGGGGAATCAGGTCCTCCGCCTTGTCCTCGGAGACGTCGATGAGCTTCTCCTCAATGGTGACGACCACCTCTTTTTCCACCTTGCAGCCCATTTCCTCGGCGATGAAGGCGGCGGTGTCGTAGTCGATCATCTGGGGCAGCGAGGCCATGATGCCGTTCTTCATCAGGGCCTTGACCACCTCCGCGCCGGTCTTCTTCATGCGGCTGGCCAGCTCGCCCACGGAGATCTCGTCGGGAATCTGGACCTTGACCGGGGCCTTCTTGGCAATCTCCAGCTGGAGGCGGCGCATCTTCTCCGCCTCGTCCTGGCGGCGCTTGTTGGAGAACACCGGGCCGCCCCGGCGCTGCTGGCCGCCGCGGACCTTCTCCCGGCCGCTGCGCTGCTGGCGCTGCATCCGCTCGCCCTGCTGGCCGCCAAGGGTCTCCAGGCGCTCGTCGTATTTGGCCAGGTTCACGTCGCCGCCCTTCCGGGTGTCCACAATCTTCTTCTGCGGCACCCGGCTGACGGGCTTCTGCACGGACGGGGCCTTCTGCTGCTGTGCGGCGGGAGGCTGGGGCGCGGGGGGCTTAGCCTGCTGCTGCCGCTGCTGGACCGGGGGCCGGGCCGGTGCGGGCGCGGGTTTCTGGGGCTTCTTTTCCTCCGCCGGGGCGGGCTCCTGATAGGTATCGCTGAAAATCACCTGGATATCCGAGACGGGATGGCTCTGGGTCAGGCGGTCGAAGATGATGGAGAGCTCCCGGTCAGTCAGAACCTGCATGTGGTTCTTGGGCGTGGTCGCGTACTTGGTCAGGATTTCAATGATGGTTTTGGTGGGAAGGCCAAAATCCTTTGCCACCTCGTGGACTCTGTATTTTTCAATAGCCAAATAAAACACCTCGTTTGAATCCTCTCCGGGAGTCCGTTTGAAAACCGGCGGAACGCCGCCCGGCGGCTTTCAGACGGACTCAGGAGGGAAGAAATTTGATTGAAAGAGAAACGGGGCCCGCCGGAGACGCGGAAGAAGCCTCCGGCGCTCGGTCCGCGGGAACACCTCAGCGCCTCCCGCCGCCGGAGCGGGGACCCGGCCCGCCCCGTTTTCCCCTCCCGGAGGGGGAGGACCGGCCGCCGGAGGGGGAGGGCCTGCCTCCCGGGGAGGCGGGTTTGCCGCCGGAGGGACGGCCCGCTCCGGGGGCGCGGGGCCGGTCGCGGCTCTGCTCCGGCCTGCCGCCCTGACGGTGGGCCGGTTCCTCCCGGCGCTTTCGCCGTTCTCCGTTCCATGGGGCCCGCTCCGGCTTTCCGGGGCGGCGGGGGGCGGCGGGACGCCGTTCTTTCGGTTCCCGCCGGGGGGCGGCCTGCCGTTCCTTGGCCCGGCGGTTCTTCAGGTCCATCCGGGCGGCGGCTTCGCCGTAGCGCTCCGGGTCCAGCTGGGCCAGACGCTGGGTGACGGCGGCGGCCAGCCCGGTGTCCGTCAGGGCGGCGATGGCGGCGCTGCCCCGGCCCAGGGCGCCCCCCAGCTCCGTCTTGGAGAAGGGGAGAACCAGCCAGAGACAGTGGCTTTGCTCCGCCAGATGCTCCGCCCGGCGGACCGTGTTCCCCGCCGCGTCGGAGGCCGCCAGCACCAGCCGCGCCTGTCCGGCACGGGAGGCCAGGGCCACGGGCTCTTCTCCCACGGCCAGCCGTCCGCCCCGGAGGGCCAGCCCCAGAAGGGAGAGAATGTTGCTCATACCGCGCCTCCCAGTTCCGCCTCCATGGCGTCGTAGACCTCGGGGGGAATCGCGGTCTCGAAGGCCCGCTCCAGGGCCCTGGATTTCCGGGCTTTCTTCAGGCACGCCACATCCCGGCACACATAAGCCCCCCGTCCGGGCTTCTTGCCGCCGAAGTCCAGGCTCACCGTTCCCTCCGGGGAGCGGACGACCCGGAGCAGGAGCTTCTTGTCCTGCATCACCCGGCACCCGACACACTGGCGTTGGGGAATCTTTTTGACCTTAGGCACGATAGGACCACCTCTTTTTCTGCTTGCTTCCCGGGACCTGCGGAAGGCCCGTTATTCTTCCTCGCCGGATTCCGGGGCTTCTGCGGCCTCCGGAGCCTCGTTCGGGGCCTCCGCAGCCTCCGGCGCTTCTTCCGTTTTCAGGGTTTCAGCCTCCGGCGCTTCTCCGCTCTCCGGGGCCGCCGGGGTGAAGAACTCCTCGCCTTCCTTGGGCTGGTAGCTCTGGGGCTTGATGTCGATTTTATAGCTGGTCAGGCGGGCGGCCAGGCGGGCGTTCTGCCCCTCCTTGCCGATGGCCAGGGACAGCTGGTCGTCGGGCACCACACAGCGGCAGGCCTTGCCCTCCTCCGCCATGCGGACCTCCACCACGTCGGCGGGGGCCAGGGCGGCGGCGATGAACTCGGCGGGGTCCTCGCTGTACTTGATGATGTCGATCTTCTCGCCCCGCAGCTCCTCCACAATGGAGGCCACCCGCTGGCCCCGGGGACCCACGCAGGCGCCGATGGGGTCCACATTCTCCTCGTTGGACCAGACGGCCATTTTCGTGCGGCTTCCGGCCTCCCGGGCGATGGAGCGCACCTCCACGGACCCGTCGAAGATCTCCGGCACCTCCAGCTCGAAGAGGCGCTTGACCAGCCCCGGATGGGTCCGGGAGATCAGCACCTGGGGGCCCCGGGCGGAGCGGCGCACGTCCACCACGTAGACCTTGATGTGCATGCCCTCCTCCAGGGGCTCGTTGGGGACCTGTTCCCCCGCCAGGAGCAATGCCTCGGTGGATTCCGAGCCGGTGCCGATGCGGAGGGAGGCCGCGCCGTTCCGGGGGTCGATCCGGGTGACGACGCCGGTGAGAATCTCATGCTGCTTGGAGTTGAATTCGTCGTAAACCATGCCCCGCTCGGCCTCCCGGAGGCCCTGGATGATGACCTGCTTGCCGTTGCCAGCGGCGATGCGGCCGAACTCCATCTTGTCCACGGGGACGTTTACCACATCGCCGATCTCGTACCGGGCGGAAATGGCCTTGGCCTCCTCCAGGGGCATCTCGTTGAAGGGGTCCACGTAGTCCTCCTCGTCCACCACGGCCTTCCGGATGAACATGCGGAGCTCCTTGTGTTCCTCGTCCGCCTCCACCAGGATGTTTTCCTCCTCCACATCCCGGTGGTCCTTCTTATAGGCGCTGGCGATGGCCTTGAGGACCTTCTCCAGCATGGCGGCCTTGGGGATGCCCCGTTCCTGCTCCAGCATATCCAGGGCGGCGAAGATTTCGCCGGGATTCATGCCGGCGGGTTCCTTCTGTTTTTTACCTCTCATCGTTGACGATTCTCCTTATTCCGTAATACTATATCAAGGAAAGTTCCGTTTGCCGTTCAGAATTCCACCCGGAGGCGGACAAGGGCCACGTCCTTTTTCGCGTAGGTCCGGGAGACGCCTCCGGATTCCACCGTGACGTCCCCGCTGCCGCCGTCATAGGCGGTCAGGACGCCGGGGATTTCCTTCCGCCCCTCCATGGCCCGGTAGAGCTTCACCAGCACGGGGCTGCCCAGGAAACGGGCGAAGTCCTCGGGGCGCTTCAGGGCCCGCTCCGCTCCGGCGGAGCCCACCTCCAGGGTATAGCTCCCCTCGATGGGGTCCGCCTCGTCCAGCAGGTCCGAGAGCTTCCGGGAAATGGCCTCGCAGTCCAGAATGTCCACGCCGCCCTCCTTGTCCAGAAGGACCCGGAGATACCAGGCGCCGCCCTCCTTGACGTATTCCACATCCCAGAGGGTGCAGCCCGCCTCGGCGATGGCGGGAGCCGCCAGTTCGGCGGTGAGTTCCGTAATCTTCTTCATTTGCGCGCAGCCTCCCACAAATTTCAGGAAGGGAAAAGGACCAACAAAAAGAGCGGACCACCGGTCCACTCCTTACCTTACACTTCCAACATACTCTAATATATGCAATATACCACAGCTCACAGGAAAGCGCAAGCCTTTTTGTGAATTTTTCTCTTGGCACCTCGGGGCCCGGCGGGGGGAAAGGACCGGAAAAGGGGGAGGACGGTCCTTTTTTCGGGAGGGCGTCCGCCGGGAGGGGGATTGATTTTTTCCATATGGTGTGATAAGGTGAACCCAAATCCTGCGGAAGTGGGGCCCTCTGCCCCGGTATGCGGAAAACAGGAGGATGGACCATGGAGCTCAGCGTCAGCGGGCGGCAGAGACGGGCCGCGCAGACCGCGAAAACCACTCCTCAGACGGGGAAAAAGCCCGCGCAGGCGGGAAACGCCGCCCTCCGGCGCACCGGGCCCGACCGGCTGGACTGGTCCCGGCAGGCGCTGTCCTTTCTTCAGGAAATCAACCGCCAGGACCTGGAGAAGCAGAGGAAGCTGCTGGAGGAGAGGCAGAAGAGCAAGCGCGAGATGGACCATATGACCAAGGCCCTGAAGACCATGGACAAGTGCCGGGAAATCGCCTCCCGCATCATCAAGGGCGATAAGGTGCCGCCCCAGGATGAAAAATTCCTCCGGGAGCACGACCCGGATGGCTACAAGCTGGCCCTGGCCGTCCGCCAGCCCAAGGAGAAGCCCAAGGAATGGGACACCGTCCTGGAGGAGGAGGATTTCGAGACCGGCGGCGAGACGGAGGAAGGGACCGGCGGCGAACCGGCGGAGGCCTCCAGCGGGGAGGCCGTGGAATGACCGCGCCTCCGGACGGCGGGACGCAAAAAGGAGAGGAACCCCTCGGGGTTCCTCTCCTTTTTCAATGCGGGGGTTCGCGAGGGCTTTCGACCAAATAAAACGGGCTGGCGAAGAACCGGCTCGCCAGCCCGCGGCGGGGAATGCCCGCCTGTTTTCACACCGCTCACGGATGGTTATGGATGAACTTGTCCAGCAGCCGGGCAATCTCCCGGACGTCGATGGGCTTGGCCACATGGGCGTTCATGCCGCTGTCCAGGCACTTCTTGATGTCCTCGGAGAAGGCGTCGGCGGTCATGGCGATGATGGGAATCCCGGCGTCCGGCCGGTCCAAGCCCCGGATGGCGGCGGTGGCCTCATAGCCCGTCATCACCGGCATCCGCAGGTCCATCAGAATCGCGTCATAGAAGCCCACGGGGGAGTTTTCGAACTTGTCCACGCAGATGCGCCCGTTCTCCGCCCATTCCAGCTCCATCCCCAGGTCGGACAGGAGCTCGTTGGCAATCTCCCAGTTCAGGTCGTTGTCCTCCGCCAGGAGAATGTGGCGGCCGGTGAAGTCGGCGCAGGATTCCTCCGGGGAGGGCTCTTCGGAAGAGGGGGGCGCCTCTACGAAGGGACGCAGCCCGTAGAACAGGGTGGAGCGGAACAGGGGCTTGGAGATGAAGCCGGTGATGCCCGCGTCCTTGGCCTCCGCTTCAATCTCGCTCCAGTCGTAGGCGGAGATGAGGAGGATGGGGGTGTTGCTGCCGTGGCGGCGGCGGATTTCCCGGGCGGCGGTGATGCCGTCGGTATCCGGGAGCTTCCAGTCCAGGAGGATGATCTGATAGGGGTCGCGAGCCTCCACCCGGTGGTCGATCATCTCCATGGCCCGCCGGGCGTCCAGGGCCCAGTCCGCCTTGACGCCGATGCTCTTCAGGGAGGCCGTGGTGCTCTCGCAGAGCTGGCGGTCGTCGTCCACCACCAGGATGTTCCAGTCGGGAAGAATCATCTCCTCCTCCGTGGTCTCGGCCTGCTGGAGGTCCAGGGTGACGTGGAACTCGCTGCCCTTGCCCAGCTCGCTCTCCACCTCGATGGTGCCGCCCATGGTGTCCACAATGTACTTGGTGATGGCCATGCCCAGGCCGGAGCCCTCGGTCCGGCGGACCCGGGCGCTGTCTTCCCGGACGAAGGACTCGAAGATCTTTTCCTTGAACTCCTGGGTCATGCCGATGCCGTTGTCCTTGACAATCAGGTGGGTGCGGACGTAGTCCTCCCCCTTGGGGGACGGCTCCTCGTACAGGGAGACCTGAATCAGCCCTCCCTCCGGCGTGAATTTCAGGGCGTTGCCCAGGATGTTCAGAAGGACCTGATTCAGCCGCACGCTGTCGCAGCAGACATTCTCCGTGGAGATGTCGTGGATGAACACGTCAAACTGCTGGCGCTTGGAGCGTACCTGGGGCTGGACGATGCTGACGATGCTGTCCATTACCTCCCGGAGGGAGACCTGATCCATGTTCAGCGTCAGCCGCCCGCTCTCGATTTTGCTCATGTCCAGCACGTCGTTGATCAGGCCCAGGAGGTGGCGGCTGGAGAGGGTGATCTTCCGCAGGCAGTGCTGGACCTGCTGCTTGTCGTCGATGTTGGCGCTGGCGATGGCGGTCATGCCCACGATGGCGTTCATGGGAGTCCGGATGTCGTGGCTCATGTTGGAGAGGAATTCGCTCTTGGCCTTGTTGGCGTGGACGGCCTCCTTCCGGGCCTGTTCCACCTCCACGATCTTGGCGCGGAGGAGCTTGGAGTATTGCAGGAATACCAGCAGCAGCGCCGCCAGCACCACGGCGCAGCCCAGGAAGACCAGGTACAGCCAGGTCTGGCTGAGGTCGCTGACGGCCTGGTCCAGCTCGCCGTAGGGCAGCACCGTTATCAGGAACCACTCGGAATAGGGGAGCTTGTTGCACTGAAGGTGCCGCCGCTCGGAGCCGAAGGAGAGGAGGGTGGAATAGTCCTCCCCGGTGTCCATGGCGGCCTCCAGCTCCCGAACGTACTGGTCGCCGCTCTCCCCCTGCTCCTGGAAAAGGGCCTGGATGCGGTCGAAGTAATTCTCCCGGTAGGCCTCGCCGCTGCGGATGACAAAGGTGCCGTCCCGGCGGATGATGTGGGAGTACACCAGGGAGTTCTCGCTGTAGAGGGAAAGGGTCTCGGCGATATAGTCCGCGGGGAGGATGGCCACCAGGGCCGTGGAGGTCTCGCCCCCCTCCATGGGGTATGCGGCGGAGACGCCCAGGAGGATGTCCTTGACGCCGGTGTCCGTGGAGGCCACGGCCACCTTCTTGTCCCCGCTGTTCATGGAGGCCAGGAAGGGCTCCGGGTCCGCCAGAATGGGCTCCTCGCCGTAGATCATGTCGAAGTCGCCCTCCGGGGAGTAGAAGGCCAGGGCGTCAAAGCCCCGGGCCCGGGCGTTGAAGGCCAGGTCCTCCCGCTGGGCGCGGATGGGGGAGGTCCCCGGCGGGGAGCTCTCCACCAGGGCCTCCACCTGGGACAGGCGAAGCTGAATGGTGGTTTCAAAGTGCTGCGTGACCTTCTCCCCCATGCCGGACATGTAGGCCGTGCCCACGGCGCTGATGGTCTCGGAGCTCTTCTGGGTCATGAAGAAGGCCAGGAAGGTGAAGATGCACACCGTCAACAAAAGAACCAGCGCCAGGCTGACCGTGAGAAAATGGGCGGCGCTGTTCATCAGCTTCTTCATCCGACGCTCTCTTTCTGGAAGGTCTGGATGGCGGATATGGTCCGGCTGTAATCCGCCTCCACCTCCTTCACCAGACCGTCCGCCTCCGGCGTGTAGCCGTTCCGCAGGGCCTCGCACAGGCGGCTGCTGGAGGACTGGAGGCGGTCGATGCTCAGATTCTGGCAGACGCCTTTGATGGTGTGGGCGGCACGGAAGGCCTCCTCGTAGTTCTTCACCTCGATGGACCGGCAGAGAAGGTCATAGCTTCCGTCGTTCAGGAATTTCAGCACGAATTTCTGTACCAGCCTCTCGCTGCGCAGGCGGCCGATGGCGTCCTCATAATTGCCGCCCATAGCGGCGTAGCACTCCTGTAAAGTCATAACTGCTCCTCCTTCTTTCGTTAAGGCTGCTCTTCTTCCCCGCCGTCGATGGGGGAGATGGCGGAAAGGGTTTCCCGCATGGTTTCGTCATAGAAGCGGTACTGCCCCCGGCCGCCGCGCTTCACGGTGTACAGGGCCTGGTCCGCCGCGTGGAACAGGGCGTCGTATCCGCCGGGGACGCGGACCGTCAGGGCCACGCCCATGCTGACGGAGAGGGGGAAGTGCTCGAACTGGCCGCAGAGGGACTGGAAAATCCGGGAGATGACGGTCTCCACATCATCCTTGTATTCCAGGAAGATCAGGAACTCGTCCCCGCCCGCCCGGGCGGCGATGTCTCCGCCCCGGATGCACTGGCGGAGCTTATCCGCCAGATGGACCAGGACCTGATCTCCGAAGGAGTGGCCGTAGGTGTCGTTGGCGGACTTGAAGTGGTCCAGGTCGAAGATGACCAAGGCGCAGGTGGCGGTGGGGCGGCTTTCGATCCGCTCCAGGATGCGCTTTTTCGCGTAGGCATGGTTCAAAAGGCCTGTGAGGGCGTCGTGAGAGGCCTGGCGCTCCAGGGAGGCCAGCTTCATCCGGGAGTCGTGGATGTCGATGGCCTTGCCGATGGCGCCGGTGTAGCGGGGGGGCTCGTCGTTGGACCAGATGGCCCGGGCCACGATCTGGGTCCAGCGCCAGGCACCCTTGTAGTTCAGCTTGCAGTCGTAAGTGACCACGGGCAGGTCCGGGCTGGTGCTGCGGAGGATGTCGATGAGGTTCTGAAAGTCTGCGGAGTCCATGACCTTTTGGGCCTCAGGCTGGTGGAGGGGGTCCATGATGATCTCGTCCAGGCCCAGGTGCTCCGCGCCCCAGTTGGACAGAGTGATCATGGGCGGGGAGGCGGTGTATTCAAACTGGATTTCCTTGCTCATGTCGGCGAAGAAGCTGTACTTCATCCGCTCGTGCTCCAGGAGCTGGAGGGTCCGCTCCGAGGCGGTGAGCTCCTCATGGCGGTGGATTTCCTGGGCTACCTTCCGCATCTCCCGCTGGCTGCGCTGGGCGATGGAGTTGCTGTTGCTCATGCTGACGGGCAGGTCCGGGGCCAGCTCCCGAAGGCACTCCATCAGCAGGGGGTTGAAGGCGCCGCATTTCCCGTCCAGAATCATCTGCACGGCGGTCTCGTGGGAGAAGGAGTCTTTATAGCACCGCTTGGAGGTCAGCGCGTCGTACACGTCCGCCAGGGCCACGATCTGGGCGGCGATGGGGATGGCGTCGCCCTTCAGGCCGTCGGGATAGCCCCGGCCGTCCCAGCGCTCATGGTGCCAGCGGCAGATGTCATAGGCCACCTTGACCAGGGGATCGTCCTGATGGATGGGGAGATTCTCCAGCATCTCCGCGCCGGCCAGGGAGTGGGTCTTCATGATGGCGAACTCCTCGTCGGTGAAGCGGCCGGGCTTGTTCAGAATCTTCTCGTCGATGGAGATCTTGCCGATGTCGTGGAGGGCGGAGGCTGTGCAGATCATGGAGATGTCCGAGGAGGAGAGGGTATAGCGGTCCGTCTTCTGGACCAGGTGGGTCAGCATCAGCTCCGTCAGGGTGCGGACGTTGAGCACGTGGAGGCCGCTCTCGCCGTTGCGGAACTCCACGATGTGGCTGAGGATGTCGATCAGCAGGCTGCTGCGCTGCTCGTTCTCATAGATCTGGTCCGCCACCATCTCCACCAGGCGTTTCTGCTTGGCGTAGAGCATGATGGTGTTCACCACCCGGCGGTGGACGATCAGCGCGTCAAAGGGGCGGGAGATGAAGTCGGTGACGCCCAGCTCATAGGCCCGCTCGATGTGGCTGGAGCCGGTTTCGGCGGAGATCATGATGACGGGGATATCCTCGCTCCAGTGGTTCTGGGCCATGACCTCCAGCACGCCGAAGCCGTCCATCTCCGGCATGACGATGTCCAGGAGGACCAGGGAGATTTCCGTCCCCTGCTGCTGAAGGAGGCCCACGCCTTGAAGGCCGTTTTCGGCCTCAATAATCTCGTACTCATCGTCCAGCATGTCGGCCAGGATGGCGCGGTTGAGTTCCGAGTCGTCTACAATTAAAATCTTTTGTTTCTGCTCGTTGCGCAAAGGGATCACATCCTTGTCAAGTCTCTGCCCGGCCCTCATAAGGGAGGCGCTGAAAAGAGGCCGTAAAGCATCCATATTATAACGGAGTGATTCTAACACAAAAAATGGGAGATGGCAAGATGAAAGAGAAGAAGCCGGAAAAGGGTTTTTCATAGAAAAACGGGATGACCTGGAAACGGATTGACTAATTGCACAAAAAAGGGCCGAAAAGCGACAAAAATATTGGTGTGGAGGTCAAGGCTCACAGAGCGCGGCCGCAGGAAAGCGGGGGATTTTGGAAAAAGCAGAAAATTCAGAGAAAATGATTGACACATTCTCAAAAATGGAAGATGTGGTTATCAAAAAAATACTTGATTTTTCTGGGAGAATGGTTCATAATGGGGAAGAGTCGATTAGGCAGAACAAACGGAAAGTTGTTGCAAAACGCACACGGATACGCGGCCGGAAACGGCGGCGGAAGGAACCATGCCCGGAATTGCCGGAATGGAACCCCCTTTCAGCGAATAGAATTTTGCAGCTCTGACCGGTGTGCGCACCCGCTGTTGCGAAGACCATGTGCATTCCTGCCGGTACGGCTTGTATTTCGACAAGTGCAATTTGGCATCAAATTCAAACCGCAGACATAAAAAGAAAAAGGAGCGGCATCTATGAAAAAATGGACTCCTTTTGGGGACATCATGCATGCGATTGGTTTCTTCATCGGGCGCGGCATCCTGATTGTCTTCGGTTTCCTTGCCGGATACATTGGCATCAACTTCCTGATGGCCCTGGCCACTTGGTACAGCCGCGTGCTCGGATAACGCCCATTTGCCGGAGCCCATGCCCGCCGGACGGCTCTGCTCACGCCCTTTTGGGCGGAGGAACCCGGCTCGAGGGACGGGGCGGGCGGCTTTGCCGTCTTCTGGCGCATTGGTCAATCGGAAGGGGCCCGGCACTTTTCAGGCGGATTTAGGAAAGGGTGAATCACTTATGATGGATTTTCTGTCCAGCAACTCCTTTATGATGCTGGAGCGGTCCCTGGGCTACCTGTGGACCAAGCAGGCCGCGATTTCGGACAATATCACCAACGCGGAGACCCCGGGCTACAAGGAAAAAATCGTCACCTTTGAGGACAGCCTGAAGCAGAAGCTGGCGCTGGCCTCCAAAGGGACCGCGCCGGTGGCCGCCATGCGGGAGGTGCTGGAGACCACGCCCTTCAGCGTGGAGGAGCAGGCGGTGCAGACCCGGATGGACGACAACGGTGTCAATGTCACCGCCCAGGCGGCGGAGGCCATCCGCAACGCCTATCAGATGCGGTATGTGATGAGCTCCATCACGACGGAGCTGTCCATCCTGAACAGCGCGATTCGCGGACAGTAAGCGCCGCCCCCGGGCGGGTGAGAACGCATAAGGCGCCGGATCTTGGAAACGGCGCGGAGGATTACAGGGCCGGGCTTCCGGCCCGGCGGAGATTGGAGAGTTTGAACCATGGCTTTTTTGAGCTCGATGAACATCGTGGCCTCGGGCATGACGGCCCAGCAGCTGCGCCTGGACATCATTTCGGAGAACGTGACCAACTCCACCACCACCCGGGTGGAGGAGGGCGAGGGGGCCTACCGGCGGAAGATGGTGGTGTTTGAGGCACAGACCGGCCGGGACGGCTTCCGCCGCGCGATGGCCCGGGCGGCCAGCGGCGTGGTGCCCAACGGGCAGGCCGCCGGAGGCGTGCGGGTGACGCAGATCGTGGAGGACCCCTCCCCCATGCACCTGGTGTACGACCCCACCCATCCCGACGCCAACGACGAGGGCTATGTGGAAATGCCCAATGTGGACATGGTGAAGGAAATCACCGACGCCATGGCCGCCACCCAGGCCTTTTCCGCCAACGTGACCATGTTCAACACCATGAAGGCCGTTGTGAACGACGGCCTTCAGATCGGGAAATAACTGAGAGGAGGCGGACGAGATGCTGACGCCCATTGAGCGGCTGACACCGCTGAACCCGCTGAACCCGGAACCCAAGGCGCAGGACGCTTCCTCCCCTGCGGAGACGGGCGTCTTCGGCGCTATTTTCCGCTCGGCAATTGACAACGTGAAAGAGACCGACGCGGAGTACAAGGAAATGCAATATCTGCTGACCACCGGTCAGCTGGATAACCCCGCCATGACCATGATTGCCGCGAGCAAGAGCCAGGCTGCCACCAATATGCTGATTGAGCTGCGGAGGCGGGCGCTGGACGCCTATTCCGAGCTGACGCGAATCAGCCTGTAAGGCCTGCGGCGGACGGGGGAATCCCCCGTGCTGCCTGTTCCCCCTGGAGCCAGGCAGCACAAACCATGTAGGCAGACCGCCGCCCGGGCGGCGAAGAGAGAAGGAGGTGACAGCGGTTGAACGACGTGAAGGAAAAAGCGAAGGCGCTTCTGAGCAAGACGAAGGAGCGCCTGAAGACAGTTTCAAAAAAGGTGTGGATCGCCATCGCCGCTGTTTTGGTGATCATCATCGTGGCCGCCGCCGTTGTGCTGACGCTGAACAAAGAGGAATACGCCGTGCTGATCACGCAGGTGAGCAACAGCGAGGCCTCGGATGTTTTGACGTTCCTGACGGAACAGGGCGTCACGGACTATAAGATGGAGGACGGGAACACCATTCTGGTGCCCGAGAGTCAGGAGACCGCGCTGAAGGCCCGCCTTCTCATGGCGAACCTGACCGAGACCGGCAGTTATTACATGGATAACCTCAACGCCTTCTCCACCAACGAGGAGCGAAGCTACGCCGACCGGAAGGATCTGGAGGCGAAGATGGCCGGGGTTATCCGCAGCTTCGACAACGTGATCGACGCCACGGTGAACATTACGCCGGGAGAGAACCGGGCCTACATATTGGACAGCGGCAACGTGGTGAAGGCCAGCGCCGCCGTCAAGGTGACCATGATGGAGGGCAAGATGCTCTCCGACGGCCAGGCCCAGGCCATTCAGGAATTCGTGGCCCACTCCGTGCAGGGGCTGGAGATCGATTCCGTCAGCATCGTGGACAGCGTCGGCAACATCTATCTCACCGGCGACGCCCTTAACGGCGACGCCTCGGCGCTGAAGATGCAGTTTCAGCAGGCCATGGAGAACCGCATCCGCACCCAGGTCATGAACGTGCTGATGCCCTTCTTCGGCGAGGATAACGTCCGGGTGGGCGTCACCTGCGAGGTGGAGGTCAACCGGACCACCGAGGAGCGGAATGAAACCATCCTCCCACCCTACGCCCAGGACGGCAGCACCGACGGGCGGGGCGTCGTGGGATCCGAGCACTGGGAGGGCTACGTGGGCCGCCCCGGCGACAACCCGGCGGGCGGCATCCCCGGCACGGAGACCAACTCCGACCTGCCGGAGTACGTGGAGGGCCTTACGGACCCCCAGGACGGGGACAACTCCATCTACAGCAACAAGCAGATCGACTACGACAACTCCCACAGCACCATTAATATCGACAACAACGGCGCGGTGAACATGAAGGACTGCACCGTGTCCGTGTCCGTCAACGCCCGGACGGCGGGGGATTTCAACATCGAGGACATCCGCCGCCACACGGCCAAGGCCGCCGGCATCACCGGGGAGATCGACCCCGTCACCGGGGAGGAGATTCTGGAGAACAAAATCTCCGTGGTCTCCATGGAGTTCTATGATCCCAACCTCAACGCCGGACCTTCCGGCAGCGGGGAGGACGGACAGAGCGTGCCCCTGTGGGTGCTCATCGCCGCCGGTGCGGGCCTGCTGCTGTTTATCATCCTTCTGACCGTCATCCTTCTGCTGCGCAGAAAGAAGCGGAAGAAGCTGGAGGCCCAGCAGGAGGCGGAGCGCCGGGAGATGGAGGCCATGCTGGCCGCCGCCGGTTTGAGCGAGGAGGGCGAAGGCGCCCAGGACGGCGCCGACGTCATGGACCTGGAGCTGGAGCGGAGCATGGAGCTGCGGAAGGATATCCGCCAGTTCGTCAGCGACAATCCGGAAATCGCGGCCCAGATGATCAAGATCTGGCTGAAAGGGGGCGACGACAATGGCTGAAGCGGCAGCCGCCACCCAGACGGCAGCGCCCGAGCAGAATAAACGCGGCGCGAAGACTGTGGAGCTGTCCACCGCCCAGAAGGCGGCGGCGGTCATCATCGCCCTGGGCGCGGAGAAGGCATCGCTCCTCTATAAATTCATGGAGGACGAGGAGGTCGAGCAGCTGACGCTGGAGGTGGCCCGTCTCGGGATACTGAGCACCCAGCAGACGGAGGACATCCTCAACGAGTTCTATCAGCTCTGCATGACCAACAAGGCCGTTACCGAGGGCGGCCTGGAATACGCCAAGGCCGTTCTGGAGAAGGCCTACGGCGAACAGGCGGCCATGGAGCTCCTGGGCAAGGTGACCAAGAACCTGAAGAACCGGGAATTCGCCTTCATGGACAAGGCGGACGTCAAGTCTCTGTACTCCGCCCTCCGCAGCGAGCGGCCCCAGACCATCGCCCTGGTCCTGTCCTACGTGGACGCGGACAAGGCGGCGGGCGTGGTGGCCCAGCTGGAGGAGAAGAAGCAGATTCAGGTGGTGGAGAGCATTGCCAAGCTGGACAGCGTCTCCCCCGCGGCCATCAAGATTGTGGAGGCAGAGATGCACAACCGGTTCTCCAACATCATGACCGATACCAATATCAAGGTTGGCGGCATCGACTATGTGGCCGATGTGATGAACAACCTGGACCGGACCAGCGAGAAGAACATTTTCGACGGCCTGTCCGATCCCGAGCTGGCGGACGAGATCCGAAAGCGGATGTTCGTCTTCGAGGACATCATCACCATGGACGACCGTTCCGTGCAGCGCTTTGTCCGGGACTGCGACCCCAGAGACCTGGTGCTGGCCCTCAAGGCCGCCAACACCGAGGTGGCAAACAAGCTGTTTGCCAACATGTCCTCCCGTATGGCCCAGAGCATCAAGGACGATCTGGAAATCACCTCCAACGTCCGCATGAAGGACGTGGAGGAGGCCCAGCAGCGCATTGTCGGCATCATCCGTGGACTGGAGGAGAAGGGTGAGATCATCATCCTCAAGGGCGGAAAGGACGATATAATTGCCTAGTATTTGGAAATCCATCATGCGCCCGAAGGCCGAGCCCTATCAGTTCCCAAAGGCGGCGGACCTGATCCTGGAAGAGGAGGAGGCCGCCGCCCCTCCGCCGCCTCCCGAGCCGGAGGAGGAGGCGCCGCCGGAGCTGGACATCCGGATTGAGGAGGAGCCGACGCCTCCCCCCGAGCCGGAGCCCGAACCGGACCCGGTGAGCTTCGCCCAGATTCAGGCGGAGCAGATTCTGGAGGACGCCCGCCGGCGGGCGGAGGAAATCCTGGATCAGGCCCGCCTGGAGGCGGAGCTCAAGGCCCAGGAGCTCTATGAGTCCTCCCGCCAGAGCGGGCTGGAGGCCGGACGGGCCGAGGGCCTGGCGCAGGGGGCCGCTCAGGCCCTTCAGGAGGGCCAGCGGGCCCAGCGGCGGCAGGCGGAGGAGCTTGCCGCAGACTTTGACCGCTTTCTCGCCCAGGCCGGGGCCGAGCTGGACCGGCGGATGGACGAGAATGTGGAGGAGCTTCGGGACCTGGCCATCGCCATCGCGGAAAAGGTGGTGTGCGTCAGTCTGAAGAGCAGTTCCGACGTGATCTGCCGGATGATTCAGACCGCCATTGATAAGCGGAAGCGCCGGGAGTGGGCCCATATTTACATCGCCGAGTGTGACGCAAAGCACCTTTCCAAGGTTCCCGCATCCCTCATGAACGCCCTCTCGGCCCTGTCGGACCGGGTGCGCATTATTCCCATGGCGGACGACGAGGCGGGCACCTGTATTATAGAGACCCCGGATGAAATCGTGGACGCCAGCGCCGCCACCCAGATGAACAACATCCGCACTCTGCTGTCCGACGCCGGACCGGTGGAGGAGGGTGTCAGCTTCAGCAATTTAAACTTCGGCGGCGTTTGACATAGGATGAAGGAGTGGCTATGTTCCGGCAAATGATCCGTCAGGTCTACAACGCGGAGACCTACAGCCTGACCGGGAAAATTGAGAATATCGTCGGAATGTCCATCGAGGCCAGCGGCGGCCGGGCGGCCGTGGGGGATATCTGCCGGATTTACAACGGCGACTCCGGCAGCCAGGTCACGGCGGAGGTGGTGGGCTTCAAGAATGACCACATCCTGCTGATGCCCTATTCCGACATGGCGGGTATCTCGGCGGGGAACTTCGTCCGGAACACCGGGCACCAGCTGACATTGCGGGTGGGGGAGTTCCTCCGGGGGCGCATCATCAACGCCATGGGCCAGCCTATTGACGGCAAGGCTCCCTTTGAGGGCGGCGAACCCTACTGCGTGGACAGCACCTATATCAATCCCCTCCGCCGCCCCCCCATACGGGAGCGGATGGAGTTTGGAGTCAAGGCCATCGATGGGATGATCACCATCGGAAAGGGCCAGCGCATTGGCATCTTCGCGGGCTCCGGCGTCGGAAAATCCACGCTGATGGGCATGATCGCCAAGAATGTCAAGGCGGATATCAACGTCATCGCCCTGGTGGGCGAACGGGGCCGGGAGGTTCTGGAGTTCGTCCAGAAGGACCTGGGGGAAGAGGGCATGCGCCGCTCCGTTCTGGTGGTGGCCACCTCGGACCAGCCCGCCATGCTCCGGCGGAAGTGCCCCAGCGTTGCCACGGGCATCGCGGAGTACTTCCGGGACCAGGGGTATGACGTGCTCCTCATGATGGATTCCCTCACCCGGTTCGCCATGGCCCAGCGGGAAATCGGGCTGGCCATCGGGGAGCCTCCGGTCAGCCGGGGCTACACCCCCTCCATGTACGCGGAGATGCCCAAGCTGCTGGAGCGCAGCGGCAATTTCGACAAGGGGTCCATCACCGGCGTGTACACCGTGCTGGTGGAGGGCGACGACACCAACGAGCCGATTGCCGACACCGTCCGGGGCATTCTGGACGGGCACATCGTTCTCTCCCGGGCCCTTGCCAACAGCAACCACTACCCCGCCATTGACGTCTCCGCCAGCATTTCCCGTCTGATGGTGGAAATCGTCTCCCCGGAGCACCGGCAGCTGGCCTCCCGCCTGCGGGACATTCTCAGTACCTATGAGAAGAACGCGGACCTGGTGGCCATTGGCGCCTATAAGCCCGGGACCAACCGGAATCTGGACTACGCCCTTTCCAAGATCGACGCGGTGAACGGATTCCTGAAGCAGGAGATTGACGAGGCCTTCAGCTATGATCAGTGCATCGAGAAGCTGAAGAGCATTTTGAACTGACCGACAAAGGAGAACCGCCGAAGTGAAGAAGTTCAAGTTTTCTCTGGACACTGTTCTTTCCTATAAGTAGCAGGTGCTGGGTGTCCTCCAGGGGGAGCACGCCGAGGCCGTGGGCCGGGTACGGGCCCAGGAGGCGGTGCTGGAAAGCCTCTGGCAGGAGTACCGGGACTGCAACGAGGAGTACCGCCGCCGGGCGGCGGAGGGCCTTCCCATTACGGAAGCGCTGATGTATCAGAGCGCCCTCCGGGCCAGCGAGCTGGAAATTCAGACGGAGACCCGGCGGCTCCAGGAGCTGGAGGCCGAGGCCGAGAAGCGGCGGGAGGCCATGGTGGAGGCGAAAAAGGAGACCTCCTCCATCGAGAAGCTGAGAGAGAAGAAGCTGGACGCCTATCACAAGGCGGAGGCCAAGAGCGAGGAGCTCTTCATTGAGGAGTTCGTCAGCGCCGCCCGGGCAAACGCCCAGATCGGCGCCTGAGAAAAGCGGTCCATTCCGGCGCGTTAAACCGCCGTTTGGAATAGAATGAAGCGTGAAGAGGAGGTGAATGAGACCATGGAACAGTTATACGGCATGCTGATGGCAGGCCCCCAGCTCCCCCAGGAGCGCCCGGCCCAGAAGAGCGAGCCCTCCGGCAAAGACGGCTTTCAGAAGCTGATGGAGGAGAAGCAGGGCCCCGAGACCCAGGTGAAGCCGGAGAAGGCGGAGACCCCTGAAAAGGAGCCCGTCGAAGCCGCCGGGCAGCCGGAGGAACCGGTCCAGTCCACTGCTCCCAAGAGCGGCCGGGAGCTGGAGGAACAGATGGTTCTGGCGGCCATGGCGATGATGCAGAATCCGGTGGTGCCTGTGGAGCAGGTGGAGGCCGGTCCCGTGGAGGAGGTTCCCGCCGTCCTTGTGGAGAGCGTGGAGACGGCCCCCGTTGTGGACCT
Source organism: Oscillospiraceae bacterium 38-13 (assembly GCA_041223955.1). GTDB lineage: Bacteria > Bacillota > Clostridia > Oscillospirales > Oscillospiraceae > Oscillibacter. The sequence continues at coordinate 104,802 of JBCLRG010000007.1, read as the reverse complement.
GGAGGCTGAGACCCCCGCTGAGGTCCTGACCCCGGAGACCCTTCCCGAGCTCCAGACGGAGGTTCCGGAGGAGGCGGTGGACGCCATCGAGGTCCCGGAGGAGGAAATCCCCCAGCAGGTCGAGGCCCCGGACGTCCCGGAGGAATCCGAGGAGCCGGAGGTGGAGATCAAGGTGGAGACCGCCGAACCCCAGCAGTCCGAGGAGGACGGCCAGGACGCGGAGGGCTTCATGGACGCCGACATGGGCGGCACGCCTGTGTTCAAGGATGTGGAGGCCGTTCCTGTGAAGGTGGCCGAGGCCCCCAAGGCGGCAGAGGCCCCCCCCGTGGAGGAGCAGCTGGGACCCAAGCTCTCGGAGGCCCTGCAAAACGGCGAGACCCGGGTTGAGCTTCAGCTGACCCCGGAGCACCTGGGGAAGGTGAAGGTGGAAATGACCTGGAAGGAAGACGGCAGCCTGGTTGTGGAGCTCCACGCGGAAAACCGGAGCACCCAGTCCCTTCTGGAGAAGAACGCCTCCGGCCTGGAAGCCCTTCTCGGCCGGGAGAGCCAGCAGCCTGTCCGGGTGGAAGTCCCCCGTCAGGAGGAGAGCCAGCGGCAGGACCTTTATGAGGAGCAGAACCGCCAGAAGCAGCACCAGGAGCGCCAGGAGCAGCGCCGGGACCAGGAGGACAGCAGCGAGAATTTCCTTCAGCAGCTCCGGCTGGGCCTGATCCCCCTGGAGGGCGAATGATTCCGGAAAGGAAGTGAGACAATGAGCGATTTGATGACGGATGTCGGCGGCGTACTGGGTGATCACCAGGTAGGCAACAAGACCATCACCGTCACGAAAAAGGGCAGCAACCTGGACCTGGACATGACCGACTTCATCACCCTGATGATTGCCGAGATGACCAACCAGGGCATCGACAACACCATGGATACCTCGGAGATGCTGGGGCAGATGGTGCAGATGCAGATGATTCAGTCTATGGTGAACATGACCGACGCCACGATGATGAACTATGCCGCCTCCCTGGTGGGCAAGGAAGTCACCGTGGGCAAGTACAACAGCGAGGGCGAGCTGGAGGAGGTTGTGGGCGTCGTCAGCGGCACCGGCACGAAGGACGGCCAGAACATCATCTTCGTCAACGATGAGTACTATTACCTCAACGAGATCATGGCCGTCGGCCGTCTGCCCGAAAAGGAGGACGAGGACGACGACAAGGTTGAGGGCGACGAAAAGCCCGGTGAAACCGAAAAACCCGGCGAGACGGAGAAGCCCGGCGAGACCACAAAGCCCGAGGGAACGGAGAAACCAGGCGAGACCCAGCCCCCCGCCGGGACCCAGGAGCCGGAGTACGGCGGAGAGAACGGCGCACCGAAGGATTGAGGTGGCGGTTTCATGATCGAACGCGTAACCAGACAACTTCAGACAGCCGCAACACCGGACGCAGGGAAGCGAACGGGCACGGGCGGATTTTCCGCCGCCTTGCAGCAGGAGCTGACAAGGGCTGGACAGGATGTCCAATTTTCCAAACACGCCAGAAGCCGGGCGGAGGAGCGCGGCATTGAGATCACACCCGGCCTGATCGACCAGATCAAGGGCAGCATGGTGCGGGCTCAGGCCAAGGGCGCCACGAACATTCTGGCGATGGACACCGAAAAGGCCTTCATCATCAACGTCCCCCACGGGAAGGTCATTACCGCCATTACCCAGGACGAGATGAAGGACAGCGTGTTTACCAATATTGACGGCGCCGTGTTCCTGTAGCGCTTTACAGAGGGCAGGACCGGTTTCGGAGGCCCGCGGGCCCCGTCCGACTGGCGGGGTCCGGGCGGCGCCAGGAATCGAAAGGAGTTCAATTTCCCTATGACCGGATCAATGTACGCGTCTGTTGCGGGCCTTCGGGCCCACATGCAGAAGCTCACCGTTATCGGCAACAACGTTGCCAACGTCAACACCACCGCGTATAAAAAGCAGCGGACCATGTTCCGCGACAGCATGTACACCATGTTCAGCAGCGGCTCCAACGGCAGCGAGAGCGTGGGCGGCATGAACCCCTCTCAGCTGGGTTACGGCTCCCTGGTGGCCAGCATCGACCTGGATATGTCCACCTCCACCTATAACCCCGGCAACCCCATGGACTGCGCCATCGTGGGCGACGGCTTCTTTGTGGTGGGCACCAAGGACCAGCAGAGCATCATCGACCCCACCAATCCCGAGAGCTTCAAGAGCCTTACGCTCACCCGGAACGGCGATTTCCGCTTCGGCCCCGACGGATACCTGGTGGACGGTCAGGGGCAGGTGGTCTATGGCTTCGTGAACGTCAACGACGGCGTTGACGGCGAGGGCAAGCCTACCATCAGCGACCAGCTGGTTCCCATCCGTCTGCCCAAGATGGAGAAGGCGGTTGTGGATAAGGATACCGGCACGGTCGTTCAGCCGGATGAGAACGGCGAATATGATGATGCCATCATGGATGATGAGGGAAATCTGACAGAGGACTACGAGTGGAGCTATACCATTCATTACGCTGTGGACCAGACCGCTGGTGAGGGTGACGAGGTCACAAAGGTGCCTCTGGATGACTACTGGCCCCCCGTGGAGGAGGGGCAGGCCCGGCCGGAGAAAAACCCGCTGGCCTATGCCGAGATGTCCAGCATCAGCATTGACAAGAAGACCGGCTGCATCTCCGGCATGACCCGTGACACCGGTGAGAAGGTGGTCATCGGCTACCTCGCCATGGGCGTGGTGACGAACCCCAACGGCGTCAGCCACACAGGCTCCAGCTACTACCGCTGCGACGCCGGCGCGGGCGACATGCGCATCACCATGCTGGGCGGCGTGAACAAGGAGCTGGGCATCACCAATGTTAATGGCAGCCTCTGGCGCAGCCAGACGCAGGGCGCCGACGGCGAGAATCCGGCGACGCTGCCCCAGCTGTCCGAGGTCACCAGCGCGGGCAAGGACGTCAGCCTGCTCACCGGCTTCCTGGAGGCCCCCAACGTGGACCTGGCCACGGAGATCACCGAGCTGATCACCACCCAGAGAGGCTATCAGGCCAACACCCGCATTGTCACCGTCACCGACTCCATGCTGGAAGAGCTGGTCAACATGAAGCGCTAACTAACTGCTGAATAAAACAGTCAGCCCGCCGGGGCGGAGGGCTCCGGCGGGCCGGGAAAGGCGGCCTGTATGATTCTTCTGACGAAGAGAAATCACGATAAATTTCTGGTAAATCACCTTCAGATCGAGCATATTGAGTGCATCCCCGAGTCCAAGATCACCATGATGAATCACGACTACTATCTGGTCCGTGAAACCGTGGAGGAGATCATTCATAAAATCGCGGAATACAACGCCAAGGTCCAGGATATTCACCGCGAGATCACGGTATCGGACAAGCGTTGATCGAATATAGATAAAATTCACAGGCCGGGGTCCACTGTCCGGCTGAGGGAGCGAGGCATTTCTAAATGAATATAAACTATATCATTGGTATCGCTGGCGCGTTCGGCGTGTTCCTGCTGGGCTGCGTTCTGGGCATCAACATCGGACCCAGCGCGGCGGGGAAGCCGATGTTCGACTTCAACCCGGGGAACCTCTGGAACTTCTTCGACGCGGCGTCCATCTTCATCACTATCGGGTGTACGCTGTTCATCGTGGCGGCCAGCTTTCCGGGGCCCATGCTCAAGGCCATGCCCAAGCACTTCAAGATCATCCTGAACAACAAGCTGTTCGACCCCAAAGGATACATCGAGAAGCTGGTGGAGCTGGCCCAGATCGCCCGGAAGAACGGCCTGCTCTCCCTGGAGGAGAAGGCCAACGAGCAGACCGACCCCTTCTTCAAGCAGGCCATCATGCTCATTGTGGACGCCAACGACCAGGATAAGGTCCGGGGCATCCTGGAGAATGATATCGAGTGCATGTCCGCCCGGCATGAGGACGCCGCCGCGCTGTACGACAAGGCGTCCAGTGTGGCGCCGGCCTTCGGCATGGTGGGCACGCTGGTGGGTCTGATCAACATGCTGAAGTCCATGAACCTCTCCGGCGACGGCGGGGCCGACTCTCTGGGCACCAGCATGGGCACCGCCCTGATCACCACCCTGTACGGCTGCCTGCTGGCCCACATGGTTTTCGGCCCCGTGGCCCAGCTCCTCCGGGGGCGGGACAGCGAGGAGGTCCTCTGCAAACAGATCATCGTGGAGGGCGTCATGGCCATTCAGGCCGGTGAGAACCCCAAGTCCCTTCGGGAGCGGCTTCTGACCTACATGTCCCAGAAGCAGCGCGAGATGGGCGGCGAGGGCGCAGCCGGCGGCGAGGCGAAGGGCTGAGCCCGAAAGGAAAGGTGCGTCTATGGCGATCAAGAAAAAGTCCAGCGGTGGCGGCGGCGCCAACTGGATGGATACCTACGGAGACATGGTGACGCTGCTGCTGTGCTTCTTCGTGCTGCTGTATTCCATGTCCACCATCAGCGAGGATAATTGGAAGGCCATCGTCCAGAGCTTTAACCCCAACGCGGTTCCGGACCCGAACCCGACCATCGAGGGGACCCCGGGCCCCAGCGCCGACCCCGGCGAGCAGGGCATCGCTCCGCTTGAGGAGCGGCAGGAGGAGATTGAGCAGGACATGGAGTCCCTCCTCCAGCAGATTCAGGAGTTCGTTCAGCAGCAGAATTTGCAGGACGCCATCACCGTCAGCAAGGACGGAGGAAAGATTTTCATCACCTTCAGTCAGGCCGTCTTCTTCGACGGAGACAGCCCGGTCCTGCTGCCGGAGGCCAAGCCGATTCTGGACACGGTCAGCGACATGCTCAGCGGCGTGGCGGACTCCATTGACGAGGTCCGGGTTCAGGGCCACACCGCCCGGGCCCGGAAGGGCGGCAACACGGTGGTGAAGGACCGGAGCCTTGCCAGCGAACGCGCCACCAACGTGGTAATCCACATTCAGCAGCGCAGCACGCTGAATCCCGCCCGCCTGGTCAGCGAGGGCTTCGGCGAATGGCGGCCCATCGCGCCCAACGACACGGCGGAGAACATGGCGAAAAACCGCCGGGTGGAAATGATCATCAGCGGCCGGAATTTGGAAGCGGAGGAGCTCCAGGGACAGGATGAGCTTCTGCAATATGAAGCGATTCAGGAATTCTATGTGGTGGAGCCATCATAAACAGCGGATACTGACGGCCTTCGGACAGCTGCGCCGGAGGGCCGATACCAACGCAGAGTAGGGGGGATGACATGGCAGACGTATTATCGCAGGCGCAGATTGATGCTTTGCTGAACGCGGTCCGCAGCGGCGACAAGGACCTGGAGCAATCCGGCGACAAGCAGGAGAAGAAGTATCAAAAATACGACTTTGGCAGTCCCCGTAAGTTCACCAAAGACCGCATCAAGATGCTCAACGGCATTTTTGATAATTACTCACGGGTAATCAGCTCCCGCATCAACGCCCGGCTCCGCTCCAACTGTGAGATCACGGTGGAGAGCATCGAGGAGCAGCGCTATTACGAATTTTCCAATGCCCTGACCGAGGGCGACGTATTGGGAATGATTGATGTGGAATTGAAGGAGCAGGTCCAGGAGACCCCGGCAATGCTCTATATTTCCACTACCACAGCCCTCAGCATGATGGACCGGATGCTGGGCGGCGAGGGTTCTGTAGACGACTCACTGGAGGACGATTACAGCTATACGGACCTGGAGCTGAAGCTCTATGAGGATCTGGCCGAGGACATTGTCAAGGTGATGGACCGCAGCTGGGAGAATTATGCGCCCATTCACTTCGGCTACAGCCGCACAGAGGTCAATCCCACGCTGAACCAGGTGATCGGCCTGGACGAGACCGTGGTGATTGTGGATATGAAGCTGATGTTCCCAAATCTGGCGGGGCGGATGAGCATCTGCCTGCCGGGAGAGGTGCTCACCAACGTCTTCGCCGAGATCAGCCGGGAGAGCCCCCTCCGAAGAGCGACCATGGAAGACAAGTCGGACGAGATTTTCGACAAGCTGCGTGACTCCGAGTTGGAGATCATCGCGGAGCTGGCCAGCGCCCAGCTGTCCCTCAGCGACATCTACCATCTGAACGTGGGAGACGTCATTGATCTGGGCCAGTCCAAGGAATCCCCCATTTATCTGGAGATCGGCGGCTATCACTGGTTTACCGGTAAGATGGGAACCCACAAGAAAAATATGGCTGTGAAAATAGATGAAGTATGCTATCAGCTTGAGCAAAGGAGCGAGTAGACGGAATGGAGAAAAAATTATTTAGCCCGATGGAGACGGACGCCCTCGGGGAAATGATGAATATCAGCCTTGGCTCCTCTGCCACCGCGGTATCCAATCTTCTGGAGCACAGAGTCGATATTACGACGCCCACGGTTTCCTCCATCAACGTGGCGGATTTTGTCCTGGGCAACCTGGAGCCCGCCATGGGCATTGAGATCAAGTACGTGGAGGGCCTTTCGGGCAGCAACATCATGCTGCTCAAGCGCAGCGACATCAAGGTCATCGTGGACATCCTGATGGGCGGCGAGACGCCGGACGAGGAGTTCGAGCTCAACGAGCTGACCATCAGCGCCGTGTGCGAGGTCATGAACCAGATGATGGGCGCGGCCGCCACGGCTATGAGCGACTTCCTGGGCTATCAGGTGGACATCTCCACCCCCCAGCCCTTTGAGCTGGAGGACCTGGACGCCTTCAAGAAGAACCACCTCCCCCAGGGGGCGGAGACCATCGTCATTGTCCGCTTCTCCCTGAAGATCGAGGGGGCCCTGGAGAGCGAGTTCATGAATGTCATGAGCGTGGAGCTGGCCAAGGACCTGCTGAGGGGCCTGGGCCTGGAAGAGGAAGGGGAGGAGGACGCGGCCCCCGCCGCACCTGCTCCCGCACCCGCCCCCGCTCCCGAGCCCGCTGCCTCCTCCGGCGGCAAGATGAGCCAGGAGGAGATCGAGGCCATGCTGGCGGGGATGTCCGGCGGCGAACCCGAGCCCGCCCCGGCCCCGGCGCCGGAGCCCGCCTCCTCCGGCGGCAAGATGAGCCAGGAGGAAATCGAGGCCATGCTGGCGGGGATGTCCGGCGGCGAACCCGAGCCCGCCCCGGCCCCGGCACCGGAGCCCGCCTCTTCCGGCGGCAAGATGAGCCAGGCGGAGATCGAGGCGATGATGGCGAACATGGCCGGAGGCCAGCCCGCCCCCGCTCCCGCGCCGCAGCCCGCCCCCCAGCCCGCGCCGGTGCAGCAGGCCGCTCCTGCCGCCGCCCCGGCTACCGCGGCGGACCTGGGGGCCATGATGGCGGCGATGATGACGGCCATGACGACGGCCATGGCCAACAACAACGCGGCGGCGCAGGCCCCCGCCGCCCCGGCGCCGGAGCCCAAGGTCATCAACACCCGGCCCGCAGCCCTGCGGGAGATGGCCCCGGCGGACGTCCTGGGGAAGGAACAGGCCCAGAATCTGGACTTGATCATGGAGGTCCCCCTTCAGGTGACGGTGGAAATCGGCCGGACCCAGAGGAAGGTTCAGGATATTCTGGAGTTTTCCAAGGGGTCGCTGGTGGTGCTGGATAAACTGGCCGGCGACCAGGTGGACCTGTTTGTCAACGGCAAGTGCGTGGCCCGGGGCGACGTGGTGGTGATCGACGACAACTTCGGCGTCCGGATTACCGAAATTGTTCAGGACCCTGTCATTGAGCTGGTGAAAAAATAAGACGCCGGACTTTGCAATACGGCGCTTTGAAATATGGCATACTATTATTGGATAAGAAGGAAGGATTACGACAATGGCTAAGAAGATTCTGCTGGTCGACGACGCCGCCTTTATGCGGAAGATGATCAAGGACACCCTGAGCAAGAATGGGTATACCGAGCTGTTCGAGGCCGTGGACGGCGCCGACGCCGTGGAGAAGTTCGGCGAGATTGGCCCGGATCTGGTGATCATGGACATCACCATGCCCAACATGGACGGCCTGGAGGCCCTGAAGGCCATCCGCGCCAAGGACAGCAGCGCCAACGTGGTCATGTGCTCCGCCATGGGCCAGGAGAGCATGGTCATGGATGCGGTGCGCTCCGGCGCGAAGGACTTCATCGTCAAGCCCTTTAAGCCCGACCGGGTCCTGAAGACCGTCAGCACCATTCTGGGCAATCCCTGACGGAAATGTACACGACCCTGGTTTCCCTTCTGTGGCTGATTCTCTGCGTCGTCATGATCGCCGGTCTGGCATACTGGTACACCCGCTTTGTGGCGGGCCGGACCGGCCTCGGCGTTCCGGCGGCCGGGCGGCAGATGGAGGTTCTGGACCAGCTGCCCCTCGGACGGGACCAGAGCGTGATTCTGGCCCGGGCGGGGGAGCGGTACCTGCTCCTGGGGGCCACGCCGGCGGGGATTTCCCTTCTGGCGGAGCTTACCCCGGAGGAGGCCGCCACGTGGAAGCAGCCCCGGACGGCCGGGGAAAAGATGGGCTTCAAGGAGGCCTTTCTCACCGTTATGAAACAAAAGAGTCGGAGGTGAACCGGAGGTGCCGGAAGGGCTGATCAATGTAAACGGCGATCATGTGCAGACGCTGGAGATCCTGTTTTTGACGACGGTGATCACACTGCTGCCGTCGCTGGTGGTGATGATGACGTCCTTTACCCGGTATATCATCTCCTTTTCCTTTCTGCGCAACGCCATGGGCACACAGCAGACGCCGCCCAATATCGTGCTGATCGGACTGGCGCTGTTTTTGACGTTTTTCACCATGTCGTCCACCATTACCCGCATACAGGAGGAGGCCTACGACCCCTACGTGGCGGAGGAGATTTCCCAGGAGGAGTTCTTCCGCCGGGCGGAGGTGCCGCTGAAGGAATTCATGGCCCGGAACACACGGCCGAATACGCTGAAGATGTTCTGCGACCTGGCCCATGTGGAGATGCCGGAGGAGGTAAACACCCAGACGGTGGTGGAGTCGGTTCCGCTGCGGATTGTGGTGCCCGCCTTTGTCACGTGCGAGCTGTCAACGGCCTTTACCATCGGACTGCTGCTGTATATTCCCTTCATGCTGATTGACATCGTGGTGTCCTGTACTCTGATGTCCATGGGCATGATCATGCTGCCGCCGTCCATGATCTCCGCGCCCTTCAAGCTGCTGCTGTTTGTGACGCTGAACGGGTGGGAGCTGCTGTTCTCCAGCCTGGTGCGCGGGTTCTATTAGCGGAGGATGAGCGATGGATACGAGAATGATTACCGACGTGATGCGGGACGCCGTGGGCGTGGTCATCAAGCTGGGCGGGCCCATGCTGGTTCTGAGCATGTTCGCCGGCGTGGTGGTGGCCATCTTCCAGGCGGTGACACAGATTCACGAGCAGACCATCTCCTTCATTCTGAAGGTGGTCATCGTCATGAGCGTCCTGCTGTTCACCGGGGGCTGGATGCTGACCACGCTCCAGGAATACGCCCGGGAGCTCTTTGACCTGATGACGCGGATTTAGCGGAGGCGCCTATGATCGATCAAGGGGCACTGACGCTCTTCCTGCTGATTGTGGCCCGGATGAGCGGCTGCGTGCTGTTCAACCCCCTGCTGAGCCGACAGAACATCCCCGGGTATTTCCGGGCCGGGTTCATCCTGATTATGTCAGCCTTCACCTATTCGGTGACCGGGGGGCGGGTGGCGGTTCCGCCGGGGCTGCTGGCCCTGGCGGGAGTGATTCTGCTGGAGCTTGCCGTGGGCCTGGTGCTGGGCATGGTGGTGCAGTTTTTCTTCTATATTCCCCAGATGGCGGGCTTGGCCATCGACACCCAGATGGGCATGACCATGAACCAGATTTATGACGCCGGGTCCCACGCCAACATGTCCGTCACGGGCACCATGCTCAACACACTGATGATCCTGCTTTTTTTCGCGGGAAACGGGCATCATACCCTTCTGCGGATCATGATCACCTCCAGCGAGATGGTGGGCTACGGCGGCGTCTCCATCGGCAACGACATTCCGAATCTGGCGCTGGAGCTCTTCGTTGAGTGCACGCTGATGGCGGTGAAGCTCTGCATGCCCATTCTGGCGGCGGAGCTGATCGGACAGCTGGGCATGGGCGTCCTGATGAAGGTCATCCCCCAGATCAATGTGTTTTCCATCAATATAGAGCTGAAGGTCCTGGTGGGCCTGTCTTTGCTTCTATTGCTGCTGTATCCCTTCAGCGAGTTCCTGCTGGAGGCGGAGCAGACCATGCTGAACAGCCTCCACGCCATGCTGGCGCTGATGGCCTGATAAACCGAGCGGCCCAAAGGGGGGATGGCAGTTGGCGGACAGTTCCAAGACCGAAAAGCCAACCGCAAAAAAACGACGGGACGAACGAAAAAAAGGTAACGTTTTTCAAAGTCAGGACGCGGTAGCGGTTGTGACCCTCCTGGGCTCCTTCACGGCCTTCTGGATGTTCGCGGGGAAAATTGCGGACCAGCTGGGGGGCTATATGCGGTTCTGCCTCTCCCGGTGCGGCTCCGCCGGGAACCAGGACTTCGGCGACCTGTTCCACGATCTGGTGATGCAGGGGCTGGGGATGCTGGCGCGGAATGTGCTGCCCATCACCCTGGTGACTATGTCCTGCGCGATTATCGCCACCTTTGCCCAGACGCGGTTCCTCTTCAGCCGGGAGCTGATCCGGCCGAAGCTCAGCAAGATCAATCCCCTCCAGGGGTTCAAGCGCCTGTTTTCCCTGAAGAGCGTAATCGACGCGCTGAAGGGAATTTTGAAAATCAGCCTCCTGATGATCATCGTATACCTGAGCCTGAAGGGCATGTATCAGGAGAGCGCCAAGTATCTTTACGTGGACCTTCGGGCCTCCGCCGTTCACCTGTTCTCCCAGGGGGCGAATATGGTGGTGAAGATCGTCATCGCCTTTGTCGCCCTGGCGGCGCTGGACTACATGTACCAGCGCTGGGACTATGAACGGAACCTCCGCATGAGCAAGCAGGAGATCAAGGAGGAGTATAAGCAGACCGAGGGCGACCCCCAGATCAAGAGCAAGATCAAGGAGATTCAGCGCCGCCGGGCCCAGGAGCGCATGATGCAGCAGGTGCCCAAGGCGGACGTGGTTATCCGGAACCCCACGCACTTCGCCGTGGCGCTCCGGTATAAGCCGGATCAGGATAACGCCCCCATCGTGGTGGCCAAGGGCATGGACTCCCTGGCGCTGCGCATTGTTAAGGTGGCGGAGGAAAACAAGGTGGCCGTGATTGAGAACGTGCCCCTGGCCCGCGCCCTGTACGCGGACGCGGAGCTGGACCAGGAGATTCCCCCGGAGCTCTATAATCCGGTGGCGGAGGTGCTGGTCTATATCTTCCGCCTGAATGAGAAGCATCAATTGGTAAAATAAATTTGCCGCTTTGTCCAAAGGCTAAGACGGAAAGGAACGGACGGAACAGGAGGTGACCGGTATTTGAAACGGGTTCTTGACAATGCAATATCCCTCGCCGTTGTGGTCATCGTGCTGTTCCTGATCATCCCCCTGCCGACAGCGCTGCTGGACGTGCTGCTGGTGGTGAACATCGGTCTGTCCATCATGATCCTGATGATCACCATGAACATCTCGGAGGCGCTGGAGTTTTCCATCTTCCCCTCCCTGCTGCTGATTACGACGCTGTTCCGATTGGGACTGAACGTCTCCACAACGCGGGAGATTCTCTATCACGGCTACGCCGGCGAGGTCATCGCCAATTTCGGCCACCTGATCACCGGCGGCAACATCGTCATCGGCGTGGTGATCTTCCTGATCATCGTGCTGGTGCAGTTCATCGTCATCACCAAGGGCGCCGAGCGCGTGGCCGAGGTGGCGGCCCGGTTCACCCTGGACGCCATGCCCGGCAAGCAGATGGCCATCGACGCCGACCTGAGCTCCGGCCTCATTGACGAGCAGGAAGCCAAGCAGCGCCGCTACAAGATTCAGAAGGAAGCCGACTTCTACGGCGCCATGGACGGCGCCACCAAGATCGTCAAGGGCGACGCCACCATGTCCCTGATCATCACCATGATCAACTTCATCGGTGGCACCATCATCGGTATGGTGATGAACTCCGGGACCTTCACCGACGTCATTTCCAAGTACTCCATCGTCACCATCGGCGACGGTCTGGTCTCTCAGCTCCCCGCCCTGATGATCTCCACGGCCACCGGCATGATCGTCACCCGGTCCGTGTCCGAGGGCAGCCTGAACAAGGACGTGGTGGGCCAGTTCAAGAACCAGCCCAGAGCCATGATGACCACCGGCGTGATTCTCCTCTTCCTGGCGGCCATTCCCAACACGCCCCGGGTGGCCCTGGCCATTGGCGGCGGGCTGATGCTGGGGGGAGGCTGGTTTGTCAGCCGCCGCCTGGAGCAGGAGCGAGAGGAAACCGCAGCGCTTCAGGCCGCGGAGCAGCAGCAGGAGGCCGGCGAGGCCGCCGCTCCCAGCGAGACCGACTATTTCAAGGATATCAACAACGTCTACAACCTCCTCGCGGTGGAACCCATCGAGATGGAGTTTGGATACAGCCTCATCCCCATGGTAGATGAGAGTCACGGCGGAAAGCTGATCAGCCGCATCGTCATCTTCCGGCGGCAGTACGCCCAGGACATGGGCTTCGTCTTCCCGTCCATCCGCCTTCACGACGCCTCGTCCCTGGGGACGAACCAGTACGTGATCCGCATCCGGGGCGAGGAAGTGGCCCGGGGCGAGATTCTGGTGGATTACTATCTGGCCCTGGAGCCCGCCAACCCCCTGGGGGAGATCGACGGCATCGAGACCATCGAGCCCGCCTACGGCATCCCCTCCCGGTGGATTCTGCCGGAGAACAAGGAAATGGCGGAAATCTACGGCTACAACGTCATCGACCCCCTGTCCGTTATGCTGACCCACCTCTCCGAGACGGTGCGGAAGTACGCCTATGAAATGCTGGGCCGGACGGAGACCATTCAGCTGGTGGAGAATTTGAAGCGCAGCGCCCCGGAGCTGGTGGAGGAGGCCATCCCCGGCATCATCTCCTACGCCACCCTGGAAAAGGTGCTGCGGAACCTCCTGAAGGAGGGCGTGCCCATCAAGGACCTCAGCACCATTGTGGAGACCCTGGCGGACGCCCTGACCCAGGGGCGGGACGTGGATTCCGCCACGGAGCAGGTCCGGGGCGCCCTGGCCCGGACGATTACCCGCCGCTTCTGCGAGGACGGGCAGCTCCGGGTGGTCACCCTGGACGCGGAGGTGGAGAAGAAGGTTATCTCCTCCCTCACCCGGAACGAGCAGGGCGTGTACCTCGCCATGGGCCCGGAGCTGATGCAGCAGATCGTCTCCCAGCTGGCGAACCAGATGAAGAAGTTCAACGACCTCTCCCAGACGCCCATCATCCTGGTCAGTCAGGTGATCCGGGGCTATTTCGCGAAAATGATCACACAGTTCTATCCCAACGTCTACGTGCTCTCCTTCAATGAAATCACCAGCGCCGTGCAGATTCAGGCCATCGGCAACATCACGCTGGAGACCCCGGCCCGGTCCGAGCGAAGGGCGGTGGGCACATGAGCGAGGTGACGGCGGTCCGCTACAGCGAGGCTGAAATCGAGGAGATGGACACCCAGGACCTCCTCCGCCTCTACAAGGAGACGGGGGATGAGAGCCTGAAGTGGCCCCTGGTCCTGCGGTATGAGGGGCTGATTAAGAACGCCGCCATGCAGATTCGGGGCGTGTACAGTAGCTTCGCCCAGATTGACGACATCATCAGCGAGGGCATCATTACCCTTCTGGGGGCCATCGACAAGTTTGACCCCGACAAGGGCGTGAAGTTCGAGACCTACGTCTCCAAGCGCATCCGGGGCATGGTGATCGACCTGGCCCGGAAGCAGGACTGGATTCCCCGGAACGTCCGGAAGCGGGCCAAGGAGATCGACCTGGCCGCGGCGGAGCTCTCCGCCACACTGGGCCGGACACCCACCGACGGGGAGATTGCCCAGTACCTGGGCATCTCCCAGGAGCGCTACCAGAAGGACGCGGCCAACATCGCCCTGAGCAACGTGCTGTCCCTGGATGTGCTGATGGACACCCGGGAGACCGCCGGGTATCAGATGGAGGTTCCCTCCAGCGATATCCAGAGCCAGCCGGAGGCGGTGCTGCAGGAGCGGGAGCTCCAGAGGACGCTGGCGGCGGGGATTTCCCAGCTGCGGGAGAATGAGCAGATTGTCCTCTCCCTGTATTATGAGCGGAATCTCCACCTGAAGGAGATTGCCCAGGTGATGGAGCTCAGCGAGCCCCGCATTTCGCAGATACATACCCGGGCGATTCAAAAGCTCCGGAATTATATGGAGGGCTACCTGAACGACACCGGGGAGCCGAAACCTAAGAGGAAGAAGGGATAGCGCATGTACAAGGGCTTTTATAATCTCACCTCCGCCATGCTGACCCACCAGCACAATCTCAATGTCATCGGCAACAACATGGTGAACATCTCCACCGCAGGCTATAAGCAGGAGCGCTATGTGGCCAGCACCTTTGACGACGTCATGTACAGTCAGGTGGACGTGAACCACAGCAGCGGCCGGGAGATTGGCCGGCAGAGCTACATCCGGGCGGCCAGCGACGTCTATACGGACTACAGCCAGGGCATCCCGGAGCCCACGGACCTGCCCCTGGACTTCGCCATTGTGGGGGAGGGCTTCTTCGCCGTCCAGAACCCCGAGGGCGAGGTGGCCTATACCCGCATGGGCAACTTCTCCCTGGATGAGGAGGGCTATCTCTGCCTCCCCGGCTTCGGGCAGGTGCTGGATCCCCAGAACCAGCCCATTTACCTGGGCACCGACAAGATCCGGGGGGACCGGCAGGGCATCATCTACTACGACGGAGACACCGCCATCGGCCAGCTGGGCATCTTCCGCTTTGAGGACAATGAGGCCCTGGAGCGGAACGACCGGGGGCTCTTCCTGGGGGAGAACGCCCAGGCCAGCGAGGATTTTGAAATCTGGAACGGCTACCTGGAGCGCTCCAACAGCGACATGGTGAAGCAGATGACCGAGATGATCACCTATCAGCGGGCCCTCCAGAGCGCGGCCCAGCTCTCCAAGATGTACGATCAGGTAATGGGCCAGGCCACCAGAGAGGTCGGCGGCTTTTAAGTAGGGGGGAATTCCAATGAATCAGTCCTTTTTTATCGGCGCCGTGGGGGCGCACCAGCAGCTCAAGCGCCTCACGGTTCACGGCAACAACATCGCCAACCTGAATACCTATGGCTTCAAGGCGGAGAGGAGCCGCTTCGCCTCCCTGATGTACGAGGACATGAAGTCCATCGGAACGGCCACCGAGGGCGCGGGGAACAACGAGGACGCCTTCGAGATGTTCCCCTCCGGCGTGGGCGCCTGCCTCTGGACCACGGACACCGATTTCAAGAGCGGCCCCGTGGCGGAGACCCGGCGGGACCAGGACTACTACATCGCCGGGGACGGCTTCTTCGCCGTGGCGGACCTGACCACCGGAGACGTGACCCTCACCCGGAACGGCGGCTTCGTCAAGGCCGAGCTGATGCGGGCCACCGGGGAGACCGACGAGGACGGCCAGCCCATTCAGGAGCGGGTATACTACCTCTCGGACAACGAGGGCCGCTTTGTCCTCAGCACCACCGGGGGCATGATTGAAGTCACCGACGAGCACGCGGAGCAGCCCGTGGGCGTGTTCGACTACCTCAACTACGACGGCATGGAGCACGTGGAGGGCAGCCGCTTCCGGGCCATTGAGAAGAACGGCGGCCTGCGCCTGAGCGACGCGAAGGTCATGCGGGGCTACCTGGAGATGTCCAACGCCGACCTGGCGGACGAGATGACCAAGGTGATCGAGACGCAGCGGGCCTATGGCATGGCCATGAAGATGGTGCAGACCTCCGACGAGATTGAGACCACCATCAACGGCCTGCGCGGGTAAGAGAGGAAGCGAGGATGACGATTAAAAGCTATGACGAGCTCAGCTCCCTGGAGCTGGATACTCTGAAGGAAATCGGCAGCATCGGCACGGGGAACGCCGCCACCAGCCTCTCGGCCCTGATTGGCAAGCCGGTGCGCATCCAGCAGCCCGAGGTCCGCATCATGGAGTATAACGAAGCCATCGAGTGGATCGGCGGCCCGGAGGAGATCACCGCCGGAGTGCTGGTGGGCATGAGCGGCCAGCTCAGCGGCATCATGCTATCCGTCCAGCAGCTGGAGTTTGTGAATCTGGTGCTGGAGAGCATGATGGAAAAGTCCATTCAGGACTATCTGGCGCTTCAGGAGATGGAGCGCTCCGCCCTGACCGAGGTGGGCAACATCATGATTTCCACCTTCATCAACGCCCTCAGCGGCCTGGCAAACATCGACATCGAGCTGACGGTCCCGGCCTTCACGGTGGATATGCAGGGAGCGATCATCACGGTTCCCATGGCGGAATACGGCGGCCAGTCCAATTATATCATGACCATTGGCGGAAACTTCATCTGCAGCGGAAAGGAGATTCCCTGCCGGTTGCTGTTGTCACCGGATATCCGGTCTTTGAACTTTTTGTTAAGGAAGCTGGGCGTGAACAGTGGAGACTAAGATCACAGTTGGAATCGCGGATATGAAAATGGCCCAGAGCAGCGGCATGCTGATTACCTACGCCCTGGGGTCCTGCATCGGAATTTGTCTGTACGATCAAAAAGTCAAGCTGGCAGCGCTGATTCACATCATGCTGCCGCTGAACATGGAGCCGGGGCGGAAGAACGTCATGAAGTACGCCGACACCGGCATCCGGGAGACGCTGAAGATGATGGAGGTCAAGGGGGCGTCCCGGTCCCGGATTACGGCGAAAATCGCCGGCGGAGCCAAGATGTTCGAGGTCAGTGGAGGCTCCCTGGGCAACATTGGACAGCGCAACATTGAGAGCGTACATATGCACCTGAAGCGGGAGGGCATCAAGCTGCTGAAGGAAGATGTCGGCGGCTCCGTGGCCCGTACGCTGCTGTTTGATCCGGGCACCGGCATGGCCTGCGTACGGTGCTATGGCCGTCCGGAGATGATATTTTAATTTTTGGTATAGAGGCAACCACTGAAAGGAGTGTTCGGAATGTTGTTGGAAGAGGACAAGCGGGGCATTTTGCTGGAATCCGGAACAAATGAAATCGAGGTCATGGAGTTCACCATTAACGAGAGCCTGTATGGCATCAATGTGGCCAAGGTCAAGGAGATCATCGTCTCTCAGCCGGTGAAGCACATGCCCCATGCCCATCCGGCGGTGGAGGGAATTTTCAAGCCCCGGGACAAGGTCATCACCGTGGTGGATCTGCCCACTTATCTGATGGGCGAATCCGGCGAAAAGAAGGAAAAGGACCTGTTCATCGTCACCAATTTTAACAAGATGAACATCGCCTTTCGCGTACATACGGTGGTGGGCATCAGCCGCATTTCCTGGAAGAGTATCCAGAAGCCGGACAAAACCGTCTCCGGCGGGAACGAGGGGATTGCCACCGGCATCGCCCAGTGCGGCGATGATCTGGTGACGATTCTGGACTTCGAGAAAATCGTGGCGGAGATCGCCCCGGAGACCACCATTCAGATGTCCGAGATCGACCGGCTGGGCCACCGGGAGCGGAGCGAGGCCGCCATCCTCGTGGCGGAGGACTCCGTGCTCCTGAGCAAGATGATTGAAGAGGCCCTGCACAAGTCCGGCTATGTGAATACCCGCATGTTCCCTGACGGCAGTAAGCTTTGGGAGTACCTCAGCGGGCTCCGGGGGGATCCGGAGCTGGACGACAAGGTGGCGCTGATTATCACGGACATCGAGATGCCCCAGATGGACGGACACCGCCTGACCAAGCTGGTGAAGGACGACCGGGACTTCAAGCACCTGCCGCTGATCATTTTCTCCTCCCTGATCACCGAGGAGATGCGCCGCAAGGGTAAGGAACTGGGCGCGGACGAGCAGATGAGCAAGCCGGAAATTGGACATCTGGTCCAGGTGATCGACCATCTGCTGGAAGGCGAAAGGGAATAATCACGGAGGTACAGCATGAGCAGTAAATATATCGTAAGGCAGCCGATCAAGGATCCCTCCGGGAAAATCCTGGGCTATGAGATTATGTACTTTGGGGAAAATCAGGCCTTTACGTCGGATAACGCCCAGGCCAGTGAATTTGCCTCCGCAGACACGATCTACAGCTTCCTCACCCAGAACAGCACGACGACGCTGAAGGGCTCCTTGAACTTCATGACCTTCACGACCATGCTGCTGATGAAGAAGACGCCCCGCCTGTTTGACAAATCCGAGCTGGTAATCCAGATCAACGACAGCGTCATCATTCACCCGCTGTCCATGCACTTTGTCAACCAGTTTGCCAAGGAGGGCTATAAGATCGCGGTGAACGAGTTCCAGTTTGCCCCCCGTTATCTGGCCCTGCTGGACCACATTGACTACATACGGATGAACATCCAGTCCACGCCGGAGATGGCCCTGCACAACATTGTGGAAGTAGCCCACAGCATGCAGAAGAAGTGCATTGTCACCAATGTGGACACGGAGGAGCAGTACCGCAAGGCGATGACCCTGAACGCCGATGGGCTGGAGGGGGCCTATGTGGCGGGACAGATGGCCACCCGGGTGCACAGCAGCGCCTATCTCCAGTCCAGCTTCTTCCGCCTGATGGTGGCGATTACCCGGGATGAACCGGACGTGGACGAGATTGAACAGATGATCTCCATGGACGCCAGCCTGACCTATAACCTGCTGAAGGTGGCGAACTCCGCCTTCTTCGCCCTGCGGCACCGGGCCACCACGGTCCATCAAGCCATCATGACCCTGGGCCTGGGGCAGCTGAAGCAGTGGATTTACCTCCTCAGCGCCAGCAGCGGCAGCGAGGCCGCCGAGGCCGCCACGGAGGAATTCCTGAAGCGGTCCTTTATGCGGGCGTCGTTTTGCAGCGAGCTGATGCAGCACGCCAAGAACATGCCGATCTCTAAGGCGGAGGCCTATCTCATGGGCATGTTCTCCACGCTGAACCACCTGGTGGACGCGCCTCTGGAGGAGATTCTGGAGGAGCTGCCGGTGGCCGACGTAGTAAAGGAGGCCCTGCTGAAGAAGGAGGGCCGTTGCGGCAAGCTCTATGAGCTGGTCTTGAGCTATGAGGCGGCCAACTGGAACGCCATTACCACCCTGGCGGAGGAGCTGGGCATTCCTAACCACCTGCTGACGAATGTCTATTTCAACTGCATGGAGAACGTCAACGCCCTCTGGGAGCAGCTGAGCAACAACGCCGACGGCCAGGAGCCGGAGGAGCAGCCCCAGGAGAACGGCTGAGCCTTCCCCACGGCGGCGAGAGAACGAAAAAAGGTTCGGCACCCAGTGCCGAACCTTTTGCCTTACGCTGGGGGGACTCAATTGTCCGCCCGGGTGTGATGGGGCGTCAGCATGACCTGCTTGCAGGCCTGAATCAGCTGCGCGGTGATGTCGCTGCTGAAGCGGCTCTCATAGACGGTGAGGCGGGGAACCCGCTCATTCTCGCTGAGGACCACATACTTGGGCGGCAGGTGGTTCAAGGCAAAGGCCCGGACGTCCACCCGGCACTTGTCGCAGGAGCAGATGCCGAACATGTTCATGTATTCGTCCGCCTTCTCCTCCACCAGAATCTGCATGACGTTGATGTAGGCGGGCTTTTCCTCCTCGCCTCCCGGGACAGGGAGGTCCATGACGGCCTCGGAGGGCGCGGCCTCCGGGGCGGAGGCCGGAGCTTCTGCCGGAGCGGGCGCGGGGGGAGCCTTCGGCGCGGGGGCCGCAGGGGCCTCCGCCTTCGGGGCGGGAGGCGCCGGGGGCTTGGGAGAGGCGGCGCTCTCCAGCTCCGCCTCCAGGGCGTCTTTGATCTGGGAGGAGACGGCGGCGTCGGCGTTGATGGAGGAGATGATGGGAGCCACAGGCGCAACGTGAGGCGCGGCGGGGGGAGCGGCCTCCTCCTGGGGAACGGCGGCGGGCGGGGCCTCCGGAGCCGCCGCGGGCTCCTGAGGTTCCGGCGCGGCCCCCCGGTTCTTGCTGAGCAGATTCATCACATGGGCAGTTTTGCTGCTGTTGTTGGATGCCATAATAATCAAAACTCCTTTACATCAGAAATCGAAGGATCAGAACCACTTGGAACGGGGAGCGGGCCGGGGGGCCGGGAAATTCGGACCCGCCACGGCGTCCACGATCTTGCGAAGGTCGGCGGAGGCCTTGGAGCCGGGCTGGTAGGTCAGGACGCTCTGGCCGTGGGCCGGGGCCATGGCCACGCTGACGCTGCGGCGGACCTTGGTGTGGAAGACCTGGCTGCCCAGCTGCTCGGCCACGGCCTCCGCCAGGTCCAGGATCTCCCTGGAGAGGGTCAGGCGGCGGTCGTACTTGTTCAGCAGGATGCCCAGGACCTTCAGGTCGGGGTTGAAGGACTTCCGGACGGTCTCGATGGTGTCCTGAATCTGGGAGACGCCCACCAGACTGAGGACCTCGGCCTCCATAGGAACGACGAGGCCGGTGGAGGCCACATAGGCGTTGATGGTCAGAATATTCAGCGCCGGAGGCGTGTCGATGATGATGAAGTCATAATGAGGCTTCACCACATCCAGCTGCTGGGAGAGCATGAACTCACGCCGGGGGGCGGTGAACTCCACCTCGGCGGTGGAGAGCATGATGTCCGAGGCCAGGACGTCGCCGTACTCCGTGTGGGAGATGGCCCGCTCGATGGGGCACGCGCCAGTGAGCACGTCGTAGACGGTTTTGCACTCGCCGATGTCCAGACCGAGGGTGAAGCCGAGATTGCCCTGGGGGTCCAGATCGACGCCCAGGACCCGCGCGCCCCGCTGCTTCAGGCCGCAGACCAGCGCGGAAACGGTGGTGGTTTTGCCCACGCCGCCCTTTTGATTTGTGACAGTGATGACCTGTGTCAAAGGATTTTCCTCCTTACTGTAAAAACTAAACGGGGACCTCTTATTTTTATTATACTATATGTCGATAAAAAAACATAGAGGAATATCAAAAAAATTCTAACTTCGATGAACCCGGAGTCCCGGGCCTCATCTCATCTTCAGAAGGGAGTGGAAGCATATGGCAGTCAGCGGCGTCAGCAGCAGCAGGAGCATCTACGGAAACCGGAACGTGCTCACGGGCCTTGTCAGCGGCATGGACACGGAGAGCATGATCGAAAACGCCATATCGGCGTACAAAAACAAGATTGCGCAGTTGACCCAGCAGCGCACGAAAACGGAATGGAAACAGGAGAAATTCCGCAGTATCATTGATAAGATGTCCGTTTTTGCGGACAAATACACCTCCTACCAGTCCAGCAACAACCTGATGTCCTCCAGCTTTTTCGATCAGGCGGTGAAGACCACCGCCCTGGGCAAGTATGCCGACAAGGTCTCGGCCACCGGACGGGGCACCAACAGCGTTCAGGTGAACCGGGTGAAGCAGCTGGCCTCCGCCGCCACCTACCGGCTCAGCGGCAGCGCCGTCGACAAGCAGACCTCCGGCATCGTGACGGCTCCCTCCGTCAGCACTACCGACTCCTTCCGCCTGTCCGGCGAGCGGCCCGTCAGCCTGTTCAGCGGCTCCATGACGCTGACCTATGGCGGCCTCACGTCGGAGAGCAAGCTCTATATCGAGTTCGACCAGGAGCAGGTGTTTGAGAGCCCCCGGGAGCTGGTGGACGAGATCAACAAGCAGCTGAAGGACCAGAGCGTCAGCATCGGCGGCAAGACCTATACCGGCCAGCAGCTGCTGGATGAGGTGGTTCAGGCCAAGCTGGACGGGGACGGGAACATCACCTTCGCGGACCCGAAGAAGAACAACGTCTATATCAGCAGCGCCAGCAAGAGCATCCAGCAGAACCTGCTGGGCGTCGACAAGCTCAGCGACGAGACCAGCAAGCAGGTCAAGAGCTTCAACGCCAAGGACGTCAAGGACCTCCGGACGACGATGAAGAACGTGGACTACCTGGGCACCGGCAACATGACCATCACCCTGGACGGCGTTGCCAAGAGCGTCAACCTGCCCACCGCCAAGGAGATCATCGCGCAGCTGGAAAAGGACGGCAAGGGCGAGGTTCCCGAGAGCCTGATCAACGAGATCAAGAACGGCTGGGAGCCCTCCACCTCCATCGACCGCCAGCGCCGGGATGACGCCTTTGTGGCCGTGCTTCAGTCCAAGATTGACAGCGCCTTCGGCAAGGGCAAGTTCACCGTGGAGGACGCGGCAAAAGACGATGGCGTGGGCGATGCCAAGAAGAGCGGTCTTCAGCTGAAGTTCTCCGCCGCGCAGGGCTCCAGCTTCAAGGTGGAGTCCAACCGGGCCACGGCTCTGGGTTTCGGAGACAGCAAGTGCGCCACCAGCTACCTCAACGTGGATAAGAGCCTTGGCGACCTTCTGGGCGCGGACATGTTCGACCCCGACAAGGAGGGGGCCCTGTCTCCTCTGGTCAAGCCCCGGAAGGACGAGGACGGCAACATCATGCTGGACTCTAACGGCAACCCCCTGCCGGAGATGAAGAACGGCAAGCCGGTCTATATGACCGACGACGACGGCAACACACTCTATTCCTTTAAAATCAACGGCGTGGAAATCGGCCAGTTCAGCAAGGAGACCAAGCTGAGCACCGTGATCAACGCCATCAACGGCACCAGCGCCGCCGGTGTAAAGGCCAGCTATTCCAAGACCACCAACGAGCTGCTCTTCACCGCCAGAGAGACCGGCGAGGGCTCCAGCATCAGCATGGACAGCGAACTGTCCAAAAAGCTCTTCGGCTCCCCGGACACCTATGACACAAAGGGCACCTATAACAAGGGGCAGGACGCCATTTTCAGCGTCAGCATCAACGGCACCGAGCTGAAGGACCTGAAGCGCAGCTCCAACTCCGTGGAGTTCGACGGCCTCACCCTGAACCTGAAGGGCACCTTCGGTTACGAGACCGACGACAACGGCAACATGAAGTACTACAAAACCCTGGTGAAGGACGCGGACGGCAAGGCCCAGTTCACCATGAAGAACAGCTCCGGCGGCGATGTGACCATCAAGGCCGAGGAGCTCAGCGACGGACGCCTCTCCTTCTACGACGAGCGGACCGGCAAGACGGTGTACGGCAAGCTGGACGACGACCTCAACCTGTCCTTTACCCATGAGAACGGCAAGACGGTGTACGCCCGCCTGACCGGCGATGGGAAGCTGACCTTCACCGAGGACGCCGCCCAGAAGGGGGAGATCACCGCCGTCAGCGAGAGCAATCCCAAGGAGATTGTGGGCAGCGAGGCCGTCACCTTTGAAACCGTCTCCGACTCCGACAAGATTGTCGAGGCCGTGAAGGCCATGGTGGAGGACTACAACACCATGATCAAGGAGATCAAGGACGCCTATTCCTCCCTGCCCCTCCAGCAGAACAACAAGCAGTACTACGAGCCCCTCACCGAGGAGGAGAAGGAGCAGTACAGCGAGAGCTTTATCGAGGCGTGGGAGGAGAAGGCCAAGACCGGCATCCTCTTCGGCGACAGTGACCTGCGCAGCCTCTACGACCGGCTGACCTCCGCCATCTCCATGACCGGCGAGCACGGCGCGGCCCTCCGGGCGGCGGGCATCACCGTGAACTATACCGATGGCCTGAGCACGCTGGAGTTCAACGAGAAGGAGTTCCGGGACGCGCTGGAGAAGGACCCCGACAAGGTGCGGGACGCCTTCGTCAGCAACACGGAGAACGGGGCCAAGAGCAACGGCCTGATGCAGTCCCTGAAGAAGCCGCTGGATCAGTACGCCAGAACCACCGGCGGAAAGGGCGTTCTGGTGAACAAGGCGGGCTCTCTCCTCGCGCCCACGACGCTGTACAACAACGTCCTCCAGACGGAGCTGAACAACATCGATACCCAGATCGACAAATGGACGGACAAGATGAACGATCAGGTGGACTATTATACCAGTCAGTTCTCCCGGCTGGAGCAGCTGATCCAGCAGATGAACTCCCAGAGCTCCTACTTCGCCCAGCTGATGACGGGTGGTTAATAAAAAGGCGGTGATCCACAGACAATGGATATGAAAGGCTTCCAGCAGTATAAAGCGCAGAGCATCAACACCATGACCCAGGGGGAGCTGCTGCTCCTGCTGTACGACGAGCTGTACAAGCGCCTCGCTCAGGCGGAGCTCATGCTGGATCAGGAACAGTACCCCGTATACGAAGCCTCCATTGAGCGGGCCGTTGCCATCATTGAGTATCTGGATGCCACCCTGGACCGGCAGTATCCCATCAGCGGGAACCTGACACAGCTCTATGAGTACTTCACCTATGAGCTGGGCCGGGCGAAAATCGGCCGCCGCAAAGAGGTGCTGACCCATACGAAGACCATGATCGGTGAACTGAGGGACGCCTTCCGCCAGGCGCAAAAAAGCGGAGACTCAGGAAAGTAGGGATCGCATGGAAACATCCGCGCTGCTGGACGCGCACGTACAGCTCAAACGGATTTACTCCACCCTGAACGAGGCCCTGGACCTCACCCGCCAGCTGGCGGACGCGGTGGACCGGGACGATCAGGTCACGGTGCAGATGCTGGTGGCCATGCGGCAGGAGCCCACCGATAAGATGGCCCGGGCCCATCAGGCCCTGGACCAGCAGAAGGCGGCCCTGCCCGCCGGCGACCGGGAACGGCTCACCGCCCTCCTGCGGGGCGCGGAGGCGGAAACGGCGGAGGAAGGTCCGCTGGCCGCCCAGGTGGGCCTGAACCGGCGGGTTTTGCAGCAGCTTGTGGATTTGGACCGGGTGGTCAACCGCAAGCTGACCCGGGAGAAATCCATCTACAAATGACCATACGCAAAGAGCCGGAGCCCCGGCTGGATTTTCTGGCCGGGCTCCCGTCTTTGCGCGCGTATGGGAGAACCGGAAGCCCGCCGGGCGCGAACCGGCGGAGACCTGATTGAAGAACTACGGGAGCGGGGACTATGCCCACAATCACCCTGGAAAATGTAACAAAGAACTACAAGCTGGACCGGCGGCAGCGGAAGGAACAGGCGGGGAAAAAGTTCGAGGTCGGCGTGGAAAATGTGGATCTTACCATCAAGCAGGGGGAGTTTGTGTTCATCATCGGCAGCAGCGGCGCGGGGAAAACCACGTTGCTGGACCTGATTTCCGGAAAGCTGAAGCCGGACCGGGGGTCGGTGTGCCTGGACAAAAAGGAGCTCTCCAAGATGATTCCCTGGAGCCAGAACCGCATGGCCATCCTC
Organism: Oscillospiraceae bacterium 38-13; assembly: GCA_041223955.1. Taxonomy (GTDB): domain Bacteria; phylum Bacillota; class Clostridia; order Oscillospirales; family Oscillospiraceae; genus Oscillibacter. Next base: position 79,631 of record JBCLRG010000007.1, on the reverse strand, counting down.
TTTGGAAAGGTCCAGCAGGAGCACAGCCTCATCCGGAAGATGACCGTGGCGGAGAACCTCTGGATCGCGGCCCAGGTGGGCCGCCGCCGGTTCGAGAGCACCAAGCACGTGGAGCTCCGCGTGAAGAAGGTACTGGGCCTGGTGGGAATGAAGGGGGTGGAGGAGCGCTACCCGGTGGAGATGTCCATCGGGGAGTGCCGCCGGGTGGAGCTGGCCCGGGCGCTGATCAACAGCCCGCCTATTCTGGTGTTGGATGAGATCACGGCGAATCTGGACGACGACAACATCTGGGATATGTTCCAGTTGCTGCAGGAGGTCAACCGGAAGGGCACCACGGTCATCATGGCCACCCATGCCAGCCGGTATGTCAACATCATGCGCCGCCGGGTGGTGACTCTGGTGGACGGAAAGATCTTTGGCGACGTCGAGAAAGGAAGATACGGCGATGTGATGTAAAAACTCCACGGAACCGATGATCATAGATTGAGAATAGAAAACCAACGAATAAAGAGGAGGAAGACGCAAATGATCAAGAATATGAAGGTCAGGAAGAGCCTGGTCATGGGGTATGGTATTACCATCGCGATTTCAGCTCTCATTATCATTGTTTCCCTGATCCTGATGACCGTCCAGAAGAGGGAGTACACCAACATTCTGGAGGAGTATGTGGAGTCCAACTTGCTGGCCTCCGAGAGCCGTATCAGCTACAACATCGCTGCCCGCAGCCTGCGGGACGCGGTGCTCTCCAGCGACATGAGCGGCGTGGATACCGCCAACAGCAAGATCAATGAGCTGAAGTCCCAGCTGACGGAGCTGAGCAGCACCTATCCCCTGGACGACAAGACGGAGCTGAACAACTTCATCAAGCTGGTGGAGGCCTGGGAACTGGAGGCGGAGGAGATCGGCCAGACCGCCCGGACCAACCAGCAGAAGGCCGCCAGCATGATCGTGAGCAACTGCACTCCCGCTCTGGCCCAGGCTGCCGCTGCGGGTGACGCTCTGGCCGCCAGACTCCGGACGGAGCAGGACAACATCATCAAGCGGCAGAATACGGTGTCCACGATTGCCATCGTGGTGATCATCGTGGCGATGATTCTGGCCACCATTCTGGTTTTGCGAATTGCCCTTCTCATCATCAAGAGCATCGTGATCCCCGTGGAGAAGGTCCGGGGCGCTCTGGTGGGCTTCAGCGAGGGCAAGCTGGATATTCCCGTGGACTATGAGAGCAACAGCGAGCTGGGTGAGATGTGCAACGCCCTGCGGAGCAGCCAGCACACGCTGGCCAGCGTTATTCAGGACACCTGCCGTCTTCTGGAGGAGATGGGCAACGGCAACTTCAACTGCCGTACAGAGGTGGAGCAGCTCTATGTGGGTGAGCTGAGCAACATGCTCAAGTCCATCCGCGTCATCAACAGCGGCCTCAGCGACACGCTGGCCCAGATCAGTCTCAGCGGCGAACAGGTTTCCTCCGGCTCCGAGCAGGTTTCCACCGGTGCGCAGGCCCTGGCCCAGGGCGCCACGGAGCAGGCCAGCGCCGTGCAGGAGCTGTCCGCCACCATCGCCGAGATTTCCAGCCGCTCCCAGAGCAACGCCAAGCGCAGCGAGGTCGCCATTGACCACTCCAAGAACGCCGACCTCCGGGTCCGCGAGAGCGCCGACTACATGGAGGAGATGGTCAAGGCCATGGAGAAGATTTCCGGCTCCTCCCAGGAGATCGGCAAGATCATCGCCACCATTGAGAACATCGCCTTCCAGACCAACATCCTGGCCCTGAACGCCGCCGTGGAGGCCGCCCGGGCGGGCAGCGCCGGCAAGGGCTTCGCCGTGGTGGCGGACGAGGTCCGGAACCTGGCCACCAAGTCCGACCAGGCCGCCAAGGCCACCAAGGAGCTGATTGACAACTCCATCACCTCCGTCCAGGACGGCAGCGAGATTGTCAAGCGGGTGTCCGAGTCCCTGGACAAGACGGTCCAGGCCACCAACGAGTCCATGTCCGCTCTCCAGGAGATCGCCAAGGCGGTGGAGGAGGAGGCCCAGGCCATTGCCCAGGTTACTGAGGGCATCGACCAGATTTCCTCTGTGGTGCAGACGAACTCCGCCACCAGCGAGCAGTCCGCCGCCGCCAGCGAGGAGCTGAGCAGCCAGGCCAGCCTGATGAAGGAGCTGCTGAGCAAGTTCCGCCTCCGCAGCGAGAGCACTTCCAGCAGCTACAGCTCCGCCCCCGCCGCCAGCAGCTATTCCGCCCCCTCCGACAGCGACACGGACTTCTCCTATGACAGCGGCTACAGCGCTGGCGGCAGCGCCTTCAGCAAGTATTGAGAGAGCGCGGCGCCAATCCCTGGTATGACGGGCAGCCCTTCCCCGGTACGTGAGCTGCCATGGAATGACCGGGTCATTCCGCACTGGCAGTAGAATGCCCTGCCATGATGCCAGAAGGCGGTTCGGTGCCGTCTTCTGGCATCATTTGTGCCGGGAAAAGCGGAGAAACGAAAAGGAGCGTCTCATGATGAAGGATTTAAGACCCCAGGACCGGGATATGATTTTTGCCCTGGATATCGGGACCCGCAGCGTAGTGGGCGTGGTGGGGAAACCCTCCGGCGGCCGCTTCAAGGCCATGGACATCGAAATGGCGGAGCACGGGAGCCGCGCCATGCTGGACGGTCAGATCGACAACATCCAGCAGGTGGGGGCGCTGGCCCGGACCGTGACGGAGCGGCTGGAGGAGCGCCTGGGCGTCCACCTGGAGCGGGTCTGCGTAGCCGCCGCCGGGCGGGCCCTCCGGACCCAGAGCGGCAGCTTCACCCTGGACCTGTCCGACGAGAAGAGCATCACTGCCGAGATGATCAGCCGCCTGGAGGCGGGGGCCCTCTCCGCCGCCGAGGAGGCCCTTCAGGTGGATGAGGCGGTGCGGCGGCAGTTCTTCATGGTGGGCTACACCGTGGCCCAGTACCGGCTGGACAACTATCCCCTGGCCTCCCTCCTGGACCACAGCGGCCAGGTGGCGGAGGCGGACGTGGTGGCCACCTTCCTCCCCGGCGAGGTGGTGGAGAGCCTGTATGCCGCCATGCGGGCGGCGGGCCTTCAGGTGTCCAGCCTGACGCTGGAGCCCATCGCCGCCATGAACGCCGCCATTCCTGCGGAGCTGCGGCTGCTGAATCTGGCCCTGGTGGACATCGGCGCGGGTACGACGGACATCGCCGTGTGCCGGGACGGCAGCGTCACCGGGTACACCATGGCGACCATCGCCGGAGACGAGATCACCGAGGCCATTATGAAGGCCTATCTGGTGGACTTCCAGACCGCCGAGGAGATGAAGCGCACCCTCACCCCCGGCGGAGAGGCCCATTATACGGACATTTTGGGCCTGGAGAACACCGCGTCCTATGAGGACATCCACAGCGCCATCCAGGAGCCCATGGGCCGCCTGGCGGAGGCCATCGCCTCCCAGGTGTCGGAGCTGAACGGCGGCGCGCCGTCGGCGCTGTTCCTGGCGGGGGGCGGAAGCAAGCTGGACGGCCTGCGGGAGCGGGTCGCCATCAGCCTGGGGATGGATGAGCGCCGGGTGGCGGTGGCCGGGAGCAACTTTGCCAAGAGCGCCTATGCCGACTCCCTGGACCTGAACAACCCGGAGTACACCACCCCTCTTGGGATTGCCGTCTCCGCCGCCCTGGGCCTGCTGAACGACAGCTACGTCATCACCCTGAACGGCGAGACCGCCAAGCTGTTCCGCAGCGGCGTCCTGACCCTTCGGGACATCCTGCTGATGAACGGCTATAACTACTCCGACATGCTGGGCCATTCCGGGAAGAACCTGGGGGTGACCCTGAACGGGCGCCATATGATTTTCCGGGGTGAGCCAGCCGTCCCCGCCATCCTGACGGTGAACGGCGAACAGACTGCCATCACCGCAGTGGTGCACGCCGGAGACAACATCGCCTTCCAGCCCGCCCGCAGCGGCCAAAACGCCGCCCGGACGCTGGGGGAGGTGCTGGGGCAGGACTTCACCGGCCGGGTCCTGGTGAACAACCAGGAGTGCAGCCTGAAGACCCCCCTGCGCCAGGGGGATGTGATTCTGACCCTGGAGGGCCCCGCTGGTGTGGTCCCGCCGCTGGAGGAAGAGGTCCCGGAAGCCCTGCCCGCGCCGGAGGAGGTTCCCCAGGAGGAGGCCCCGCCGGAGCCCCCGGCAGTCCCGGCGGCCCCGGTGCGCCCCCTGATTCAGAAGCGGGAGGTCGAGATCATCCTCAACGGTCAGCCCGTCATGCTGCCGCCGAAGGAGAACGGCCAGCCCTATTATGTGATGGACCTGCTGGAGCGCTCCGGCGTGGATTTCGACCAGCTGGACGGCCCGGTGCACCTGATGGTGAACGGCGTGGAATGCGGGTTCAGCCAGGCGGTGAAGGACCGGGACACCATCACGATCCGCTGAGGCGGGCCGCGTAAGTATAGGAGAGTGAAGCGTTGAAACAGGATAAGGCTGAGAAGATCATACAGAGGGCCGAGCGCAAGGCGGAGAAAGCCGCCAAGCAGGTGGAGGCCGTCAGCAAAAAGGCGGAGGTTGTCGCCCAAAAGCAGGCGGCGCGGGCGGAGAAGAAGGCCACCCAGAAGGCCCGCAGCGCCGAGAAGAAGGCGGCGAAGCAGAGCAAAAAGGCGGAGCAGGCCACCAAGAAGGCGCAGCTGGCCGCCAAAAAGGCCGAGGAGAAAAAGAGCAAAATCGTCGCCAAGGCGAAACCCTCCGGCGAGGGGGAGGGAGAAGCCCCCAAAAAGAAGAAGAGCAAGAAGAAGCTGCTGCTGATCCTCCTGCCGGTGGTGGTGGCGGTGGCCGGCGCCGGGGCGTTCTTCTTCCTGAAGGGCGGCAAGGAGGCGGAGGAACCCCCTCCGGAGCCGATTGCCGCGCCCGCCGAGTATGTCCTGAACGAGGCCCATATTGCCGCCCTGCCGGTGTGGGGCACGGATGTCCTGGTCTATCAGGAGGAAATTGTTCCCACTCCCCCGGAGCCCCCGGAGGGGGAGAATGCTGGGGGCGAAGAGGCGGAGCCCGCCGCCGAGACCACCGAGGAGGCGGGGTTCACGAAGATTCTCTACCGGTATGAGAACCTCCAGGACCCCGGCAGCCTGGTAGCGGCCTATACGGCCCTGATGACCACGGAGGACGCGGGCTTTTCCGTCGTGGACGAGACCCTTCTCCGGATTGACCCGCCGGAGCTGGAGGGGCAGTCCAGCGGCACGATTCAGCTGGCCCGGAACGCCCCGGCGGTGGGCGAGGGCGAAGCGGGGGTACATTCTATGCTGCTGGAGTGGGGCGGAACCGGGTGCAGTGTGACGCTGGATATGCCCGAGGGCCGCGTCCGCGACCCGAAACCGGCTACGACGCCCAGCAGCCCCAGCTTCAGCCTCGCGGACCTGAAGGCCATGCATCCCTCCAAGCTGGGCCTGCCCGGCGAGTCCATGGATGCCTATGACTTCATGCCTCAGGACGGCGCGGTCCGGATTGCCAACGTACCCTGCCAGCGTGTGAATGTCTATGACGGGAACAACCAGATTGTGGGCAGCTACTTTATCTCCAACAACGGCAAGCTCTATAAGCTGGACGAGGCCGCCAACGGAGTGGTGGAGCTGGAGCTGGAGTAATCCGGCAGCAGCTTCAGGCTTCCGGGGACGCCTGTCAGCCGGTAGCCGCTCCGTCCCTGCGCGGCGGAGAGCAGGGGGGCCAGCAGGCCCTCCAGCACACAGGCGGAGGAACGGACGGAAAGGGCGTCCTCTCCCCGGGGAGTCAGGGCCCGGACGGTGTCCGGGTCCACCTGAAGGATGTCCAGCCCGTACTCCCGGCCCAGGGCGGTGATCTGCTTGACCGTGACGGCTTGGCGGGACTCCCCGTCCAGCCGGTGAAAGCCGATGATGCCGCCGAAGCGGCCCGCGATTTCCGGAAGCACGCCGAGGCGCACCATGGCCCGGCGTGCTTCCTCATTTTCCCGGAAGAGCCGTTCCGCCAGCTCCGCCGGAGAGGAGGCGGGACCCGCCTCCTCGGGCTTCCGGGGGACCCGTTCCCCGGAGAAGCCAAGAGGACGGCCCGCCGCCGCCGTCAGGTCCGCGTTGGTGGTGAAGACCAGGACGCAGCGGCGGAAATCCAGGTCCCGGCTCCCCTGGGTGTCGGCCCGGTGGGCGGTGCAGCGTCCCTCGTCCAGAATGGACATGAAGACCTTCAGCACCTCCGGGTGGGCTTTTTCCAGCTCGTCGAACATGAAGACGGTGCGGGGGTTGGCCCGCACGGCCTCGAATACCGGCACGTCCTCATAGCCCACGTAGCCCGGCGGCGCGCCGGTGAGGCGGTGGACGGAGTGGGGCTGTGTGAAGGTGTTCAGCTCCGTCCAGACGAAGTGGTAGTGCGTTCCGCAGCAGCGCTCCAGGGCGGGAGCCAGGGCCTTGCCCAGCTCGGATTTCCCCACGCCGGTGGGACCGTGGAAAATCAGGGAGAGAGGCCGGGCGGGGGCCCGCTTCCCGGCGTGGCTGTAAAGCCGGAAGGCGGCGGCCTCCACGGCGGCGGGCTGGCCCAGGACCTGCTTCCCCAGTTCCTCCCGAAGCCGCCGGTAAGCCGGAGGCCAGGGGGAGGTGGTGGACTCCGAAACCGGCGGGGCGGCCTGGGGCAGCGGCGCAGGCCGGAAAGCGCGGAGCACCGGCTGTTCCACCTCCCGCCGGAGGGAGAGGAGGCGGGCGCTCATGGCCTCGAAGCTGTCAAAGCGCCAGACGCTTCTGGCGAAGAGGGTGGCCAGGACCGGGCTCGTTCCCTGATAGGAGATTGCGGGCCTCCAGTAGAGGAGATAGCCCCGGTCCCGCTTCAGAAAGCCCAGCACGGCCTGCCGGGGGACGCAGCCCTCGGGCATCCGGCAGTCCGGAAATTCGTATCCCCGGCCCTGACTGCCAAGGCTGTCGACATAGCGGCGGAGGGCTTCCCGGACCTCCGGGGTGCCGGTGCAGAATTGTGAAAACGTGACGCTCATAAGGGCCTCCTTCTCCCACGGACAACGCCGGAACTGGGGAAATTTTCCGGCAGAGGGGTTTTGTGGAAGTATACCCGGTTTTTCAGGATTTTAAAGGCGGATGAGTTCCGCCTGTCCGGATATTTCAACGAGGTACCGGAGGTGATGTTCCCGCCGGAAGGATGCGGGCGTCATGACCCTGGGCGCTCCTTCCATACACAGCCATAAAAGCAGGACGGCCCGCCGGTAAATTCCGGCGGGCCGTCCCGCTTTGCCCAAAGGCTTACTGATTGCGCTGAGCCCGGAGGGACTTGCGCTGAAGGGTGAAAATAGATTGGAGGAGGCGGTCCTGATCCCGGTCCGAGAGGTCCACGAACTGACAGCCATACTCATACTTCTTCGAGGGGCTTCCCGGAGTGGAACGCACCATGACCCGCATGATCTTGCAGTTGATGCAGTGGGGCTCCTCCCCCGGGAGGAAAGCGGCCTCCAGCTGGAAGACGTCCTCCTTCGTGAACAGGCGCTCCGTCACGACCCGGGCCCCTCCGGCGCTGATGTCCAGAACCTTGCAGGGAATCTTCCGCCCCATGGAGGAGGTGCTGGAGAGGATGTAGCCCTCCGTCCCGGCGTTCTGGCGGAAGTAGTTGCGGTTTTCCGTGTTGTGGGGGTAGTTCAGCTTCTCAATCCGCCAGAAGTCGAAGCTGTTCTGGGCCACCACCCCGTTGAGGGTCAGCGCACCGCCGTCCCTTTGATAGCAGCGCAGCTTCACCGGCTGGTTGTAGAGCCCCCGGGGAATCACACCACCGGCCTTCCCCCGGATCTCCACCACGTCCCCGCCGGATATCAGCCGCAGCTTCCCCACGAAAATGAGGGCGTTGGCGGGGGTCAGAACCTCCGCCTTCATGCCGGTGAAGAGCTCGGGAAAGTTGTCCAGCCTATCCACGGGGGTGGAGGAGACCGCCGTCTTTTTCAGAAGAGAATCGAATAAACCCATGTCTCTGCGCTCCTTTCCATCACTGGGCCAATACGCGGTGGAGGATTACCGCCATCTCCGCCCGGCTGATGTTGGCGCCGGGATTGAGGCGCATGTCCTGCGTGCCCCGGACCGCCCCCAGCTGCACCAGCGCCGCCACGGAGGACCGGGCGTGGGCGGAGACCTGCCCGCCGTCCCGGTAGCTGGAGAGCAGGGAGGTGGACGCGGAGGGAACCGGCTGCCCGGCGGCGTCCATGGCCCGGCAGATCATGGTCATGGCGCTCTGCCGGGTGATGGGGCGGTCCGGCTGGAAGCGGCCGTTGTTTCCCTGCACGATGCCCAGGTCCCTGGCCGAGGCGATGGCTCCGGCATAGACGCTGTTGGCGGGCACATCGGGGAAGCCGGAGTTTCCCGTGGTGGAGAACTGGAAGGCCCGGCAGACCATCAGGGTGAACTCTCCCCGGCTGATGGGCTGGCCGGGGCGGAAGGTGCTGTTGCTGTAGCCGTTGGTAATGCCGCTCTGGCGGAGGAACTCAATGGAGGGCTTTGCCCAGTCCCAGCCGTAGGCCACGTCGGAGAAGGACGAGGTACAGTAGCTGTTGGAGAGCTGGATTTCCACCGTGCCGGAGTGGGTGCCGCCGCTGGTGTCATAGGCGGTGTAGGGAATGGTGATCTGACCCTGATACTCTGCCTTGGGCAGATAGCTGATCTGGCTCAGGTCCTGAACGCTGTAGCGGCTGGCGCTGCTGACGCCGGTGCCGGTCCGGGCGGGCCCGCTGTAGTTCTGATACAGCCGCCCCACGCCGGGGAGAGCGGTGAACTGGACACTGGAAAGCGTGGTGCCCAGGGACGCCTGGCAGGCGTTCTGGAAGTCTGCGGCCCGGAAGGCGACGGGGGCCGAACTGCCGGTGTAGCGAATTCCGGTGAAGGAGGCCGTGGCGGCGGCGTTGACCCGAACCTCCACCGTGCCGGAGAAGGAGGTCCCCCGGGTGCTGTAGCCGGTATAGCCGATGGCGGCGGTACCGGCGCTGCTGGCGGCGAAGGTCACGTCGTTAAGCAGGCGGCCGCTGCCGGAGTAGTAGTAGCCATAGCCGGTGCTGACGGCGGTCCCCGTCCGGCTGGAGGTGTTGTACTGGTAGTACAAGGACCCATAGCTGGTGGTGGAGGTGTCAAAGCGGATGTAATTCAGGGTGTCCCCGGTGGCGCTGCGGCAGGCGTTGTTGAAGTCTGAGGCGTTGAACCGGACCGCGCCGCCCGCCGTTACGGAATAGGAGACCAGCTGGCCGGAGCCGGTGCCCACGGCGATGGTGACGGTGCCGTCGAACCGGGAGCCATTGGTGTCATACCCCGTGAAGGGGATGGAGACCGTGCCGGTGTAGCCGGTGGCGGGGACGAAGGTGATGCTGGAGAGGGCGGGGGACCCGTTCCGGCGGTAGTCCGTGCCGGTGGTGACCCGGGTCCCGCTGGTTCCGCCGTAGTACAGCGTCCCGGTGCTGGAGGAGGGGAGGCTGGTGAAGCGGATGTAGTTCAGCGTGGTCCCGTTGGCCCAGCGGCACGCGTCATTGAAATCATAGGCGCTGAAGGACACGGACTGATTCCGGGGGGTGTTGTAGTGCACGGTTCCCGTGCCGTCCCCCACGTGGATGATCAGATTGCCGCCGAAGGTGGTGCCGGAGGTGTTGGTTCCGGTGAAGGGAATGGTCACGGTGCCGCTGTAGCCGCTGGCGGGAACGAAGGTGATGTAGGAAATCCGGGGGGAGGTGTTCCGGTAGTAGTTCCGGGAGGTGGTGACGCGGGTCCCGCGGTTGGAGCCGCTGCTGTAGTCCAGGTACAGCGTCCCGGCGCTGGAGGAGGGCAGGCTGTCGAACCGGATGTAATTCAGGTTGGCCCGGGTGGCCCGCTGGCAGGCGTCATTGAAATCCTCGCCGTTCAGGGACCGCCGCTGGTTGATGGCCACAGAGTATTCCACGTTGCCGTTCTGGGTGCCGTTGGGGGCGGAGACCCGGACGGCCACCACGCCGGTGAAGGACGCGCCGGAACTGTCTGTGCAGCGGTAGGGAATGTCCACGTCCCCCTGGAAGCCCGCCGCCGGGACAAAGGTCACCTGGTTGATGGTGGGGCGGCTGGTGGCGTAGTAACGGGTGGCGTTGTTGACCTTGGGGGAATAGAGGCCCACAGGGCTGTAGTCCTGATACAGCGTCCCCCGGCTGGAGGAGGGCTGGTCGAAGTTCACATAGCTGATGGCCCGGCCCGTGCGGCTCTTGCACACGGCGGAGAAGTGCTCCGCGGAGAAGGTGACGGGGGTGTCCGCCGCAGTAGAATAGGACACGTCGCCGGAGCTGGTGGCCTCGATGCGGATGGTGCCGGTGAAGGTGGTGCCGTTGGTGGCGGCAGCGTTGTAGTCCACTATGGCGGTGCCGCTGAGCCCGGCGACGGGGACGAAGGTCACGTCCTTCAGGGCCAGCTGGCCCTGGGCGGAGGGCTGGTAATAGAAGCGCTCCGTGCCGCCCACGCCGTGGCCGGGGCTCTCGGGATAAGAGTAGTTGTAGTAGAGGATGCCGTTTTTGGTGGAGACCTTCAGGTTATACACGCTCTCCAGCGGGGCCCCGGCCTTGGACTGGGAGCGGCTGTTCAGCGTGGAGAGGAGGTTGGAGAAGGAATAGGTGGGATTCGCGCCCATGCTGACGCTGATGGCCTCCGCCACGTCCTCCACCACCTGCACCTTAAAGCTGTTGGTGTAGCTGGTTCCGGCCACGTTGGCGGAGATGGTCACGTTTTCGCCGGGGAAGTTGGCGGTGACGCGGCCGCTGATGACCTGGGCCACGGTGTTGTTGGTGCTTTCCCAGTTGATGATTTTCAGCTTGGCGTGGCCGAAGACCTGATAGTTGACCAGGATGTCCCGGTACTGAGGAATCTCCACGGGGGTAGACGAGGGGGAGAGCTGGATGGTCTGTCCCTGTCCGCCGGTGGGGGACTTTTTGATGTAGCTCAGGAGGATGCCGGAGACCTCGATGGCCCGGCTGGCGAAAATGCTGTCGTCCCCGGCAGAGTAGGCGGTGATGGTGGCCTCACCGGGGGAGATGCCCCGGACGGTGCCGTCCGAGGAGACGGTGGCCACCGCGTCGTTGTCGGACTTCCAGAGAATCCGCCGGTCCGACTCCGTGGCGTCCTGGGGGTAGGCGGTGGCGGTCAGCTTGAAGGTGCTGTTGGGGTCCACGAATTTGAACTCGTTGGTGGTGGGGCTGTTGATGACCACCTCTTTAATGCCCGGGGGATTGGGAGCCACCACCTGAATGGCGCAGTAGCCCCGGACGGAGTTTTTGGAGGTTGCGGTGATGGTGGTCATGGTGCCCAGGGGGGTGTTGGCGGGAACGTTGAGGGTGGCGCTCTGGGTGTTGCTGTTGGCGACGATGGAGAGCTTGGGATTGGAGCTTTCCCAGGTCAGCGTCTTGTCGGCGGCGTTTTCGGGAGTGACCTGGGCCTTGATGGTAATGGACGCGCCGGGCGAGACAGTGTCGGCTTCCGGAATCAGGGTGATTGCGGACACATCGGCGGGGGGCACGGTGACGGTGATGCTGCAGGTGCCGAACTTGCCGCTGGCGTCTTTGGCCAGAGCGGTAATCATGGTATCGCCTTCCGAGACGGCGGTGACGAGGCCGGTGTCCGCATCCACCGTGGCAATACGGGTGTTTGCGGAGACCCACCGGACGCCTTTTTCCGCAGCGTTGGCGGGGAGGACGGTGGCGGTGAGCTGCTGGGTTTTGCCCACGTCCAGCGAGGAGGAAGAGGGAGATACCGAAATGCTGGACACGGGGATGTTAGAAGAGGCAGGGGTTTTTACGGTGATATTGCACGTACCGGATTTTGTAGGGTCCACATCCGAGGTGGCGGTGATAGTAGCAGTTCCGGGAGCAACAGCGGTTACAGTGCCGTCGTTGCCGACTGTAGCAACAGCCGTATTTCCGCTGCCCCATGTCACGTTTTGGCTGATGGAGCCATTAGAGGGATTCGGGACAACAGTGGCCGAGAGTTTTACCGTTTGCGAAATTTCCAGCTGTTCCGAGGAAGGAGTCACGGTAACGCTGTCAACTGTGACAGCAGCGGGAGGCGTGGTTGTATCATCCGCCGAAGCGGGCAGGGTCAGGAGAGAACAGGCCAGTGCCAAAGACAGCAGCAGCGCTCCGGCCCGGCGGAGAAATGAGGTTTTCATCGTGCATACACTCCTTTATGCGTTAAAAACGGAAAGAGGGCGGGCGATAACGCCCGCCCTCGGGGGGCTTTCGGGGGTTGGAAACCAGTCAGGTCTGATCCCAGCCCTGTGTGTCGATAACGAAGTCCGCACCGTATAGCCCGGTGGCTTCCTTTACAATTTCCAGCTTCAGTACCAGGCCGCGCTGGCCGAAGTCACCGGCCTCGTTCGCTAGATACTGGCTGAAGGTGATGGTGGCGTTTCGGAACTGGTTTGTGATCTGGAAGGTCAGGCTTTCACAGGGCCTATCCAGAGAGGCATTCGGGTCATGCACGATTTGAATGCCGTTGGAGTTGGATGTGCTGAAAATCAGGTCCGTACTGATGTAATCGTCCGTATTGCCCACAAGGGCGGCAGCGGGAAGATCAACCACCTTCTTGAGCTTTCCGTTATCCGCGAAGTAAAGGGGACCATCAAAGCTGACGGTCAGCGGACCGGTATAGGCCAGGTTGGCGGCTTCTCCAATAGTCGGCTGAGAGGGCGTTTCGTCACGGTCATAGTTGAAGTTCAGCGCGATGACCATGGGATGCTGCACGTTCGGGTCCGTCAGATACCGGGCGGCGGAGAAGGCATAGGAGGAATCCGAGTTTCGGCCGATGGCCACGAACCAGTACTTGCCGCTCTGTCCCTTCAACTCCTGGGCGCAGTCAATGTCCCTGCTCCAGCTGTTGGTACTGTTCAGATTCTCTGCGTCAATGCCCACCTTCAGGATGGTAGTTCCGCTGGTCTGAGCGGTCTGGAACCATGCGGAAACCTGTTCCTGCACCGTAGGCGTGGTAAAGAGGTCGAATACGGAGCCCAGATTTTCGGCGTTCAAGGTGTACTGCACCGCCATGGCCTCAACCAGCGTGAGATCTTTATAGGCGTTTTCTGCCTCCGCCAGCTTCGAATCTGGGACGCCCATCGCCTTTGCATAGGTGGTGTCCCAGTAAGAGGACATCTTCCGGCCCAGCCAGTCGCCGGTCTGCAGGGCGTTGATGACCATGTAGCTCACAATGGCGTCCTTCTTCGTGCCGCCCACAATCTTGGGCGTCACCAGGGAGTCCACCACGGCCTTGGGGTTGTTGATGGTCACGCGGAGCACGGGACGGGAGATCACCTGCGTCCGGAAGCGGAAGGCGTAAACCTTGGAAGCGGAAGCGGGAGAGTCGCCCTGAAGGACGAAGTAAGCGATATACATTTTATCCGCTTCCAGCTTGTTCATGAAGTCGATGGTGACAACGCGGTTGCCGCAGGAGCCGTTGTTGATTAGATATCTGGGACCCGTAAAGGTGTCGCCCCGGGTGATGCTGGTGTTGGAGGGGGCGGTGGCGTTGCCCGGCTGACCGTCGAAATCTTCACCGTCAGGAGGGAGCAGTTCCCAGTTGTTGGGGTCAATCTGATTGGGAATGCCGTCCACATTTGTGGGGATGTTCCCGACCTCGGTGACAATACAGAAGTACTTGCAGTTGTTGCGGCTTACCATGATGTCAATGGAGACGCTGCTGTCCGTGGGTGTGAAGTGCGGATAGCCCTGAATAAAGGTGGGGGGCTCCGTATCTGTGAAGGGGTGGGAAACTTGATATTCCCGGGGCACGCCGATTTCCCGGACCGCATAGGTGCCCTTCTGGTGAGCCTCATAAGCGGCGGGAGTCAGGTTCTTTCCGGACAGGTTGATCAGGCTGCTCAGGTCCCCGGCCACCGGAACAAGGGTAAGGGTGACATCGCCGGTCCATGTGTTGCGGTCTGTGGAGTCGCCGCGTCTGGTAATCATGATGCCATAATTCCGGATAGAAGAAACATGATTCAGCTGCTCAAAATTCGGGATGCCGTCGGCGTTGGAATCCAGCAGCTTGGTGATGCTGACACCGGTCCGGGGCTGCTGGGCGTCGGTATTGATGTTGATCTCACCCAAATCCCGCCAGCCGCTGCCGTCGTCGCAGTATAGCTCGAAGGACAGTGTCTCATCCGCCCAGAAAATCACATCCCAGAGAACGTCGTCATTCACGTTTTCGGTGCCCTCCGGAGTGAAACGGAAGTTCATGTCGAAAATCATATCCGTGCCGTTCACGTTGCCGCTGGCGCTGCCGGGAGTGATGAGAAGCTGGGCGTCAATGGTGGTGAAGTCGGGCAACTGGAAGCCCTCCCGGGTGTTGTGCTTCATGAGGTTGTGGGCGTCGGAGGCGTCGGCGATGTCGGAGACTACGAAATAATAGGTATCGCCGCTGGAGAGGTTGATGCCCTCGCCATAGGGGAAGATGATACGCATCTGCCCGTCGCCGTCCCGGTCCACTCTGGCGTAACGGTAATCAATGACCCAGTTGGAGCCGATGGTGGCCTCGTTTTCCGCATGCCGCTCGGCTACCAGCTCCGGGCGGCCCGTGCCGGGCTTGCGGTAGAGCTTGATATGCTCCCGCAGAAGGTCGGCGAAAATCTTCTGGCCCTGAGGATTGCCCTGGGACTCCTGATAACGGCTCTCGAAGTCGTCATAGGTCCAGTCATTACCCTCCTTTTTCGCCGGGAGAACCGCCTCGGAGAACACCAGAATCACATCGGAGTCCGGGTAGGGCGTGGGATGGCTGGCAGGGCCTTCGCCGTCGTTGCCGAATTCCTGCGTGACGGTGGGGGGCTCATTGTCCAGGGTATTGATAGTTATTGGCGGAATCAGGGTCTGGGTGTACACGCAGTAATTCCCGGCAAGGTCCTTTGCCACGAAATAGAGGTCATAGGCCGTCTGGGGCTCCAGGCCGGAGACGTTGAAGCTGACGTCCGTGGACCCCCGGGAGGCCCGGATGGGCCCGCCCCGGCGGAGAACGTTGCTGCCGGTGCCGTTCTCGATCTGAATCTTCCCGGCCAGGCCCGGGTTCTTCGGGTCCACGCCGTCCTTATAGAAGGCCTTGCCCGATTTCACCACGGCCCAGTAGAAGTTGCCGGGTTCGTCCAGGGCGAAGGACAGCGTCACCGACGTGGCCGCGATCTTGGTGACGGTGAGATGCTGGATGGTTGGGGGCGTCTTGTCCAGCGTTTTCAGCGTGACCTTGCGGACGGCGGAGCTCTTGCCGTTGTCCGCATCGTTCAGCCAGAGGTAGAGGTCATACTCGGTCTGCTCCTGAAGGTGGGAAGAGTTGATCCGGGAGACCAGGAAAGGCGTGTTCTTCCGCAAAGTCACAATGCCGAAGCCCAGGTTCCCCGGCAGGGCGGCGGCCCGGAAGTCCGCCGCCGTAGGCGCGGCAGAGCCCTTGGGCAGGAGGACGTAGTACATCTGACAGTCCTTGGTGGCCATGACCATGATCTGGGCGATCTGCTCATTGTCCGCGTCGGCGGTCAGGATGGGGGCCTGGGGATAACCGGTGGAGAAATTGGGGGTGGAATCGTCCGGCGTGGTAAAGGCCGTGACCTTCACCGGGCTCCGGTGTCCCCGGGCGTCCACCAACAGGGCGGAGAGGTAATAGGAGCCCTGGCGGGTCAGGCCGGTGAGCCGGGCCGTAACCTCGGTGTTGGAGGTCCGGACGGCCACGGTGCCGTTCCGGATGATCTTGGCGGAGTACGCGCCGGGGTTCATCAGCTCCTCCTCGCCCAGGGAGCCGTCCATCAGGGAGGTGAGGGCCCAGTAGACCGTACCGGCCTTGTTGGTTTTGAACACGCCGTCGGCGGAGGTGGGGGCCACGTTCTTGGCGTAGGGATAGCCCGCCAGAAGCCGGGGCTCCTCCGAGGACTCGGCGGCGGTGTTGGTGTTCATGTTCTCCTTGTTGACGTTGCCGGTGATGCCGGGGCGGATGAAAATGGTGTCCGGCAGCATCTCCACGTTGGAGCCGGGGGCGTTGATGTTCAGGTGGTCGATGTTGCCGGGGCCCTTGACCTCGGTGCCCCGGTCCAGGTTCAGCTCCTTGATGACGGCCTTGTCGTCAATGGTCAGGCCGGCGTTCTCGGCGCGCTCGTCCATGGTGACCACCTTGGCCACGCCCTGGGCGACCTGGAGGGTGGAGTTGGGGGTGAGGTTGACCACGTTCTTGATGTTGCCCGCCACCTGGAGCTGGACGCCGCCCTCAAAGTCCGGGTCGCCGTCCAGGCGGATGTTCTGGAAGCCCAGGCCGTCCTCCGTCAGGTCCTGTATAAAGGAGGGGGTGCGGACGGTGACGGTGCCGATGTCCGTAAGGCCCTCGGCGTTGATGGAGAGGAACTGGCCGGTGAGGCTGTCCACTTCCAGCGTGGGGGCCGTGACGTTGCGGAGGATGATGCTGTGCTCGCCGGTCTCCGCCTCGCCGCCGCCGCAGATGACGATCTTGCCCAGGACGTTGACGTTTTCCAGCTCGATGCTGCCCAGGCCCACGCCGCCGGTGAGATAGAGGTTGCCGGTGATGGTGGTGTCCTTCAGCTTCACCCCGGGGGTGGTGATGGTCATGTTGCCGTAGATGCCGCCGGAGGTCTGCTCTCCTGGTTCCTGAATCAGGGTGCCCAGCGCCCGGACCAGGAAGCAGGCCATCTGCCCCCGGGTGATGTTCTCATCCGGGCGGAAGGTGCCGTCGGAATAGCCCTGGATGATGCCCAGATCTGCGGCCTCCTGCACCAGGCCCCGGCTCCAGCCGCCGATGTCCTGCATGTCGGTGAAGGTGGTGTTGGCCGCGCCGGTGACGCCCTGGAACCGGAGGCTCCGGCCCAGAAGGACGGCGGCCTGCTCTCGGGTCACCAGGGAGTAGGGGGCGGCGGTGGTGGGGCTGGTGCCCTGGAAATAGCCCACGTTGTGGGCGATGCTGATGTCCTCGGCGAACCAGTCGTTGGGGCCCACGTCGGTGAAGGTGTGGGGGCCCGCCTGGGTATAGCCGAAGGCCCGGTTCACTAGGGTGACGAACTCCGCCCGGGTGATGGGCCGGTCCTCGTTCATGTTGCCGTTGGCGTCGCCCCGCATGACGCCCCACTCCCGGACCTGCTCCAGGTAGGGCTCCATCCACTCCGCTGCCTGGACGGCGGGGAGGGAAAAGGCGGCGAACAGGGTCAGGGCAGCGAGAACCAGGGCCGCCATTCCGGCGAACCCTGGCAGAAGCGCGCGGCGCGCGTGAGCGGTCTGTCTCATTTTTAAGTACCTCCTTATCAGTCCCGGGCCTGGAGCTGAAGGCTGAAAACCGCCTCCCGCACCATGACTTCCTCGTCCTCGCACATGTCGACGAACTTGGTGGCGTACATATAGCGGCCGTTCTGGAGCTCCTGCTGGCGCAGGATCTCACAGCGCAGAATTACCGGCTCCTCCGTGGGGGGAATTACGATTTCCATGCGCTCGTGAAGGTCCAGGACGCAGTCCGCGTAAAAGGCGATGCCGCCGCAGCTAAGGTCGATGGACTGAATGTCCCTCCGCCCCCGCCAGGCCGACTCGGGGAGGGGGTAGAGGAAGCTGCTGAACTTCACCGGAACCCGCAGGTTCCGCCGGACCTCCGGGTCCAGGGTGGCGATCTTCTCCAGCAGGACGGTGTCCCCCCGCTGGCGGAGAATGCGGCACTGAATCGGGAGCTCGTTGCTGCTGGAGCTGAACAGGGTGACGACCTCATGGCTCATCACGTTGTCCACCTTGTGGTCCAGGATGGCGAGGCGCATGGGGGCCGTCCCCGGCGGACTGGTCAGCTCCCCGTTGGCCAGGGCGTGGTTCTGGGTGTCCAGAATCAAATAGGTGTGGTTAGCAGTCATGTTGTTCCCTCCGTTTGCGGCTGTGCTTCCCCCTGCCCCGGCCGGGAGGTCCCGGTTGCGGGGTCGAAGTGGAGGAAGTACACATAAATCTCCACGATGGCCTGATACAGGCTCTCCGGAATCTCCTGGCCCAGCTGGAGCTGGGTCAGGATGGTGGACAGGGAGTTGTCCTCGTAGATGGGCACGCCGCAGTCCGCGGCGGTCTCCACGATTTTCTCCGCCAGATAGCCCATGCCGGAGGCCACGATAACCGGCGCGCTGTCGCCGGGGCCGTATTGCAGGGCCACCGCCTTTTTGGCCCTTCCATCAGATCTTGACATTGACACTGTTCTTCCCTTCAAAGATTTTGGGGAACACCTCGGTCAATGTGACCGGGCGGTCCATCCGGCGGACGGCCACGCGGGTGGGGCGCAGCTCGTTCCGGGCCAGAATCTGGGAGACGGCGTCCCCGATCTGCTTGGAGAAGGGAGCCACCGTGTCCGGGCAGGCGATCTGGACGTCCACCTCCGTCCCCTGGGCGGTGAGCACGATGTCAAACAGGCCCAGGGACTGCACATCCATCTTGAAGAGGAAGCGCATCGTGTTGCCCCGGCCGCTTTTTCCGCCCTGCTCCTCCTCGGCGTCGGGGTCCACCCAGAGCTCGGAGAAGAGCATCCTCCCATCCCATTCCAGGGGGAGGAGGTAGTGGTTGATGGGCATGTAGACGCTCTCATTAATCAGCATGGCGGCCATGAGGTTGCGGAAGGCCTCCTGCACCTCGGCGCTGCCCTCCCCCCGGAAGGCCCTTGCGGCGGCGGCGGCCAGCTGGTCGGCAAACCGGGTGGCGCCGGACGCGTCGCCGCCCCGGCCCTTCAGGAGCAGGAGGAGGGACTGACCGTCGATGCCGCCCAGCTGGCCCTTCAGCGTGCCGTAGCCGCTGAGCTGGTGGAAGGTCTCCATCAGCTTCTCCTCGGACCCGTTCTCATACCGGGCCACGTTCAGCGCCAGCATGGTCAGCAGGGCCCGGGGGGTGCCCATGTCGTGGGTCCGCTCCACATAGGCGGACATATAGGGAAAAATCTCCCGCTGGAGGAGCTGGAGGTTCCCCGCCCGGTTTCCGGCGGCCATGCCGTTTTTCAGCTGGGCCGTCAGGTCCCGGAGCTTCTCCGCCCAGCTGGCGGGCATGGCGTCCGCCATGGACTGGAGATCCCGGAGGAGGTTGCCCTCGATGTGGGCGGTGGAGTCGAAGTCCACATAGGCCTTCAGGAACTGAAGGATGTCGGTCCGCACGCCGTTGGAGGCGGCCCGGTCATAGGCGTTGCGGAGCAGGGCGAAGAGGGCCCCGCCGAAGCGGGTGCCGGTTTTGAACTGGCCGCCGAGGAAATCCAGCAGCTGGCTCTCGTCCATCCGCAGCATCTCCAGCAGGCGGCCCAGCTCCTCCGCGATGCCGGCGCTGAGGCCGGAGGAGACGATGACGCCCTCCCGCCCGGAGAAGATGCGGGCCAGGCTCTGGGCCAGGCTGGGCGTGTCCCGCAGGCGCTGGAGGAAGGTCTGGAAGTTGGAGTCGTAGCGAATGTGGCCGTCCCCCTGGAGATTGCTCTCCTGCTGTTCGGTGCGCCCGTCGGCGCGGACCACCTTCGTGGGGTCGGGGACGTTTTGGATTTGCGTATTTTCCGGGGAGACGGGGATATTCCGGTTGATTGTGCTTTTGTCGTAACCGGGAACCGGATTGGTCGCGCCGAGGAGATCGGGCATATTGTAACACCTCGCAGAAAAAACTTGCTGCCGCCACTTATTTTTTTAGCGCAACAGGTCGATAGTAATGAAAAAGGCTGATAAGGTGGTGTTCTCGTGAGCAACAATGATATCCTGGATATGTACATCTATGAAACCAACACGCTTCTTGAGCAGCTGGAGAGCATTGTTCTGGACGCGGAAAAGGAAAATACATTCTCTCAGGACAATGTCAATGAGATTTTCCGGATCATGCATACCATCAAGGGCTCCTCCGCCATGATGGAGTTCGACACGCTGGCCAAGGTCTCTCACCGGATTGAGGATATGTTCTTCCTCATTCGGGAGGGGACGATGACCGTGGTCAAGGAGGAGGACCGTCCGGCGCTCTTCGACGTGATGCTCCATTCCGTGGATTACTTCCGGGAGGAAATGGAGAAGGTGGAGGCAGAGCAGCCCCTTAATGAAGATGTCGACAGTTTCCTTGAAAATATTAATAGTTTGATTGCCAAAATTAAGGGGGAAGAAATTCCAGCCGCCCCTGCGGCCAAGGCTCCGGCGGCCCCTCCGGCCCCTTCCGCGGCGGCGGAGCCCGCCCCCACCCAGACCAGCGAGGGGAACGAGCATTTCCCCTACGAGCTGCGGGTCTTCTTTGACGAGGGCTGCGGGATGGAGAATCTCCGGGCCTTCATGCTGGTCACTTCCGTCCAGGGCTTCTGCGCCGAGGCGGACTTCACCTACCAGCCCGCCGGGGTGGACAGCGACTCCTCCCTGTCGGAGGTGGTGATTGAAAACGGCTTCCTCCTCCAGTTCCGCAGCGAGGAGGACCGGGCCCGGGCCGTGCCCATCGTGATGACCGCCGGGTCCGTCCACTCCTATGAGGAGCGGAATTTCGTCCCCGCCCCGCCCCCGCCGGCGGAGCCCGCCCCCGTGCAGGAGGCCGCCCCGGCGGCGGCCCAGAAGGCCCCGGCCCCGGCGGCCCAGTCCGCCGCCCAGCACCAGGCCCAGGGCCAGAAGGAGAGCCTGATCAGCGTGAACCTGAGCAAGCTGGACCAGCTCTCCGCCATTGTGGGCGAGATCGTCATTACCGAGGCCATGGTCACCTCCTCCCCGGACCTGAAGGGGCTCCACCTGGACGCCTTCTCCAAGTCCGCCCGGCAGCTGCGCAAGCTCACCGACGAGCTCCAGGACGTGTCCATGTCCCTGCGGATGATCCCGGTGTCCAACACCTTCCAGAAGATGAACCGCATCGTCCGGGATATGTGCAAGAAGCTGAACAAGCAGGTGAAGCTCACCCTGGTGGGCGAGAACACCGAGGTGGACAAGACCATTGTGGACTCCATCGGAGACCCCATCATGCACATGGTCCGCAACTCCATGGACCACGGCATTGAGGAGACCGCCGAGGAGCGCATCGCCGCCGGGAAGGACCCCGTGGGCGAGATTCTCCTCTCCGCCCAGGACACCGGCAGCGAGGTCATCATCCAGATTGCCGACGACGGCGCCGGCGTCAACGACGAAGCCGTCCTGGCCAAGGCCATCCGAAACGGCATCGCCTCCCCCGATGTGGAATACTCTCATAAGGAGATTCTGAACTTCCTCATGGCCCCTGGCTTCTCCACCAACGCCCAGGTGACGGAGTTCTCCGGCCGGGGCGTTGGCATGGACGTGGTGAAGAGCGGCGTGGAGAGCCTGGGCGGCAGCGTCAGCATCTCCAGCGAGCAGGGCCGGGGTATGACCACCATCATGCGCATCCCCCTGACCATGGCCATCATGGACGGCATGGAGGTGGCCGTGGGCGACTCCATTTTCACCATCCCCATCAACAACATCCGCTCCAGCGCCAAAACCACCGAGGCCGCCATCCTCCACGACTCCGTCAACGGCGAGATGGTGAAGATGCTGGACGGCTACTATCCCGTCATCCGGGCCAAGAATTTCTACAACCTCCCCGGCGGCGCGGAGCGGATTGAGGACGGCATCCTCATGTGGCTGGAGTCCGGCGACACCTCGTACTGCCTGTTTGTCGACGAGCTTCTGGGAGAGCAGCAGATCGTCGTCAAGCCGCTGCCCGCCTACGTGAACAACTTTGACATCAAGAATTACGGCATCACGGGATGCAGCATTCTGGGAGACGGCAACATCAGCATCATCCTTGACGCGGGCGGCCTCTACGCGGCGGCCCGGAACATGTGAGCGCCGAAGGAGGGAAAACGCTATGAGTAAAGACAACGTCCTGTTCCAGGTGGAGGACGAAGAGCTGGAGAACGGGGTCCAGGAAGATGAGGGCGCAAGCAGCCGCAAGTACCTCATCTTCACCGTGGACGACCTGAAAATCGGCATTGACGCCGAGCAGGTGGTGGAGCTTCTCAACGGCTATACCGCGACCTATCTTCCCATGATGCCGGACTACATTCTGGGCATCTTCAACATGCGGGGACAGATCATCCCCATCATGGATATCCGCCTCCGCCTGGGGAAGGCCCCCATTGAGGAGGGCATCCTGATCGTGATCGACTACAACAACAATCAGCTGGGCATCCGGGTGGATTCCGTGGACCTGATGCTGGATATCCCGATGGAGAGCATCGTCCCCATCCCCTCCCAGAGCGCCCAGAAGCTGGTCTCCGGCATGTGCTCCCTGCCCGACGGCTCCGGCACCATGCTGGTGCTGGACTGTGAGCAGCTGATTGCCCACGGGTACGGCGAATAAAGCGAATAGAAGCGGTGAAAACAGGAAATGGATACGAACAATAACGGCATCCCCGGCGGCTTCGGCCCCATGACCATCTCCGACGCGGACTTCCGGCGGATGGTGACGTTTATCCAGTCCAGCTACGGCATCGACCTGAGCCAGAAAAAACAGCTGATCACCAGCCGCCTTTCTCCCGCCCTGCGGAAGCTGGGCTACGCCACCTTTGCCGACTTCGTGAACCACCTTCTGGACAAGAAGGAGAACGACGAGGTCACCCTGGTGCTGAACAAGCTGACCACGAACTACACCTTTTTCATGCGGGAAAAGGAGCACCTGGACTATTTCTGCAACAAGATCATCCCGGAGATCGTCCGGCGGCACGAGCGTGACAAGACCCTTGCCATCTGGAGCGCGGGGTGCTCCAGCGGAGAGGAGCCCTATAACATCACTATGTTCCTCTACGACTACCTGGGCCCCAAGCTCAAGGAGTGGGATACCCGCATCCTGGCCACGGATATCTCCGCTCAGGCCCTGACCAGTGCCCGGCGGGGGACCTACAACCTGCCGGACACCATTCCGGCGGAGTGGAAGCGGAAGTATTTCACCCCCAACCGGGACGGCACTCACACCGTCTCTCAGGCAGTGAAGGACAACGTGATTTTCCAGACCTTCAACCTGATGGACCCCATTCGCTTCCGCCGGAAGTTTGACGTGATCTTCTGCCGGAACGTGATGATCTATTTTGATCAGCCTACGAAGGACGCCCTGGTCCGCCGGTTTCATGACGCCACCGTCCCCGGCGGCTATCTGCTGATCAGCGCCTCGGAGAACCTGAGCCAGAACGCGCCCTATCGCCGTTTGGCTACGGCGACCTTCCAAAAATAACAAAAGGAGGTGGTTCCCACACGATGGAACTGGGGAAGAAAATCCGCGTAATGGTGGTGGACGATTCCGCCCTGGCCCGGAACCTGATCATCAAGGGGCTGACGGCCCACCCGAGGATCGAGGTGGTGGGCTACGCCATCAATACGCTGGACGCGAGGCAGAAGCTGCCCCGCCTGCATCCGGACGTGGTGACGATGGATGTGGAGATGCCGGGACAGAGCGGCATCGACTTTCTGAAGGAGTATATGCCCACCCATCCGGTGCCGGTGATTCTGGTGTCCTCGCTGAACCTGAAGGTGTTCGACGCGCTGAACGCCGGCGCGGTGGACTTTGTCCGCAAGCCGGAGGTGCAGGATAACAAGGATGCCTTCATCAACGGCCTGGCCCAGAAGATTCTGGTGGCCTCCATGGCCAAGGTCCGGCCCTCCGCCCCGCTGCGGAGCGAGTCCGTGGCCGTGCCCACCCCCAACCTGGGGGGCGGCCTGACGCTGGACCGGGTCATCGTGGGCCTGGGGGCCTCCACCGGGGGCACCGAGGCCACGCTGGAGGTCATGCGCCGCCTGCCGGAGGACATTCCGCCCATGGTGATTGTCCAGCACATGCCCCGGGGCTTTACGCAGATGTACGCCGACCGGCTGAACCGCATCTGCAAGATGGAGGTCCGGGAGGCCCGGAACGGCGACGAGCTTCGCCGGGGGCTGGCCCTGGTGGCCCCGGCGGATTTGCAGTGCCGGGTGGTGCGCATCGGAGAGAAATACACCGTCTCGTGCACCCAGGGGGAGAAGGTCAGCGGACACCGCCCGTCGGTGGACGCCATGTTCCAGTCCATGGCCGAGGTGGTCCGCTGCAAGATGGTGGGCATCATCATGACCGGCATGGGCCAGGACGGGGCCGCGGGCCTTCTGGCCATGCGGAAGAAGGGGGCCTATACCATCGGGCAGGATAAGGAGTCCTGCGTGGTGTACGGCATGCCCATGGTGGCCAATGACATCGGCGCGGTGTGCATCCAGGCCTCCTGCGAGAACGTGGCGAACGTGCTGCTCCGCCACCTGAAGACCCTGCATTGAGAACCTGCATTCACAACCGCTGAACGCCTCTGCATGGGGAGGGACGCCTCCCCCGTTCCCCGGTTCTGAATACAGGTCCTGAAGCGCAAAACGGCAAACGGGTTCCGCCTGAAGAAGGGCGGGGCCCGTTTTTTTCGGGGGAAGGGCTCCGAAGCTCGGGGCGTTTCCCCTGAAAGGGCAGAAAAATATCCCTTCCGTTCTTAACTTTTCGCCTGTTTAGCCGATATGATAAGTAAATAGAAGAAGCGGACCGCTGTCATTAGCAAAGGATGTGAGATATGATGTTAACGTCTACCGGTTCCGGCGCCATCTCTTCGGTCGGCCGGACAAAGGCCTATTATCCCGCCCAGAAGCGGGGAGCCCCCACCCAGCCCGCCGCCGGGCACAACTACGATTCCGCTGACTTCTCCGCCCCTGCGGGCCGGAGGAGCTTTCAGATGGAAGTGGTCAGCCGCCTCTCCCGGGAGGTGCGGACCGCCACCACCACCGGCGACATTCAGGAGCTCCGCCGGAGCGTGTCCGCCGGAGAGTACGTGCCGGACCCCATGGCTATCGCCGGGCGCATGCTGCTTTGCGTGGAGGACTAGGGGATGGAAGAACTGTTTCGCTCCTATCTGGATTTTCTCCGCTCCATGGGGCAGGGCCTGGAGTGCCTCACGGAGCTGAATGAGAAAAAGCTGGCCGCCGCTCTGGAGGACGATCTGATGACGCTGAACGAGCTGCTGAACCAGGAACAGGCCCAGGCGCTGAACTTTCGGGGCCTGGAGATCAGCCGCGACAAGCTGCTGCCCAAGCTGGGCCTGGTGGGCATGCCGATGTCAAAGGCCCCCGAGCGCTTTCCGGCCTCCCTCCGGGAGGAGGCCCGGCAGGAGGTGGCGGCCCTTCAGAGCCGCTATCAGGCCTACCGCCTCTCCGCCGCTAAGACCCGGAAGGTGCTGGAAAAGAACCTTCAGGAGGTGGATTTCGCCCTGGCCGAGATGGGCGCGCCTCCTGCGGAGACCGGCCCCGGCTATGACAAGGATGCCCCGGCGCCTCCGCCCCCGTCCATGAAAACCGACTTCCGAGCTTGAGACGCATGTAAAGGAGTTTGACAAGATGAGCATTGGTACCTTTGGTTCCTTCACCCAAGCCCGTCTGGCGATTTACGCCGCCCAGGCCGGATTGACGGTGACGGGCAATAATATTTCCAACATCAACACCCCCGGCTACACCCGCCAGCGGGTGAACCAGGTCAGCCTGTACACTGCGGGCAGCGACCGGTATTACGCCGAGGGCGATGTCCGCGTGGGTCAGGGCGTCCTGGTGAACAGCATCTCCCAGATCCGCAGCCCCTATCTGGACATCCGCTTCCGCAAGGAAAACGCCAAGATGGGCTATATGGACGGCATGCTGGACGGCCTGGACCGGATCGCCATGATCCTGGACGAGGTGGGCAAGGGCGACGCGTCCAAGGATGAGGACGGCTTCGGCGTCCTGGGCCTGGAGTTCAGCAAGCTCCATGACGCCCTGGAGCAGCTGGTGGACCAGACCGGCCAGCAGGAGTATGACGGCGCCGTCCGCGCCGTGGCCTCGTCCCTGTGCGCGAAAATCCGCAGCTACGCCAGCCAGCTGGAGAGAGAATACAACAACACGGTGTCCATGCTGGAGGACAACGTGAAGAAGGTCAACGACCTCCTGGACAACATCCGGAACCTGAACGAGGAAATCCGCAAGTGCGACGTCCACGGCGACAACGCCCTGGAGCTCCGGGACGAGCGGAACCTGGCGATTGACCAGCTCTCCGAGCTGATCAACATCCAGGTGGACTACAGCGTGGAGGAG
The DNA here is from genome assembly GCA_041223955.1 of Oscillospiraceae bacterium 38-13. GTDB lineage: Bacteria > Bacillota > Clostridia > Oscillospirales > Oscillospiraceae > Oscillibacter. The sequence continues at coordinate 53,599 of JBCLRG010000007.1, read as the reverse complement.
TTCAGCTTCGGCGTGGAAATCGAGAAGCTGAGCATCCGGCTGGGCAACTCCAACCCCGACGGCAGCGTGGAGACCGACTCCAGCCTGCTGATCGACGGCATCTACGGCTCCCACATCAACCTGGACCAGGTGCCGGAGCCCCGGGACCCCCAGGAGCTGAAGGACCTCCAGGCGAAGGACACCGCGAAGGCCGACAAGACCATCTGGCCCTTTATCGACGCCAACGGCAACTACACCGCCGACGCCAAGGACGCTGCCGGAAACGACAATACCGCCAACCCTGATTACGCCCAGTACCTGAAGCCCGACGGCTCCCCCACCGCCGACCCGGCGGAGGCCCGGCAGGTGAACAGCCCCAACTACAACATGACCATCACCGAGCTGCGGAGCAAGGCGGGACGCCTCCTCTTCGACATCTCCAAGGCCGCCGAGGTGGCGGTGACGGACGCGGCGGAGCTGGTGGAGGCCGCGAAGGCCTTTACCAACGGCGGCGACGGCTCCGTTACGGTGCGGGACGCTGCGGGAAATATCACCATCACCAATTACCGGCGGGCGGCGCAGAAAAACCCGAACTACGACCCGAAAATTCCGCCTTATATCGGCGCGGACGGCAACCCCTCCTTCACTCCGGCGGACCCGGACAATCCGCAGATGAACCCCGCCTATCAGGGGAAGTATATAAAGGAGGGCGGCGGCTTTACCGACAAGTTTGCCGAGGCCCAGAAGGATTATTATAAGACCGTCATCACCCAGACGGCCTCCAAGCCCGTGGAGCTGGACGACAACGACCTCAACGGCAAGATTCAGGCCCAGCGGGAGCTGCTCACGGAGATGGGCGAGTTTACCGACCGGGAGATTATCACCAACGGCGTGGAGACCGGCCCCTACCGCAACTCCGACGAGAGCGCCGCCGGAAAGCGGGGCATCCCCTATTTCCAGAAGATGCTGGACCTGCTGGCCAACAAGTTCGCCAGCGCCATGAACGAGGCCAATCAGGGCTTCCGTATGGACCCCAACGGGAACTATATCAGCCCCTCGGTGGACCCGGCCACCGGCAAGCCCATCCTGGATGAGGAAACCGGCCTGCCCGTGGGCAAGCCCATTACCTTTGACTACACCGACGCCGGCGGCAACGCCCAGACCTACACCCTGAACAAAAACGACGCCTGGGACAAAATCCCCCAGGAGGTCAAGGACCAGATGAACGGGGCCGCGTCGGTGGAGGAGTACCTGAAGCAGCCCCAGACGGACGCCAACGGCAATCCCATCAAGGACGCGGAGGGCAACGAAATCCCCATAGGCATCTTTGACGGCGGCGTCCTCTTCAGCAACAACGACGCCGGGGACGATCCCAGCAACATCACCGCCTCCAACATCAACATCTCCAAGAGCTGGAAGGACACCACCAACGGCTACCTGGTCCGGGACTTCACCTGTCCGCCGGGCACCACGGAGCCCGTCTCCGGCAAGAGCGACAACATCCGCCACCTGGGCTATCTGCTGGATACCCAGAAGTTCGATTTCATACCCAACGTACTCCCCGACACCGGGAACGCCAGCGATGAGATCATGTTCAACGGCACCTTCTTCCAGATGTGGAACCGGATCGGCTCCGTTCTGGGCTCGGACCAGGACCACGCCGGCACCATGCTGGACACCCACTATACAAACGCCCTGGCCATTGACCAGAGCCGGGATTCCGTTTCCGCCGTGGACTTCAACGACGAGGCCATGAACCTGATGATGTATTCCAAGTCGTACAATGCCGCGTGCCGCCTGATGACCACCATTGACAGCGTGCTCGACAAGCTGGTCAACAACACCGGCATAACGACCTGATAACCCGATAAAGGAGGAAGCCCCATGATTACGCGCACCACTACCGTTGGCATTCTGAAAGGCTACCGCTATGACCTGAACCGTTCCAACAACACCATGGCGAAGCGGATGAACACAGTCATCACCGGCAGAACCTTTAATTCCTACGCCGAGGACCCGGCTGTGGCCACCCGCTGCTTCCAGATGCGCCGGACCTTCATGCGCACCGCTACGCAGCTGAAGGTGAACGACTCCATCAAGCGGAAGTTTGACGTGGCCTGGGCCGCCATGGACACCATCTCCCAGGACGTGGACACCGTGGCCAAGGATACGGTGTTCCAGGGCATACTCACCGGCCTGAACGACCCCGACGCCTCCGGCCGCAACGCCCTGGGCCAGTCCATGACCGCCAAGGCCAAGAGCATGGTGCAGACCATGAACGGCCGCTATGGCGAGAACTACGTCTTCTCCGGGGCCGACACGCTGAACGTGCCCTTCACCTGGGGGCCCAAGAAGAACCCGGCCTATCTGGAAGGGACTCCTGACCCCACCAACGAAGATCACGCCGCGGCCTTCAAGTATATGGCGGACCCGGCCAAGACCGGCGACGCCGCCATTCTGTATACCGACGACCCGGCCATGGCGGTGGAGGTTTCCGAGCCGAACCCGGACTACAACGAGGGCTACACGAAGGAAGTGGACGCTCTGGCCCCGGACATCCCGCCGGAGAAGCTGGAGGACCCCCGGTACGGCCAGTTCCTGAGGCCCGACGGCACCAACACCAATGTGGAGGCCGAGGCTAACAAGGTCCCCAAGGAGAACGAGAAGTACAACCGGACCTATGAGTTCAAGTACCTGAAGGACGACGGCTCCGGCACCAATGTCAAGGACGAGGCCGCCTCCGGCCTCTATTACCGGGGCGTGTCCGTGGACTCCATGGACCCTGCGGACCAGGAAAAGCTGAATTATTTCACCAAGGGCGAGACGAAGTACCAGGACATCGGCCTGGGCCACAAGGAGAGCAACGGCGACGCCGTCACCTCTACCGTCTTCGACTCCGCCCTCCAGGGGATTTACTACCTGGGCGGCTTCGGCACCGAGAAGGTGACCAGCACCGTGGGCGAGCCGCCGTATTCCTTTACCAAAGAGGTGGAGGTCCCCAACAACATCGTCTCCCAGGTGGCCCGGATGGGCGCGATTCTCCAGCGCTGCGACCCGGACAACGGTAAGTTTGCCAGCGAGGAGGAAGAGGCGGAGTTCATGGCCCTGGCCAAGAAGTTTGAGGAGACCAAGAGTCTGGTCAAGCAGCGCTGGGACGAGATGGACACCGAGAGCGGCTTCCTCCGGGACAATACCGAGATGCTCACCGATACGGCGGAATCCGTCTCTTTGCAGTTCATGGCCCTGGAGGACGTGGACCCGGCGGCGGCCATTTCCGATTATATGTTCGCCCGTTACTGTTATGACACGGCCCTGAAGGTGGGCAACAGTGTCCTCTCTCAGAGTCTGATGGACTATATGAGTCTATAAAAAAGATCCGAAATTGTAGAGGAAGGAGAGAGCCGTGACCTATGGAACAGCTGCTAGAGATTACCAGAGTACCCATCGAGATCGAAATGCGGACGTCCCGGGCGCAATTGCAGCACACCCGAGGCACTGCGGAGGTGGAGATTTCCCGAGACAAGGGGGGGTTGAGCATCAAGAGCCGTCCGATTCAGCTGAACATTGACACCTTTGAGATGCGCCAGTCCATCGTCCCCACTCCCGTCCGCAGCATTGAGCAAAGCGCCCAGAAGGGCAAGGAGGCCGCGTACAGCGCCACCGCCGCCCTTGCCCAGGAGGGGGAGCTGTATTTGAAGGCGAAGTTCGGGGAAGACGTGCAGTCCCAGCTGGCCAGAACCGCCATCAGCAAGGAGATGTTCAGCCAGCCCGGCCTGGCCTTCATGCCCTCGGAGCAGCCGGAGATTGACTGGGACCCCGGCGAGATGAACATTCGCTATGAGATGGATAAGCTGAACTTTGACTGGCGCATCAACCAGACGGAGTTCGAGTTCATCCCCGGCGACATTGAGATTTCCGTGAAGCAGAAGCCGGAAGTGATTATCAAGTATATCGGCGGGCCGCTGTATGTGCCCCCCTCTGCCGATCCGAACTATGAGCCGGTGGATGTGAAGGCATGATAGAGAGTTTCAAGCTCCAGAGCAAATATTTCGGAGAAATCGAATATGAGGCCGGGGACGTGATTCACTTTCCCGAGGGCCTGTTCGGTTTTGAGGAGGAGCGGGAGTATCTGCTGATGCCCTTTGACGGCAGCCACGGCAGCATGCTGTGCCTCCAGAGTGTTCGGACGCCCGCCCTGGCCTTCGTGGTGCTGGACCCCTTCACCCTGAAGCCGGACTATGCGCCGGAGCTGGAGGAGGGGGACCTGAAGCCGCTGAATGTCAAGGAAGCGGGAGAGCTGGGATTTTACGTGCTCTGCGCGGTAAAGAACCCGGTTTCCGCCAGCACGGTAAACCTGAAATGCCCGCTGGTGATTCATCCTGAGACCCGCCGGGCCCGGCAGGTCATCATGGAGCGGTATGAAATGCGGCATCCCCTGGCCGAGTTCAGCCGCGGGGAGGAGGCCCCCTCTTGCTGATTTTGCAGCGCAAACCAGGAGAATCCCTGTTGATTGGAGAGAATATCTCCATTTCCGTGGTGTCCATTGAGGGCGGGCGGGTACGTCTCGCCATTTCCGCCCCGCCGGAGATTTCGATTCTCCGCAGTGAACTGGTGGACGCCAAGGAAGCCAACCGGGACTCTGCCGTCGAGGAGGCGGCCCCCTCGGAGCTGTTGGGCCTGCTGGGCGGGTTCCCGGCCGCCCCGGAAGAAACCAGTGGAAAGGAGAAACCGTCATGATGAATGATATTGCGCTTGCCTCGATGGAGATGAGCTCCGCGCGGCTGGCGACGCAGTATGCCATGTCCATGCAGAAGATGGCTATGTCAGGCATGGAAGAGCAGGCGATGGGCGAGCTGGAAATGCTTCCCCCCGTTGCCTCCGGCGTGGGCGAGTTTATTGATACCTACGCGTGAGGAACGGAAATGCGGCAGCGCACCTGAAGAGCGGAAGGAACTGCTTTTCAAGTGCGCTGTTTTTTTGTGGGGGTGTGCCCAAACGCGGATTAAAGAAGGGGGAAGGTGTCGAGGGGCGTGTCCTGTCCCGCCCTGTTTTGCGGGAGCGCCAGATTTCCGGGGGCGTTTTTCGGAGGCATCAAACTCCGGGGGGGCCCATAGGTAGATATTATATGGGTGTTCTGTTTAGATTTCCGATTTGGGAACCTTGATAAATGGGTATATACAGGGTGGTGCCCCTATAGATAATTCCTGTTATAAAATGCGCGAATAGACACCCCCTGATCTCTTGGAGGATGCCTTTCAGAAGTGCCAATCTTCCGGAAAATGCCTCCAAAACGGCTGTCCTTTCTGGAAACATTTCTGGAACTGCCAGCCTTCCGGGAGGCGTTTCCAGAAGTGCCAATCTCCCGTGAGGCAGGCCGGGACAGAGCCCAAGCCCTACATAGAATCTCCGAATGAGGCAATTCTGTCTTTTGCTTGGGGCGTGACTATACGTACGTTTTATAATGGGAATAATTTACGGGGACAGCTTCGTGTACTGCCCATTTATCAAGGTTCCCAGAACGGAAATCAAGACAGATTACCTCTATAAAATCTGCGTACAGGACACTCCCTTTTTGTTTCCGGCGCATGTGAAAGGCCGGGGCCTCAAGGGGCCCCGGCCTTATTTTCTGTTCAGTACTGCCGGTAGACAGCGTCAACTTTCCCAAGAATCCGGGAGAAGGTTCCATCAATAGGGGAAAAATCCTCATTTTCTGGCATCAGCCACACCCGCCCGTTCCGGAGGGAAAGGCGTTTCACCGTAGCCTCGTCCTCCAGCAGGGCGACCACGATTTCCCCATGGCGGGCGGTAGGCTGACGGTGGACCACCACCAGATCACCGGGGAGGATTCCGGCGTTCTTCATGGACTCGCCCCGGACCCGGAGAGCGAAATACTCATCCTCCCGCCCCCCGGCGTCGAAGGGAAGATAGTCCTCGATGCACTCCTCGGCCAGGATGGGATTTCCCGCAGCCACGTGGCCCAGGACGGGCACCCGGTTTCTGGAAGCGGCGGCAGGCTCCGTCAGGGTGATGGCCCGGCCCTTCCCGGCGCCCTTAGCGATGACGCCGGCCTCCTCCAGGTGCTTGAGGTGGAAGTGGACGGTGGAGGGGGACTTGAGCCCCACGGCGTTGCCGATCTCCCGCACAGAGGGGGGGTAGCCCTGGGTTTGGATGCAGGAGACGATGTAGTCATAGACACGCTGCTGCATGTGGGTCAGCTTCACCATAACGAACCTCCTGAGCGCCGCCGGTGGGAGAGCGGCTCCTGAAAAAGGTTAAAATACTTTTCTCCAGTATAACACAACCGGAGTGAAAATGCAAACATTTGTTCCTGGATTTTTTCAGAAAAAACCGCCTCTCAGGAATCCCCTGAGAGGCGGTTTTCAGAATCTGCTCAGCCGAGAATCAGCAGGATCAGCGTGAGAATCAAAAACAATGCGCCAATCCACTTGGTGGCTCGGGCCAGCTTGGCGTCCATAGTCTTGGCCTTGTTCTTCGCCAGGAAGGAGTCAGCCACGCCGCCGATAGCGCCGGAGAGACCGGCACTCTTGCCGGACTGGAACAGGACGATCAGGATAATGCCCAGACCGCAAAGGAGCTGCAAAATAGTGATAGCAATTTTCAAAGCGTTCAACCTCCAGATTTCATCACGCAGAGCGTGAAAAGTGCTTGACAGCTTTTAATATTACCACAAGTTTCCCCGGTTTTCAAGAGCTATTCGAGAAATTCCCCGAAGATTTTGTAGGTGTTACAATAAAAAGTGAGAAAAAGGCATCGATTAAGGGTGGCCCGTGATACGGTAAAGTTGCTCAGGACAAACTGAAGGACAGTTGCCACCTGTTCACTATGAATAAGATAATATAACAGCCCAGTATAGGGACAATCTCTAATTTTGCATGTACCCAGATGAATACAGCCGTTTCTGATATCTGGAATCCAGCAAAAAATGATCCGTTCTTACACTCTAAGATACACCGGCAAGGTAGAGCAAAGTCATCTATCCCAGCAATTCCCACTCAAAACTCTCCCACTTCAAGCGACTGCCCACATCGGTGCCTTCGGGCAGCAGAAACATGGCTACCTGATTCTCTACGCCGGTGTCACTAACCATGTAGGCGTAATCTCCATTAATATTCTGAACCGTATAGCATACAGAATCCATAAAAGGCCTCCTTTTGGACGAATTGCGTGCCGACTTTCTGCTTTGATTATACTATCGGTTCTGGGAAATAGCAAGCGGCGGATTCGGCAGGGCTCAGCAGAATATGAAAACACCGCAGGCACAGCGTTCTGCTGCGTCTGCGGCAATTCTGGCTTGCGTCAATCCTCCAGGCCGTCGAGGCAGCTGCATTCACCACCCCCTTCTCCAGCCCCTCTTTTCAGGACACTTTCAGCTTTCCATGCTATCCTTACCCGGCAGACAGCCGCCTCAAACGGCCCTGCCGCCGGTCGCGCCGGTGATCTTTCCCCCACACAGGAGGTATCTATGGCCCACAAAGACCCGTCGGAAGGCCGGGGCGTCACCCTGAACCAGCTGCTGGAGGAACAGCATTCCCTGAACATGCGCCTCCTTCTGGCCGTCCAGCTTCGGGACATGGCGGCGCAGGAACAGCTCCGCGCGGAACTGGAGGATCTTGCCGTCCAAATTGAGCGGCTGTTTTCCGGAAGCCGTCAGGCCTTCCCACAGTAGCGGCGAAGGCCGCAGTTATACAGCGCCGCCATCCGGGGCTCCAGCACCGGCTCGATCCGTTCCCCGCCGTCCTCCTCGATAAACCAGCTCTCCCCATCCGTGCTGAGCACCGGCTCCAGGTCCTTTAACGAATACGCGTTCAGCTTCACGCTGCCCCGGCTCCAGACCCGCAGTACATTGGGAATATCCACGTCCGACGGAGAGTCAATCACCGCCAGGCGGAGCTCCCGGATATACGCCCCGCCAAAGGGCTGCTCAATATCCAGCCCGGCGAATTTGCTGTCGTAAAAGGATTCCAGCGCCGACTGCAAATCGCTGTTGTTCCACACCGGGGCAATCAGATTGCACTCTCCCAGGAGAATCCTCTGCTCTCCCGCCGGGGGCAGGCTGGACAGGGGAATCAGATCATCCAGCGCAAAGGGGCCCGTTTTCGTCTTGGGCAGAAAAATCCGGGAGGCGCTGTCCGCAGCGAGGCTCACCGTCAGGGCGTGAATCACCCAGTCCAGAAGCAGGTCAAAATTCCGCCCGGAGACCTTGCAGCGCTGCGCTCCCTGATTCAGAAACTTGCTCATGGACTCATAGTCCGTCAGCGCCATGGGGGGCATGGGGCCTTCATACAGATTTTTCAATCGCGTGGTGGGCAGCATAATGAACCTCCATCGCCTTCCGGCGCTTCCTCAAAATTCTCCTTATTTTAACACGAATGTCATGAAAACACAAGAATCATACCCACCAAGCGTAGGCGTTCCGGCTCCGGGAAGTTGAGGAATTTTCACAGCATTCCGGCGTTATAATTTAAAATACAACTTGAGTATTCTTGAGATAATTTAAGAAATCATTAGAATATCAGAGCGTATTGGGCGGAAGCGAAAAAACCTGTTGACATGGGCCGAAAGACATGGTATAAATAACTTTGCTCCGTAAGGGGCTCTTGATTTGTGCAACCAATATGGAAATATAATCTGATGGAGGAAAGACCATGTCCACTTTTATGGCAAACAAGGCCAACATTGAGCGCAAGTGGTACATCCTGGACGCCGCCGGGAAGCCCCTGGGCAAGACCGCCGTCCGGGCCGCCGACCTGCTGCGCGGCAAGACGAAGCCCACCTACACCCCTCATGCCGACTGCGGCGATAACGTCATCATCATCAACGCCGGAAAGGCCGTTCTCACCGGCAAGAAGGGCGTTCAGAAGATTTACCGCACCCACTCCGGCTGGGTGGGCGGCCTCAAGGAGACTCCCTACCGCATCCTGATGCAGGAGAAGCCCGAAGTCGCCATGCGGGTGGCCGTTCGCGGCATGATGCCCAAGAACACCATCTCCAAGGATTCCCTGAAGCGCCTGCACATTTACGCCGGTGCGGAGCACAAGCAGCAGGCGCAGAAGCCCGTCGTTCTGGACGCTGAATAAGGAGGAGGAAGCGTATGTATCAGTCTAAGAAGCCCTATCTGTACGGCACCGGACGCCGGAAGTCCTCCGTCGCCCGCGTCCACCTGTTTCCCGGCGGCACCGGGAGCATCACCATCAACGGCCGCGACATCGACGATTATTTCGGCCTGGAGACCCTGAAGATGGTTGTCCGCCAGCCCCTGGAGGCTACCGGCAACACCGGCAAGATGGATATTGTCGCCACGGTTTCCGGCGGCGGCGTCACCGGCCAGGCCGGCGCCCTGCGCCATGGTATCGCCCGGGCCCTGCTGCTGGCCAGCGAGGACAACCGCCCCATCCTGAAGAAGGCCGGGTTCCTGACCCGCGACCCTCGCATGAAGGAACGGAAGAAGTACGGCCTCAAGGCCGCGCGGCGTGCGCCTCAGTTCTCCAAGCGCTGATTTTTCGGAATACCCATACAGTCCGACAGCGGGACCTCTCCGGAGGCCCCGCTGTTTTTGTCCTCAGCAGAAACCGCTTTCGCCGTTTTCCTGAAGGAGGTGTTCACAGAGCTCCCGCTGCTTGGTGTCATAGAACTCCATGTATTTCAGGGCGTAGATATCGCAGAGGATATAACGCTGACGGCCAGTCTGGTAGATGATGAAATAGTCGTTGCCCACCTCGTGGAGGATGCCTTCCCAGACGGTGGTCCCCTGAGTGCCGATGAGGAGCGTCGCCGCGACAAAGTTGCCCCGGTTGCGGAGAAGCATGGCCTTCAGGGAACCCAGGAAGGCCTCGCCGGTGCTGGCGGGAGCCTCAATGACCTCGGCGGGCTGGTGGTTTTTGAGGTCTAGGTCCCCGGTGCTGCCCGCGAATTCATTATGGGCGGGGTGGCGGGGACGCGGCGCTGGAGAGGCGGGGACGGCCGGAGTACCGGAAGCCGCCGGAGGCGCGGGGACGGTCGGAGGAACAGCCGGTGCGCCGGAGGCCCCGGAAGGAACGGAACCAGCCGGAGCGCCGGAAATTCCCGAAGGAGCCGGAGCACCGGAGACTCCCGAAGGAGCGGAGCCAGCCAGTGCGCCGGACACACCGCCAGAAGCCGCAGACGCCCCGGAGGGGAAAGGGAAGGCGGGAGAAACGTCCGGGGGCGTGGAAGCGGCAGGGTAGCGGAAGGGGGCCTGGGATACCGTGATCTCAGAGGACCAGTCCGTAGCGGGCTGGGACGTTCGAAGCGTATTGGGCATGATGGACACCTCTCAAGTTTTATAGTAAGCGTCGGTAGGATTATAAAAACAATGATCGCCGATGCGGGTTTGCCAATACCCCACGTTCGTGGGGAAAAAGGGGCGGCAGTCCGGGCCGAAGGGGTTATAGAACCACAGCGATTCCGCCACCTCGGGGAGGCGGTTTCCCGCGATAGCCCAGTCGGCTATATCGTAGTGAATCTGCTCGGGCCGCATGTTGTATATGTTTTGCGGGTTATAGGCCCCGCCCTCCGTCTCGCTGACGCAGACGAACTGATAGGGCTGAAAAATGATCTTGCGGATGCTGCCCTGCCCCACCCGGGCATATTCGCCGCCAACGGCGTGAACCCGGTTCATCACCACCCCCGCCACCGCTTTCATGCCGTTTTCCCCCTCGCCGCCCGCCTCGCATTCGATCAGGCGCGCCAGGAGTTCCCGGTCGGAATAAGCCATGGTGCATTCCTCCTTTGTCGCTGTTACAGCCTATGCCGCTGCCGGGAGGAGGGTTCCCATATCTGCCGGAAAGGGCCTGAATAAAACGTTAAGGGCAAGACAGACCACAATGGGTTGTCTTGCCCTTTTATGCGGAAGTTTATCGCTTCAGTGTGTCCTGATACCATTTATAAGTGGGCTTTATACCCTCTTCCCGTTCAAATTCGGACTCCAAGGACCCGCAAAAATAAATCTCCAGAAATGTTTTCAAATCCGGCAGGGCTTCCCTGCCGTGAAGCAGCCCGTCACTGCCAAGATACACCTTGTCCCATTCAAATTCCTCGTGGTCAAACCAGACCAGCGACCAGGTGAACGGATTGTTTGCGTCAACTTTCTCCACGGGTCTGGACAGGTCGATGCACAACGGCCCCCATCCGGCACCCCAGTCCCCTATGGGAATCAGGTTCCGGAAGCAGTCCTCCGGCAGCTCGCAGAAATCCCGGATCTCCTGTAAAATTTCCATCCGCCTCGACACGTCGCCCATGCTTCCGGGGGCGTCAATCATCTGCCAGAGCGGGCTGAGCTCTCCGTCGTCATCGTGAATGGCGCAAAGCTCATTAAACCCCATGCAGGGAAGCCGGAGGGATGTCAAAAATGTCTTGTAAAGGGAAGGCAGCTTGACCTGATGCTCTTGCTCAAACGCGGCAATCTCCTGTTCGGAAATGGCAGAAGGCTCAAATTCTTCGCCGGGGAACCAGCCCCGCTCCTTTAATTTCTGAAACGCGCCGTCCACAAATTCGCGTTCTTCCTGCGGTGACATGTCGGGTTCGCCTCCATTCTCAGGGCCGGCGCTGCTCCTGAATCGCCTGGCGGAACATCTCCTCCGTCTGCTCAATGGAGCGGTCCAGCGCGTACTGTTCCGCGTGTTCGGCGTAGCGGCGGCCCATGGCCTCCCGCTCCTCCGGATGGTCCATCCACCAGTCGATGCGCTCCGCCAGGGCGGCGGCGTCCCCGGCGGGGAAGAGGCTCCGTTCATCCAGGGCGAACTGGGGCGTGGCGGACCGGGAGGAGTTTGCGATTACCGGCACCAGACCACAGGCGAAGGCCTCCATACAGCTCATCGCCTCGATTTCCGCGTCGGAGGTGTGGACATACAAGTCCGCCATATGGAGGATATCCAGGAGGCGCTGGGGTTCGTAGAACTCCATGACGATGGGGTTGGGCAGCTTCTCCGCCAGGCGGCGGTATTTCCGCTCCAGCGGGCCCTTGCCGGCCAGAATGACTTGGATTTCTTCCCGGCGGCGGCATCGGGCACAGGCCTCAATCAGGACGTCCTGCCGTTTTTCCCCGGCGTAACGGCCTACCATCAGCACGTTGAACCGGCCCCGCATCCATTCCTCCTGGGGGAGGCGGCCGTAAGTATACTGGGGGCTGATGCCGTTGGAGATGACATGGAGCCGGGCGGTGTAGCCGTGGTCCCGAAGCTGGCCCGCGATCATGTTGCTGGGGCAGTGGATGTGGGTGAAGCGGTTGAAAAAGGTGTCCCGGAATTTTCCATAGACGAAATCGTTCACCCGGCGGCTGTTCCCCATGTGGAGGGTGAAGGTGATGTTTTCCGGTTGGCAGTGGAAGGCGGCGGTGTGGGGGATGCCCAGGCGCTCCACGTGCTTCAGGCCCATGATGGCCAGGGGGGAGGGCATCATGAAATGTACTACATCCGCCCAGGCCGCCGCTTTTTCGAACACGTGCCGGTTGGGAATCGCCAGCCGCATCCCCTGGCTGGTGATCAGATGCTCCACAATGGGGAAGAATTTCATCTGCCGTACGGCGTATTTATAGTCCGCCGGTTTACCGGTGGCGATGACCCGGACCTCGTTGCCGTGTTCCTTCAGGGCTGCGGCAAAGCGCCGGGCACTGATGGTCGTGCCGTTGTTGGCGTCGTCGAACTGGTCGATGACCAATACGATCTTCATAAGCCCTTCAGTTCTGGCCCAGCGCCTGCTCCAGTCCCAGAGCCAGCTGGTCGGGGCAGGAGGTGCTCTTGGGACCACAGTTGATGCCTTTCAGGCGGCGGATGGCCTCCTGGGCGGGCATGCCTTTTACCAGAGAGGCGATGCCCTGGAGGTTGCCGTGACAGCCGCCGGTAACGCGGAGGGCCTGGATGACATTCTGATCGTCCAGGTCGACCTGCATTTCACGGGAACAGACGCCGCGGGGCTGGAAGGTGTAGGTTTTCATAAAGAACGGTCTCCTTTCATGCCGCCGGAATTGGCGGGGTTGTGTTTATCTTGTACAGCATAGCATAAAGCGGGGGAAAACGCAAGGAGAGATTCTGGGCGGAAGAGGGGGGTGTTGTAGGTGTTACAATGGAGTGCGGTAAAAAAAGACAGCGAATAGGAGGGACCTGTAATACGGTAAAGTTGCTCAGACCAAACCGAAAGACAGGTGCAGCCTATTCGCTATGGATAAGGTAACGCAAACAGCTCGGTAGAGGACCGTTTGCATCGGCCGCACAGCCACGCAAATCAGCATGCTGCAGCAACTCCAAGATATATACGCCGCTGGAGTTCCAACGCTGGCCTGATGGTATTCCGGGTAAAGCTTCGACAGCTGCCGCTTCCTGAGAGAGTGACCAGATGATGTTGAAATTGCCAAATCTCAAGTATATCCAAAAGCTTTATGAGCAGATGAGCGCTCCTGATCAACGCATTCAAATCGACGTCAAATGCGTTCCGAGAAATTGTCTGCCGTCGGATACTATGCAGTACATTTTTCTCGATAAATACAGCCGCTCTCAATACCTGGAGTTCTTCTAGGAGCACAGCACCTATCTTCCGCTTGATTTATCCGAAACTGTATCAGAAAATTGCAAAGTGTCATTGGATGTATTCAGACGGATAACGGCCCTCAATTTAGCAACAGGCTTAATTCTACAAAGATTTCGCCGGAATTCCAGAGAAATTTTCCGCCGGAGCCCCCGTCACTCATCGGCCAGCGCCTGTGCCAGGACCTCTGCCAGGGTAATGCCTTCGGCTGTCCAGTCCACCTCCAAAATCGGGGAAACGGGAAGGGAGATATATAGATTGTTGCCGCCCTCATAAGCGCCGGTGGTGACGCCCACCACGCGGCCGTAGACATTCATCAGCGCGCCGCCGCTGCTGCCGTGGGAGATATCGGCGGTATTGAGAACGCAGGGGAGGGCAAAGCGCTCCGTACTGTGGTTCACGGCGCTGACAATGCCGTCGCTGATCGCCAGGGTGATGCCCAGGGGGACGCCCAGGGTGTAAACCCGGTCCCCGGGACGGAGCTCCGGGTCCTCCGCCAGCTTCAGGAAGGAGAAGGAGGGCGTAGTAGTCCGTTTGTCTACTGTGGTCTTGGAAATCCGCAGCAGCGCCAGGTCCAGGTCCGGGTCATGGAAGACCACCGACTCCACGGGGAAGGTCTCACCGGTGACCAGGGTGACGGTGGCCAGGATGGACTGTTCAATCGTGTGGTAGTTGGTGAGCGCCAGCCCGCCGGCGGAGATGAAGAAGCCGCTGCCGCCGTTGTCGGCCCGGCCCTTTTTGAAGTGGTCCGCCGTGTAATAGGTATCGACGGAGAAGACGGCGGACATGTACCGGTCGGCGGTCTGCCGGGCGGTGAGGGTCTCGGGGAACAGGTCCCGGACCTCTTCCTGTGTGCACACCCCCGCCTCCACCAGCCGTTCCGCGGCGGTGACGCCCTGGGCGTCCGGGAAGACCAGCGCGTCCAGGGTCAGCTCACAGAGCTCCCCGAAAGTGAGGGTTTCCTCATAGTCCCGGGAGGTCAGGCCAATCCGGCGGGCAAGGAGGACGGCGCTGCCGCTGTCCACGTCCTCATATCCCAGCTGCCGCAGCAGAGCGGCGCACAGCTCCCCGGTGGGAATGGCGTCCTGCTGGCCGCTGGTGACGGTGACCCAGCCCTGCGCAACGGCGTATTCCTGGGGCGAAACTTCCCGCTGGGCGGGAGTGACGCCGTAGAGCCGGACCAGCAGGTCCGTGGCCTGCCGCCGGGTGGCGAGGGTCTTCAGGGCCTTTTCGGTGGGAACGGCGGTGAGAAGATGAAGCTCTGTCAGGGCCTCCGCAGCCCGCCGGGACTCCCCCTCCAGGGCGGCGGCGGATGGAAGCGCGCCCAAGAGCAGAGTCAGGACGCAGAGCAGGGAAAGGATTCGTTTTTTCATTGGGTATGCCTCCATTAAAGATGATTGCTCTATTGTAGCACGGGCGGACGGGCTTTGCAAGTCCGGCGCTTCCATACATTTTTCTTGACAATATCGATGTTCGATATTATAATGAAGGCAGTAATAACGATATTCGATATTGGGAGGCGCGCCGTGGCGAGAGAGAAGTTTCAAACCCTTACAGAGCCCATGTTTTACATCCTCCTCTCCCTCCGGGAGGAGTGCTGCGGCGCGGACATCATGGCCCGGGTGTCCGCCCTGACCCATGGGCGGGTGGACCTGGGCCCCGGGACCCTGTACAATCTCCTGGACAGCTTCTTACAGGCGGAGATGATCCGGGAGACCGGCGTGTCGGGCCGGAAGCGAAGCTACCTGATCACGGGCAAGGGCCGGGAGACCCTGCGGGCCGAGTACCGCCGCCTGCTGGCCCTGACGGAGGACTACAAAACCTGCGTGGGAGAGGAGGAGACACCATGAAAAATGTGACCTACCGTCTGAACACCTACCGCCTCTACGACTACCGGGGCGTGGAGGACCACCTGGCCGCCATGGCCGCTCAGGGCTGGCGGCTGGAGAGGGCGAGAGGGGCCCTCTGGAAGTACCGCCGGGCGGACCCGGCTCAGGTCCGCTACGCCGTCACCTACAGCGGCAGCGCCTCCCAGTTCAGCCCCGGCCTAACGGAGGGGGAGGAGGCCCTGGAGGAGCTCTGCGCCGCCGCCGGGTGGACCAGGGTTTCCGACTGCCTCAAGATGCAGATCTACTCCACGGAGGACCCCGCCGCCGTCCCCCTGGAGACCGACGAGGCCCTCCGGCTGGAGAACATCCACCGCTGCATGTGGAAGAGCCTCCTCCCCGGCACCATCCTCATGCTGCTGCTGATCCTCTTCCTCGGCCGGGATTTCGCCGGGGCGCTGATCACCTGGGACCTCTACGGCATGCTGAAGCACAACGGCATCCTCATCGCCGGGGTCCTGTGCCTGCTGGTGGCGCTTCTTCAAATCTACAATCTGGCCGCCTACTTCCTCTGGCGGCGGCGGTCCCGGCGCTCTGTGGAGGGCGGCGGGCCCTGCCTCCCGGTGCGCAGCGGCGGGTGGGCGTACCTGGGACTGTGGGTCGTGCTGATCCCGCTGACGGCGGCGTTCCTCCTGTCGGAGCTGAACCGGGGACACCGGGGCGCGGTGTGGTTCTTCGCGGCGTATATGTTCCTGATGGCCCTGATCAACATCCTGCTCCGGGTGACCACGGCCCTTCTGCGGAAACGGGGGGCCTCCAGAACCTCCAACATCGCCTGGACAGCTGCGGTGGGCGTGGTCCTGTGTCTCGCCCTGTCCTACGGGCTGACCTACGCCCGCTATGAAACCGGCTGGTTTTCCGACGGTCCCCCTGCGGGAGGAACTTACGAGTACCAGGACTGGCAGTGGGACGTCTCCCCCCGGCAGGACTTCCCCCTGACGCTGGCGGAGCTTACCGGGGAGGAATACGGCCACATCCGCCGGAGGGCGGAGGAGCGGGGCTCCGTCTTTATCCCCCAGCGGTACTACCACGAAATTGCCCTGCCGCAGAACGGCGGCGAGGCCCGCGGCCTGAGCTATACCCTCTGGGACCTCTCCTCCCCCGGCTTTCAGGACTCCCTGCTGGCGGACCTGCTGGAGGATGAGCCCATCAAATTCCAGGGCATGACCCTGACCACCCTGCGCTATGTCCCGGAGGACCCGGCTCCCTGGGGCGCGGAGGCGGCCTACCGGCTCTATTACGCCGAAGAGGCCAGGGACGTCTGGCTGCTGGTCTGGCCGGGCCGGGTGGCGGAGGTGGAGACGGGCAGCTTCCCCACCGGCGAACAACAGGCCCTCACCGGCGCCCGGCTGGCCCCGGAGGACTGGAAAGAAGGAACCATATGAGAGATGTAAAACGCTGCTGGAACACTTACTGCCTCTATGACTACCGGGGCGTGGAGAACCACCTCTCCGCCATGGCCGCCCAGGGCTGGCGGCTGGAGAAGGCGGGGAACAGCCTGTGGAAATACCGCCGGGCAGAGCCCGCGAACCTCCGCTACGCCGTCACCTACAACGCCGGGGCCTCCCAGTTCAACCCCGGCCCCACGGAGGGCCAGCAGTCCCTGGAGGACCTCTGCGCCGCCGCCGGGTGGGAGAAGGTCTCCGACTGGTTCCAGATGCAGATTTTCGCCACGGAGGACCCCGCCGCCGTCCCCCTGGAGACCGACGAGGCCCTGCGGCTGGAGAACATCCACCGCTCCATGCGGAAGAATTTTCTCCCCAGCAATATCATCCTGCTGCTTCTCGGGCTTTTGATGTCCGCCTCTCTGGTGTACTCCCTGGTTTCGGGGAAGATTCTCCGCCTGCTCTCCAGCAACGCCCATCTCTTCTCCGGGTCGCTGTACCTGCTGGTGTCCCTGCTGGGGGCCTACACCCTCACCCACTATTACCGCTGGCGAAAGGCCTCCCGCCGTTCCATCGGGGAGGGCGGAGCGTGCCTCCCCGCAGGCCCGGGCTACCGGCGGGTCAACCGCGCGGCGCTGGTCCTGACGGGTTTGATGACGGCCCTGTACCTGCTGGCGGAGCTGTTCGGCAGTGGCGGGAACTATTTTCTCTTCTATGCGGCTTACCTGGTCCTGTTTTTGCTGGTGGTCTTTCTGGTCCCGCGGACCACGGCCCTTATGCGGAAGCTGAAAGCCTCCCGGAGCGTCAACATCGCGGTAACGCTGGCGGTGGACTTTGTTCTGGCCTTCGCGCTGATTGGAGGGCTGGTTTACGGGACCATCCGCTCCGGCTGGCTCAGCGGCGGGAGCGGCGAGACCTATACCTATCAAAATGTGGAGTTTGACGTGCACCCCCGGGAGGACGTCCCCCTGACGCTCTCCGATCTGACCGGAGAGACTTACCGGCACGTCAGCCGGAGCTGGTGGCGGGAGGGCTCCATCCTCCTGCCGAAGTGGCACTGCTGGGAGAGGGTTCTGGAAAATGCCCCAGAGGAGGACGGCCGGTCCGGTGCCCTGCACCTTAGCTATACTGTCTGCCTCCCCCGGTTCCAGTGGTTTTACGACGGCGTTGCGGAGGAGCTTTTGGAGGAATTCGCCCGGTCTCTGCCCGGCACAGGGTATGCGTATGGTTTCGAGGACCCGGCCCCCTGGGGGGCGGACACGGCCTATCGCCGCTGGCTGGACGGCAGGCCCATGAATTCCTGGCTGCTATGCTTCCCGGACCGGATTGTGGAGCTCAGCGTGGACCGGGACCTCACGGAGGCGGAGAAAGCGCTGGCGGGAAGCCGTCTGGAGGCGGAGATATAAAAGGGGAGGAGAGGCGGTCTGCCTCTCCTCTTTGGCTTCAGCCCCGGTCCTTCAGGGCCCTGCCGCCGCCGTTGAGCATCAGGCGGTCGGCGATCATGGCGATGAACTCGGAGTTGGTGGGCTTGCCCTTGGTGTTGGACACGGTGTAGCCGAAATACTTTTGCAGCGTCTCCAGGTCGCCCCGGTCCCAGGCCACCTCGATGGCGTGGCGGATGGCCCGCTCCACCCGGGAGGGCGTGGTGTTGAAGCGCTTCGCCACCGCCGGATAGAGGACCTTGGTGACGGCGTTGATAACCTCGATGTCGTTTACGGCGATGATAATGGCCTCCCGGAGGTACTGATAGCCCTTGATGTGGGCGGGGACGCCGATCTCGTGAATGACGGAGGTGACGGTGTTCTTCAGCGTGTTGAGGGGCATCTCCAGGGAGGGCGAACCCTCGAACACGCCGCGCATCTGCTCCAGCAGGGAATTGGGCTCGCAGGGCTTGGGGATATAATAGGAGACGCCCAGCTTTTCCGCGTCGCTGAGAGTCTGGCTGCCGCAGAAGGCGGAGACGATGATGGTTCTGGGCGGGACGCCGCCCTGTTCCCGCAGCGCCTTTAGAAGGCCCAGGCCGTCCAGCCCCGGAAGGGCCACGTCCATCAGCAGGAGGTCCGGCTTCCGGTCCCCGACCAGCCGCAGGGCTTCCTGCCCATCTCCGGTGGAGGCCGCCACCGTGAATTCACCGGCTTTTTCAATGGCCTCCTGCAGCATCGCGCGAAATTCTTCACTGGCATCCGCCAGGAGCACGGTTCTCTTACTTTCCATGATGATTCCTGTCCCTTTCCTTTATGATCAGCTGTCCGGGTGGCTTCAGGGGTCCCCGGCGCGTTTTCTATAAAATAGCATAAATTTCCAGATTTTTCAAGATGGGATTACAAAAAAACGGGAAGTTTTCTTCGACAATTTTTTCATTATTCAGAGAAAACGCTATATATTGTGTATATTTTCCATTTTTCGGGGAGATTCTACCATACACCGCCGGGCTGGATTGGAAATTTTCCTCTTCCGAGGAACGCAAAGCGGGGCTTCCGGCAAAGAATTTACCCGCTCCGGAGGCGGTACCCTCGGCCCGGGCAAGAATTTCCAAAATATTCCGGAAAACGACACAGAGGAAAAGACGCAGATTTTTTACCCATCCGCCCCCTTGCTTTTTCCCTTCCCCTTTTCCACTACATATGGTATAATAAAACGGATTTGAAAGGAGGACTGCGCCATGGATTTACTGCGCCGGCTTCGCGGCTTCCGCCCCTGGAACGAGCAGGAGGACCGGGACCGGGCCGAGCTGCTCCGCCGCCTGGAGAGCGGGGAGGAGCTCTACAGCCGGGAGAATCCCTCCGCCCACCTGACGGCCTCCGCCTGGGTGACGGACCCGTCCCGGGGCCGGGTCCTGCTGGCCTATCACAACCTCTATGACTCCTGGGCCTGGCTGGGGGGCCACGCCGACGGGGAGCGGGACCTGCTGGCCGTGGCCCTCCGGGAGGTCCGGGAGGAAAGCGGCCTGGAGCAGGTCCGCCCGGTGCTCCGGGACGTGTATTCCCTGGAGATTCTCACCGTGGACGGCCATGAGAAGCGGGGGCGCTACGTTTCCTCCCATCTCCATCTGAACGTCACCTTCCTTCTGGAGGCGGACCCCGCCGCCCTGGTGCGCTGCAAGCCCGACGAGAACAGCCGGGTGGGCTGGTTCGGCCTGGAGGAGGCGGTGGCCGCCTCCACGGAGCCCTGGTTCCGGGAGCGCATTTACCGAAAGCTCAACGCCCGTCTGGCGGACTTCCCGCCGGTCCGGCGGTGAGCCCCCTGCGCTGGGAGGCCCTGTGCCCCGGCGGCCTCCGCTTTGTCTATGGAAACGGCCAGTTTCCCCCGGGGCTGGACAGCTTTCTCCTGTCCGCCCTGCCCCGGCTGAAGCCGGGACTCCGGGTCTGCGACCTGGGCTGCGGCATGGGGCTGCTGGGGCTTCTGCTGCTCCAGCGGCAGCGGGAGCTGACGGTGACGGGGCTGGACATCCAGCCGGAGGCCATCCGCATGGCGGAGCTGGCGGCGGAGGAAAACGGCCTGACGGACCGCCTGGACTTCCGGCTGGGGGACCTCCGGGAGCCGGGGATTTTGCCCGCCGGGGCCTTTGACCTGGTGGTGTGCAACCCGCCCTATTTCCCGCCGGGAAGCGGCGCGCTGCCGCTGGACCCCGCCCGCCGGACCGCCCGGATGGAGGAGTCCTGTACGCTGGAGGATGTCTGCCGGGCCTCCGCCCGGCTTCTGCGCTGGGGCGGGGCCCTCTGCCTGGTCCATAAGCCGGAGCGGCTGACGGACCTGCTCTGCCTCCTCCGGGCGGCGGGGCTGGAGCCCAAGCGCCTCCGGCTGGTCTTCCACCGGATGGAGGCGGCGCCTTCTCTGGTTCTGCTGGAGGCCCGCCGGGGTGGCGGACCGGGACTGCGGGTGGAGGCGCCCCTGGTGCTGAAGGGCCCCGGCGGCGGGCCCTCGCCGGAGCTGGACCGGATTTATTTTCGAGAGGAGAATGCGGAATGAGCGGAATGCTCTATCTGGTGGCTACGCCCATCGGCAACCTGGGGGACCTTTCTCCCAGGGCGGTGGAGACGCTGGAGACGGTGGATTTCATCGCGGCGGAGGACACCCGGGTGTCCCTGAAGCTGCTGAACCATTTCCAGATTAAAAAGCCCCTGGTTAGCTATCATGAGCACAATCACGTCTCCGCCGGGCAGACCCTCCTCTCCCGCCTTCTGGCGGGGGAGAGCTGCGCCCTGGTGACGGACGCCGGGACGCCCGCCATTTCGGACCCCGGTGAGGACCTGGTCCGCCTCTGTGGGGAGAACGGCGTGCCGGTGCAGGCGGTTCCGGGGTGCTGTGCCGCCGTGTGCGCCCTGGCGGTCAGCGGGCTGCCCACGGGGCGGTTCACCTTTGAGGGTTTTCTGTCCGTCAGTAAGAAGAGCCGCCGGGAGCATCTGGAGAGCCTGAAGGCTGAGACCCGGACCATGATTTTCCATGAGGCCCCCCACAAGCTCCGGACTACGCTGGCGGACCTCTCCGATGTCTTCGGTCCGGACCGGCGGATTGCCCTGTGCCGGGAGCTGACCAAGCTCCATGAGGAGACCCGCCGCTGTACCCTGGGGGAGGCAGTGGCCTATTACGCCGGACAGGACCCCCGGGGGGAGTACGTGCTGGTGGTGGCCGGAGCCCCGCCCGCCGCCGCTTCCGCCGTGACGCTGGAGGAGGCTGCGGCGCAGGTGCTGGCGCTGGTGGAGGCCGGAGCGCGGCTGAAGGACGCGGCCAGGGAGGTGGCGGAGCACACGGGTTTGTCGAAAAACGGGCTCTACGCCGCCGCGCTGGAGAAGCGGGAGGAGGCCGGGCCTGTGTGAGGCCCGCCGGGAGGACTGTAAAAAAACGCGTAAAAATTAGTATAATTTGCCGGAGTGGTGTCCATACTTCCCTCAGACTATTTGAATGAGGGAGGAGCTCCTGCATGGAAAACAAACTGAAATCCATCCTCAGCGGAACCGGCTTTTACGTTCTGCTGGCACTCTGCCTGGTGGCGGCGGCTCTCAGCGGGTATTTTCTGCTGTTTGCCGGAAGGCCCGCGGAGGACGAGCCCCCGCAGATTCCGGCGGAGGTAAGCGCCCCGGTGGAGGACCTGTATATCCCGGAACCGGAGCCGGAAGAGCCGCCGGTGGAGGCGTCCGTCCCGGTGGAGGTGGAGGTGGTACCGCCGCCGATGCCCGAGGTCCCGGTGGATGACACGCCGGTGATGGCGGAACCGCCTCAGCTGGTGGTTTCGCCGCTGAAGGGGGAGGTTCTGATGGCCTTCTCCATGGACCAGCTGGTATACAGCCCCACGCTGGCCGACTGGCGGACCCACGACGGGGTGGACATTTCCGCCGCGCCGGGGACGACGGTGCTGGCGGCGACTGCCGGAACGGTTTCCTCGGTGGAGGATGATCCTCTGATGGGGACCACAGTGGTGATTGCCCATGAGGGCGGATATGAGACGACCTATGCCAATCTTCAGGCCAAACCCACGGTGCTGCCGGGGGACCTGGTGACGGCGGGGCAGATCATTGGCGCGGTGGGCACGACTGCGGCGGCGGAGTCCGCGCAGAGTCCCCATCTTCACTTCTCTGTTACCCGGGACGGCGAGACGGTGAATCCGGAGGAATTCCTGAACCAGTGACCCGGGGAAGCGCGGGGCGGCGGAAAGGCTGCCGTTCCGGATGGAAGCGAAATGGAAAAGAACGGCGGGAGGGCCCCTGATGGGGGGCCCTTTCTGCGGTTTGCGGGAGGGAATGGAGGAGAACGGCGGGGGAACCTGCGGAGGGGGTCTTTTTTTCGCCCTGTCCCCGCTCCGCATTAGGGATTGACAGCACCGGAAAAACCGGGTAAAATAAGAATGTTGCCCCAGACACGCCCTTGTAGCTCAGCAGGATAGAGCGACCGCCTCCTAAGCGGTAGGCCGGAGGTTCGAATCCTCTCAAGGGTGCCAGCTCAGGAATTCCCCTTACCGCTGCGCTTCCCGCCCCGAAGGGGCGGAAAGCTCCGCCGGACGGGGAATTCCTTCGCTTTCGGCCGAAATCCGCTTCGCTGGGTTTTCGGCCGAGTAGGACGCGGGGGACGAGAGACGAAAGACGAAAGACGAGAGACGGGGGACGCGGTGCGCCGGGTCCGGGATGGAGATGCTTTTATGCGATACATGTTTCAATTTTTGCGTATTCTGGCCTTCTGCTTTTTGGGGGAGATGCTGCATAATCTTTTGCCGCTCCCGGTTCCTGCAAGTATTTATGGACTGGCACTGCTGCTGGCCGCATTGAAGACGCGGCTGGTGAAACTGGAGGACGTTAAAGAAGTCTCCGGCTTTCTGATTGCTGTTTTCCCCCTCCTTTTTATTCCCGGCGCTGCCGGAATTATGGACCTGGGTGCGGTTCTGGCCGGAATTTGGCTTCCGGCACTGCTGGCGATAGTGGTAGTCACCATTTTGGTGATGGCTGTATCTGGCCGTGTAACTCAGGCGGTGTCCCGCTGGAAGGAGGCGCGGCATGAGTGAATGGATGACGCAAGGGGCGGTTTGGGGCGTGCTGCTGACGCTGGGCGCCTTTGCGCTGGGGACGGTTTTCCAGCGGAAAACCGGGCGGGCGTGGTGCAATCCGCTGCTGCTGGGGACTCTCTTTGTGATTCTCTTTCTGCGCCTCTGCCGGATTTCCTGTTCGGAGTATCAGGCCAGCTCCGGGCCTGTGAGCTATCTGCTGCTTCCCGCTACGGTCAGTTTGGCCGTTCCGCTGTATGAGCAGTGGGAGTCCCTGCGGAAGCACGCCACCGCCATTCTCTCCGGGATTGCCGCCGGTGTACTGGTCAGCGTGGGGGCCATTTTACTCCTGGCTTGGGTTTTTCGCCTGGATAGGGAGGCTGTGGTCAGCCTGCTGCCCAAGTCCGTCACTACGGCCATTGGAACCGATGTCTCCGCTGAGCTGGGGGGAATTCCCGCCCTGACTACGGCTGTGATTATTCTTACCGGTATTTTTGGAAATCTTTCCGCCCAGGCGGTTTGCGCGTGGTTTCACATTACGGATCCGGTGGCCCGGGGGGTGGGAATCGGTTCCGCTTCCCACGCCATCGGCACGACAAGGGCTCTGGAGATGGGGCCGGTGGAGGGGGCTATGAGCAGCCTGTCCATCGCTGTGGCCGGAATTTTGACGGCGCTGCTGTGTCCCCTGGCGGTGAACCTTCTGACGTAGAGCGGGCTTTGGTTTGGGGTTAAAAAAATGCGCAATCTGAACAAAAAAACGCTGGACGTGTCCGCCGGTTTATGGTATACTTTAATTTCTACTACACTGCCGCCCGGGTCTGCCGGAGCGGCGCGAGCGAGGTGCTTTGCCATGAGCGGCGAGATGCGGACCTTCGGATATCTCTGCCCCAAGTGCGGGAAAACCGTCATGAAAGCCCGTTCCGTCTTTGCGCTGGAGGCCTCCGGCGCGGAGGTGGAATGCGATTGCGGCGGTTCCGTTCTGTCGGTGTCCTTTGATGGGGAGCGGTATCATCTTTCTGTTCCCTGCGGCCTCTGCGGCGGAACGCACACCGCTGTGTGTTCATCGGAGCGGGTGCTGGAGGGCGCCGCAGCCCTGGCCTGTGCCGGGACAAAGCAGTTTTGCTGCTTCATTGGCCCGGAGGGGACGGTGGAACGGCAGCTTCGGGAGCTGGCCATTCTGGCGGAGAAGGAGCGGAAGCGGGGCGGGGATGAGCCCTTTCTGGACAACGTTATTATGTATGAGGTTCTCTCTGAGCTGAAGGACATTGCCTCCCGGCCCGGCGGCATCACCTGTGCCTGCGGCAGCGGGCGGTATGGCATGGAGATTCGCCGGTCCGCCGTGGACCTGATCTGCCGGGACTGCGGGGCCAAGCTCCGGGTTCCCGCCGCCACGGACCGGGACCTGGATGATTTGTGCTGTCACATGAAGCTGGTTCTGCCTGGGAAAAAATAAAGTGATGGAGAGCGGTATCAACGTACCGCTCTCCCGCATATCCTGTGGTATTTTCGAATTTCTGCGAAAGGAGCGGATGTTGTGATTACAATACTGGCCCGCGTCTTTCTCAAGCCCGAGGGCAAAACGGAGGTCCAGCTGCGGAAGCGCTGTGGTGTTCTCTGCGGCGGCGTGGGCATCTTCCTGAATCTGCTGCTCTTCTTGGGTAAGCTCCTGGCGGGGCTGGCCTCCGGGTCCATCGCCATTGTGGCCGACGCGGTCAACAACCTCTCGGACGCCGGGTCCTCCGTCGTGACTCTTCTGGGCTTCCAGCTGGCGGAACAGAAACCGGACCACGATCACCCCTTTGGACATGGGCGGATGGAATATCTGTCCGGGCTGGTGGTCGCCATGCTGATTCTTCTCATGGGCGTGGAACTGGCGAAGTCCTCCGTGGGGAAGATTCTCAACCCCGTGCCGGTGGACTCCGGCCCCCTGGTGACGCTGACCCTCTGCGCCGCCATCTGCGTGAAGCTGTATATGGCCTTCTACAACCGCCGCATTGGAAAACGCATCCGCTCCACCGCTATGGAGGCCGCCGCCATCGACTCCCTGAGCGACTGCGCCGCCACCACGGTGGTGCTGCTTGCCTCGCTGGCGGAGCGGTACACGGACCTGGTGCTGGACGGGTGGTGCGGCCTTCTGGTGGCGCTGTTTATCCTCTGGTCCGGCATACAGGCTGTCAAAACCACCATGGACCCCCTGCTGGGGACGGCGCCCTCGGCGGAATTCGTGGAGGAAATCCGGAGCCTGGTACTCTCTCACCCGCCCATTCTGGGGGTGCACGACCTCATTGTCCACGACTACGGCCCCGGACGGCGGATGATCTCCCTCCACGCCGAGGTTCCCGCGCAGGGGGACCTGCTGGAGCTCCACAGCCGCATTGACCACGTGGAGCGGGAGCTCCGGGAACAGCTGGGCTGTGAGGCGGTGATTCACATGGACCCGGTGTGTACCGACGATGGCGTGACCCAGGAGACCCGGCGGCGGGTGGAGGCGCTGGTCCGCTGCATCGACGGGGGCATTACCATCCACGATTTCCGGGTGGTGCCCCGGGAGGGGCACGCGCACCTGATTTTTGACGCGGCGGTGCCCTTTGACTTCCGCCTCAGTGACCAGGAGGTGGAGGAGAAAATTATGAGCGCCGTTCAGGTTCTGGACAGCGGTTTTCAGGCCAAGGTCCGGGTGGAGCGGTCCTACACCTGACGGAAAGGGAGAAATGCCATGACCACCATATTTCTGCACGGCTTGGGTCAGGGGCCGGAAAGCTGGCTTCCGGTGTCCCGGGGGCTGGAGGGCCAGGTCCCGGACCTCTTCGCCCTGGCGGGGAAAGAGGGGGCTCGTTACCCGGCCCTCTACCGGGCCTTTGCCGGGTACTGCGGGGGATTCGCCGGGCCGCTCCGGCTCTGCGGATTGTCTCTGGGCGGCATTCTCGCCCTGCAATACGCCGTGGAGCACCCGGAGCGGGTGGAGGCCCTGGTGCTGATCGGAGCGCAGTACGTCATGCCCAAGGGGCTGCTGCGGTTTCAGAACGGAGTTTTCCGTCTCCTGCCTGGTTCCGCCTTCCGGAAGATGGGGCTTTCCAAGCGGGACGTTATTGGCCTGACGGACTCCATGCTGGACCTGGATTTCCGTGGGGAGCTGGGGACGGTTTCCTGTCCCACGCTGGTTCTCTGCGGCGAGAGGGACCGGGCCAACCGGAAGGCCGCGCAGGGGCTTCAGGCGGGCATTCCGGGGGCGGAGCTGGCGTGGATTCCGGGAGCGGGGCACGAGGTGAACCGGGACGCCCCGGAGGCGCTGGCGGAGGCTCTGCGGAGCTTTTTTCAGTGGGCCGGGAAGGCTTAAAAAAGAAACCGCCGCCGTGGTATGCGGCGGTTTTTTCGCGCCTGTGAGGGCGGTGTTTCCGGAGAAGGATTCCGGGAGACCGGCATTTTCAGAAGGGGGCTCCCTCCAGCACTACCGCCGGAGAAAATGCACGTGCGGATACCCCGTAAGGGACACCGCCTCTTGACAAACCTCGGTCATCTATGTATAATGAGCATAGATGACCGAGGTATTAAAAAGGAGGCGCGGCATGAAGATTGACAAGAGCCTGATGAGCGGCAGCACCACGCTGTTAATCCTCTCCCTGCTGGCGGGGGAGGAGATGTATGGCTACCAGATGATCACGGAGCTGGCCCGGCGGTCCAACCACGTTTTCGACCTGAAGGAGGGCACCCTCTACCCCATCCTCCACGGTCTGGAGTCGGAGGGGCTGGTCAGCGTTCGGGAGAAGAAGTCCCAGGAGGGCCGGACCCGGAAGTACTACCGCATCACCCGGAAGGGCGGTCGGGCCCTGGACGCCCGGAAGGAGGAATGGGCCGTCTTCCGGGATCAGGTGGACGCGGTGGTGAACAGCGCCGCCCCGGCGTAAGGAGGCGGGCTATGCGGAACAATTTCCAAATCTGGATTCATGCCGTCTGTGAGCAGGTCCGCTTCCGCCCGGACCACCGGAGCATTGAATTTGAGCTCCGGGACCATTATGAGGACCACGTGAAGGACCTCATCCGCCTGGGGCGGCCCCGGGAGCTGGCGGAGCAGCGGGCCCTGGAGGCCATGGGGAACGCCCAGGAGGTGGGCCGGGCCCTGGACCGGGTCCACAAGCCCTGGCTGGGCTGGCTGTGGGAGGCAAGCCGGGTTCTCGCCCTTGCGCTGGCCCTGCTGCTGTTCTGGAAAATCTGGCAGAACGACATATACACCCACTCCCTGACCGGCCTCACCTGGGACCAGCTTACATGGTCCGTTCCGGCCTCCGCCAGCCGGGGCGCCACGGACTACCTGAGCCTTTGGCTGGCCCCTGGGGAGCCGGAGCCCTATTGCGAACCCTATACGGACATCCCCCTTCCCGGTGAAACCCGGGTTCAGGTCCCCCTTACCCTCTGGGTGGAGACCCGGGATGTATTCCATGATGACCTTTCAGGTTTATATGAGGACCTGAGCGTCACCGCCGACGGCCAACCCCTCCCCTTTGGCAGCTATCTCGAGGATCATTCCCAGCTCTACAGCGGATACTGGAACTACTATGCTCCCGACGGCTGGCAGACCGGCTGGACCCGCTGCCGGTGGTGTCTGCGTCTGGTAATGGACAGCCCGCCCCGCCGGGTGGAGATCACCCATCCCCGGTGCGGCTGGACGCTGACGGCGGAATGGGAGGAGGCGGCATGAGACATTGGAACCGGGGACGGAAGACCGTCCGGAATTTCCTTCTGGCCCTGCTGCTGGCTTTTCTCCTCTATGCCTCCCAGGGCTTCCCGCCCTACACGGTGAAAGGCATGTGCCGGGAGCTTCAGCACGACTACCTTCTGCAGGAGCTGGAGCCCTTGTACGTCCAGCGGCATCGGGTCAGGTTCTCCGGAGGAAAATCCGTACGCTATACCACCATCGCGGCCCGGAGCGGGGAAACGTATACCATCTTCCGCTATCAGGACGGCCTTCTGGGGAGCCACCGGGACTGGTCTGACCTGAGCCCGGTTTTCGGGGAGGGCGCAGTTGCTGCAGCCCGGGCGGGAACTATCTACGCAGCGGGCCCCTTTGCGGAAGCCGCCTCCGCCGTCGCGGTGGTCCGGGCGGAGAAGGACCCGGAGCCCAACGGGAAGGTTCGGTCCCGGGAGTTCACCCTAGCGGGGACCCGGCTGGCGGACCAGGTTTTCGCCTTTCCCTACGAAATGGGCGGGCGTCACTTCACGGACGAAGTGCCGGATTACAGAGAGCTTTCCCTGACGGAGCTGGTTGACCTGTGGTACCGCCGCATGGTGCGGGATGCGGCCCCCGGCACGTATTTCCTCCGGGACGGCGAGCTCCCCTGTACGGTAATACTGTACGGCGAGTCGGGAGAGACGCTGGAAACCTTCTCGCTGACCGTAACGGCGGAGGGAATTCGCAGCTGGTGGTGAGAAAAAAAGAGGACGGCATCGTGTGATACCGTCCTCTTTCCATTTCAGCAACTCTCCGTTGCCGCCGCTCCGGTCCGGATAACCACCAGACAGCCAGAGCGAGCGAAAGTTCTTTTGCCTACTTTTCTTTCAAGAAAAGTAGGTCATCCTTTGAATTCCACAAACAGCTCCCGAACGGCGTTGGGGTCCGCCGGAGCGGCCTTCTGCGCCGGAGCGGGGGCGGCGGCGGGCTCATCATGGGGACCGTCCCGCCAAGCCAGGAACTTGGGAGCCACCTGGGGGAACAGCGCCAGGGACAGAACATCCTCGTCGCTCTTAGCGATGTCCTTGAACTCCTCCCGGTACTTCTCCACCTCCGGCTGGAGCTGGTCCGCCGGACGGCAGTGAATCACATCCTCGGGCTTGATACCGGCCAGGGCCCGGACTTCCTCGTTGACCTCGCCGGGGACCTGCCCATACTCGCCCCGAAGAAGACCCTTGGACTCCTTGGGGAAGGTCTTGTATTTCCCCACCACCACGTTCATCACGGCCTGGGTGCCGACGATCTGGCTGGTGGGCGTGACCAGCGGGGGATAGCCGAAGTCCTTCCGGACCCGGGGAATCTCCGCCAGCACGTCGTAGTACTTCTCTTCCTTGTTGGCCTGCTTCAGCTGAGAAATGAGGTTGGACAGCATGCCGCCGGGCACCTGATAGAGAAGGGTGTTGGTGTCCACGTTCAGCACCTTGGGGTCCAGGCTGCCCTGCTCCTTGAGCTTCTGGGCGACTTTCCGGAAGTGGGCGGCGGCCTCGCTCATCTTGTTCAGGTCCAGCTTGGTGTCCCGGACGGTGCCCTGGAGCGTGGCAACCAGCGACTCGGTAGCGGGCTGAGCCGTGCCGTTTGCCAGGGGGCTCAGGGCCGTGTCCACGATGTCCACGCCGGCGTAAGCGGCCATGAGATACACCATATCGCCGGTGCCGGTGGTGTTGTGGGTGTGGAGGTGAATGGGGATCTTCACGGTCTCCTTCAGCTTCTTCACCAGGGAATAGGCGTCCATGGGCAGCAGCAGGTTCGCCATGTCCTTGACGCAGATCACATCCGCGCCCATCTGCTCCAGCTCCAGGGCCAGCTTCACAAAGTACTCCTCGTTGTGAATGGGGGAGATGGTGTAGGACAGGGTGGCCTCCACCATGCCGCCGTACTTCTTGGTGGACTTGATGGCCTGTTCCAGGTTCCGCACGTCATTCAGGGCGTCGAAAATCCGGATGATGTCAATGCCGTTCTCAACGGACTTCCGGCAGAAGGCATCCACCACATCGTCGGCGTAGTGCTTGTAGCCCAGGATATTCTGCCCCCGGAAGAGCATCTGGAGCTTGGTGTTGGGCAGAGCCTTGCGGAGCTTCCGCAGACGCTCCCAGGGGTCCTCGTTGAGGAAGCGCATGCAGGAGTCGAAGGTCGCGCCGCCCCAGCACTCCAGGGACCAGTAGCCGATGGAGTCCAGGACCTCACAGGCGGGGAGCATGTCCTCCACCCGCATCCGGGTGGCCGCCTGGGACTGGTGAGCGTCCCGGAGGATGGTGTCGGTGATATACAGGGGCTTCTTAGACAAAAATTCCATAGCCATTTCTACTACCTCCTAGCCTCAGCCGAACAGGGAGATCATCACGCCCGCCGCGATGGCGGAGCCGATGACGCCGGCCACGTTGGGGCCCATGGCGTGCATCAGCAGGAAGTTGCTGGGATTGGCCTTCTGGCCCTCCACCTGGGAGACCCGGGCGGCCATGGGCACGGCGGACACACCGGCGGAGCCGATGAGGGGATTGATCTTCTCTTTCAGGAACAGGTTCATGATCTTGGCCAGGACCACGCCGCCGGCGGTGCCGAAGCCGAAGGCCACGATGCCCATCAGCATGATGGCGATGGTCTGGAGGCTGAGGAAGGTCCGGCCCGTGGCGGTAGCGCCCACGGAGATGCCCAGGAAGATGGTGACGATGTTGATGAGTTCATTCTGGGCGGTCTTGCTCAGGCGCTCCACCGCGCCGCACTCCTTAAACAGGTTGCCCAGCATCAGGCAGGCAATCAGGGGAGCGGCGGAGGGAACCAGCAGGGCCACGAAGATGGCGACCATGATGGGGAAGATGATCTTCTCGGTCTTGGAGACCTGCCGCAGGGGCTTCATGACGATCTTCCGTTCCGCCTCGGTGGTCAGCAGCCGCATGATGGGGGGCTGAATGACGGGAACCAGGGCCATGTAGCTGTAGGCCGCCACGGCGATGGGGCCCAGGAGCTCCGGGGCCAGCTTCGTCGCGCCGTAGATGGCGGTGGGGCCGTCCGCGCCGCCAATGATGCCGATGGAACCGGCCTGGGCGGAGGTGAAGATGCCGGACAGGCGGCAGCCCACGAAGGTCATGAAGATGCCCAGCTGGGCGGCCGCGCCTAGGAGCAGGCTCTTGGGGTTGGCGATCAGGGGGCCGAAGTCGGTCATGGCGCCCACGCCCATGAAGATGAGGCAGGGATAGATGCCCAGCTTCACGCCCAGATACAGGATATCAATGAGGCCCGCCGAGAGGGACTGGCCCACTGTGGCCGTCGCCAGCACGGCGTCCGCCACGCCCACGGCCTCCAGCTCCGCCAGGAACTCCGCCGTGACGGGGGCTCCGCCGATGAGGTCCCAGTGAATGTGGCCTCCGGCGAAGAAAATTTCGTGGTACATTCCCGCGCCGGGGAGGTTGGTGATGAGCATGCCGAAGGCGATGGGCACCAGCAGCAGGGGCTCAAATTTCTTGACAATGCCCAGGAACAGAAGCACGCAGGCGATGACCAGCATCACCAAGCACTTCCAGTTGTCCCCCTGGGCAAACAGCGCGAATCCCGAGCTGTTTACAAAATCCAGAATAGCTTCCATTTGAAACCCTCCAGCGCCTTACTGGATGACGCACAGCAGAGTGCCGGACTCCACCGCCGCGCCCTTGGAGGTGTTGATGGAGGCGACCTTGCCGTCGCAGGGGCACATGATCTCGTTCTCCATCTTCATGGCCTCCAGAATCATCAGCACATCGCCCTTCTTCACGGAAGCGCCCTGGCTGACCTTCACGTCCAGAATGGTGCCGGGCATGGGGCTGGTGACCTGCTCGCCTCCGGCGGGGGCCGCGGCGGCAGGGGCGGGAGCGGGAGCGGCTGCAGGCGCGGGGGCGGCCCCGGTCAGCTCCTCCAGCTCGATTTCATAGGCGGTGCCGTTGACGGTGACTCTGTACTTTTTCATGATGCTCTCTCCTTCTCGTTTCTTACAGTTTTTTCATGGATACGATGCGGATGCCCGTGATGCTGGTGCCCAGCTCCTCCGCGATGGCGGCGGAGACAGCGGCGGCGATCTCCTGGCGGTTGCCCTCAGGGGCGGCGGCGGGGGCCGTCACAACCGGGGCCGGAGCGGCGGGGGCCGCGTGACCGCCCACGATCTTGCCCATGATCATCGTCAGGACGATGAGGCAGATGAGCCCAAAGAACACGGTGCCCATGCCCATCAGGCAGACAAACAAGCTGGAATACTCTGGCATATGCTCCCTCCTAATAAATAGATGCAGGGCTATTGTATCAACTTCCAAAGAAAAAAACAATGACTTTGCGCAAATTTTATCAGAGTTTTTTGCGCAGCTTCCGCCGGGCCTCCCGGAGTCTGGACGTGAGGAGTAAAACGTGATACAATTTTACGATTCCGGGGGAGAAAACGGCGGGTACGGCCCGTTAAGAAACCGAAAAGATTTTGCTTCCCCGGCGGAAAGGAGTCCGGCATGGAGTATCAAGCCATTGTTCCGGGGCGGTTTCTCAGCCGTCCCAACCGGTTTATCGCCCAGGTGGAGACGGAGGAGGGCGTCCGGACGGTCCATGTGAAGAATACCGGGCGCTGCCGGGAGCTGCTGGTTCCCGGGGCGGAGGTGTATTTGGAGAAGAGCGCCAATCCCAAGCGGAAGACGGGGTATGATCTTGTCGCGGTGCGGAAAGGGGATTTGCTGGTGAATATGGATGCCCAGGCTCCCAATCAGGTGTTTGCCGAATGGGTGGCGGGGCGGCTGCCGGAGGGGGCGGTACTCCGCCGGGAGTATGTATATGGGGAGTCCCGGCTGGATTTCTGTGTGGAGAGTCCCAGGGGGCTATATTTAATAGAGGTGAAAGGGGTTACGCTGGAGGAGGACGGCGCGGCCCGGTTCCCCGACGCGCCCACGGAGCGGGGCGTGAAGCATCTCCGGGAGCTGCAAAGGGCGGCGGAGGCCGGATTGGGAGCGGCGCTGGTGTTTGTGGTACAGATGGAGGGAATGAGGCATGTGGAGCCGAATGATAGAACGCATCCCGCGTTCGGGGAGGCCCTGCGGGCGGCGGCGGCGCAGGGGGTGCGCGTGTGCGCGGTGGAGTGCGCGGTGACGCCGGGGAGTTTGGGGATCCGGGGGGAGGTGCCGGTGGTGATGTGAGTTCCCTGACGGGGGGCTTTTCCCCTGGCGGGGGAGGGGGGCTTTCCCCCCTTCGGGGGGACGGGGTTTATACTCGCCCTAACGGACGGGGAGGTCATCAGCCCTTTGAGGGCTGGTGCAATGCACCCCCCATTTTCTCTTTTTATTCCCGGAATAAAAAGAGAAAACGGGCCGTGCACGGTCCAAAAGAGAAAAACAAGGGGATACGGTTTACGGGGGCGCGCCTGGGGTTTGGGAAAAAGCCAGGCATATCCCTGCCCGCGGCGCAGTGCAAGCGGGGGTTTGGAGCACATCGAATCGACCAGCGCTGCTTTCAGTTCGGCGATAAACTGTAACAAACCTTCTGCCGATAATCACTTCTCCCATAACCACCCCAAAATCACCAACCCGGAACCCACTCCCACACCCCTGCATAAACTATATATAAATGACATTTCCAGGGGGTATAGCATGCAGAAAACAGTATACATCTGGGGTCCGGAAGACCGCTATTCCAATTATCGCCTTGCAGTGGAATCCGCCGGTGGACGAACGGTATTCGGCTTTGCGCACACCGGACAGGCAGAACGCTGGGATGCCCTGCTCCTTCCCGGCGGCGGGGACATGGAACCCTGGCGCTATGAACAGGAAAATACTGCCTCTCACAGCATGGACCCGGACCGGGACGCGGCGGAGCTTTCTTTGCTGTCGGATTTTACCGCCGCAGGGAAACCTATTTTAGGCATCTGCCGGGGCCTTCAGGTCATCAACGTCTTTTTCGGAGGCACCCTGCTCCAACACATTCCCGGCCATAACGCTCTGCCGGAAGGAGATCGCCTTCACAGAGTCCAAACCGCGCCGTCCCCTCTGCGCACCTTGCTCGGGAACCCAGACCTTGTGAACAGCGCCCATCATCAAGCGGCTGACCGTCTGGGCTCCGGGCTCAGAGCGGTTCAGTGGGCCGGCGACGGCGTAATTGAGGCATTGTGTCATGATCATCTGCCGGTCTGGGCGGTACAATGGCACCCGGAACGGCTGAAAAGCCCAGTGGGCCAACTCCTGTTCACAGGCTTTTTAGACCTGATTTCATAACTGTCCAAAGGCAGCCAGATTGCCGCTCAGCAAGAACATAATGCTCAAGACAGAGAGAAATCACCCCATAAACCGCTATTTCCGCCAGTCTATAGAGCCCAGAAGTTAGGATAAAACCACGCCCGAGAATACACAGGGATATCCTGTTAAGAGAGGACAGAATACTGTTTCGGGAAAAAACCGGGGAATTTCCGGAAAAAGGGCAAAAGAGCACTTGACAGCGCCGGGGATTCATGGTATTATATCCAAGCTGACGATTTCCAGGGAGGGCTATGCAGGTGTAGCACAATGGTCAGGGCACCAGCCTTCCAAGCTGGGGATGCGAGTTCGATTCTCGTCACCTGCTCCATCCAAATCTGCGCCAGTAGCTCAGCCGGATAGAGCAACTGCCTTCTAAGCAGTAGGCCAGGGGTTCGAGTCCCTTCTGGCGTACCATGTTCTCCCTTGGGCGTTCGTCGAGTGGATTCCAGACAGTTGATATGTGGTGGGTGTAGCTCAGTTGGTTAGAGCACCGGATTGTGGTTCCGGGTGTCGTGGGTTCGAGTCCCATCTCCCACCCCACAAGAGCAGGGGATCGGGGTTTTCCCCGGTCCCCGCGCTTTTTTCAAGTGCTTTGAACACGGGGACGTAGCCAAGCGGTAAGGCAAGGGACTTTGACTCCCTCACGCGCTGGTTCGAGTCCAGCCGTCCCTGCCAGCTCAGAAATTCCCCTTACCGCTCCGTTTCCGCCTTGCGGCGAAAACTGCGCCGGACGGAAAATTTCTTCGCTCCTTCAAGGGGGAGCGGGCTCCCCCTTGAGCAACCCCCACCCCTGCGGGGGACGAGGGGACGGGAGAAGGCAGTGTGGAGTGGAGCGCGGTAAAGTTGCGCTAATGTGAAATTCCCCCGCAAAATCCGCAGGTTTTGTGGGGAGAGGAAGAACAAACGGAGTGAACCCTGCCCGCAGGGCAGGATTCATGTGGAGCAGTTTGTTCTGACGATGTGACCCGGTAGCTCAGTCGGCAGAGCAACTGCCTTTTAAGCAGTGGGTCCGGGGTTCGAATCCCCGCCGGGTCACCAGATAAAATCCTCTGTAACCATTGTGATGCAATGGTGACAGAGGATTTTTCTTCTGCGCGCTCTTGGCGGATAGCTTCCCCAAAGACCCTGAAAACCGATGTTTTTTTGAGACGTGCAAGTCAAAATGCAAGTTACCGCCACTTGCCTGTCGGAGAATATCCACAACCGATTCCGCCTTACAGCTCCGGCACAAGGTCATTCAGATAAATGTGTCTCTGGACCGTCTTTCCACTCATGCCGTTG
Organism: Oscillospiraceae bacterium 38-13; assembly: GCA_041223955.1. Lineage (GTDB taxonomy): Bacteria > Bacillota > Clostridia > Oscillospirales > Oscillospiraceae > Oscillibacter. The sequence goes on along the minus strand of JBCLRG010000007.1, from coordinate 18,083 downwards.
TGCTCACCCACTTTATCCAGGGACAGCTTTTCCGTCCAGAGAATCCCCTTCACCGGAAAGTTCAGAAAGGGAAGAGGAACCCAAAATGAAAAAGAAACTTCTGTCTCAGGCATTGGCCCTAGTGATGTGTCTTGGCCTCTGCGTCCCCGCTTATGCGGCCTCTGTAACTATAAAGGCCCCGTCGGGGGATATGACCGTCATGCTTTCCGATGTCATTTCGGAAGAAACAGGTACGGTTTATGGGGAGACCTGTAAAATATACACAGTGCCCACAGGGAGCACGCTCTCCGCTGTGGGCGATGAGGAAAATGTGACACATTGGTATTTCCCGGCCCAGCAGATTTCAGAAAACGGATATATCTATGACGGCTCGGTGTACCAACCGGTTCCCCATGATGGCATCAAGCTGGAAGAGTCTTTTCTCAAGAGCAAGCTGGTCGTCGACGAATGCAGCATGCTGGCTGTAACGATCGGAGCGGACGTGGAAGAAACCTTCCTGATCAAGTTCGCAGACAATGCCGCTCCCGCAGCCCCTGCCGGCTTCACCGATGTGGCCGCCTCATACCCCTATAAGGACGCCATCTCCAGGGCTGTGAAGGAGGACATTGCCGCCGGGTACAGCAGCGGTACCTTCCGCCCCGGCAGCACCTGCACTGCCTCTCACATCCTAACTTTCCTGTGGCGGGCCAACGGCCACCCTGGCGACAGGGACGATGAGCGCACCGCCGTCGCCGCCTGAGCCAAGTCCCTGGGCATCGACGCCGGTGACGTCAGCGTCCCCTGCACGCGGGCCATGGCGGTGAGCTATCTGTGGAAGGCCGCCGGGAGCCCCAGCCCCTCCGCGTCCGATTCCTTCGCAGACGTAGCCTCCAGCGCGGACTACGCCAAGGCTGTCTCCTGGGCGGTTGAAAAAGGCATCACCAACGGCACCGGCTCAAACGCTTTCTCCCTTGACAAAACCTGTACTCGAGGACAGATTGTCACCTTCCTATATCGGGCCAGCAAATAACCCTTTGCCCATACACATTCTTTACAAAAGAGAATGGGCGGATTCCTGATGCTTGGGAATCCGCCCATTTGCCAGCTCCGGACACGCCGCTGGCAAGGAATTTTCCCGCTGGGCGCCAGAGAATTCCGCTTTGTCCGGTATATCCGGAGCTTTACTTGCTTTTTGTCCTTATGGCAGCAGCTGACAGGTGGTTCGATTACAGTCGGAAAAATTCTTCAGAAAAGGAAGTGTTACTATGAAAACAGGCAGACGCCGTCTGACGGCCCTGTTGTGCGCCCTGGCAGCGGAGCACAGGGTCAGCAACTGGTCGATCTGGACCTCGTCGAAGCCTGAAGCCGGAGGTATTCCCTGGGCATGAGGCGTCGAATTCGTCCGCCCTGGTCCATGAGAGTGTCCAAAATAAGGATATTAAGATATAATACACTTAACACAACCGAGAGGTCGCGACATCCTTCATGAGAAAAAGTATAACAGAGGACATGGCATACCGGCAATCCTTAATGAAATACGCGGAGAAATATGGCGTCAGCCGAGCCAGCCGGAAGTACAACAGGAGCCGGTCGTATATCTACTTCTGGCGTGTCTGCTGGAATGGGAGTGTAGAGTCCTTGACCTGCCAGTCCCGATACACTCACGGCCACCCAAACCAGCATACCGAAGCGGAGCTGAAGCTGATCCGGGATATGCACCGCCGGAATTCGCCGCTCCAACAACTTACCGATGCGCCCTCTCGCCCGGCTTTCTCCTCTTCACTTCCTTGTCCTATTTGTTTGAGAATCCTACAAAAATCCATGGTCTTCAACTAGAGAAGGGAGGTAAAAACACAGAGTGGCATTTTACGCCAGCGTGAGCTTTGGGAAGGACTCCCTGGCCATGCTGCTGTTATTACTGGAAGAGAAAATGCCATTGGATGAAATGATATTTTACAACCCGGGAATGGATTATGGAAAGACTTTTGTTATGCGAAAAAATGACTGAATGTGCCAAAGTGGCGACATATTCAGTCATTAACTTCAAATAATTTTCCCAGTACACTCTCGTGCATAGGCGTTAAGCCACGCAATTAAATCTGGCTTTTCAAGTCGCCCATTTCAGTTGCCGAAGGTGCCTTCAGCAGTTTTGCCGCTTCAAGAGCCTTTTATTTCATCGCCAAATCAGCATGTGCATATCTCTCGGTGGTCATAATGTCGCTGTGCCCAAAAATATCTTGAATCACATGTATGGGTACACCGGCCTGCACGAGGTGCATTGCCTTAGTATGACGAAGGATATGTGGCGTAATTTTCTCAGGTATTGTAGAAGAGTGTTCACGGGCCTGAGATGTGTATTTGTTTAGTATATACGCAATACCGGCTCTTGTTAGACGATTGTGCTGGTGATTTACAAACAGGGGACTATCTCGTTTGCTTGTATTCAACAGATTCCATCCCCAAAGATGTGCTCGAAGAATTTCTACAGTATTTGAGATCAGCGGTATTTCACGAGATTTGCGGCCCTTTCTAACTAAAAGGACCTTTCCCTGAATGGGAAAAGAGTTCCTCACCTTTAAATCTACAATCTCTTGCGCTCTCTCAGCACTGTCATAGAGCAAACATAGAATTGCGCGATGCTGTCGGCCTTGCGGTGTTTTAGTGCTCGGTTGGTTGAGAATTAGCGCTATATCATCTGTCGAAAGGTATTGGATTTTCCGCTCAGAGGTTTTCTTGTAAGGGATGTGTTAGATTTTCAAAAACTCATGCAGATTGTCCGGATGTTCATGATCTGAGAATTTTATGAAGGAATGAATCGCGGCAAGTCTTTGGCTTCTTGTGGAGATACTGCATTTCCGACTTTTTTCAATCCAATTCAAATATTCCAGAACAAAATTCTCAGTCATATGCTGGAAGTCAAATTTTGCCGGTTCAATTCCCTTTTGAAATTTCGCAAACTCCAACAGTTGCTTGAGCGCAACACTATATGACGATATGGTATTGGGGCTAACATTACGCTGCTCTGGTAAATAATCTTTTAGGAACAACGTCAGGTTTCTGGAAAAATCGGAATATCTCATCATTCCTGAGCCTACAAGCGTGGTATGACATAACCGGCAAAGACTTCTGCTTTTGTCACGATTTCAGGAAACAACTCTGCTGTCAGCCGAAGGTAAGTATGGGTAGCTTGAGTATTTACATGCCCCAGATACGCGGAGAGGTACGGCAGCGCATTTTCCACATCTATCCCATTTCGCATCCAGTTTCGCAGACAATGAACTGAAAATGTATGCCCTTATTCTTTTTCCACTAAAAAATGGCCTTGAAATGGGGTCTACGGAGGGGGTGATAAACGAGGGCTGCACTTAAAGGACAAATTTTTCTGCAAAAAATGAGGTAAAAGCAGGTATTTGATTCATGGCAGTAAATTGAAGCCTTACCTAGTTCGCTTTGCCTGTCTTTGGATATATCGCTTCGCTCCAAAAATTGGATCAGTTTGTACACAATGGATAACCTGCTACCACTATCACTGTAGCAGTTGTTCCAGACCAACAAATCCTTTCATCGTCTCTATCATCTTATTAATTCTATCATCTTCATGCCAGTCCCACCGCGTATCGCAAATAATCTCGGCCAGTCTTCTGCGAAAATACTGCCGTTCATGCGCAATCTGACTTGTCGCGATCTTAAGCTCCAAGTCATCCGAGTTAAACCTTCCAACCATCAAATACGAGCCTTTAACCTCTGGAATTTCATTCTTATAAACCTGAAAATCGTCATACCGCTTTTGATAATACAGGCCGTATTTCCCATCAATAACATGGATATGACAATGATCAATTGAAGACGAACCTTCTTCTGATTTGCCACCATGTTCAAAAATACACAACTCTTTTCCATATCCTCCTCGTCCGCAAAGATACTTTAAACAGCTTTGAAAACCGTCTTTTTCAGCCTGCGTCATCTCGACTACCGAGTAGATATGCCGATATGGAAGGATGAGCACATATGGAACGACTTGCGGTGATGCACCAGCAATTGCAAAAACATTTTCATCATGGAAAACCACCTCATTTTCATACGGCCACAAGTGACCGAGGCGCCTTTTTGCCACCGTGAAGTCCTTGCCCTCTTCACAAAAATAGCAACCTTCCATCATCCTCACCTCCACAATCTATTAATGACTGTTTTATCATCTGGGGTATCCCAATCAGTAAACACAAGACCCGAATTATGCACCTTAAATTCTACGCAAAGCGTTTCGACGCCTATCATCTTCAATTGTTCGAAAAAAATGCCTATTTGATTCTTCTTTTCTTCAATCCAACGTGCTACATCATGAAAAGGCAAATTTCCTTTGTTTACGGCCTTATAATGCCATCCCCATGAAATTCGTATTCCAACCGCATAGGAATCCATCTCCGGAATCTTCTCTATCAGCCGGGCAGTATTTCCGCGAATTAATTCAATGGTTTGCCAGAGGTCGCCAGTCACAAAGCGTCCATAAATAGGCATTTCACCATTGCATTCATTTCTGCAACACCATATTTCACTATAGTCATGGTAATTCAGAATATCCGTCGCAAACGACCGCCTGCTTTTATCATCATTCACGATGAAATTCTTCAACTTCGGTCTCAGTTCAATCGGAACCAATTTGATAATATAGACTGATCCGTCAATCCGAATGTAATCAAGAACCTCGTTGATCTCAGTAAATCTCTTGGTCTGTGAAATATCCTCTTCAGTTGCCAATCCGTAAGCAAGCAATAGTTGTTTCTTTTTCGATTTTCCAGAAATATTCATCATTTTAACCATCTCTGTGATACAATAGATTCAATGAATAATAGTACTATTCCGCCTAATATCGCTGAAACGGTACCACCACCAATTGCGATCAGCAAGGATTTAAAATCAGAACTAAAATTGTTGACAGACGGCGTCAAAAAAATCATAGTCGCAATAACTACACTAATAAGTAATACCCAATATTTAAGCCTGTTCAAAAACGTTCTTTTCCGAATTTTTCTAAATTCTTCGCTTTCTTTCATTGCCTGAAGCAATTTTGTCCGATCATCAAACTCTTTTATTGCAGTCCTGGCTTCTTCATCTGTAACATTAATGTTCAAAGCCTGCAGCAAATCAAATCTACTACCATTTCCATTCCCTTGTGTTTTTGTCGCGGGCTTGTCCAGTTTCTGAAACATAACCACGACTATAGAATCGTTCACTTGAATCGTAACCGGATTTGGTGACGTATTGTACAGCGTTACAGAGAATCTGCCTGTGTAATTTGGCTTCAATGGGGAACTTGCATGTAATATACCCTTCATAGAAAAACTGATCCTGTTATAGCAGGAACCAGCATAATGATTATCCAAGGAGATAGACTCATTTGAGAACACTATGACAGTATCGCTGGGGTCAATGGTAATCATGCCGGTCTTAACAACGCTCTCCTTCCTATTCACTGAGAAGGCATACTGACTTGCCGTAAGATCAACGCTGGCACCTTCGATTTTATCTAAGTTCAACGGATAAATTCCAATATGTTTTCCTAATGCGTATTCTAGATTTATATTGCTTAACACTTTATTCGCCCACCTTATATTTTTTATTCCCAATTCACTTTCGTGTTCCCACCACTACAAAACCTATTGTGGCACATCAAGTTTACCTCATCGGGAACACACAATAAAATAGAAAGATAGGATTAAGCTCCTCATTGATGTATGATCTGCGCTCCGCATAGCGGTTAAATTTTGCTTGCATATCTCGTCTGAAGTCTGAAGTTGACCTGTTTGCCCGTATAGATACTGGCAACATTTTCTCAACACGCTGATCAGATGTAAGAATTGAAATATCAGATTGAAAGACGCTGTCTCGATATTCCCCGTCAGTTGCCTTTGCCAACAATCCTTGTTTGAGGCGTGTTGCAGCTTCAAGCAAAACACGTGCTTCCATAATTTACACCGTCTCTTTTTATTATGTCAGTTTAAGAAATCAAAGCAAAATACCCGATAAACTCAGTTGCATTATACCGCATACTAACGCTTTGTTCAACGGAGAATTACGAACAGATTCTTGATATGGCCCATTACGCACACCATATAGACGTACTTACTAGCAATATAATTGTAAAAGCCGTTTTCACGATCTACAACTTTGCTAACCCCTTATGTCACGCGCAAACCAAAAGCAAGATTTTTGTGCTTCTTTAACAGTTTTCTTGTCCGTGTGTTGTGCATATACAATAAAACAGTGTCTGTGAATATGCGAAGATCTTCCGATAATTGGCTGATTCTGTGTAAAGATGACAGCGTAAGTGTGCCCTTATGGCATAATAAGGACAAATCGGAAAACCCTTGCGTTGCAAGGGTAAAAGGTGATAGGGAACTATTGCCGCAGAGGGCGGCGTGATCGCACGATCACGCCGTCTTTCCGCGTCCATAGGTGTTTTCTGTGATGACGGGCTCACCGATTTCCGGTGTATCCAACTCATCCAGAAAGTTAAAGATGATTCTGACCTTCTGAATCCGCTTGGTTCCCTGCTTCTCCGGCGCATAGACGATGATCTTTTTGGTAAACTCGTTCACAATAGTCGGTGTCAGTTCCGGGATATCCACATACTTCTCCACCAAAGCGGCGAACTGGTCAAAGCTGTTGTCCATTTCCTCGCGGGTTTCCACCCAATCCTCAAGACCGATAATCTCATTGTTAAGATTGGACTGTTCCGCCTCATAGCCTTCGGACATCTTCTGGTAGCGTTCCTGGCTCAAATTACCCAGCACCATGTCCTCGTAGATACGGGTCATCAGCACATCAATATCCGCCAGACGCTTCTTGGCCTGGGCCAGACGCCGCTTGTCCTCCCGGATGGACTTCTCCTGGTCCTCTCTGCGACATTGGAGCCAGTCCTCTTGGAAACCCTCTACATCGGAGCGGATCATCTCCGTCACAGCCCGGATACGCTCCAGCACCACATCCCGGAGCACTTCCTCCCGGATAATATGCCCCGAACAGGCCCCGCGCCCGTTTCTGTATTTGGCGCAGACGTAGCGGTCCTGCTTGCCCTCAAACCTTTTACAAGTGGCGAAGTTGAGCTTACTTCCGCAGTCGGCACAGAACAGAAGTCCGGAAAACAGTCCTTGCCGCTCCCCCTTGGTGATGCGGCGCTTGTTCTTCCGCAGCTCCTGTACCCGGTCCCACTGTTCCTGCGAAACAATGGCCTCCTGTGTACCGGGCAGGATGAACATATCCTCTTTGACGTTGGGAATGCGCTTTTTGAGCTTATAGGACTTGGAATAGGTCTTGAAGTTGCAGACACAACCAGTGTACTCCATCCGTTCCAGGATACCAACCACAGACTGCTCATGCCAGTGACAGGGACGCTCCGGCGCGGGCTTACCCTTACGCATAGCATAGAGGGTCTTGACCGTTGGCACTTGGTCATCTTCGAGGATTCGAGCAATCCGGCACGGGCCGATTCCAGCAATGGTCATATCAAAGATGCGCTTGACCACAGGAGCAGCTTCTTCGTCCAGAATCCAGTGATCTTTGTCCTGCGGGTCAGAGCGGTAGCCGTAGGGCGGTTTGCCCAGGTGTTTGCCGCTGATCCCTTTGGCTTTTATGACAGAACGAACCTTTTTACTCGTATCTTTGGCATAAAAATCGTTAAAAACATTCCTGATCACGGTGAAATCGTTATCTCCCGTGGCGCTGTCAACCGCGTCATTCACGGCTATGAAACGCACATCGTAGCTTGGAAAAACGATTTCTGTGTATAGTTGTTAAGGATACAAATCCTGTGCTCAATCAATCTTACCGATAAAGCGGTAAAAAATCTCAATTTCCTGCTCCTGCTCGCCATCCTCGCCCGTGGTGCTCTGGTGGACAAGAATCTTTTCAATCAGGGTATTCAGCAGAGGGGCGGTCAATTCGGTGGGATTGGCGTACTGCTGGATGAGATCAATCCATTTCCGGGCATCGCTCTCCGTCTGCTTCACCGTATCAAGTTCCACAGTCAAAGTGTCGATCTTCTCTGCCAACTCGCCCTGCTCTGTCTGGTACTTGGCGGTGAGCATATTGAAATTGTACTCCGTAATGCGTCCAGCAGCCCAATCCTCATAGAGCTTTGCAAACAGCCCGTCAACCTCAACTTTGCGCTTCTCGGCCTTCTTCAACTCCATAGTCTGCTTCTTCTGGGTGGCGTTCCGCTCCCGGTCCCCAGCACTCAAAAGCTGATTCAGCAACGCTTCCTCGTCCTCAATGGCCCTTGCCGACCAGTGTTGGATTCTCGCTAATACATACGCATAGAGCGCATCATAGCGGATATAGTGCGTAGTGCATCCTCTGGTCTGGTAATCCTTGTATTTACCGCAGGTATAGTGGGCGTAGGGGTTCCTCTTTCCAATCCGGGCGCAGTACCGCATCGCCCATCCGCAGTCGGCACACTTCAAAATGCCGGAAAAAATCTGCGATGTCTTGTTCTTGCATTCCCGGCGGCGGCTGGCAATCTGCTGCTGCACCGTTTCAAAAACATCCTTATCAATGATAGCCTCGTGGGTTCCCTCAATGCGGAGCCACTTCTCCTGCGGATTACGGACCACCTTTTTGTTCTTGTAGGAGACTGTCGCCTGACGATTGTGAACCGTGTTGCCGATATAGGTCTCATCTTTCAAGATGTTCTTGAGATATGCCTGTGACCACACATACCGTTTCTCCTCCGGCTGGCCCTCAAAGAAGCGGGCGCAGCCACCGTTACGGGAATACTGAAACCAGCCGGGACAGGGAACCTTTTCGTCCATCAGAAGCGCTGAAATTCTCCTGACACCCATGCCATGAAAAGAAAGGTCAAAAATTTTGCGGACGATCCAGGCGGTTTCCTCATCAATCATCAGTTTGTTCTTGATGTCCGGGTGTTTCACATAGCCAAAGGGAGCCATATAATTGACCCTCTCGCCGTTGAGAAATTTCGCCCGAAAAGCGCCTTTGATTTTACGGCTGGTATCTTTTGCCATGAACTCATTTATCAGGTTCTTGAACGGCACAAAATCAGACAAACCCTTGTCGGTGTCCTCGTTGTCGTTAATGGCGATATAGCGGACTTTCAGCTTCGGAAACACGAACTCCAGATAGTAGCCCATCATGATGTGTTCGCGGCCAAAGCGAGAGAGGTCTTTCGAGATGATGCAGTTGATGTTCCCCGCCTCGATTTCCTCCATCATCCGCTTGAACTGGGGCCGGTCAAAGTTCGTTCCGCTCCATCCGTCGTCCACGAACTCAGACACCACATGGAACTCCGGATGTTCCCTGACATACTGGGTGAGGACGGTGCGCTGGGTTTCAATGGAAACGCTGTCGCCAAAGGACTCATCGTCTCGGCTGAGACGCATATAAAGCGCGGTGTTATATTGCGGTTGTTTCAAAATGTTACCTCCTTCAAACATGAAACAACCTGCGCTTACAATACTCATGCTGGTGCAATCATACCATAAGCGCAGGCTGATTTCAATTCTTATCTATCAGTTTTCTCCGTGTGGTGGGCAGCAGAATAGCGGATCACATCTTCAAGCAGCGTCCCGATGGGCTTTCCCTTATCGCTGAAATGTTCGGAAACTTTAATGCGGGTGTTGCCATAGTAGAAGTACAGAGGACCGTCTCCCTCTGTTACATAGAACGCGGGGACCTCATCCGGTTCGGCGTCGTAATCAGCCCGCCACTTGTCGATAAGTTCCTGTGGCGGCTCAAAAATAGGGTCAAAGCAGCTCTCAATGTCGATGGGCAAGTTCAGAAGTTCCTCAAAGGTTAGCAGTTCAAAATTTTTCGTCATAGTACCTCCATAATTTGTAATCTGTTGGGTCAGTCGGTCTTACGCCGGACCCACTGAATGTCATAGCCCAGCGCATCGGCAAGCTGGACAGCCTCCTTGTAGCGGAGGGATTCCCGCTGGAGTTTGTTGGAAAGGTTGGACACGCTGTCCGACCAGCCGTACACATCGGACAGCACGTCCACCACCTCCTGCATGGTCATCCCCTGGCGCACAATGTACGCCTTGATCTCGTTCCTCAAATCGGCTTTCAAAACTTTTCCCTCACTTTCCAATGAACTTGATTTTGTGTTCCGCAAAGCGTTTTTACGGAATGATGAAGTTTTTCACGGTTGTAATTTCCGCTCAGATTTGCTATCATGAAGCCCAGGTCATAAAGGCCATCTATCCACTTCACAGTTTCGTAGGACAACCGCCGGAACCGTGGGAAAGCCCGCTTATCCGTAAAACGGTATCACGGTTCCATAAATCACGAACAGGTGTAATCTATACGCTGGTGCGTGATAATTTTTACGAAAATCACAAGGATTGAATTTTGTCCCGGCTTTTTGAGGTCCGGTTAGCGTGACCGCCTATAAAAAGATAAAGGCGAACTCAAAACTATCCGTACATGCGTACATCGGTACAGGGGGCTGTGTACTCGTGTACGCATGTACGGATGATTTCATTTCTCTGTTCATAATGCAGTCGGCCTTATCAGGACCTCAATGCCCAGATAGCCCCGGCACCGTTTGCCGCTACCGATATACACGTTGTTGGTGGCCTCCAGCCGGTAGGCGTCGGCGTTCTGCGCGATGAAGCCGGAAAAGCTCTTGGGGGAAAGCGGGTTCTCGGCGTTGTCCTCGCACCAGACCTTATAGGCGGCATAGAGGTCACGGGTAGCGGCCTCGCTGTCTGCCTTGAACCGGACATATCCGGCAGAGGCCAAGAAGTCCACGATGTTGTTGGCCTCCCGGACTACAACAGAGATATTCTCCCTGGCCCGGTCGCTGATGGTGAACCGATAACTGTTTACCAGCAGGCGGTTAAGCCCGTCCAGACACCAGAGGAATATCCCCTCTCGCTCGGCAATCAGCTTGTCCGAGAGAAACGGATCGTCCGCTCTCCCTGCTGGTTTGTCCTTTGTGGTCAGCACGATCTGGCGGCGAAAGAAGCCGTCAGACCTGTCATGGAGAGCGGTCAAGGCCCCGTTGCCGAAACAGAGGAACCGCACATAAAGCTGGCTCTGATAGCTCTGGACGCCCTTGCGCTCCATATCCATCTTGCACTCCGAGGTCACGATGGACTTGATATAGTTGGTCTTGGGCAGGGCGCTCATGTCCATATCATCGTCCACCATCAGCAGCTTGCTCTCCAGGTCGGCGCGGCTGAACCGGTTGTTCTCCACCTTCTGGATGCTGGTGGTGTTCATGCTGTCCCCGAAGATGGATCGCATCACCAGCCCGATCCGGCTCTTGCCCTCGCCGCCCTTGCCAATGAGCATCAGCATCTTCTGGCCCTTGGTGGTGGGAAGCAGGCAGTAGCCCAGGTACTCCTGCAAGGTGGGGATGTCCTCCGGGTACAGCAGCTCCGCAAGAAAGCGCAGCCACTTCTCCGGCGGCGGCGCGTCAGGATGATAGCTGACGGTCAAGCGGTTGTTGCAGTAGGCCTTTTCCGGCGAGAAACGGCCATCCACAAACAATGTGCCGTTGGCAACATGGATACGGTCGCACTCCAACGCTATCGGCTCCGAGTACGCCGCCATCCGCAAAGCGTTCAAAAGCTCATCCACCTTCCTGGCGATTTTGGATTCCAGCCACGGGCTGATCTGATTGTAGATTTCTTTTTTCAGGACGCTCTCGTCCGCCACTAGCCCATCCACTGTGTAGAACCGCCCCCGGATGCAGCGCATGGGATGTTCCCGAAGGAACGTCCGGCAGAACTCCGGCTCTATGAGCTTGTAATCCTCCGTCAGCCAGTCGGGAAACCCGGACTGCAATTCTTCATTTTCATTCAATCTCGCATACCTCCAATCTGTAAAAAACGGGCGTCTGCCGCGCCCCTCCACTGTGGTTATGAGCAAATTTGAAAAAACCGGGCTAATGGCATGACAGCCCCGTTTCAAAAAACATGACAGAGAGAATTTCGGCAGCGGCTACCAAAATTTCCTCTGTCAGTGTAATAGAGATCACCGCTCCATGCTGTGTCTCGTTGTAGACTGCGCCGCCCTGCGTTCCGCATCCTGTCTGGCAATCTCGGCTCTGCCCTGTTCCAGTTTGGCGAGGACGGACTCTCTGGCCTTCTCCTTGATCTGTCTGGTGGCGGTGGCTCTGACCTCCGGCTTTCGCAAAACCGCCTGCACTCTGGCAAGCACCTTTTGAGCGGCTTTGTGAATCAGCGTCTGCGCCTTTCCCAGCACCTTACCAATCAGCCCTTTCTCCGCCGGGGAATAGCGCCGCTCCGGGGCCAAACACCAGTCCTTGTAATCGGAAACGATCTTCTCATCCTGCAACTGCGTTTCGGCGCGGACGGCATCGGTCACAAGCTCCACGGCCTTGTCATAGGCGATCTCTGTTACCTCGTCAATCAGGGCCTCCGCATCCGCCAAACGAAGCGACACAGAATCCAATTCCTGTGATTTTTCTTCAATCGCCGCCTCCTGCTCTGTAATCAATTTCTTCTGCTTCTGGATGATATAGTCGTTCTTCATCAGGTAGCTGCGCCCACGGTTGCCGGGGTCAGGTTCTTCCTCCACCGCCAAGCCATGTTGTTTGCAAATATCAAACAGAATGACCCGGCAGACCGCATCGAAAGCCATCTTCCGGTTGTTGGTGCGCCCCGGTTTTTTCTCAGGGTCAGGCAGTTCAAAGCCGAGGGCTTCCAGCGCCTTTTCCTGCTTCGGCTCCACTTCACCATAGCGGTTCACATAGTCGAACACATGGCGCTCATGGATATGGGGCGTGGTCTCGTCCAGATGAAGCGCCCAGTCAATGACATGGATGTGTTCACCGAAGCGCCGCTCCAACTCCATCATAAATTCCCCGACAATTTCCAGAAGCACATCCGGGGAAACGGAGTCCTCCATCGTGCCGATCTGGTAAATTGTTTCCTCCGGGCAGAAGCGTTTGTCCGCCAGCAGATCATCCACGCTCCGGTCACGCTCGGAGTGGCGGCGTTTGGCGTTCCGCTCATGTTGGCCGTCAAGGTAATCCGAGTAGCGGTTCAGATAAAAGGCACGCTCCACATCCGCGAAGGAGACCTCCCCGTCCTGCTGGGCCGGATAAGTCGCGCCCCGGAAGCAATCCCAATAGATGTTCTGCTGAATGCGCTCATTGTCAATGTGTTCGGCGTGTTCAGTATCGAAGGTCCTGTCATTGTGCGTTGATTTGTAGACGCCACTTTTTCCGGCTCTCCCGTTGTGCCGGGTCAATCTTTTTGCCATTCTGCTCTCCTTCCTGTTTCTCATTTTTGCTGTTTTGGGAGTGTCCAGGGGCGGCGAAGCCGCCGAATCTGAGTGCTTTGCGCCAGATAATAATCCAGTATGGATTGACGCAAGCATCAATCCTACCTGGGCCAAGGGTTTCACCCTCTGGACACCTGAGCAGGCGTTGTCACCCTGCACCCGACCCAAAGGGCTTTGCCCTCTGGACACCCAACAGGCGCTGCCGCCCTGTACCCGGCCCAAAGGTTTCACCTCTGGACACTGACCAGACGCTCGCCGCTCTGGACTCGGCGCAAAGGGCCTGCCACCCTCTGCACTCCCGCCGTTCTCCCCCGAAACCCGTTCCTGCCCCTGTTCTTTCAGCGGCGTTTCGTTCCCGTTGGTACGCTTCATGCGATACTTCTCCGGGGAACATATCCCTTCCGGACGGTCATTCTTTTTTCAAGCTGCAATGCTGTGTGACATGAACATCGTAGAAGAAAAAAGGCCACTCTCCCGTATATCCAAGAGGTAGGAAATCTGGCCCCAAAACCGGATATTTCCACGCTCTCGGAAATGTGGTAGAATGACAGTAAAATCAGGGGAGGACAGCGATTATGTCTTTGACGATACAAGAACGGATAAAGGACCTGCGGGTGGAACATGGGCTGACGCTGAAGGAACTTGCGGAGCAGACGGGCCTGTCCTCGTCTGCTCTGGGCAGCTATGAGGCGGACGATACCAAGGACATCAGTCATTATGCTCTTGTCAAGCTGGCGAAGTTTTACGGCGTGACCGCCGACTATCTTCTGGGCCTGACAGAAACAAAGCGCCACCCAAACGCTGATCTGGCAGACCTGCGTTTGAGTGACGCTATGATTGATATATTGAAAGAGGGACGGGTGGATACCGCTCTGCTGGGAGAACTGGTGGCGCACCCGGATTTCACGAAACTACTGGCCGACATCAGCATCTATGTGAACGGCATCGCCGCAATGCAGATACAGAACCTGAACGCATGGGTGGATGTGGCGCGGGCTGAGATTGTAGAGAAGTACCAGCCGGAGGAAAATGACAGAACGACCTATCTTCTGCAAGCGGCCCATGTAGACGAGGGAGAATATTTCACCAGCCGGGTGCATCGTGACATTGATTCGATTATGGAAGATATGCGGGAGACCCACCGGGGCCAGAGCGACAGCGCACCGGAAAGCTCCGCCGTGGAAGAATTGAAACGAGACCTGGAGGAAGTTGCCTGTTTCAACGGCAGTAAGCTGGAGCAGTTGATTATGCTGTTCTGCAAGCAGACAAAACTCCGTTACAACAAACTGACCGAGGAAGAAAAACAGTGGCTGGCACGAATTGCCCAGAAGTCAGAACTGCTAAAAAGCTCTGTTCCGCAGAGGGGGAAGAAACGGAAATAGGGATTTTTGCTCCGCAAATATGAACAGCTCTACGGGTCCTGCCTCCGCAGACCTGTGGAGCTGTTATTCATCGGGGACATACTCGGCGATGTCCTCCAGGCGGCAATCTAGTGCCGAACATAATTTGTTCAGTGTCTTTGTTTCCATGTTATCATTGGCCCGCAAACGCCGGACGGTCTTGCTGTCAATGCCGCACTTTTCTCGGAGCTGGTAGGTGGAGACGCCTTTTTCCTTCATCACATTCCACAGCTTATCAAAAATAATCACGACATCACCCTCCCTGATTGACACCAATCAGTATGGGGGTTATAATCTCCATAATTAAGGGGATATAACCCCCACATCAAAATAAAATCAGGAGGCAGATTGCCATGATTGAACGGTGTTGTGCGTTCACGGGTCATCGAGCGAAGAAATTTCCGTGGGGCGATAACGAGACAGATGCCCGGTGCATTGCTCTGAAAAAAGCACTTGCCGAAGAAATCGCCAAACTGATAGATGCTGGGTACACGGACTTCCTCTCTGGCATGGCAGAGGGGACGGATGCTTGGGCAGCTCTGGCGGTTCTGGCCTTGAAAAAAGAAAATCCCGCGCTGAAACTCCACTGCATCCTGCCCTGCGAGGGACAGGCAGACGGGTGGTCGGCTTCAGCGCAGGAACTCTATTCTTCTATTCTGGAGCAGGCGGATGAGGTTGTGTATGTGAGCCAGGAATACCATGACGGCTGTATGCTGGAACGCAATCGCTATCTGGTCGATCACGCCGCCTGCCTGCTGGCGGTTTACAACGGCGAGTGGCGGGGTGGAACGGCAATGACGGTGAGGTATGCCAGGAAACTGAATAGAGATGTCCACATTATTGATCCAGTATCTTGTGCTGTCATGTGATATGCCCCGTTGCATAATGCGCTATTTTGTGGTAATATAGCAAGTAAGAAGAAATGGAACGGCAAAGAGGTGGTGTTATGATGAACAATACGCTTACGATGCTGGATTTATTTGCTGGCGCAGGTGGACTTTCTGAGGGATTATCTGAAGCTGGCTTTCACAGCCTTTTTGCGTCCGAGATTGTACCAGTTTATGCAAATACATATAAGCTAAATCACCCAGGCGCTAAAGTCTTTACCGCAGATATCCGCTCGCTTGATGCTGGTGGGGTTCTATCTGATTTGGGTTTAGAGCGCGGACAGCTGGATTTATTAGCTGGTGGTCCGCCTTGCCAAGGATTTTCTATCAATGCTCCTGTTCGCAGCGTGCTAGACCAGCGAAATCATTTGTTTAAGGAATATCTGTGTTTTGTTGATACATTTGCCCCAAGGGCAGTATTGATTGAGAACGTCCCAGGTCTGGTGTCTTTTGAGCATGGGGCTACTCTACACGCAATTCTAGATGCTCTTGCTCAACTGGGATATGGTGCCGATGTCAGAATCCTAGGGGCCGCATACTATGGGGTTCCACAAATGCGATGGCGTACAATTATATTGGGACTGAGGGGAAAAATCCTCCCGTCTGTCGCATTCCCCGAACCAATTTACCATGCGCCGATCAGGCCCAATTTTACAACCACATTTGACGGGCAAATGCTTGTCAAACTTCCCTCTCCGGAAGTTTCAGCTGCATTTACTACCGTGAGAGAGGCTATTGGCGATTTGCCGCCCCTTATGTGCGGAGAACGTGGCGAAGAAGTAAAAGAATACATTTCTGCCCCCTTCTGTGATTACCAGCGCCGGTTAAGAGTTGGTAGTCCAGGGGTGTATAATCACGAAGCGCCCCGTCTGTCCAAAATAAATCTGGAACGATTGAAGCACATCAGGCCAGGAGGGAATTGGACTGATATTCCAAATGATTTATTGCCGAAAGGCATGAAGCGGGCAAACCGGAGCGATCATACTAAGCGATACGGCAGAGTGACTGCCGATGGACTTGCATCAACAATACTTACCAAGTGTGATCCGCATTGGGGCGCATATTTCCATTATGAGCAGGAACGTTCATTCACCGTAAGAGAAGCTGCCAGAATCCAATCCTTTCCCGACCATTATATCTTTACAGGAACAATAGCAGAGCAGTTTGCTCAGGTCGGAAATGCTGTGCCGCCGCTTCTTGCTGAAGCAGTTGGCCTGACGCTCAAATCCATATTGATGGAGGATCAGTGACGTATGGCTGGATATATTGCAGAGTTTTTTGGCTACCGAGCTGAGGATACTTCAAACGAGGCTCTTACAGCAGTCGCGCAAAAGCGCTGTCCGTTTCTTGGTACACAGTGTACGAAGATTCTTTCTCGTGACCGAATTGTTTCGGGCGTGTGTGCTATCCGGCAAAAGACTGATGGATCACCCAATGTGATATGCTGTCCAATACGCATCTATGCCGAAGATTACAAAATGCTCCGCACGATTGCTAATAATGCCTTTGGTATGAATCTGAACTTATATGCTGGACGCGCAGCCGTTGATAAGTCCAGAAACGAGGGCGGGGCAATCGCTGTCTTTGGACACGGATGGGGAGGAGAACTCCGGCTTCCGCAGCGAGAGGGGACAGGCTCTTACTTTGTTGACTGGGTACTTGCCCGTCTTGATGCAAATGGTGAACTAGTCGAGTTTACGGCGATTGAGGTACAGACCATTGATACAACAGGAAACTATCGTGATGCCCGCCAAGCACTTGAGGATAGCAGAGAAATTGTCCTCTGCACAGTAGGATTGAATTGGGAGAATGTCTCAAAGCGAATTATTCCTCAATTAATTTATAAGGGACAAGTTTTACAGCGTGAGGACTTGTGCCGGACAGGACTTTACTTTGTATGTCCTCAGCCGGTATTTGAGAGAGTGCTGAATCGGCTGGGTGGTCGTGAAAAATTGCCGCATTTTCCTACTCAGCCAGCTTCTATTCACTTTGTGTCTTACGACTATGCGAACGATGCTCCACTGACTGACGGGCAGATTAGACCGTTATGCGTTAAAGAAGAACACTGCACAACGGTTTACAAGGTGCAGGAGGCATTCTCCTCGTTAAATTTGCCGGAGGGCAATGTTTACCGCGATGCACTTAGGCGGTCGCTATATGGGGAGAACTAAAAAATGGAGGTTGGGTTATGAATTTTCCAAAAGAAAATGCTCGGCTAATTAAACAAGATGCAAGCGTGATAGATAACATCGCGGCTTTTTTTGATAATGGAACCATCTTTATAGATGATGCCTCTATTTGCATCGAAGATGGCGACACATTTGAGCGCACTTTACTAAACGGAATTAAGGAACGCTACTTAGTTCTCGATAGTGGCTTTTTTAACGGTTCTCCAACAATCCCGGCCCACTATCAGGTCAAGGTTGAGAAGAAAACTCCTTATCGAAAAGCAACTTCAGGACAAGTCTTAGAGCCTGTTTAAAATCTTCTAATAAGGATGGCGATGAGAGCAAAAGTAAGCATCTGAGCAGAAATAAGGAGTTTGC
>JBCLRG010000006.1:0-162041 GCA_041223955.1 Oscillospiraceae bacterium 38-13 | reverse complement strand
GGGAGGGCCTCCGCCGGGGAGGGAAGGGACGCCGCCGGGTCCGGCGTTTTCCAGTGATAGCTGGTTTTGTGGAACAGGGGCTCGCAGACGCAGAGAATGGCGGGCATGAAGACAATGCTCACCAGCGCCGAGATCAGCGCTCCGCGCCAGCGGAGTACATCGGCAAAGATGTGGCAGTCGTAGCCCTCGATAGTATGCTGGCGGCCTACTATGAAGGCAAGCAGATCGCTCTGTACCGGATATCGTATCAAAGGCAAAACAGCCAAGAGTATCCTTGTGAGCGGTGGTGCGCGGCTGGCGGTGTTCGACATCGCGGAACTGCGGGAAGTCACCGCCTATGACGAGCTGGAACTGGACACCCTGGGGGACTGGAAAACGGCGCTGTTCCTGATTATGAGCGACACGGACGACAGCTTCAATTTCCTAATCAGCATGATTTATACCCAGCTGTTCAACCTTCTGTGTGAAAAAGCGGACGATGTATACGGCGGACGGCTTCTGGTGCATGTGCGATGCCTGATTGACGAGTGCGCAAACATCGGGCAGATTCCCAAGCTGGAAAAGCTCATGGCTACCATCCGAAGTCGTGAAATCTCCGCCTGCCTGATTTTGCAGGCCCAAAGCCAGCTGAAGGCCATTTACAAGGACAACGCCGACACCATTGTTGGCAACTGCGACTGCTCCATCTTCCTGGGCGGCAAGGAACCGACCACCTTGAAGGAGCTGTCGGCCCAGCTGGGCAAGGAGACCATCGACACCGTGCGCCCAGATAGGGCATTGAGTAAAGTAGCGTAAGGCACTACCCCGTAAGATAACGCGGGAAACAGCCTGCCTAACCGAAAGGCGAAAGCTGACACGGGAACACAGCACGGCAGGAAAGCGGTAAGTCACCTAACTCCGCTCTTTCTTGCGATATTAACCGCATTCTCTAAAAGGGAGTAATCCGCTATCGGCGCGAATGTCCCCGGCAGGTGATACTGCCCGGCAAAGCCGGAGTTTGTGCAGCACCCCAAGGCAAAGACAAGATCTCCTACAGCCACATTGGTATGAATCGCGCCTGCTGTGCCGATGCGGATCAGATTCTCCGCTCCATAATGGTTAAACAACTCATAGGCGTAAATTCCCATAGAGGGAATTCCCATGCCGCTGCCCTGGACAGACACCGGCTTGCCATGGTAGGTTCCGGTATAGCCATACATCCCCCTGACATGGTTATAGCAGACCACATCGTTCAAATATGTTTCCGCGATATATTTCGCTCGGAGAGGATCGCCGGGCATCAGGACCGTCTTGGCAATCTGCCCCGGCTCCGCTTCATTGTGAAAAGTTTTCATAAATATCCGCTCCATTCCTACTGATTAAGTTCTATTTGCTTTTTCGTTTCAGGCGGATCTCATAGAGGTCCGCCCCCATAAACATCTTATGGGACAACACCGGCTTGTCATATTCGGTGTAAAGCTCCTCCTCCATAATCAGGAGGGGGTCCCCTTCCGGGATCGCCAGGATATTAGCCAGCCGCTCCCGGGCATGCACGATTCTAAGTTTTGTATCGCTGTACAACCGGCCGGAGGACAGCAGCCGCGTATAAAACTGGTAAACGCTGTCTGTGTCCTCCAGGTCCACGTTGCCCTCGTTCAGTACCTCATAGGGCATATACGCCATGGCAAAACCAACCGGCATGTCCTGATGAAAGTAGGTAATATCAATCACCGCGACAATGCTGGAGACGCTGAGCTTCAGCACCTCCTGGTGCTTGCGGGTGGCGGGCTGGAACCCCACGGCAGTAACTGTGCGGTCAATGGGATGGACGCAGAAATCCAGGATGGGATTGCTCACCTTCTCCAATCCTTTGGATTTCAGATCCTGATTGGAGAGTACGATGTTGCCCTTCCCCTGATGGTTACCTATCAGCCCGTCCTCCTGCAGCAAGAGCATGGCCTGTCGTAATGTGCTTCTGCTGACCTGAAACTGTTCCGCCAAAATATTTTCTCCCGGAAGCTTATCCCCAGGTTTATATTTACCCTCTTTGAGCCACTGGCAAATTGTCTCATATACGGTCACATACAGCGGAATCTTAACATTTTTTTCTTTTACGACATTTTTCATAATTGGTCATACTCCTTTGTTGGCATGTCGAACAGTCTGTCCTTGCCAATAGTATAACCCTAATCCACCAGTTTGCCAAGTGCTTCCGGTCCTTTTACCCGCTTGCCGACAAACAAAAGAATCAGCAGCGTAATGATATAGGGCAGCATCTGCACAAGCTGAGAGGGAATCGCCAGGTCGGTGAGATAGAACCGGGCGGCCTGAGCCACAGCAAACACCATTCCGGCCAGCAGCGACCCCACCGGTTGCCACCCGCCAAAGATATTGGCGGCAAGCCCCATGAAGCCTCGTCCGGCGGTCATATCCGTCACGAAAAGGTTGTTTTGGGAGAGGGAGAGATAGGAGCCCGCCAGTCCCGCAATTGCGCCCGCGGCCATCATTGCGATATAGCGGTAACGGTTCACCGGTACGCCCGCCGTCTGGACGGCGTGGGGCTGATCGCCGATGGCACGGTAACGCAGACCGTATTTTGTCTTGTAAAACAATGCCCAGACGGCCGCGACAATGAGCAGCATCCCATTCCGGTTCCTCCTGATAACCCAGCAGAAAGTTCTCCGCGATGGAGAAGGAGGGCACCATAGCGTTACGGTGGCGGTCGGAAGGGATATAGCCCAGCCCTAGCTTTTTGCGCTCTTTCACGGGCAGTTTCTCCACAGGCGTCCCGCAGATGAGGATTGTGCCCTCCCGCACCCGCTGGTTGCCTGAGATCATTCCTTCCAGCTCCTGCTGTCCGTTGCCGTCCACACCGGCAATTCCGAGAATTTCCCCCGCGTGGACGGTGAGGCTTACCGTCTCCTGCGCCTTGTCCTGAAGGCGGATGTTCTGAATCTCAAGGACGGGCGCTCCCACCGTGCCGCTCTTCTGAGAGACCACTGTCTCCACCGAGCGGCCCACCATCTGCGTAGCCAGCTCCTTTTCGTTGGTATCTGCGGTATTGCACCGGAAGACCACTTTTCCCTTCCGGATTACCGTAATCCAGTCGGAGAGAGACATCGTCTCGTTCAGCTTGTGGGTGATGAACACGATGGTTTTGCCGTCCTCTTTCAGCTGCCGCAGGATTTTAAACAGCTCCTCCACCTCCTGGGGAGTCAGCACGGCGGTGGGTTCGTCCAGAATAATGATGTCAGCGCCTCGGTACAGGGTTTTCAAAATCTCCACCCGCTGCCGCATGCCTACCGAAAGGTTCACAACCTTTTCGTGTAAATCAATTTGGAAGCCAAAGCGCTCAATCAGTTGGGACACCTTTTCCTCGCTGGCCTTCCGGTCGAGAATCAGCCCGCCCTGCTCTTTGCCGATGATAATATTTTCAAGAACCGTCAGCTGGTTCACCAGCATAAAGTGCTGATGTACCATACCGATTCCAAGTGCGTAGGCGTCGTTGGGATTGGAAATTGCTGCCTTCTTTTCGTTGATGTAGATTTCTCCCTCGTCCGGATGGTACAGTCCAAACAAAATGTTCATCAGCGTGCTTTTTCCGGTGCCGTTCTCCCCCAGAAGACAGTGAATTTCCTGCTTTCCCACAGTAAAATCAATGCCATCGTTTGCACGCACAGGGCCAAAGCATTTTACGATTCCCTGCATCCTGATTGCGTCCATAATGATCTCCTTTCCATCTTAAAATATGGTATTTTACAGCTCGCTTGGAACTTCAATCTCACCCTCAATGACACACATCCTGATTTCCTCCAGCTTTTGGAGCACGGCGTCCGGAACTTGAATATTGCTGCCCTCAACAGTAAAATCCACACCGCCGTCGCTGAGCCCCAGAAGCTGATTTTCCCCGGTGTAAGCGCCCTCTACCACGCTGGCGATGGCATGGTACGCACAGTTATCCAGGCGCTTGAGCATACTGGCCATGATATAGTCCGGTGCAATGGTATTTTGATTCAGGTTTACACCGATGCTAACAAACCCCTTCTCCTCAGCCGCCTGAAACAGCCCCATACCAGAGGCGCCGGAGGCATGGAAAATGACATCCGCGCCCTTTTCATAGAAGGTGTTGGCAATGGTTCGGGCGGTCGTGGGGTCGTTGAATCCTCCCACATAGTCGGTCAGCACGGTAATATTGGGATCAACATAGGCCGCTCCCGCCTTGAAGCCGGCGGCAAACTGATTGATCAGCGGGTTGTTCACGCCGCCGATAAATCCCACCGTGCCCCCCGGAGAAAGTCTGCTGTCGATTTGCTCCTGCTTTGCCAGCACAGCCAGGACTCCCACCATAAAGCAGCCCTCCTGGGCCTTGCAGGAATAGGAGGCCACATTGTCAAGCTGTGAGGTAGCGTCCAGAAGGGCGAATCGCTGATTGTTATATACAGAGGCCACATTGTTCAGCGCATCTACCTGTTCATCCCCCACGCAGATAATTAAGTCGTACTCCCCGGAAGATGCCATCTCGTCTTGGATAATCTCTTCATCCGCTACCGATTTGGGCTCTACCTGATCGTAAGTAATCCCCAGTTCTGTTTCTGCCCGCCGTACTCCCTCCAGGGCCAGATCGTTAAAGGAATTGCCGCCCAGTCCCGCCTGCGTGAAAATGATCCCGATGTGTGCTGTGCCTGTGTCTGTGTTTCTGCCGCTTGAAGCGCTGCACCCTGCCAGCATGGCGGTCATATATGCCGCCAACAGTATGGCCAGATGTCTTTTTCCAATTTTCATTTTCATTGTCCTCCCTCTCAAATAATACATCTGATTTTACTTGTTCGACAAGTATGGTTATACAATAATACAAGCTGTGATATTTGTCAACACGGAAGTGGCTTGGGCGAAAAGTTTGTTAAAAACGCACATTTCTTGTTCTGTTTTCTGGTTGATTCACCAAATACAGGTGATCAACTGGTGCAATCAACACATGAAATAGGAATAATTTTCCAACAAAGGGGAATGCGCCCATTGCGCTGGAACCAAACACCCCCGCAGAGGTCAAGACCCGCATCTTCGCTTGGTTATCCCCCTCCATGCTGGAGATGACGGACAGGGCGGCAGCCATATAGCTCTGCGGTTGGCATGAGCTCTATGACAAGTCTAAACAAAGATGTACAGCTCCATCATTAAAAGCCCTTCGAATCTTCTGACGCGATCACCCGCCAGATTCAGTTCTGGCGGGTGATTTTTTGCAGTAAAAACTTTTTCGAAGGCCGAAAAATATAGGTTCGCTTTTAGGCTTTGGCGGTTATGGTATAGGGATTACTGGTGATTCAGAGGCATGATATGCAGAAACAGGCTGCTGCCAAATCGGGGCATTGGAAAAATGAAGACTCCCATAGAAAGCCTCCAGATAGAGGCAGGCTGTGCTATGACGGACTTCAAGGCTCAGCGGAGCAAGCGCCGATATTGGGGCAGCAGGTTCCTGGAGCAGATCAGGGGGAGGCCGATGGGCCGGGTGGTATACAGTAAAGTGGCCGAATGGGAGAAAAGAGACTCGAAACGCCTGCGCCAGCACAGAGGAAGAATGCGAAAAACTGCTGGCGGTGCTGGTAACCGAAAAGAAAGTGTGATACTTTACCGCACATGCGTATTATCACAAGGAGGATATTTTCTCTGAGCATAGCTAAAGCTTTGAGAAATCACCGGCCCAGCCGGTGGTTTTCTTTTTATAAACTAGGCGGGCAGGGTAATGTGGTCATTACCCTGCCCGCCATTTCAGATGATTTTCCGGTTATTCCGCCGTGCCATCCACCAGCGCCCGAATATGGAAATTCTTCCAGACGCTCTTGCCTTCTGCGGCGTGGCACACGCCAACCATGCCATAGGAAAAACGTCTGTCCCCGGTGGTCAGCACAGTCTCCTCATCAATACGCAAAGTGAGGATTTCCCCTGCCGCCTCCGCCGCCAAGTGGTAGCCCTTCCCAATCTCCCAAGGGAACTCCCGCGCCGCCAGCTCCGTCCGCTGTCCATTCTCCCATCGGGCGATGCTCACCCGGTTCTCACCGGAGAACCCCAGCTCGTAGTACCGGCGGCAGCCCTGGCCCCGCAGAAGAAGCCCGGCGGAAGTACCCGCTGACACTACTACATCGGCTTCCACAGCCGCGCTGCCGGCGTAATAATTTCCAGTAAATACCTGGCCCTCCGCAACGGTGGAAAAGCGCAGGGTTCCATCCACAGGCGCCGCCTCGCCGTCGTTGACGGAGAAAGGCGTAGGCTGTCCAAATTCCATCCGTTGGATGCCCATGTCAATGGTATACTCCATCGGACCGGAAACTGTGATGTCATCAATATACACTTTCCCGTAGGCCCAAGGCGGGTCATCCGGAGCAATCGCAATCCGCCAGCCAATCTCGTGAGCCTGATCACCGTTCAGGTCCGGAACCGTGAAAGCGATTCTGGCCCACTCCCCCTCTGGCAGGAGTTCCGCAGGCATCTCCATCCGCACTCCGCTCATAGCCCGGGTGACATAGGGCGTGACAGTAATGGAGGCCGGTGCTGTCTGGCAGCTTTTCATCCAGCAGCTAACCGTCTGGCCCGGATACACCCGGGGAGAAAATACCGGTTCGTACCGCTCGTCGTTGAAGTCCTCACGAAGATAGCACGCTTTGAAGGACAAATCTGCGGAGGACGGAAACTTTCCGTCAATTTCCATCTCCAGACAACCCCGGCCCGTATGCGCCATGTTCTCTACCCAGCGCAGCTCATGGCTGGCCCGATCTGAGAGTTCCAGACCATGGGTGGAACCGGGGAGCGCAAAGTTGAAATCCAGCTCCCCTCTCCGCGCCGGGGCGGCCCAGAGCGGAACTTCTTCCCCGTCCAGGTGGGCGGCGGCCTCCGCCAGCTCTTTTACAAAGGCCGGAATGTCCAGCATATTCAAATATCCGGACACGCAAGAGAGCACAGCGCTGTCGTTGATGGGGCGGCGGTAGCGGTCCGGCACGCCCTCCAAGCCGTGGAGAACGCCTAAGATCGTGCCCACATTACTGGCGTTGCAATCTGTATCGAAGCCGCACATACAGGAGACCTCAATGGTGCGGCCCAGATTGTTTTCCCCGTAGAGCAGCGCCAAGACGCAGATGCCCGCGTTGGGGATGATGTGATAGCCTCCGGGGAAGCGGTCGTTTCCCCACGCGCTGTCTACATAGTCCCTGCAGGCGCGGAAGTCCTCCGGGTGGGCGGCGTGAAAGTCCCGCACCGCATCCACCACCTGACGGTAAACGCACTCCTTTGGAATCTCCCGAAGCCCGGCGTCGATGACTTCCTCCACCGAAGCGCAAGTAAACGCCGCCGCGACGCACGCCGCCATAAAAGCCGCGCCGTTGAGCGCCTCTCCGTCATGGGAGACGCTGGCCATCCGCCGGGCGAATCCCGCCGCCCGCGCCGGGTTCCCCGGGCAGACAAGCCCCCAGGTATCCACAAAAATCTGACCGCCAATCTGTTCGGCCGCCACCACGCCGTTTTGGGCAATACTCCCGGACACAGGTGCAGAAAGCCCTCGCTTCAGGTTCATATAGGCCCGGTGCTCTGTAGAAACCTCCTCTCCGCCCCACCAGAACATCCCGCGCCCGCAGCGGGCGTAATTCAGCCAGGTCTCTCCCGCCATCTGTTCGGTGAAGTCCAGGCCGCCGTTATCCAGCAGCGCCCGGAGAAAAATGACAGGGCCGTTTATATCGTCGTCCGCCGGGTGGGTCTTGTATTCCCGCAAATATCCACGGATGTCGCCAAAATAGCTCCGCAGACGCTCATAGGTCCACCAGGGATTCTCCACCGGCGCACCCAACCGCATGCCGGCATCCATTCCCAGAAAACCGGCGTACATTTTTTCTACCCACTGATCATTCATGACGCGGTTCTCCATTCTCATTATATTTCAAGACAACCGGTGCGCCGAAAATACCCACAAACGCGCCCTCCTCCGCCTCCGGGGTGCCCTCTCCGGCAATAACCCATTTATTGCATCCCCAAAGCAGGTGATCCTCCGCTGAGCGGACCTCCACCGGCGGCTTTTTCCCGTTGGTCCGCCGGGGAAGCACGCAGCCCATGCGGAATTCCGCCCCTGAAGAGGCGCCGCAGGGGGCGTAGTGCAGCGTAGTGGCGTAGAGCTCCACCGCCGTTCCTCTGGGAACGAAAAACCCCTGAACATATCGGGTATCCAGACGGTAAGCCTCCAGCTCCGGCTGTCTGGCCAGAAGCAGAATTATATCGGTGGCCGCGATGTCAATTTCACTGGTACGGTGGTATTCCAAGCAGGTCAGGCGGTCGTTTTTCCCATTACAGCAGCCGATTTGAATATCCAGCCCGCCGAGCCCCCGGTCCCGTAGCGTCTGGGCAACCGGCAGAGACTCCAATTCCGGCAGGGAGGGAAGATAAACGGTTCCATCTTCCGGCATGGGGGTGTTCTTCTCCAGACAATGCAACATCTCCGCCAGGCCGTAATTTTCCAGCACCTGGCCATAGGAGGAAAAACGCCTGTCCAGCACAGAAAGTATCTTCATAGCCATCTCCTCACAGCACGGTTCGCAGAATCGCAGCAACATCATCCCGGGTGAGCTTCCGATAGCTGAAGCATCCAAGATCCGTCAGATCCGCGATATTATCAATTGCCTCCTCCGGCACACCCAGCTCCGACAGGGTAGTGGGCGCTCCCAGTTCCCGGAAGAACTCCCTGGTTCGCCGGATGCCCTCCCGGGCGATCTCCTCATCCGTTCTGCCGGAGGGGTCCACTTCCCATACCCGCACCGCCAGACGGCGGAGCCGGGGCAGCGCGTCCATACAGATGTAGTCCAGGTAAGCCGGATGAACGACCGCCAGCCCCGCGCCATGGGCCACGTCAAAAAGAGCCGAAATAGGATGCTCTATGCAGTGGCTGGCCCAATCGGTCTCTTTCCCGTTGTTCAGCATGCCGCACAGGGCAAAACTGCTGGTCCACATCAGGTTGGAGCGGGCTGCATAGTCCTCCGGGCCGGCGACCGCCGCCCGGGCGGCGCGAATCTCCGTCCGCATGGCGGCCTCCGCCAGCTCATCGGTCAGGCACTCATCATCCGGCGGGGAGATGTACAATTCATAAAGGTGGGAGATGGTATCCACAACGCCGTTAACCATCTGGTTCCGAGGCAGCGTGTAGGTCAGCTCAGGGTTCAAAATAGTGAAACGGGGGAAAGTCCACTCGCTGTCGTAGCTGTTCTTCTCGTGAGTGTCCATGTTTGTGATCACCGAGGATTTGTCCAGCTCGCTGCCGGTGGCGGGAAGGGTCAGCACCACGCCCAGAGGAATGGCATCCTCCGCCGCTTCCCAGTCCTTGAAAAAAGCCTGCCAGAAATCCCGGTCTGTGCGGGCCCCCACCGCAATGGCCTTGGCGCAGTCGATGGTACTGCCTCCGCCTACCGCCAGCAGCAGGTCGATGTTCTTCCGCCTGCACAGTTCAATTCCCTCATACACCTTTTCGGCGCGGGGATTTGGCATGACGCCGGGAAGCTCGAATATCTGCTTGTCCGTCTCTTTCAAGGCTGCTTGGATTTGATCATACAGGCCGGTGCGACGGATACTTCCGCCGCCGTAGACCAGCAGCACTTTTTTCCCGAATTTCCGCAGCTCTTCAGGCAGTTTCTCCATGGCGGTTTTGCCAAAATGTACTCGAACGGGGTTATAATACGTAAAATCCTTCATAAACCCTCCTAATAAAGCGGCTCATAAGGGGAGTAACCGCAATCACCAATACACGCGGCAAAAAAGAGAGAAGGCGAAACGGCGAGGACAGGAGGCACAGACAGGCTGACGCTTGTCAAGGACGGCGGTGCGTTCCGCGCCGTTTGGCCTTCGAACCTTTGGGAGGTATTGGGAGATTGTGGTGGGTCTGCCCCGCTCAGCCGGCGCCCAGCAGGGCAAACAGGTGCTTTTTGTATGCTTCCGCGTTGATTCGAGAACAAACAGCGCAGTTTGGCGCGTCTCCCCGGCGGTCTATGCGAAAATGCCCGCGGTATTCTCCAGGTGCGGTCTCAATGGCACAGCTGGCCCGGAACACGTCCTCCAGTATCTCAGGATACAGTGCGGCGGTCATCAGCATGCTGTCGATAACCCCCAGCGTATCGCGGCCGTAGCGCTTTTGTTGATAAGCCCGCATGGCACGGACGCACCGGGCACAGAAGGACGCGGCCCGGTCACTGGACTCCTCCATCCGCCGCAGTTCTTCCGGGGTAATTTCCGTCTCCCCCCTGGAGGTATCCCAGGTGACCCAGACAGTGTCCATTCCGGCATTCAGCACGACAGAGGCTGCCTCCGGGTCCGCATAGACGTTAAACTCCGCCATAAGCGTCATATTGCCGAAATTCCCCGCCGTGCCGCCGAGAATCCATACCTTTTTTACGTTCTTCGCCAGACGGGGTTCCAGAAGCAGCGCCATAGCCAGGTTCGTCAGGGGGCCGCAGGTAACGATTTCCATTTCTCCGGGCGCGCCCATCACCAGATCGATGATGGCCTGAACGGCGTGCCTGGTCTCTGCCGGCCGTGCGGGCCAAGGCAGGTTCATGCCGCCCAGGCCATCTTCCCCGTGGACATGACTGGCGTAAAAGGAGGTCTTATGGAGTATGGGCCGTTCCATCCCCCGGTACACCGGCGGGAAATATGTCCCCGCCGCGTCCTCCGCCAGCATCGCGTTTTTCACGCACAGGTCCAAGGGCAAATTCCCGCAGACTACGGTGATGGCCTCTACCCGGGCCACCTTCTCCGCCCGGAGCGCCTCTACAATGGCCCACACGTCGTCCGCGCCGGTATCCGTGTCCACAATCAGGCGGCGAAGACCGTTCATCGCAGGCTCTCCAGCCAATTGGCACCCGGCATTCCGTGGCGCTCGCAATACTCCTCAAACACAATGCCCGCAGGCAGGAGCCGGAATTCCTCCAGCAGTGCCAGGCGGCGGGTGAAGTCCGCCTCCGCCTCCGCCTTCATCAGATGTTCCGTGGGCTCCAGCAGGGCGGTAAGCAGGGCCTTTTTCACGCTGCGGGCCCCGATAACGGAAGCGGCGACGCGGTTGATACTGGCGTCGAAAAAGTCCAGGCCCAGATGCACGCGGTCAAAACCGCCGCAGCGCTTGAGCACCTGCATGATGGAAACCGTATCCTCGCTGGCGATGGCCACATGGTCGCTGTCCCACCGCACGCACCGGGACAGGTGCATCATAATCTCCTGACCAAACACCAGATAGGCTGAGAGTTTATCCGCCACGCTCTCTGTGGGATGATAGTGTCCGGTATCCATGCACACAATGGCTTTTCCAGTGGTGAGGGCATAGTTTGTATAGAACTCGTGGGAACCGGCGGTATAGCTCTCCACGCCAAGGCCGAAGACCTTGCCCTCTACAGAGTCGATATGATACCGGCGGTCAATGGGTTCCTCAAAAATTCGGTTCAACGACTCCACCAGTCTCTCCCGGGGGCCCAGAGTATCCACGCGAATATCCTTCGAGCCATCCGGAATCCAATGGTTGGTCACACAGGGCTCTCCCAGCTCTTTGCCAAAGTACGCACCGATTTTACGGCAGGAAATGCCGTGCTCTACCCAGAAATCCCGCACGGCCTTGTCCGCGCTGGAGAGGGTCCAGCCGCTGTCGGACATGGGGTGGGAGAAGTAAGTAGGATTGAAATCCAGCCCGATGCCCTTTTCCTTCGCGTAACTCACCCAGGGGGCAAAATGCTCCGGGCGCAGCTCGTTCCTTGGAACGTTCGCGCCGTTGGTCAGGGCATAAATGCTGTGGAGGGCCAGGTGCTTCGCGCCGGGCACCAGAGAGAGCATCTGATCCAGATTTTTGAAATATTCCTCCGTACTCCGGGGTTTGCCGGGCGCGTTTCCGGTGGCCGCGATGCCGCCGGTGAGCTTGGCGTCAAAATTTTCCAGGCCTGTCAGGTCATCCAACTGCCAGCAGTTGATGGAAACCGGAATCTCATCCATCCGGCGCAGGGCGGCTTCCGTATCCACGCCCCAATCCGCGTAGATCTCCCGGGCGGCTTCGTAATGCTTGCTCATGGCAATCCCTCCTCATTCGTTATAATACACAATATTCTCCGGCTCAATCCGCACGCTGAACGCCGTGCCCTCTTGCAGGCGGCCGGCGCTGATGCCCAGGGCGGAAATGTCCAGCGGCTGGCTGCCCAAACTGCCGATGAGTTTCCAGCTAAGTCCCGTAAAGACCTTTTTCTCCAGGAAGAAGGAATTCGCCCCCTCCGTCCCCGGTTCGCAGAACTCGAAATACTCTCCGCGGACAGCGGCCCGTACCGTATCCCCTTCTTTGCCGCCCATGTGGTTCACCGGCAGGCGGATTTGATCGCCGCAGATGTACCACTGATCGCCGGAGTGTTCCAGCCTTCCGGAGATCAGGTTCGCTTTTCCGAGGAAGTCGGAGGCAAACACCGAAGCCGGATGGCTGTAAATCTGCCACGGGTCTCCCTGCTGCTCAATCGTGCCCTTGTTCAGGAGAATGATCTGGTCGGACATGGTAAGGGCCTCTTCCTGATCGTGGGTCACAAATACGGTGGTAATACCAATTTTTCGCTGAATGTTGCGGATTTCATACTGCATCTCAGCGCGGACCTTCCGGTCCAGAGCGGAGAGCGGTTCGTCCAGCAGCAAAATTTCGGGACGCGTCACCAGTGAGCGGGCAAGGGCCACACGCTGCTGCTCGCCGCCGGAGAGCTGCGTCACCTTGCGGGGGCCATAGCCGCTCAGCTTTACCAGATCTAGTGCCTCCTCGACCCGCTGGTCGATCTCCCCTTGGGATACCTTGTGCATCTTCAGCCCATAACCCACATTTTTCGCCACGTTCATTGAGGGAAACAGGGCGTAATTCTGAAAAACCAGACCGATATTCCGCTTCTCGGGTTTGATTTTGCTCACGTCCTTGCCGTCCACCAGCACTTCGCCGGAGTCGGCGGTCTCCAAGCCGCAGATAATCCGCAGAATCGTCGTTTTGCCGCAGCCGGAGGGACCCAGCAGTGAGAGGAATTTCCCGCTCTCCAAAGAAAAGTCAATGCCCTTGAGCACCTCGTGCTGTCCAAAGCTCTTACGCAGTCCCTTTATAGTAAGTTCAGACACAGATTATTCTCCTTTCTTGACTTTGCCGCCAGAGGCACCGCCAAAGAGGTTTCCGGCAGAATAGCCCATGCGGCTCAGCACCACCACAAGCAAAATGGCAACCAGTACAATAATCGCGCTCAAGGCGTTCAGGTCTGCCTGATAACCACTCTTGATGCGGGTGAATACCGTCATCGGCAGCGTGCTGATCTCCACCGGGGACAGATAGTATTGCAGCACGAAGTTGTTGAAACAAACAATCAGCGCCATGATGCCGCCGGCCATAACACCCGGCAGAATAGCCGGAAGCGTCACATCCCAAAATACCCGTACGGAGCTCGCGCCCAGCAGCCGCGCCGCGGCCTCGGGTGTCCGGTCCATCTCCAGAAAGCGTCCGTTTACCAGCAGTACCACGTAAGGGAGCACTACCATCAAATTCCCCAAGAACATGGTAAGGTAGGAACGGCCGTATCCCACAAAGGTGGCCAGCAGAAGGATGGATACGCTGGTCACCAGCCAGGGGATGATGATGGGAAGCTGTATGAGGGAGTTGAACCGCTTGGCCCACTTGGGGGCAAAGGATTGCAGGCCGATGGATGTGACCGTGCCGATCACCAGGGCCGCCGCCGCCACCAGAAAGGAGAACCGCAGACTCAGCCAGCAGGCGGAAGGCAGGTTGGAAGTGGTGAAGAGAACCCGATACCACTTGGTGGTGAAGACATAGGGAAACATGCCGTAGGCCGTGCCGTTAAAAGACATGCCGATGATCGCCACAACCGGAATATACATGAAGACCAGCACGATGGCCAGGCAGAGCTTCATCACACGATTAAATCCCTTCGACATTACACGTCACCCCCGATCTTCTTCTGCGCCCGCTTCGTGGCGTAGCTTACAATGGCCATGATGGCGCACAGCACAATGAGCAGCACACAGGAGAGAACGGCGCCGTACCCCATGTTTAGATTGTCTTTGTACTGGGTATTGATCATGGAGCCAACCATCATGCCGTTGGAACCGCCCACCAGATCCGGCTCCATAAAGGTCCCCGCCGTGGGCACAAACACCAGCAGTATGCCGGACAGGAGCCCCGGCACGCTCATGGGGAAGACAATATTGGTGAAGGTCCTGAACCAGTTGGCTCCCAGAATGTGCGATGCCTGGATGACGTTGTTATCGATGCTCTCCAGCGACGAATACAGGCAGAGAATCATATACGGCAGGAATTCATAAACCAGAACCAGAATCGTCGCCGAATTTGTATACAGAATCGATTTGGCCTCGAAGCCTAACGCGTTCAATACCGTCATGAGGATACCGCCGCTTTGAATCAGGTTGATCATCGCGTAAATCAGCAGCAGCTGGGAAATGAAGAAGGGCATAATCACGGCCATCATGTAAAGGCTGCGGCGCTTGGGGTTCACCACTTTGGCAATAGCCCAGGCCACCGGATAGGCCAGAACGACGCAAATCAGCGTAACGAGGAGCGCGATGAGAAGCGACTTCCCCAGCAGCCGCCAAAAGGCCGTCGAATTCATCATACGGGTCAGGTTGTTCAGGGTCCACCCTGGCCAGGGTTGGCCGGGGAAAAGGTTCCGGTTCATAAAGCTGAAAATCAGCAGCATGACCAGCGGCGCGATTGTCAGGCACAGCAGCATAGCAGCGCTGGGCAGTGTCCACAGGCATCCGGGGTGGAAATTTAATTTTCGTTTTGCTTTCTCCATGATCAGGCCTCCGTTTTCAAAAAAGGGATGCCGCCGAAAGGTTCCTCCCGACGGCATCCCTTCCTATTTGCCTTTGCCGTATTATTCGATCAGTCTTCCCGTGCTCAGCGGGAAGCCTTGAAGTTCTCCCAGGTATCCACCCAGGAATCCTTTTGCTCGGCGGTCAGATAGTTGAGCATGCAGATCTTGGTCGGCATAGGGTTGAGGTAGAGGGCGGTCCTCTGCTCCTCAGTTAGATTGTTGAGCACCTGATCGTTGACAGGGGAATAGGTCATGTAGACCTCGCCCTCGTTAGGGGCATAGTCGGTGCCTTCGCTAGTGGCCATCGTATATTGCAGCTCATTGCTTTCAATCCAATTAATCCACTCACAGGCCAGGTCAAACTCGTCGGTTCCGTTGACGATGCAGCAGTAATCGACGTAACCCACGGTGCCCTCATCAGGATGGACCACCTCAATGGGATAGCCCTCTTTCAGAAGCTGGACATAGGCGCCGGACCACATGTTGCCAACCCAGAACTCACCTGCCTTGTAGGGAATCAGAATGTCGTCATAAGAACTCCAGAAGGAGAGAATCTGGGGCTTGAGTTCGGCCAGCTTACCGGCCACCTTGTTCACGTCCACCTGATCCGGGTAGGTAGGATCCTGGCCGCTGAGCAGAGAGCCGATGATCATGCCGTCGCCATAGTCACCGAACAGACACACATGGCCGGCGTACTCGGGCTTATACAGATCGGCCCAGGAGGTGATAGGACCGCCGGTCTTCTCGGGATTGTAGCACAGGGAGGTGACGCCGAAGCACCAGGGATAGGCGAACACGTTGCCCTCCTCATCCACCGCGTAGGGAGCGATGTCCTTATAGGCGTCCGCCACGCCCTGATAGTTGGGCACCTTGGCGGGGTCTACCGGCATAATGAGATTCTGGTCATAGAAATACTGGGTGTAGTTCTGAGACAGGTTGCACACATCGATGGTGGCGCTGCCGCCGGTTTGCAGGTTGGTCATCAAGTCGTCGTAGGAGTCAAAGTAGACCATCTCCACCTTGCAGCCGAACTTGTCCTCAAACGCCTTTTTGCAGTAGTTCTCGTCGAAGCAATAGCCCTGCCAGTTGGCCACGTACAGTGTATGGCCCTCATAGGGATTTTCGCTTCCTGTACCGGTGTCCGCCGTGCCGCCGGTATCCGCCGGCGGAGTTTGATCTTTGCCGGAGTCACCGCCGCAGCCGGCCAGCAGGCATACGCTCATGCACAGTGCAAGACAGATTGCAAGAAATTTTCTCATCTTCATCTTTTACCTCCTCATCAAATCCTCACATATTTTCGGGCCGTGAAAAAGCGAAATCCAGCATCTAAAAATTTTTAGTAAATTATAAACAAATCCGAAAATTTATATTTGCTGGATATTGTTATATTAAACTTTTTCTTTGCTCTCGTCAATTCTACAGATTACCAAAAAACAAAAGATGTTTTCGTCGTTTTAACTATTTTGCCGCTTTCTTTTTGTGCCATTTTTGTTCTAAAGCTGAAAATTTTGAGAAGAACTATCTTTTTTACACGCAAAAACGTTTACTTAAATACAAAAAGTTCCAAATTGATCTTTCATCTAACCTTTGCCTTCGTTTACCGCTTCTTGACAAAGCCTCTGCTTTTTTATATATTGTTTAGTAAACAACCCAAGGAGCGTGTGTCTATGAAATTGCGGGAAATCGCGACAGAGGCCAGAGTCTCCCTATCTTCCGTCTCACTGGTGCTGAACGGCAAGCCGGGAATCAGCCTGGAAAAGCGGGAAAAAATCGCGCGGCTCTTGAGAGAAAACGGATACCAGGTCCGCGCTCTAGCCGACACACCCGCCGCTTCCTTTCAAAACATCCTTTTCCTGAAGTACAGCAAGCACTCCTATTTAGTCAATGGGAATCCCGGATTTGTCACGCAGATTATTGACGCTGTGGATCAAGAGTGCCGGGAGCACAGTTATGATCTGCTGATCACCGCCTTTCAGGACTTCAGCAGCATTCACCTGCCGGAGATGCTGGAGAAACCAACCACCCTGGGCGTTATCCTGTTGGGGACGGAGATTCAAAATGCCGATATGGCCGCCTTTTCCGCCTGTCAAAAGCCCATGGTCGTGGTGGACAACAGCCTGCCCCAGCTTCCTTTCAACATCGTCACCATGCACAATGAGGAGGCCATTTTTTCCGCAGTGAAGCATCTGCTGGATTTGGGGCACCGCCATGTTGGATTTCTGGCAAACTCCATCCCCGCCAACAACGATCTGGAGCGGCTCGCCGCATTCAAAAGTGCCCTTGCCGCCTATGGAGGCTCCTTTGAAAAGGAACTGGTCTACTCGATTTTTCCCACCATGGACGGCGCGCGCGAATCCGTATCCCGGCTTCTTTCCCAGGGGACTCGGTTTCCCTCGGCGCTGGTCGCCAACAACGACAGCATCGCCATCGGAGCTTTGCGCGCCTTTAAAAACAAGGGCCTGCGTATCCCGGAGGACATCTCCCTCGTGGGCTTCGACGGGCTGCCCTTCGCCGCCCTGTCCGAGCCGCCCCTGACGACAATCTCCGTGCCCTGCGGAGAGATCGGGCGCTGGGCCGTCCACATTCTTCACGAGCAGATTCAGGGGTGCGGTACCGCCCTCTGTAAGATGCAAGTCCGCACCCGTTTCACCCAGAGGGAAAGCACCGCTCCCTACCACATTCCTCGAGAGC
Organism: Oscillospiraceae bacterium 38-13; assembly: GCA_041223955.1. Classification (GTDB taxonomy): domain Bacteria; phylum Bacillota; class Clostridia; order Oscillospirales; family Oscillospiraceae; genus Oscillibacter. The sequence continues at coordinate 144,513 of JBCLRG010000006.1, read as the reverse complement.
ACCCCCTCTTGCTTTCGGAGTGACCGGCGGCAGACCGCCGCGCGCAAAATTATAAAGGAGGAATCGCGAAATGCTGGGAAACCACCTGTTAGGTCTTTATGAAAAGGCACTGCCGCCGGAGATGTCCTGGCGGCAGCGGCTGGAGACCACCAAGGCGCTGGGCTTTGACTATTTGGAAATCTCCATTGATGAAACCGACAGCCGGTTGGCGCGGCTTGAGATGGCGGACGAAGAACAGGAGGAACTGCGCCGGGCGATTCGGGAAACCGGAGTCTTTCCGCACTCTATTTGCCTCAGCGCCCACCGGCGCTTTCCTTTCGGCAGCGCCGACCCCGCCGTGCGGGCCCGTGCCCGGGAGATTATGGAAAAGGCCGTTTTATTCGCCCGGGACTTCGGCGCACGGGTAATCCAGCTGGCGGGATACGATGTGTACTATGAACCTTCCACGGAGGAGAGCCTCCGCCTGTTTGAAGAGGGACTGCGGGATGCCTGCCGGCTGGCGGAACAGTATCAGGTCATGCTGGCGATGGAGATTATGGACACCGAACTGATGAGCAGCGTCACCCGCTATCGCCGCTGGAAGGATCGCCTTCCCTCCCCCTGGTTCACGGTATACCCGGATCTTGGCAACCTCAGCGCCTGGGGCAACGATACGCTGGCGGAGCTGCGCCTGGGCGCTGGGGAAATTGTAGCGGTCCATTTAAAAGACACCCTGGCCGTAACCGCAGACGCTCCCGGCGTTTTCAAGGGTGTGCCCTTTGGGGCTGGCTGCGTGGACTTTCCCTCCTGCTTCCGTCAGTTGGAGGACCAGAGCTACTGCGGCCCCTACATGATGGAGATGTGGTATTCCCCCGGCCAGGACTGGGAAACAGCCATTTCCTCTGCCCGGACGTATATCTCCGCCCAGTTTGAGGCGGCGCTTCATAAGGAGGGGCTATGATTTACTATTTGGGTCTGGATAACGGCGGCACGAACACCAAGGCAGCCTTGTTCACGGAGGACGGAGTTCAGGCCGCTGTGGAGAGTGTGGCGACAGAAGCCCTTACTCCGGCTCCCGGATTTGTGGAGCGGGACATGGAGGAGATGTGGCAGGACAACTGCGGCGTTGTCCGCCGCCTGCTGAAACGCACCGGAATTAATCCCCGGGCGGTTGCGGGTGTCGGCCTGTGCGGCCACGGGAAAGGCCTCTACCTATGGGGGAAGGATGGCAAGCCGGTGCGGCGGGGTATCCTCTCCGCCGACAACCGCGCGTGGCGCTACCCCATGAAGTGGAAGGAGGACGGCACCGAGGAGGCCGCCTTCCGCCTGTCCTGCCAGCATATCCTGTCCTGTCAGCCGGTGAGCCTTCTGGCCTGGCTCCGGGACAACGAGGCGGGCGTGCTGGAAAACACGCGGTGGGTTTTCGCTTGCAAGGACTATATCCGTTTTCGCCTTACCGGCCGGGCCCAGGCCGAAATGACCGATTACTCCGGCACGGGTCTGATGAACCTGCACACCGCGTCCCTTGACCCGGAACTTCTCCGCCTCTTCGGCCTGGAGGCTGCGGAGGGCGCGCTCCCGCCGCTGTGCCGCTCGTTGGACGTCTGCGGCGGAGTCACCGCCGAGGCAGCAAGGGCCACCGGTCTGGCGGAGGGAACGCCCGTGATTGGCGGCATGTTCGACATCGACGCCTGTGCCCTGGCGGTGAATGTGACCGATGAGGAAAACATCTGCATGATCGCCGGTACCTGGAGCATTAACGAATACCTCCGCAAAGAACCCGTAACCGACGGCAGCGTCCTGATGAACTCCCTGTTCTGCCTGCCGGAGTACTACCTGATCGAGGAATCCAGCCCCACTTCCGCCGGAAACAACGAGTGGTTTATCCGTCAGCTCCTGCCGGAGATCGCAGCTGCGGCAAAGGAGAGGGGGCGGAGCGTTTATGATGAGATGAACCACTGGGCGGAGTCCTTCCGCCCGGAGGACTTTGTTCCCATCTTCCTGCCCTTCCTCACCGCTAGCAACGTAGACCCCCGGGCGCGGGCCGCTTTTCTGGGGCTTAACGCCTCGCACACCCGCCGGCACATGTTGCGCGCCGTGTACGAGGGGATTGCTTTTTCCCACCGGTATCATCTGGAAAAGCTTCTGGAGAGCCGCAGCGGCCGGCAGGGCCGTATCCGGCTGGCCGGCGGCGCGGCGCGCTCCCCTGTTTGGACGCAGATGTTCGCCGACGTGATGAATATGCCGGTGGAGACGGTGGACGCTTCGGAAACCGGGGCGCTGGGCTGCGCCATCGCGGCAGCCGCCGCCGTGGGGCGTTGCGCCTCCCTTCCGAATGCCGCCGCCCACATGTGCAAAATCTCCGCCGCCGTGCATCCCCGGCCAGACGCCGCCGCTGTCTACGAAAAGAAATACAGGCTCTATCTCCGCGCTATCGCGTGCCTCGACGGCCTGTGGCCGGATATGCAGGATTTTATAGAAGGGAAGGAATGAACATGCTGGAAGAATTAAAAGAGCGCGTCTGCAGGGCGAATTTGGCGCTTCCCCAATACGGTCTGGTGGTTCTTACCTGGGGAAATGTCTCCGCCCTGTCGGAGGACGGGCGCTACGCCGTCATCAAGCCCAGCGGCGTGAGCTATGATGAGATGCGGCCTGAGCACATGGTGGTCACGGACCTTTCCGGAACGGTCGTGGAGGGAGATCTTCGCCCATCCACCGATATGCTTACCCATCTGGAGCTGTACCGGTCGTTTCCCGGCATTCGCGGCGTGGTTCACACCCACTCCCGCTGGGCTACCGCTCTGGCGCAGGCCGAGTGCGACCTGCCCTGTTATGGAACTACCCACGCAGACTATTTCTTCGGCTCCGTACCTTGTACCCGCAAGCTCACTCCGGAAGAAATTCGGGAGAACTACGAGAAAAACACCGGTCTGGTTATTGTCGAGACGTTTAAGCAGCGTGCCATCGATCCCACGGCGGTTCCGGCGGCGCTGGTGTGCAAGCACGGTCCCTTTGCCTGGGGCCCCACGCCGGAGAAGGCTGTGGAAAACGCCTTGGTATTGGACGAGTGCGCCCATATGGCCCTGCTTACGAGAGAATTTCGGCCGGAGACCACTCCGGCGGACCAGGCCATCCTGGACAAGCATTACTACCGAAAACACGGCGCCGGTGCTTATTACGGACAGGCGTAAAACCACGCCCCCATTCAAATACAACGAAATCGCACGAAAACAGCAGCGGCCCCGTCGGGAAATTTCCCGACGGGGCCGCTGCTGGCGTTTTATATCAAGCATTGATAAACAGGCTTTAACCCCTTTTATCGCGTTGATGCAGAGTAAAATAGACCGCTTTTCCCCAAAGCCAATTAATAGGATGTTTCCAACTTTGTCCGGAGTTCCCGGCAGAGTTTCCGCGCATCGCCAATCCGCGTCCCGGTCAGTGCGGTGCAGCGCTCCCGCCGGGCCTCCTCCGGCAGCTTGTCAAGCGCATCCGCCTCTTCCCGCAGCAGCGCGGACATCCGCCTCTCATAGTCCCTGGTAGCAGGACGCACAATTTCCGCATACCGGCTGTAGCGGCGCTGAACCAGATAGCCCAGCGTCTTCCACTCCCAAAACAGGGATGGCCCGTCCGGTTCCGTGCCGCCACAGGCCTCCGGTAGCGCGCTGATATCCCCGTAAAGGGGAATGTAGCAGCTCATGGCGGGACAGGCCATAGCCGTCCACATCACGCCGGGACCCGGCATGGAAAAATCCGCCACAAAGCTGGCCACTGTGGCATGCCGGGAGAGGCTGTAACTCTCCGGGTCATCATGAAAGGGATTTCCATACCGTCCAGCTGCGGGGACCTTCCGCAAATCGTAGGGCGTTTCTTCGTACACGTCCCGGAGAATGGACATAAAATCCTCGGGTTTTAGCGGGTGGTCAGGTTGGATGGAATAGAGAAGAGCGTCCTCGGGTGTCTCCTTTCCGGAGAGCAGATTCATGGCCCGCCAACGGCGGCGCATATTCATAGGGTCCAGCTCCGGTCCCCATTCGTTGGGGCTTTCGTCCGCTCCGTAGGCGGCCGCGAAATCGAAATGGTGAATATTGCCATCCCACCAGCCCTGCGCCCGGGCAAATTCCGCCAATCCTGGGGACGCGATGACGTTTTCGGCGTCCGTAAGGTCGGCATCGTGAATTCCGAAGCTGTTGGGGCGCATCCCGGCCTCTTCATCCGGCACCCGGACCGCGAGCCAATGCGCTCCCGGGGCCATCTCCAGGAACCAGCCCTCCTCCGGGTCCGCCACCGCGTAGGTGGCGGCGCTGTGGCAGCCGTCCAGCCCCGATGTCGCGAATCCATACTGCTCCACCAGCTCCCCGATCATGCGGATTCCATCCCGGGCAGACTCTGCGCGCTCCAGAATCAGCAGCAGGATGTCGTCCGGTTCCAGCCAGGCGTCGCCATAGTCAATCTCTTTAAATGCGCTGGCTCCGGTGCCCGCTGCGGCGACATGCCGGTCATTTACGCCGCCCGCCCAGCCCCGGTCCAGTGTGCCGATGGCATAGCTGCACGCCGTATAAGTGTATCCGCAGGTCTCCGGTGGCTGGGGAATTCTCCGTCCGCTGACGAGCAGACGGGTATCCTCCGGTGCGTGCCGCTGTCTATTTACATGGGTCAGCAGCCCGGGCACGCCGTCCCAGTCATCGTTTGCCGCCAGCAGCACCTTTCCGGACGCCGTCGCTTTGCGTCCCGCGATCAAACAAGTGCACATGTTATACTCCTCCCTTTTCCGGCCCTTAGTCCGCCGCCGGGCTGGCGGACGCTGTTTCCAGCTTCCGCAGCACTTCCTCGCGGCGAGGAATCGAATCGTAAGCTCCCTTCCGGGAGACCGCGATGGCGCTGGCCGCAGCAGCGCGGCCCAGAGCCAGAGCCGCATCCCTGTGGTCCAAATACTCCGTCAGGAAATAGCCGGTGAATGTATCCCCTGCGGCCGTTGTATCCACGCACTCGCAAGGCGCCGCCGCGCAGAAAAAGCGCTGGCCATCCGCCGACTTGAAACAGGACCCTTTCTCGCCCAGAGTCAGCACAACCGCGACACCCGCGAAACGCGCCTCAATGGCGTCCATGATATCCTCCGGCTTCCGCTTTCCCGTCAGCTCACAGCCCTCGACCTCGTTGATGAGCAGATAACGAACTTGGTCCAAGCGGCAGATTTCCACCGCCTGGTTAAAGGGAGAGGGATTCAAAGCAATCTCCATGCCCTTTTCAGCGGCCCGCTCAATAATATAGCCGATGTGGGGAATTTCATTTTGCAGCAGAACCAGATCACCCTTTGAGAAATGCTCCAGTACCTCGTCAACATACTCCCGGCTGACCTCCGCATTGGACCCCGCCGCCACGATGATGCAGTTCTCTCCCCGCTCATTGACCTGAATGACAGCATGTCCATTAGCGTTCGGGCTTTCCTTCAGCAGCTGGGTGTAAATTCCCTCGTCCAGCAGGCCTTGACGGAGCATTCCGCCGTCCGCGCCGATCACTCCGGCAAAATAGAGCTCGCTTCCCGCCCGGGCCAGTGCCACCGCCTGGTTGAAGCCTTTTCCTCCGCAAAAGCAAGCGTAGCCCAGGGCGGAAATGGTTTCCCCGGACCGGACAAAGTAGCTCACCTGATAGGTACGGTCAATGTTGAGAGAGCCAAACACCAGTTTCTTCATTGAACATCCTCCTGCCCGTTAATCGGGCGTTCTCCGATACACGTCCGCAGCCCACCGTGAGCGGGCTGCATGTTTCTACTACTTTAAGAATACCATTTTCCTGAGAAATGTCAATAAAATTAGAAAGAGGGGGGCAAATACACAGTTAAAGGAAGTCAACAAGAGAAAGGGGGGCAGAAGTATCTGGATGTCTGGAATGATAGCGGTCCTTTTGAAGTCCGAAGCGGTTATAGATCCGCACGAAAGCAGCAAACAATAAAGTCCAAGGCCCCTCCTAAGAGTGTGGATACTCGCGCCAGGAAATCAATTGAGCACGCATATTTCCCCGCCTCAATGCGGCTCAGAACACTTCTATCCGTGTTCATTACAGCAAGCTGTTCCTATGTATATCCATTTCTCTTGCAGAACTGACGGATATGCTCTCCGCTTTGCTTCATACCGTAGTTCATATTTGTGATCTCCAATCTCAAGTTTTCGTGTGGGGGAGATTTGAGATCAGAGTTCAGGGATATCTTGCTATGTATGGCTGCCACTAGAGCTTGCATACCAGATAATTTGATAAAAATGACGAAACAGGGCGACAGAATTTCTGTGTGTCCCTTTCTTCATGGGCTGCTGACGAGAGTATTGTAAAATTCAAATGTTAAAAAATGTCCGAGCACTCACGAAATTCGGCAAAAAATTGACTGAATTGTTTCAATGAACGAATATTTCAAAATTTAGTCAGAAATTGAGAGAGGTATCTGTCTAAATACCCGTTCTGCTCAATATAGGGAACAGTTCAGTTTATGGTATGCCCGCAATAATAGCGCACCGCCAGAAATTCGAATAGCGGAATCTCAATGATACAGTCCCCGATCATGGCATAGGGCGTCCATACTGCCAGCCCGCCCAGACTCAAAAATTGGAAGTCATTAATGGCGTAGAGGATACTGGCCTGGATATTGGTGCCGCTGGCAGGGAGGACGCTGCACAGCCATGCGGACAGCGCCCCCGGCGCCGTCATGGACAGCACAACTGGCGCGATACAGAACACCAGCCCGGAGGCCGGGGACGCTATTGTGCTTTTGCATCTGGCGGAGAGGAACAGTGTAAAACGCACGGAAGCCAGCACCGAGAGAAGGCCGGCCACGGCAAACAGGCGCTGAAGTTCTCTGATGTTCCGATCAGTCAGGGTGACGGTGGAGTAGAGCATCTGGACGGAGGTTTTGATACACTCCCAGCCGAAGAGGCTGTTGACCACTAGAATATGCACGATGGCGCAGATTACAAAGGCGGCAGCGCTGACAAAAAAGGCAGTCAGCACCTTGGCGGTGCCCAGCTTGGCCCGGCCATGCCGGGTACAGCGCAGAATATCGTCCACGCCCGACTGGTAATCGGCGGAGAATACCGGGGCGAAGATCACTACGCAGAACAGCAGCACCAGGAAGTCCATGATGTTCTGGTAATCCAGAATAGTGGAACTCATGCAGGGATAGACCTCAAGGGGCTTTTCCACTTGCCTGTACAGCTCCACGGCCTTGCGCTGGGCGGCGGGACTGTCCAGCAACTCCATCGCCATCAGGGAGACAATCCGCGCCTCGCAGACGGAATAGTAGCCATCAATCTGGGCCGGGTCGATCTCCATGATGGTAGGGGCCATACCGGTGTCCGGGTCAGCAAACGCCTCCTTGACACCGTGTAGCAGTGGGGCGATGGGGAGAATCTTCTTCTCATAGACGCCCTCCGGCAAATCGTAGGACTCTGTGACGCCGTAGGACGCGAGGCAAGCCTGATTTATCTCCACGGCCTCTCGCACCCGCTCCGGAGTGACAATGCCAGTGGCCCCAGCCTGCCGTTCCTTCTCATATGCGATGGAGGCCAGCCCGGTTAGGTTAACCTCATTCCCGGCCTCGTCTGTGTAGTTGCTGTAGCAGTAGGTTGTGGGAAGATAAGCCAGCAGGATAGACAACAGCAAAGCCAAAACCATCAAAATCCAGGTAAGCCTTGACTTTAAAATCCGCTTCAATTCCAGCCGAAAAATTCTCATTACCGAACCCTCCTTTCTGTTTCTCCGCCGCTCTCTGGAAACAGCCACAGGTACAAGTCCTCCAGCCGGGGCGTGGCAGCGACAGAAGCGGCGCTGCGGGACTGCTCCGACAGATAGCGGATGGATACACTGCCGTCGTTTTTGTTTCGGAGACCGGCGATCTGGAGCCTGCTTTCATACTCCGGCACCAAATCCGCCGGGATGGTGCAGCTCCAGACTTTGCCCTCCACCAGCTTGGTCAGTTCCTCCGTCATCCACGTCGCCAGCATCTGATGGCGTGGCAGGTGGCGATATACTCCACGTCGGGGACGATATGGGTGGAGATCAGCACGATCCGGTCATGGGCGAACTCCGACAGCAGATTGCGGAAGCGTACCCGCTCGCCGGGGTCCAGACCCCCGGTGGGTTCGTCCAGGATCAGCACCTCCGGGCTGTTCAGCAGTGCTTGGGCGATTCCCACCCAGCGCCTCATGCCTTCGGAGAGCTTGGAAATCTTCTTATTGTAGACATCCAGTAGGGAGACACGCTCCAGCAGCTCGTGTATCCTCCGCCAGCTCTGACACTCTGGGAGCCCTTTCAGGGCGGCCATATAGGCCAGATAGTCCTTGACGGTGAACTCCGGGTGGAAACCGAAGTCCTGGGGCAAAAAGCCAAAGACGTCCCGATACTGCGCCCCCAGCGTCTGGGTGGGCACACCGTCATATATCACTTGGCCGGAGGTGAGCCGCATGATCCCAGCAATCATCCGCATCAGGGTGGTCTTGCCGCTCCGTTGGCCCCCAGTAGGCTCCATACCCCCGGCGTCAGCCCCAGGCTGATGTCGTTGACTGCCTTTTTGTTCTTGAACCGTTTGTAAACATGGTCGGTCAGCAATTCCGTGTGGAAACTCCTTTCCCGCTGATAAAAGATAAAGGCACTCTCACCTTGGCACTGTCATTGTACCCAAAGCAGGAGTGCCATTTCCTCGGTCTCTTACACGGGATTCCACTGTTTTTATATGGATTTTCTTACGATTTTCTCACAGGCCGGTGATAGGGACGATTTGTCCTGCGACAGGGTGAATACGTTACCTCTATTTTCTCAATAACCTCTTTGCATCTTTAGAAAAAATAAACGTTCTCTCACTTTCGTTTTTAGTTGCCCTTAACACTGATAGTATAGAAAATACTTGTGTCACAAACGGATAAGGTCACCTTTGTTTTCAGAGAACAAGGTAATTGCTTCGTCGCCGTCAAAAGCTGAAATTGTGTTATGTCCAGCTTCTTGCAGATATTTGCAGACTGCTTCGATAGTGTCAATATCGTCCTCAACAATTAGTAAAGTTGCCATCGGCGCACCTCCTTCGGGCATTGTGTAACATGGCAATGTGGAGAGAGTATGGAATTTTCTATCTTTTTCAAATTATCGGCATCAAAATATTGGCGGTTAAGCCAGCAGCGGCCCAGGCATCATCCCAGGCTGCTGCTGATTTTTATTGCAGCTTTTCCAAAAGCGCCTGCCATTGTGCGGTGATCCGCTCCAGTTCAGCTTTGGTGATTTCTCCACTGGCGGTGATCGCTTTGTATTCCAGATACTCAGTGAAGCAATCCAGCAGTGCATCCCGCATGATCTCCAGCATAGCGCACAGTTCCTTACCTGCTCAAGTATTGGCTCTGGAATCCCATTCCAGAACTGTGTAGCGTGGGAGGTCATGACTATTTCATCGGGTGTCCTCGGTGGAATAGTCCTTGAAACCTCCATCACATTCTCAAAGGTCAGCACCATCCACAGCTTGAGCTTATGCTCCCGGAGGTAGTCGCGCCGAAACACCGTACTTGCCATAGAATACATTCTGCTCCGGTTCCTCGTCAAGTATCAGATCGGGGATATAGTAGTCGCCTACTCTTGTATAGGTTAATCCTGCTATAATGTGCCTCCTTGTGTTCCAGCCCCATGGTCCTATTCTTTCCACGAAAAGTCCAGTTGATCGTGTCCCTGTTTGTGAATTATTTTGGGCAACTGAACTCGTCACAAGGTATTATGATACATCTCCGCCGACTGCAGCCTAAACTGCAATAGCTAAAATTGACGGGAGAGGATTCCGTCCTTCTATTTACTCTCTTCTTTTAAAAGACAAAAAGATGGTTCCCGGTTTTTGCAGATGCAATCAAAAAGGGTGGATTTCATGGTGAGTTTTCAGGATATTCATAATGCGCGATGGCAAATAAAGACTTTTTATTCACCATCGCGCGACCTCTGTTGGTTCATTGCCATCTTAGTTCTTGTAAAGCTGGGCAAATGGTTAATACACATTTTATTTAAAGTCATAGTCCGGCACTTTGCCGCCTCATCGTCCTGACCCAGCATGTAAGCCTAAGATCCTGGTTTATTCAAAGATAATTGATTGTTTTCAATATTTAACGAATTTTTTTGTCAAGTAGAATGAAGCGGTGTTAATATGAAAAACATTTTTCGGTTATTTTATTCGATGGTTGTTGAGAACCGCCTCTGGATGCGCAAAGGGGCCATTACCACAGGTCATCCGGCTCAAAGTCCCTGTAGTATGATATAAATGACTGGATAATCTCCCAACGGGGACGGAGGTTCGGTTCCTCAACTCCGCCGTTTTTCAGGCTGTCGATCCATTCAGCATCTACCATGCAGCCGACATCCATGTTGATGCTGTATTTCGCCTCTTCGAGCAGGGGGATGCTGGCGGCGTCTCCGATGCAGTACAGATATCCGCATAACAGCCGGATATATTCGGAGCTTCCGGGGTGATAATCCCCAATTTCCCGCCGCAGCAGGGCGGCAATCTCTTCTCCGGGAATTTTTGAAAAGTCAAAGCCATACCGGTTTATGATCTGTTCGGCACGCTGTTCGTTGGTCATTGGGGTCCCTCCTCTTCACAATTAGATATCATTAAAAACTATATCATTTCCGCTGACATCGCGCAACCCTTGCTTGACCGATACCGGCCGGGAACATTTTTCGGCAAAAAGGACCAGCGCCGGAAGGTTTTTTGCTCTTTGCGTGATTTTCCCGCTGGAAAATCCCAGGTCCTTACAAACTTCAAGGCCCCGCTCAAAAGGAACAAAAAGATGCTTCCATTTTGTGGACAGTTATGGTATACTATCTTCAAAGTTTCCTGTCTCCTTCGGAAAACAGGAGGGCTTTTTCCTATGTCAAGATTAAAAAAGGAGCGAGCGGAACGTGTCTGGGATAAGAGCGGGCTCCCGTGGGCGGGAGAAGAGAAGAAGCCTCAACAGAAGAATTTTGAGAAGCACCATCCTGAACATCCTTGTGCTGGTGATTGTATGCTGCGTCATCATGGCGGCGGCCATGCAGTCCCTGGCCAACAACATCCTGCTGGACAGCCTTCAGCCCATGGCCCGGCAGTCGGCCAAAACCGTGGAAGCCAACATTCACATGCTGGCGGACCGGATGATGACCATCGCGGGGGATACCCGCATGATCGCCGGGGACCCGGAAACTCCGGCGGCGGACCTTCGGGCGGGCCGGAACGAGGTGCTGGTCGAGGCGGCGGAAATTTATGAGCTGCACACCATCGGCCTTTACGGTATGGACGGGCGGCTGGTCCAGGGTATCAGTGGCGCGCCGGAAGCTCTGGACAGCGGCTTTTTCGCCCTGCTTCAGGAGACGGACAACCTGACCACCGCTTCCTCCACAAAATATCAGGACCGCCTGGGCATCACTATGGGCATGCCGGTGAAGGAGAACGGGGAGACCGCCCTGTATGTGGTCGGCGTCTATAAATACGACACCCTGGATGATGTAATCAGCAGCATCAATCTGGGCCGCCACGGCGCGGCCTACATGGTCAACCACTCCAGCGCCGCTATCACCGGGCACCCGGACCAGTCCCTGGTCCTCTCCGGGGGAACCATGGCCCAGCTCAACGGCGGAAACCAGGAGGTCATTACGCGGGTGACCAGCGACGAGACCGGTGCGGCGGAATACCGCGTGGACGGGCAGGCTATGCTGGCCGCCTTCTCCCCCGTCCGGGGGACCCAGTGGTCTCTGGTGATTCAGGTTCCCAAGGCGGATTACAATTCCTACATCAACGGCGCGATGATGGTGGCGGTTCTGTCGACTCTGGCAGTGTTGGCGGTCTCCATCCTGCTGGTGCTGCGGCTGGCCCGGTCCATCTCCAGCCCGGTGAAGAGCGTGACCGGCCGGATGGTGGCCCTGTCCGGCGGCGACCTGCACACCGAGGTGGTTCAGGTCCATTCCGGCGATGAGCTGGAGGTGATGACCCGGACCCTGGGGGACACGGTAGAGAGCGTCAACCGCTACATATCGGACATTCAGCAGGTGCTGACCCAGGTGGCGTCGGGCAATCTGGTGGTAGAGCCCCAGGTGGAATATCAAGGGGATTTCTCCCTGATTCAGACCAGCCTCAGCGCCATCCTCCAGTCCATGAACGAGACCATTTCGGGCTTCCGGGCCGCCGCTGGACGGCTGGCGGAGATGAGCGAGGAGCTCAACGGCCAGTCCGGGCAGCTGCATCAGGCCTCCATGGAGCAGACGGAGTCCACGGAGGAGCTGGTGAACGAGGTGTCCCACGTGAAGGAACAGCTGGCCGGCGTCACCAAGAGCAGCGGCCAGACCAGAGAGAAGACCGGCGAAATCGCCCGGTGCATTGAAGAGGCCAATACCCGGATGGACGCCCTCTCTCAGGCCATGGACGGCATCAGCTCCAACGCCCAGAGAATCACCCAGATCGCTAAGGCCATTGAGGACATCGCCTTCCAGACCGGTATTCTGGCTATCAACGCCTCCGTGGAGGCGGCCCGGGCCGGAACCGCCGGAAAGGGCTTCGCCGTGGTGGCCGAGGAGGTCCGGCAGCTGGCAGCCCGGAGCAGCGAGGCTGCCCAGAGCGCTGCGGAAATGGTCGGCAGTACCACGTCCATCATTCGGAGCGGCGTGGAGCTGACTGCCGACGCCGCCGGTTCTCTCCGGGACATCTCCGCCGTTTCCAGCCAGATCAGCGGCATTACGGACCAGCTGGTGGCGGCGGTCCAGGGACAGGAGAGCGCCCTGGCCATCATGGAGGAGCGGATTGCGGCCATCTCTGAGATTGCTGGACGGAATTTGCAGAACGCCGCCGGAACGGAGAAGGCCAGCGGCCTGCTGGAACGGGAGGCGGAGGCCCTCCGCTTCCAGGTGGAACGCTTTGAGATTAAGGGGGAACGGGACAGATGAAACGGATGCTGAGCCTGATTCTGGCGCTGCTGCTGGCGGCCTGCCTGACGTCCTGCGGAGACGGGACGGAGCTTCAGGACGGGTACTATACCGCCCAGGCCGCCGAGTTCAGCCACGGCTGGAAGGAGTACATCACCATCATGGTCAAGGGCGGGAGCATTATCTCCGTGGAGTACAACGCGGAAAACGCCAGCGGATTCATCAAGAGCTGGGATAACGCCTATATGCAAAACATGCTGCACTCGAACGGCACCTATCCCAACGAGTACACCCGCAATTACGCCGGGCAGCTGCTGAGGGGGCAGGGGAAGGGTAATATCGACGCCATCACCGGCGCCTCGTCGTCCCACGGCTCCTTCCAGAAGCTGGCGGCGGCGGTGCTGGAACAGGCCCGGAAAGGGGACTCCAGCATCGTGTTCGTGGACACGGCCCACTGAGCGCCGCCTTATATAAAAATGCCAACGCGCCCCGCCGCCGGTTTTGTGCCGGTGGCGGGGCGCGTTTCTCTGCCCGGAGGATGATTCTCCGGAACGCTACCGGTATATCCGGGGCGTCCGGCTTCCCATGCGGGACAGGAGCTCGTTGGTGATGGTCCCGCACCGCTCCGCCACCTCCTCCGCCGAAATCTCCAGGTCCCCGTCCCGGCCGATGAGGGTGGCGGTGTCGCCGGGGCGGACCTCCGGGACGTCCGTTACGTCCACCAGGAGCTGGTCCATGCACATCCGCCCCACCATGGGACAGGACCGGCCCCGAATCAGTACCCGCCCGCCGCCCGGGGCCAGGTTCCGGGGGAGGCCGTCGGCATAGCCGATGGTCAGCACCGCCAGCCGGGTTTCCCGCTCCGCCCGGAACTCCAATCCATAGCCCGCCCGCTCTCCGGGCCGGAGGGTCCGCACACAGGCCACCCTCGCCCGGAGGGACAGCGCGGGCCGGAGCGCCGGGCTCTGCCGGACGGGAGCGCCGTCGCTGCGGACGCCGTAGAGGATGATGCCCGCCCGGACGAGGGCGCAGGGCTGAGGCGGCAGGTTCAGGAGACCGTAGCTGGCCTGGATGTGGACCTGCCCGGGGTCTAGGCCCTGTTCCCGCAGACGGTCCAGAGCGCCGTAAAACCGGGCCAGCTGTTCCCCTGTGGCGTCCTCCATGGTCAGGTCGTCGGAGACGCAGAGGTGGGAGAAGATTCCGCCGATGCGAAGCTCCCTCCGCCGGTAGAGCCGGACCTGGGCGGCGGTGTCCTCCGCCGGAATCCCCAGGCGGCGCATCCCTGTGTCCAAGGCGAGGTGGACCCGGACGGGGACGCCCATGTCCGCCAAGGCGTGGCCGTGGGCCTCGTCCGCCACGGTTTGGGTCAGCCGCCAGCGGCGGAGGAGGGGAGCGGCCTCCGGGGGTGTATAGCCCAGAATCAGAATCGTTCCCCGGACGCCGCCCTTTCGAAGGGCGATGCCCTCCGAGAGGCACGCCGCGGCAAAGGCCCGGACCCCCGCCTTCCTCAGGCACCGGGCGGTCCCCACAGCCCCGTGGCCGTAGGCGTCCGCCTTCAGCACCGCCATCAGCGCACAGCCCTGGGGGAGCAGGGCCTGGAGGACCTGCGCGTTGTGCCGGAGGGCCTCCTGGCTGATCTCCCGCCATGCCCGGCTCCGGGCCGGGACGGGCAGAGGGCGGAGGGCCTCCAGCGCCCCGGCGGCGGTGAGGGAGAAGAGCAGTACGGCGGCGAAGTGCCCCAGGCTGTTCTCCACCAGGGGGCCCGTCAGCCCTGTGAGCCGGGCTCCGGTCCGCATCAGTACGATGCAGAGGGGGTGGAGCAGATAGACCAGCATGGACAGCCGCCGGGCCCGCCGGTCCTGACCCTGGTTTCCGTTCAGAAGGAGGGAGAAGAGGAAGACCATGCACAGCGGCAGGGCGAGGTACATGCTGTCGTGCCGCTGCCAGCCCAGAGAGCGAAGCAGGAAGCCCTCGGCGGACATCAGCGCAAGGCCCAGGGCCGCGCCGAGAGCGGAGACACGGGGGCTCCACCGTTTCCCCGCCGCCCCCAGAAGGAGGAACAGCGGCGCGAAAAAGAGCCCGTTCCGGCTGTAGGAGAACGCCTGAAACAGCCCCGCATAAAACCGCTCCGCCGCCGGGAAGCGGACCGCCAGCCCGAAGTAGCTGTCGCCTCCCAGCCCTATGAGGTACAGCGCCCCAGCGATGAACAGAGGCATCCCCAGCCGGGAGAGGCCGAGAGCCAGCATCGCTCCCAGCATCACGGCGGGGAAGTACCAGAGGTGATACAGCGTGCCGTCGGCCAGCAGCTTTTTCAGCCACTCCGCAGGGGCATAGCCGCCGTTGTAAAGGTTCAGGGGCAGGTAGAGGAGGATTGCCAGGGTGTAAACCGTCAGGGATTTCCTCAAAAACCGCCGGGTGTTCTTCCATTGGCTCTTCGCCAGAAAGTACCCGCTGACCATGAAGAAGAAGGGCACGGCAATCCGCGCCAGCACCCGGCTCAGCCAGAAGTCCGCCCCGGCGCTGTAAGTGGAGAGGGGGCCGGTGTGGATGCAGACCACCAGCACCGCCGCGAGGAGGCGGAAGCGGTCCAGAACGGGACGGGGGGTCATGAGGGAACCTCCCAGACGGTGAGGATGAAGCCCCCGGCGTTGTCCCCGGAGATCTGGCAGCAACCCTCCGGAAGCTCCGCCTCCACCGCTCCGCCGGGGCAGGCCACCCGGAAGACCTCCACCCGCCGCCCGTTGGAGAGGGTCCGGCGCTTGGGCCCGGTGTCCAGAAAGGCCCCGTATTCCTCCAGGCACAGCCCGTTTTCCTCCATCAGCGCCGCGTGAGGCGCGCCCACGTAGCGGAAGTGCCAGGGCTCCGCGCCGATGCCGGTGACGGCCTCCTTTTCCCGGCGGTAGCGGAGGATGAAGCCGTACTTCGCCGCCAGGCGGCGGAAGGCCCCGCAGACGCCCTCATCCGGGAAGTCCGGACGGATGAAGTCGATGGAGTCCGCCCGCTTCCCCAGGTCGATGGCCAGCCCGGTCTGGTGCTCGCTGCACCCGGGGAGGGCCACGTAGCGCCGGGTGAAGGATTCCCCCTCTTTGGCCCAGGTATCGTCCCAGATGGACTGCTGCTCCGCCCGGCTCCGCCAGCCGGAGACGGGGACGATCTCCCCCGGTCCCCCTGCCGCCCGGACGCAGGCCGACAGCAGCCCGGCGGTCCGCCGCTCCAGCAGGATGTCCGGAAAGCGCCAGTCGGGGGCGGTCAGCTCCGGGGCGGGACCGGGCCGGAGGGGATGGGCGGGGTTCACCAGAATCAGGGGACCGCAGGCGGTCTGCTCCCGCCGGAGCGTCACGGCCCTCATGCCCGGACCCCCAGTTCCACCAGCCGGTCCAGCAGGGCGGGGAAGTCCAGGCCCGCGGCCTTCATCATGCTGGGGTAGCGGCTGTGGGCGGTGAAGCCGGGGATGGTGTTCACCTCGTTGAAAACCACCGCCCCCTCCGGGGTGAGGAAGAAGTCCACCCGGGCCAGGCAGCGGCACTCCAGCGCCTCGTAAACCCTCCGGGCCGCCTCCTGAATCTCCTCCGCCTTGGCCGGGGGGATGCGGGCGGGGCAGTGGATGGCGGAGGTCTTGAGGGTGTATTTCTCCTCGAAGTCGAAGAAGCCGCCGGAGAGCTCGATTTCGTCCACGGCCCCTACGGCCAGCGCCGTCTCGCCGGGGTTCCCCATGACGGCGCAGCCCACCTCGAAGCCGGGGACGGCCTCTTCCAGCAGGACGCGGCTGTCGTGCCGGAAGGCGGCGTCCACGGCGGCGGGCAGGGTCTCCGGCCGCTCCACCCGGCTGACGCCGAAGGAGGACCCCGCCCGGACGGGCTTGACAAACAGGGGATACCCCAGCTCCGCCGCCGCCGTCAGGAGGGCCTCCCGGCCGGTTCCGGCGGTGAAAACGGCGCTCCGGGGGACCCGGACTCCGGCCAGCTCCGCCAGCTTGTGGGCCCGGTCCTTGTCCATGCACAGGGCGCTGGACAGGGTGCCGCAGCCAACGACGGGGATCCCCGCCAGCTCCAGAAGGCCCTGAACGGTGCCGTCCTCGCCGTTTTTGCCGTGGAGGACAGGAAAGGCGGCGTCGAAACCCAGGGCGTCCCCAGAACCGTCCAGGAGAAGGAGGGCGGCGTTTCCCCGGTCCAGCCGGAGGGTGCAGGGAATCCCCGCCGCCTGCCAGTCCCCGGCGGGGAGGAGGTCCGGCGCGCCGGGGCAGTAGAGCCACCGGCCCTCCCGGGTGAGGCCCACCGGCAGCGTCCGGTATTTTCCGGGGTTCAAATGGGTCAGCACCGCCTGGGCGGATTGCAGGGAAACGCCGTGCTCGCTGGAGCAGCCGCCGAATAACACCAGAATTGTTTTCATCATCCATCAACCTTTCTCTGGAGCGAAAGCCGCCCCGATCTGTTGCTATAAGCGTAACAGATCGGGGCGGGAAAGGTTTGAAGGCCTGGTTGAAAAGTCCTTGGAAAGTTCTGAAGAAATTCTTGCGATTTTCTTACGGCGCCGGGAGGCGGATGGTGAAGGCGGTCACGCCTTCCTCGCTCTGGGCGGAGATGGTCCCGCCGTGGAGCTCCACAATCTCCCGGGCGATGGCCAGACCCAGTCCCGCGCCGCCGGTGCGGGAGGCCCGGGAGGAGTCCAGACGGAAGAACTGCTCGAAAATCCGCCCCAGCTTATCCGGGGGGATGGTGACGCCCTGGTTGGTGAAGGTGAGGAGAACCCCGCCGCCCGCCTCCGTCCGCGCCGCGATGTCCACGGCGGTGTCCGCCCCGGCGTAGTGGCAGGCGTTGCGGAGGAGGTTGTCAAAGACCCGTGCCAGCTTGTCCGGGTCGCAGGGATAGGACAGGGTTTCCGGCAGGTCCAGCCGGGGGACGAGGCCCCGTTCCTTCAGCATGGGGGCGAACTCGCTGGCGACCTGCTGGAGCATCCGGCTGAGGTCGCAGGGGCGCTTTTCCAGCTCCATCCGGGAGAGGTTGAAGCGGGTCACGTCAAAGAATTCGTTGATCAGGTCCTCCAGCCGCTCCGCCTTGTCCAGGGCCACGCCGGTGTACCGGGCCCGGAGGTTCGGGGGGAGCTCCGGCTCGTCCCGAAGGAAGGTCAGATAGCCGATGACGCTGGTGAGGGGCGTTTTCAGGTCGTGGGCCAGATAGACCACCAGGTCGTTTTTCCGCTGCTCCGCCTCCCGGGCGGCCCGCTGGTCCCGGAGGGCCTGGCTGTGGGCCCAGTTCAGGTGCTCCTCCAGAATGTTCAGCTCCGGGGAGAGGATGATGGGCTCATCGTCGGGCTGGGTCAGCTGCTCCGCCGCGTCCGCCATCTCGTCCAGAAAGCCCAGGGGCTTCCGGATGAAGTGGATGGTGCACCCAAACCAGGACAGGCTCAGGCAGAAGAGGAAGATCAGGAGGATGTAGTCCCGGCAGAAATAGATGAAATAGGTCAGGATGATGTTGTTCCGCCAGAAGGAAAAGGTTCCGAAGAAGAGGATGCAGCCCGCCGCCAGGAAGACGATAATCCCCAGAGCGCCGAAGAGGCTCAGGGCATACTGGGCCAGCAGCTTTCGGGAGAGGCGGCCGGTGTAGTTGTAGTCATTCAATGGTATACCCCACCCCCCATACGGTTTTGATGAACTTGGGCTTCCGGCTGGGCTCCCGGAGCTTTTCCCGCAGCCGGGCGATGTGGCTCATGACGGTGTTGTTGCTGTCCATGTATTTCTCGCCCCAGACGGCCTCAAAGAGCTCCTCGCTGGGGACCACGGCGCCCTGCCGGGAGCAGAGGTGCCAGAGGATGGAGAACTCCAGCGGCGTCAGCCCGATCTCCTCGCCGTAGAGGAGGCATTTGTGGGTCTGCTTTGAGATTTGCAGGCCCCGGATGTCGTATTCCAGAATCTCCGCCGGAGGGGGCTGGTTGTACCGGGTATAGCGCCGGAGCTGGGTTTTGACCCGGGCCACCAGCTCCAGCGGGTTGAAGGGCTTGGTGATGTAGTCGTCGGCCCCCAGGGTGAGGCCGGTGATCTTGTCCATATCCTCCACCCGGGCGGTGAGCATGAGGATGGGGAAAAGGTGCTTTTCCCGGAGAGTCCGGCAGAGGGTGAAGCCGTCCATATCGGGGAGCATCACATCCAGAATGGCCAGGTCCGGCGGGGTTTTTTCGATGTGGGCCAGGGCGGGGGCGGCGCTGGCAAAGGTGTGGACGGTGAAGCCCTCGTTTGTAAGATAGAGCTCCACCAGACCGGCAATCGCGGCCTCGTCGTCCACGACCAGAATGTTGGAGGGCATGGCGGCTCACCTGCTTTCCTGTATAAGCTGCCTGATATTGTAGCACAAAAATTCCGCCGGTTCAATGCCGCCGGGGGAAAACTCCGGCGGTTTCAGGAAAACGGATTGAATTGAACTGCGGCGTGTGTTACAATCAGTGCGGAAAATTCTCCGGGAAGCCGGTCCGGGGGGCGAAAGCGCGGCCCGTGAGAGGGAGACGTCCTGATCTTCATCGAGGCGTGAGAGGCGGCTTACCGGCGGTCTTCCATAGAATCCATAGAAAAGCAGAGGGCCGCCTGGGATGGAAACCGTTGAAATACCACTTGTGAAATCCCGTATTTTTTGATATACTGTTTAAAATTGAGAATCTTTCATCAACAACGGAGGAATTGCCATGTCAGAAGAAATGAAGCCCGAGGAGCAGAGGCCCGAGGAGGAACAGAAGCCGGAACAGCCGGGGCGGGGCCTCTACGAATGGGCACAGGCCCTGGTGTGCTCGGTGCTGGCGGCGGTGGTGTTGTTCGCCTTCGCCGTGAGAGTGGTGGGCGTCTCCGGCGGCTCCATGCGGAACACGCTGCAGAACGGAGACCTGCTGCTGGTGGTCAACAGCCTGCTGTGCGGGGACTATCAGCGGGGGGACGTGGTTATTGCCGCCAAGGACTCCTTTGAACACGGGGAGCCCATCGTCAAGCGGGTCATCGCCACCGAGGGACAGACCGTGGACGTGGACTTTGACGGCGGCGTGGTTTACGTGGACGGCGCGGCCCTGGAGGAGCCCTACATTCTGGAGGCTACCCACCTGTCCGAGGGAATCGTCTTCCCCCTCACCGTGCCGGAGGGCTGCGTCTTCCTCATGGGGGACAACCGGAACGGAAGCCGGGACAGCCGGGACCCGGAGCTGGGGGCGGTGGACACCCGCTGCCTCATTGGCCGGGCGGTGTTCCTGCTGCTTCCCGGAGAGACGGAGGAGCTGGGCGTGCGGGAGTGGAACCGGATTGGAAAACTTTAAGGCCCGCGCCCCGGAGGCTGTGCGGCGTTCCGGCGTGACGGCGGTCCAGGGGGCTCCGAACGAGGCGGGGAGAGAAAGAGATATGAAAAACGAAGGGCGGGAGCCAAGAGAGAAGACGGGCCGGGAGGCCTATGAATGGGTGCAGGCCCTGGTGTGCTCGGTGCTGGCGGTGGTGCTGCTGTTCACCTTCGGCGTCCGCCTGATCGGCGTGGACGGGCATTCCATGGTGCCTACCCTCCAGCACGGGGACCGGCTGCTGGTGCTGAATTCCATGCTCTGCGGCGGATATGAGCCGGGAGATATCGTGGTCCTGCGGAAGGAGAGCTTTCTCCCCACGCCCATCGTCAAGCGGGTCGTGGCGGTGGAGGGACAGGTGGTGGACATCGATTTCACCTCCGGTACGGTCTTTGTGGACGGGAAGCCCCTTCAGGAGGACTATATCAACGAGCGGACCTTTCGGACCGACGGAACGGAGTTCCCCCTTACCGTGCCGGAGGGCAGCGTCTTTGTCATGGGGGACAACCGCAACCACAGCAACGACAGCCGGGATGAACGCCTGGGCACGGTGGACAAGCGTTACGTCATCGGCCGGGCGGTGTATCTGGCCTTCCCGGGCCCGGACGAGAGGACGGGGGTGCGGGATTACGGACGAATCGGAGGAATCGGCTGATGGAAATCCAATGGTATCCCGGACACATGGCGAAAACCCGCCGGATGATCACCGAGCAGCTGAAGCACGTGGACACGGTGTGCGAAATTCTGGACGCCCGGATACCCCGCTCCAGCCGGAATCCGGACGTGGACGGCCTGACGGCGGGAAAGCCCCGGCTGGTGGTCCTGAACCGGGCGGACCAGGCGGACCGGGAGGCCACAAGGGCCTGGACGGCCCACTTTAAGGAAAAGGGCTGGGCCGTGCTGGAGACGGACGCCAAAAGCGGCGCGGGCACGGCGAAATTCTCCGCCGCCGTCCGGGAGCTGCTGGCGGACAAGCTCCGGGCCTACGCGGAGAAGGGCCAGACGGGCCGGGTGGTCCGGGTGATGGTTCTGGGCATCCCCAACGTGGGGAAGTCCACCTTCATCAACAAAGTCGCGGGCCGGAAGACCGCCAAGGCGGAGGACCGCCCCGGCGTGACCCGGTCGAAGCAGTGGGTGCCCGTTGACCGGGGCCTGGAGCTGCTGGACACCCCCGGCATCCTCTGGCCCAAGCTGGACGATCAGGACGTGGGACTCCACTTGGCCTTTACCGGCGCGGTGAAGGACGAGATCCTGGATACGGAGACCCTGGGGTGCCACCTGATGGCGTATCTTGCGGAGCACTATCCCGAGGTGTTGAAGACCGGCTATAAACTCCCGGCCCTTCCGGAGCGGGAGGAAGGGGAGAACGACGTGGCCTACGGCTGGCGGCTGCTGGCGTCCGCCGGACGGCGGCGGGGGTTTCTCGTCTCCGGCGGCGAGGTGGATACGGAGCGAATGGCGAAAATCCTGCTGGACGAATTCCGTTCCGGCAAGCTGGGGCGGTTTACACTGGAGGTGCCGTAATGGGAGACAACAAGCGATGGTCCGCCGCTGATTTCGCGGCCCTGGCCTGGGTGGCGCTGCATTTGTATGTTGGCGTACAGGCGTTTATGTTTAGCCTCTATCAGACGTATACGAGCTGGGTCTGGGTCCTGCTGACGGTCTGGCTTCTGGGTCAGCTGGCTCTGGATGTGTGGCTTGCCGGAGGAAGACCGGGGCTGCTCCGCTTTGCGAAATGGTACTGGGCCTTCAGCGCCGCGCTGGCGGCGGGAGTAATTTTGGCAGCTGAACTGGATTTGATTCGGGATGTGAACGGCTTCCTTATTTTTGGGGTGCTCTGTTCCTTCCTGACGCCGCTGAATCAGCTGCTGGCCTTTACGTGGCTGCTGTTTAAATGGCTGGCCGTCTTGCCGGGAATTGCCCGGTACGGCGCGGGATGCGGGGTGGCGTTATTCTTCTGCCTGATCCATTTCATTTATTTTGCCTGGCTCCACCGCCGGGCCAAAAGGAGAGAGGAGTATGGACCTGTGGGCCCCGGAGCGGGAACAGTGGAATAGGGGATTTGCCGTCCTCTGCGGCGTGGACGAGGCGGGAGCGGGTCCCCTGGCGGGGCCGGTGTACGCCGCCGCCGCCGTCCTGCCCCGGGAGGCCGAAATCCCCGGCCTCAACGACTCCAAGAAGCTGACGGAGAAAAAGCGGGAAGCCCTCTACGACCTCATTACCGCCCAGGCGGAGGATTGGTCCGTGGCCTTTGTCACGGCGGAGGAGATCGACGAGATGGACATCCTCAACGCCCGGATGCTGGCGATGCAGAGGGCCATCAGCGGCCTGTCCGTGAAGCCGGACCTGGCCCTCATCGACGGCAACCGGGACCACGGAAGCCGGGTCGCCATCGAGACGCCCCACGTCACCCTGGTGGGCGGCGACGGGAAAAGCGCCTCCATCGCCGCCGCGTCCATTCTGGCGAAGGTCAGCCGGGACCACTATGTTTCCCGGGAGCTGGAGGCCCTTTACCCCCAGTACGGCTTTGCCCGGCACAAGGGCTATGGCACGAAGGCCCACTACGCCGCCCTGGACCGCTACGGCCCCTGCCCGGCCCACCGGAAGACCTTCCTGAAAAAGTGGGAGGCCCGGAGGTGAGCGGGGCGAAGGCCTCCGGAGATCAGGGGGAGGCGCTGGCCGCCCGGTATCTGGCGGAGCGGGGCTGCGCGGTTCTGGACCGGCAGTGGCGGTGCCGGTACGGGGAGCTGGACGTGGTGGCCCGCAGTCCCGATGGGGTGCTTTGTTTTGTGGAGGTGAAGCGCCGGGGCCCCGGCTCCATCGGCCTGCCCCGGGAGTTCGTGGACGGGCGGAAGCAGGAACGGCTGCGGAAAGCCGCCGGGGCCTACCTCGCCCTGCTGGGAGAGGACGCTCCCGCCCGGTTCGATGTGGCGGAAATCTATGAGGAACCCAACGGCGGGCTCCGGGTGGTGTACCTGGAAGACGCCTTTTCATAAACCGGCTGCACGATACTATTTAATACAGGGAAAGGTGAACGCGTATCATGAAGTATTTGAGCACAAGAGACCGGGCTCTGCGGGTGACGGGAGCCGAGGCCGTCAAGATGGGCCTGTCCAAGGACGGCGGCCTACTGACGCCGGAATCCATCCCCCAGATTGACGGGGCCTTTTTGCAGAGCCTGACCGGGGCCTCCTATCAGGAGCGCACCGCCAAAGTCATGGCCCTCTACCTGACGGACTACACTGAGGAAGAGCTGCTAGCCTTTGCCAACAACGCCTACGGCCCCGACAAGTACGACCATCCCGCCGCCGCGCCCCTCCGGAAGGTGGACGGGACCACCCACTGCCTGGAGCTGTGGCACGGCCCCACTTCCGCCTTTAAGGACATGGCCCTGCAAATGCTGCCGCAGCTCCTCTCCGCCGCCCTCCGCAAGACCGGGGAGGACAAGACGGTGTGCATTCTGGTAGCCACCTCCGGAGATACCGGCAAGGCCGCCATGGAGGGCTTTGCCGATGTGCCCCAGACGAAGATCATGGTGTTTTATCCCAAGGACGGCGTCTCCGCCGTGCAGGAGGCCCAGATGGTCACGCAGGAGGGGGCAAATGTGGGCGTCTGCGCCGTCGAGGGCAATTTTGACGACGCGCAGGCCGGGGTGAAGCGGATTTTCTCCGATGAGGGAATCCGGAAGACCCTGGCGGACCGGGGGTATCTGCTCTCCTCCGCTAACTCCATCAACTGGGGGCGCATCCTGCCCCAGGTGGTCTATTATGTCTCCGCGTACTGCGACCTGCTCCGGGATGGAGAGATCCAGATGGGGGAGAAGGTGAACTTCTGTGTACCCACCGGGAATTTCGGCGACATTCTGGCGGCGTATTACGCCAAGCGGATGGGCCTGCCCGTGGGGAAGCTGATCTGCGCGTCCAATACGAACGACGTGCTGACGGATTTCCTCCGGACCGGCGTGTACGACAAGAACCGGCCCTTCCACACCACCATGAGCCCCTCCATGGACATCCTGGTTTCCAGCAATCTGGAGCGGCTGCTGTTTGACCTCTCCGGGGAGAATGACCAGGAGGTCCGGGGGTATATGGAGGCCCTGAACGGCCAGGGGAACTATGAGGTTTCCGAATCCATCAAAGCGGCGCTCCGGGAGGCGTTCTGGGGCGGCTTCTGCGATGAGGCTGGGACGACGGAGACCATCGCCCGGTATTATAAGGAATACGGCTATCTCATCGACACGCATACCGCCGTGGCGGCGGGGGTGCTGGCGCAGTACCGGAAGGAGACCGGGGACGAGACGCTGACCGTCTTTGCCTCCACCGCGTCGCCGTATAAGTTCTGCGACCATGTCCTTGCCGCCATCGGGGAGGCCCCCCAGGGGGACGGCGTGGAGCTGCTGGACCAGCTGAACGCGGTTTCCGGCGTGGCGGTGCCCAGACGCCTGGCGGCCCTGAAGGGCAAGGCCCGGCGGTTCGGCCTCAGCTGCCAAAAGCCGGGGATGGATGATGTGGTGCTGGAGTTCCTGAAATAAAACAAGGGGGCGGGTGAACGTCAAGACCTTGAAACGCAAATGGACTTGGGGCTGCTGGCTCTTCCTGCGGGGGATTTTCCTGTCTTCTGGGCCCTTGCCGGACGGGGTCGGGCTGCTGGAGCTGGCAGTGCCGGGCGCTTGTGCGGCGGGCATGATCACCGGCATCCTCAAGCTGCGCTGCTCCTGCTGCGGGAAAGACGCACCCCGGGCTCCAGCCTTCTCCCCGGCCTCCGGAAAAGTCCGGTGCTGTTCCGGCTGCGGGAGACCCTTCGTCTATGACGATGGGGTGTAGAAAAAATCCATACCGGAAGGAAAGGGAGTGGCGACATGGCCCTCTATGCCATCGGGGACCTGCATCTCTCCCTGACGGCCAACAAGCCTATGGAGGTCTTCGGCCCCGCGTGGGAGAACTACACGGCCCGCATCGCCGAAAGCCTCTCCGCCTTGACGGCGGAGGACGTGCTGATTCTGGCGGGGGACACCTCCTGGGGCATGAGCCTGGAGGAGGCGGAGGCAGACTTTCAATTTCTGGACCAGTTTCCCTGCAAGAAATATCTGGTGAAGGGGAATCACGACTACTGGTGGACCACCGCCGCCAAGCTCCACCGCTTTTTTGACGAAAAGGGCATCCACACTTTGGATATTCTCCACAACAACTGCGTACCCTACGGCAACTATGCCGTCTGCGGCACCCGGGGCTGGTTCCTGGAGGAGGACGCCCACAACGTCAAGGTGCTGAACCGGGAGGTGGGACGGCTGGAAGCGTCCCTGAAAGCGGCGGGGGAGAGCCCCATCCTGTGCTTCCTCCACTACCCGCCCCTTTATCAGGGCTATGAGTGCCCGGAAATACTGGAAACCCTGGAAAAATACCGGGTTTCCCTGTGCTGCTACGGCCATTTGCATGGCCACGCCATCCGCCGGAGACTGGAGGGAAGGCGGGGAGAAACGGAGTTCGCGCTGATCTCCGCCGACTATCTGGGATTTGTTCCGAAAAAAATTTGTGATTAAAGGAAAAAAGACTGGAATTTTCAAGGTTTATCTGATAGAATACTAATTTGTCCCGGCGGATTTTTCTGAGCGCCGGGAATTGAACGGAGGAAAACAGACATGAGTGTGAAAAGCTGCGAGAAGATTGAGAAAAGTCAGGTCGCTCTGACCATCGAGGTGGAGGCCCAGGAGTTTGAGGCCGCCCTCGAAAAGGCGTACCGGAAAATGCGGAACAAAATCAACGTTCCCGGCTTCCGGCCCGGCAAGGCCCCCCGGAAAATCATTGAAGGCATGTACGGCGTGGAAGTGTTCTTCGACGAGGCGATCAACATCGCCTTCCCCGACGCCTATGAGAATGCCGTGAAGGAGAAGGAGCTCCAGGTTGTGGGCTATCCCTCCGTCGAGCTGGTGGGCGAGTGCACCCGGCAGGGCTTTACCTTCAAGGCTGTCGCGCCCGTGTATCCCGAGGTCACGCTGGGCCAGTATAAGGGCCTCTCCGCCCCCAAGGAGGAGGTTCAGGTCACGGACGAGGACGTGGACCGCCGCCTGAAGACCCTCACCGACCGGAACACCCGTCTGGTCTCCGTGGAACGGGAGGCCAAAGAGGGCGATACCGCCGTCATCGACTTCGAGGGCTTCCTGAACGGCGAGCCCTTCGACGGCGGCAAGGGCGCCAACCACAGCCTGGAGCTGGGCTCCCATAGCTTCGTTCCCGGCTTTGAGGAGCAGGTGGCTGGCATGAAGGCCGGGGACGAGAAGGACATCGATATCACCTTCCCCGAGGACTATCACGCCGAGCTGGCCGGGAAGGCTGTGGTCTTCAAGGTCAAGTGCCACGAGGTGAAGGAAAAGGAAGTTCCCGCGCTGGATGATGAGTTCGCCAAGGATGTCTCCGAGTTCGACACGCTGGAGGACCTGAAGGCCGACCTGCGGAAGCAGATTGCCGATGACCGGGAGAAGGATGCCCAGCGGGGCTTTGAGGACGCGCTGATGGAGCAGGTGTCCCAGGGCATTACCGCCGAGATTCCCGATGCCATGGTGGAGAACCAGGCCCGGCAGTTCCTGGAGAACTTCCGCACGCAGATTGCCCAGCAGGGCATTCCCTATGACCAGTATATGCAGATGACCGGCATGAGCGAGGCCAAGCTGCTGGAGGACGCCAGAGAGCCCGCCTTGCGTCAGGTAAAGATGGACCTGGCCGTTATGGCGATCATCAAGGCGGAGAACATCGAGGCCGGCGACGAGGACGTTGAGGCCGAGTATGGGAAGCTGGCGGAGCAGTTCGGCATGGATGTGGAGATGGTGAAGAAGTACATTCATGCCGATCAGGTCAAGGACCAGATTTGCAGCCGCCGGGCCGTGGAAGTGGTGGCGGAGAGCGCCACCGCCACCAAGCCGGAGGAGAAGCCCGCCGAAGAACCGGCTTCCGCTGGGGAAGAGGAGAAGAAGCCCGCCCGGAAGCCCCGCAAGAAGAAGGCCGAGACGGCGGAGACCGCCGGAGACGGGGAGGCTCCCGCCGAGGAGAAAAAGCCCGCCCGGAAGCCCCGCAAGAAGAAGACCGAGGAGCCTGAGGAGCCGAAGGACGCCGAATAAGCCGAATCTTTACTTGCGTATTCACAGATTCGACACATTTTCACATGATGCCTGTGGTATCATGTGAAAATGGTTATATGGGGCCCTGCCGGACCGCCGCCGCGCGGCACGGCACTCCCCTCCCGGAGGGGGGCGTGGTTCCGGCGTCCACAAAAGACTGGAGGTTTTCGAATTGAGTTTAGTTCCTTACGTAGTAGAGCAGACGAACCGGGGCGAACGGTCTTACGACATTTTCTCCCGGCTGCTGAATGACCGGATTGTGTTCCTGGGCGAGGAGGTCAACGCCACCACGGCCAGCCTGATCGTGGCCCAGCTTCTGTACCTGGAGGCCCAGGACCCCGATAAGGACATTCAGCTGTATATCAACAGTCCCGGCGGTTCCGTCACCGACGGCATGGCCATCTATGACACCATGCAGTATGTCAAGTGCGACGTGTCTACCATCTGCGTCGGCATGGCGGCCAGCATGGGCGCGTTCCTGCTTTCCGCCGGAGCCAAGGGGAAGCGCATTGCCCTGCCCAACGCGGAGATCATGATTCACCAGCCCTCCGCCGGGACCCAGGGCCAGATTACCGATATGGCCATCCACCTGAAACGGCTGGAGACCATCAAGAAGCGGATGAACCGCATCCTGGCGGAAAACACCGGCCGCTCCATCGAGGAGGTCACGGAGGCCTGTGAGCGGGACAACTTCATGAGCGCCGAAGAGGCCAAGGACTTTGGCCTCATCGACAAGATTCTCATCAACAAAGAGGAGAAGAAGGACGAGGCGTAATGCCCCGGAAACGGGACGCGGTTCCCTTCTTCCAAGCCCTCGGGCAGCGAGGGACTTCCGATTCGTTCAGATAAAGAGCAGAACTGAGGTAATACCATGAATGACGACGGCAAGAAGACTCTGCGGTGTTCCTTCTGCGGCAAGCATGAGCAGCAGATTCACCGCATGATTCAGGGCCCCGGCGTGCGCATCTGCGACGAGTGCGTCCACCTGTGCATGAGCATTTTGAACGACGGCTTTGAGCCCAATTCCCCGGTGCTGGAGGATGTTCCCGACCAGCTCCCCACTCCCCGGGAAATCCGGGATATTCTGGATCAGTACGTCATCGGCCAGGAGGAGGCGAAGATCTCCCTGTCCGTGGCGGTGTACAACCACTATAAGCGCATCTTCTTCGGCGGGGACGAGGACGTGGAGCTGCAAAAGAGCAACATCCTGATGCTGGGCCCCACCGGCTCCGGCAAGACCCTCTTTGCCCAGACGCTGGCCCGGATTCTGAAGGTGCCCTTTGCCATCGCCGACGCCACCACGCTCACCGAGGCCGGTTACGTGGGCGACGATGTGGAGAATATTCTCCTCCGTCTGCTTCAGGCCGCAGACTTCGACGTGGAGCGGGCCGAACACGGCATCATCTACGTGGACGAGATCGACAAGATCGCCCGGAAGAGCGAAAACACCTCCATCACCCGGGACGTCTCCGGCGAGGGGGTGCAGCAGGCGCTGCTGAAAATCGTGGAGGGCACCGTGGCGAACGTGCCGCCCCAGGGCGGCCGGAAGCACCCCCATCAGGAATTCATCCAGATGAATACGAAGAACATCCTCTTCATCTGCGGCGGCGCCTTCGATGGGCTGGAGAAGATCATCGAAAAGCGCCTGGACCAGAAGAGCATTGGCTTTGGGGCCAACATCCAGGGGAAGAAGGACAAGGACCTGAGCCGGATTCTCCATGAGGTCCAGCCCCACGATATCCTGAAGTTCGGCATTATCCCCGAGCTGGTGGGCCGTCTCCCGGTGATCGCGCCGCTGAACGGCCTCCGGCGGGAGGATCTGGTCCGCATCCTTCAGGAGCCGAAGAACGCGCTGGTGAAGCAGTACAAGAAGCTGCTGGAGTACGACAGCGTAGAGCTGGAGTTTGAGCCAGAGGCCCTGGACGCCATCGCGGACAAGGCCATCGAGCGGAACATCGGCGCCCGGGGCCTCCGGGCCGTCATGGAGGGCATGCTGACCCAGATCATGTATGAGATTCCCTCGGACCCCACCATCGTCAAGGCTGTGGTGACACAGGACTGCGTCGAGGGCCGGGGACAGCCCATCCTGACCAAGGACCCGGAGAAGGTGGGCTATTCCGTGAAGCTGAATGCGGGAAAGAGCGGGAAAACCCGGAATTCCCCGCCGAAGTCCGCGTCTTGAGTACCAAAGGAGACCGGTAAGCCGGCTCAAAAGAGGAAGGGACTTTGGTCCCTTCCTCTTGGGTTCTTACGGCCTATTCCATTCTCTTCCAACCCTTCCGGCATCCCCGTTAAGGAGTGTGAATCTATGGAAACTACAACCATCAATCTCCCCGCCCTGGCTCTTCGGGGCCTGGCGGTGTTTCCCCACATGAATCTGACCTTTGATGTGGAGCGGCCCATCTCGATAGCCGCCCTGGAGCGGGCCATGGAGGAGGAACAGGACGTCTTCCTGGTGACGCAGCGGGAGATCGGCGTAGAGCTGCCGGGGGAGAAGGACCTGTATCCGATTGGAACCGTGTCCCACATCCGGCAGATTCTGCGCCTTTCCCCCGGCGCGGCCCGGGTGATGGTGGAGGGCCGCCACCGGGCCCGCCTGCGCCGCCTGTGGCAGACCTCCCCCTATCTCAAGGCCCACGTGGAAGCCCTTCCGGAGGAGAGCCTGTCCGACGGGGCCCGCCGCAGTCCCCGGACGGAGGCGCTGCTCCGCCAGACCTGGAACCTGTTCAGCGAGTATGCCCAGATGTCCGGCAGCATTCCGGAGGAGCTGGTTATCGCTGTACTGGACAGCCGGGAGGTGGGCTATCTGGCGGACTTCATCGCCCAGAATATCCCTCTGCGCCACACGGAGAAGCAGGAGATTCTGGAGGAGCTGTCCCCCTTTGTCCGCCTGCGGAAGCTCAACGGCCTCCTGGCCCGCGAGTGCAGCATCCTGGGCTTTGAGCACGAGATGGAGGGCAAAATCCGGGACCAGCTGGTGCGGACTCAGCGGGAGCAGATTCTGCGGACGCAGATTCGCGTCCTGCAAAACGAGCTGGGAGAAGACGGCGACGACGACGCGGAGGATTACTGCCAGAAGATTGTGGAGCTGGGACTGGAGGAGGAAGTGGAGCAGCACCTCCTGAAGGAGGCGGGGAAGCTCTCCCGCCAGCCCTATGGCAGTGCCGAGGCGTCGGTAATCCGGAACTATCTGGACGTGTGCCTGGAGATGCCCTGGAACACCGAGACCCGGGAGCGGGTCAGCGTGGAGGCCGCCCGGAAGGTGCTGGAAAAGGACCATTTCGGACTGAAGAAGGTAAAGGAGCGCATTCTGGAGACCATCGCCGTCCGGCAGATGAACCCCAACGGAAAGGGGCAGATTCTCTGCCTGGTGGGCCCGCCGGGCGTGGGCAAGACCTCCATCGCCATCTCCGTGGCGAAGGCGCTGAACCGGAAGCTGGCCCGTCTTTCCCTGGGCGGTGTCCGGGATGAGGCGGACATCCGGGGCCACCGCAGGACCTACATAGGGTCCATGCCGGGGCGGGTGATTGACGCCATCATCCGGGGCGGCTCCATGAATCCGCTGCTGCTGCTGGACGAGATCGACAAAATGGGCAGCGACTACCGGGGAGACCCGGCCTCCGCCCTGCTGGAGGTGCTGGACAGCGAGCAGAACCACGCCTTCCGGGACCACTATATGGAAATTCCTGTGGACCTGAGCCGCGTGATGTTCATCACCACCGCCAATACCACGGACACCATCCCCCGGCCCCTGCTGGACCGTATGGAGGTCATCCGCCTCACCAGCTACACCGATGAGGAGAAGGTGGAGATTGCCCGCCGGTATCTGATGCCCAAGCAGCTGGCGGAGCACGGACTGAAAAAGAGTGCCCTTCGGGTGGGGGACGATGTGCTCCGGGCAATTATCCGGGATTATACCCGGGAGTCCGGTGTCCGCCAGCTGGAGCGCCGGGTGGCGGCCCTGTGCCGGAAGGCGGACATGCGGCTCCTGACCGGCGAGACGAAACGAATTCAGGTGACGGAAGCGGACCTTCCGGAATTTATGGACTGCCAGCCCTATCCTCCGGCTCTCCACACGGAGCGGGAGGAGACCGGCGTGGTGAACGGCCTGGCTTGGACGGAGACCGGCGGCGAGATTCTGGAGGTAGAGGCCGTGGTGTGCGAGGGCACGGGGAAACTGGAGCTCACCGGCAACCTGGGCGACGTGATGAAGGAGTCTGTACAGGCGGCGCTGAGCTGCATCCGCAGCCGCGCGGAGGTGCTGAACGTCGAGACGGAGTTCTATAAAACCAAGGATATTCATGTCCATTTCCCCGAGGGCGCGATCCCCAAGGACGGGCCCTCCGCCGGGATTGCCGTCACCACGGCGGTGCTCTCCGCCCTGACGGGCCGGAAGGTTCGGGCGGGCATTGCCATGACCGGGGAGATCACGCTCCGGGGCCGGGTGCTGCCCATCGGTGGGCTGAAGGAAAAGACCATGGCGGCTCTGCGCTGCGGCATTGAGACGGTGCTGATTCCCAAGGATAATCTCCGGGACCTGGAGGAGATTGACCAGACGGTCCGGGCGGCGCTGCATTTTGTCCCGGTGGAGACCATTGATCAGGTGTTCGCGGCGGCGCTGCTCCCCCAGCCGGAGAACCTGCGGGAGGAGGCCCCGGTTTCCTCCTTCCCGTCCATCGGACGGGAGAAGGCGGAGGCGTCCCTGCGTCAGTAAAGGAGAGAACATGGCCATCAATTTTGGAAAGGCGGAATTTGTCCGTTCCGCCGGAGCGAAGGAACAGTTTCTGTGGGACGGACGGCCACAGTTTGCCTTTGCGGGCCGGTCCAACGTGGGGAAATCCTCAGTGATCAACCGCCTTCTGGGGCGGAAGAATCTGGCCTATGTAGGCGCGTCCCCGGGCAAGACCACGCAGGTAAATTACTATCTGGTGGATGGAAAGGCGTATCTGGTGGACCTGCCGGGGTATGGCTATGCCAAGGTTTCCAAGGCGGAGAAGGAGCGCTGGGGCCGCCTGATGGAGAGCTATTTTCAGGAGGCGCAGATCACCGCTGGAGTGCTAATTGTGGATGCCCGGCACAAGCCGACTGCCAATGACCAGACCATGCACGGCTGGTTTCGGGAGACGGGGTGCCCGGAGATTGTGGTGGCGAATAAGCTGGATAAGCTGAAGAAGAGTCAGATTGACCCGGCCCTGGCCCTGATTCGGGAGACCTTGGAGCTGGGGGAGGAGGATGTCCTCCTGCCCTTCTCCGCCGAGAAGGGGACGGGGAAAGAGGAGCTGATTCGCCTCTTGAATGGTGCTGCGGAAGCGTGAAGGCTTCCGGCTCAGCTGGAGGCGGTCCCTGGCGGATTTTCTGTCGTGGGGTTGACAGGAAATATTCTGATGCTGGAGCAAATTAACGGAGAAGAGTGGAAAGGACCACTCTTCTCCGTTTTTTAGTCTTAATGGAATAATATACGATTTGCCGGACAGGAAAATACCGCCTTGCCCGTCCATTAACCGCGTTTCCCTCAGCCCCGGCCCAGCTCCTTCCGGACGGCCTTCGCCAGCAGCTCCTGCCCCTCGGGAGAACGGAGCGCCTCCAGTGCCGCGGAACGCATCATCGCCTGAAAGCCCGGGCTCTTCAGCAGCGCGCCAAACACCGCCCCATCCTCCTGCACCGCCGGAGGACGGGGCTTTTTCACTGCCGGGCGAACCGGCTGAACCGGCCCTTCATCCGGCACGTCGCCGCCGTTAAGCCAGGTGTCCATCCGGGTGGGATCGTCGCTTTCGCCCCGAAGATAAAAGAGCGATACGCCGAAATAATCCGCCAGCTTCTTCTGCTGGTCCTGCGTGGGCGTCTGCCGCCCGGTTTCAAATTTCTCCATCGCCGTCTTGGGAAACCCCAGAGCGGCGGAAAGCGCGGGACGGCTGATGCCCCGCTCCGTGCGGAGCGCCTCCAGGCGCTGCGCCATTGTCACCATAAGAAAAACCTCCGTTAAAAACCGGCGAACGCTTCTTCAGGTTCGCCGGTGTTCTCAGCGCCGGTCCGGCAGGAGCGTCACCGCTCCGGCTGTCCGGGTGGTGTTCAGGTCAATGAGCCGCTGGTTGGAGCTGCCCCGGAAGCGGAGGGAAATGTCCTTCTGTTCCTCCACAAAACGGCCGTCCACCAGCACATCCAGCAGGCTCAGCAGCTCCTCCGTAATCTCGCGGTGGGGATACGACCCCTCCGCCAGCAGCTCTTCATAGGTAAATCCGCTGAAGGCCCAGATCGTTTTCGCCGGAAAGGCCTCCCGCACCCGCCGGAGAAAGGGAAGCAGAACCCGCTGGTTCTCCGGCTCAAAGGGCTCGCCTCCCAGCAGGGTCAGCCCGTTGATATAATCCGGAGAGAGCAGGGAGAAAATCCGTTCCTCCGTCTCCTCCGTAAAGGGCTGCCCGTAGTCGAAGGCCCAGGTCTGAGGCTGGAAGCAGTGCGCGCAGTGATTGGTACAGCCGGAGACAAACAGACTCACCCGGACGCCCTCGCCGTTGGCAATATCGCAGTCCTTGATTTCACCATAGTACACGTCATCACCCCGCAGTTGGAAATTGGAAACGTATCCCCTCAGAGATGCAGAACCCGGTCCCGAATCTCCTGTGTCCGGCCCTGATTCCAGTACTGGGTCCCGATGTAGCCGCAGGTCCGCCGGGCCACGTTCATCTTGTCCTGATCCGTATTGCCGCACTTGGGGCACTTCCAGACCAGCTTGCCGTGCTCCTCCGTGATCTGAATCTCCCCGTCCCAGCCGCAGACCTGGCAGTAATCGCTCTTGGTATTCAGCTCGGCGTAGATGATGTTGTCATAGATGAACTTCATCACTTGAAGCACCGCCTCCAGATTGTTCTGCATGTCCGGCACCTCCACATAGCTGATGGCGCCGCCGGGGGAGAGGTGCTGGAACTGAGCCTCGAACTTCAGCTTCTCAAAGGCGTTGATGTTCTCTGTCACATGGACGTGATAGCTGTTGGTGATATACCCCTTGTCGTTGATGCCCTCAATGATGCCGAACCGGCGCTGGAGGCACTTGGCAAATTTGTAGGTGGTGGACTCCAGCGGGGTTCCGTAGAGGCTGAAATCGATGTTGTGCGCCGCCTTCCACTTCCGGCACGCCGCGTTCATGGCCTCCATGATCTGGAGGGCGAAGGGGGTGGCGGAGGGGTCCGTGTGGCTCTTGCCGGTCATGTATTTCACGCACTCATAAAGGCCCGCGTAGCCCAGCGAAATGGTAGAATAACCGCCGTAGAGGAGCCGGTCGATGGGCTCACCCTTCTTCAGGCGGGCGCAGGCGCCATACTGCCAGAGAATGGGGGCCACGTCGGAGGGCGTGCCCTTCAGCCGCTCGTGACGGCACAGCAGCGCCCGGTGGCACAGCTCCAGCCGCTCGTCAAAAATCTTCCAGAACTTCTCCGTGTTCCCGCCGGAGCTCAGAGCCACGTCGGGGAGGTTGATGGTAACGACGCCCTGGTTAAACCGGCCGTAATACTTGGGCTTCCCGGTGTCCGGGTCCACGTAGGGCGTCAGGAAGCTCCGGCAGCCCATGCAGGTATAGCAGTGGCCCTCGCCGTTTTTGTCCACCTTCAGCTCCAGCATCTTCTTCTCGGAGATGTAGTCGGGGACCATCCGCTTGGCGGTGCACTTGGCCGCCAGCTGGGTGAGATACCAATAGGGGGCATCCTCCCGGATGTTGTCCTCCTCCAGCACGTAAATCAGCTTGGGGAAGGCGGGGGTGATCCACACGCCGTCCTCGTTCTTCACGCCCTCATAGCGCTGCTCCAGAGTCTCCTCGATGATGAGGGCCAGATCCTTCCGCTCCTGCTCGTTCCGGGCCTCTCCCAGGTACATGAAGACGGTGACAAAGGGGGCTTGTCCATTGGTGGTCAGCAGGGTCAGAACCTGATACTGAATGGTCTGTACGCCGCCCCGGACCTCCTCCCGGAGGCGGGTTTCCACCAGGGCGGAAAGGCGCTCCTCGTCCAGGATGATGCCCACGTCCCGGAGCTCCTGCTCCACGATGCCCCGGAGCTTTTTCCGGCTCACGTCCACAAAGGGGGCCAGATGGGCCAGGGAGATGGACTGCCCGCCGTACTGGTTGGAGGCCACCTGAGCCACGATCTGGGTGGCGATGTTGCAGGCGGTGGCAAAGCTGTGGGGCCGCTCGATCAGGGTCCCGGTGATGACGGTGCCGTTTTGCAGCATGTCCTCCAGATTCACCAGGTCGCAGTTGTGCATATGCTGGGCAAAATAGTCGGAGTCGTGGAAGTGAATGATGCCCTCCTGATGGGCCTCCACAATCTCTCTGGGCAGCAGCAGCCGCTCGCTGAGGTCCCGGGAGACCTCGCCGGCCATATAGTCCCGCTGGGTGGAGTTCACCACGGGGTTCTTGTTGGAGTTCTCCTGCTTGGCCTCCTCATTGCAGCACTCGATCAGGCTGAGGATGCGGTCGTCCGTGGTGTTGCTCCGGCGGACCAGGGAACGGGTGTAGCGGTAGGTGACGTAGTTTTTCGCCACCTCGAAGGCCCCGTGGGCCATGATCTGGTATTCCACCAGGTCCTGAATTTCCTCCACGGAAGGGGAACGGCCCATTTCCCGGCATGCCAGCTCCACGGATTCGGCGATCCGCTGAACCTGCATGGAGGTCATGCGTTTTTCTTCGTCAATGCTCTCGTTGGCTTTGGAGATGGCCGCCAGAATTTTTTCGATGTCGAACGAGACCTCGGCGCCGTTCCTCTTGATGACTTTCATGTAGTATCCCCCTAGAAGTCGTAAATGTATACCGGATTGCACCACAATACGTTGGCAGTGGGGCGAGTATATCACACAAGATATGGGGGACGCAAGTCGTTTTTGCGACTTTCCTAAAAAAATTTCAGGAGACGGCGGCGTCAAAAACCCGCAACGCCAAAGGGGACAAGGGATTGGGCGGTTCTGGAAGAGATTGTTAAATTTTTGAGGCCTCTCCGCCCGGAGAGCTCCGCTCGGAACGCTCCTCCGCCCGGAGCTCAATCCCCCTCCGCCAGGCGGTAGCCCACCCCGACCTCGGTGAAGAGGTATTCCGGCTCAGCGGGGTTCTGTTCGATTTTGCGGCGGATGTTGGCCATGTTCACCCGGAGGATCTGATTTCCGGTTCCCGCCCGGGGGCCCCAGAGCTCCCGAATGATGAAGTCGTAGGTCAGCACCTTTCCGGCGTGCTTGCCCAGCAGGGCTACAATGCGGAATTCGCTGAGGGTCAGCTTCACGTTCTCCCCCCGGACCAGGACCTGATGCTTGTTGTAGTCGATGACCAGCTCTCCCACGGAGTAGGTGCCCTTCTGGGCAATTTCGTCGTTGCCGCTGGCGGTGCGGGTGTGGCGGATGGCCGCCCGGACCCGGGCCAGAAGCTCTCCGGTGCCGAAGGGCTTGGTGAGGTAGTCGTCGGCCCCCTGGTCCAGGGCCGTGACCTTGTCCCGCTCGTGGGACCGGGCGGAGACCACCACCACCGGCAGGCTGGACCAGCTCCGCAGCTGGCGGAGGATGTCCAGCCCGTCCATGTCGGGGAGCCCCAGGTCCAGAATCACCAGGTCCGGGCAGTGAGAGGAGATCATGGACAGGCCCTCGGCTCCGGTGCGGGCCTGGATGGTCTCATAGCCTTGCCCGTCCAGCACAGCGGCGGTGAAATGGGCGATGCTCTTTTCATCCTCAATGATGAGTATTTTTTCCCGAATGTTCATACCAATACCTCCATAGCCGAAGTGGGCAGGCGGAAGGAGAATTCCGCCCCCTGAGACAGGTTTCGGGCCGTGATGCTCCCCCCGTGGGCCAGAACGATGGCCCGGCACACGGAGAGGCCCAGGCCCATGTTCCGCTTCCCATCGCCGTCCGGAGGGCGGTGGGGTTTGGCCCGGCCGTCGAAGAGGCCGTCCACGTCCTTTTTGGGGATGCCCCGGCCATCGTCCCGGACGGTGATCCGGGCGAAGCTCTCCTCCGCCTCCAGAAGGAGGGAGATGTTGGCGGCTCCGCCGTGGACGGCGGCGTTTTCCAGGAGGTTGGCAAGGACCTGCTCGATGAGGATGGGGTCCATGGGGACCATCAGCAGCTCTTCCGGGGCGGAGACGGCGACGCTGACATGAGGAAATCGGCGGCGGAACTTCTGGGCCGCCGCGCCGAGGATTTCTTCAGCGGGCTCCGGCTCTTTGGTGATGCGGGCCTGGGCGTCTCCCATGCGGGTGATAGAGAGGAGGTTTTCCACGACGCGGATCAGCCATTGGGCCTCCTCCCGGGCGTTTTCCAGGAGCTCTCGCTGTTCTGCGCCTGAGAGGCCAGGGTTTTCCAGCACGGCGGAGGTGGAGCCCACGATGGAGGTCAGGGGGGTGCGGATGTCATGGGAGACGGAGCGGAGGAGGTTAGCGCGCATTTTTTCCCGTTCGTTTTCGGCCACTAGGCGGGCCTGGCGCTTGGCTTGAGCGGTGAGGGTACAGGTGATGAGGGAGATCATCAGGAGGGTGAAGAAGGTGAGGGGGTAGCCGGGGTTGTGGAAATCGAAGGCCCAGTAGGGGTAGGTGAAGATGAAGTTGACGCACACCACGCCCAGCACGACGGCCACAAGGCCGTAGAGGTAGCCGCTGGTAAGGCGGGAGATCAGCAGGACGGCCAGGACGAAGACCGGGGCGGCGAAGCCGTCGATGCTCCCGGCGGTGCGGAGGAAGTAGCACAGCGCCACGGCGCAGAGGAGGATGGCGGTGGTGATAAAGAAGTCCCGCCGGGAGACGGGGAAGAGGGGGGAGGCCCAGGGCTTGCGGAAAGTCATAGCGGGGGAGCTCCTTTCTTGAAAACAGTCTGTTTTCATCATTATAACAGGGATTTTGGGAAATTTCAATCGTGGAGAGGGAGGGGGTTCCCCGGCGGGGAACGGGGGGTGTGCTCGCCCTTGCGGGCGGGGGAGGTCATCAGCCCTTTGGGGGCTGGTCCAATGCACCCCCCATTTTCTCTTTTTATTCCCGGAATAAAAAGAGAAAACGGGCCGTGCACGGTCCAAAAGAGAAAAACAAGGGGATGCGGTTACGGGGGCGCGCCTGGACTTTGGGAAGAAACCAGGCATGTCCCTGTCCGCGGCGTAGTGCGGGCGGGGGTTTGGATATCATCGAATCGACCAGCGACAATTTTTGTGCGGAGCTTCTTTTGGTGATTTGTGGCCTGATCGTCAGATCAGGCCACTTTTTAGGCCTTTTCCCTGAAATTACACTTCATCGGGCCCTGTCCGCATTCCTCCTTGCGCCGCTCCCGGCTCCCACCAGGCCCCGCAGCCACTGCGCATCCCTGCCCCCTACTACCCGGAACAGCAGCCACAATGACCACAACGCCAACAGATAACACCCCGCCGGAACCGCCGCTCCGGCTACGCCTGTCTGAGGCCGCAGCAGAAACACCGGCAGCGCCGCTCCGGCTCCGCAGAGTGCCGCCTTCACCGCCGGGCCCGGAGTGAACTCCAAGCCCGCCGACTGGCCCAGCCGCCGCAGGCTTAGGGCAAAGTTTACCAGATGGGACGCGGTGAAGCTGAAATAATAGCCCCCCATTCCAAACCGGGGCAGCAGAAGCCAGAGAAGCGCCACGTCCAGAAGGTTCGTCAGGAGATTATAGCGGGCATTAGCACTCTGCTGGCCAAGCCCTTTACACATGGCATCCACTATGATATCCAGATAAAGTATGGGAACCAACGGGGCATACAGCCGGAGACAGGCCCCGGCGGCCTGGTTATGGTAGAGCAGTTCTCCCAGAGGACGGGCGGCCGCAAACATCGCCCCTCCGGCGCAGAGACCGAACAGCCAGGAAATGCGCAGCCCCTGCCGGGCCAAATACCGGACCCGGACCTGCCCCGGATGACTGGCGCACCGGGAGAACTCCGCTACCAGAAGGTCTGCCAGGGAGGCCAGTATGGCCGTGGGGAACATCAGCACCGGGAAGACCATGCCATGGAGCACGCCATAGTCCGCCATGGCGTTTACCGTCCCGGCGTACAGGGCCAGACGCCGGGGAATAATCAGGTTTTCCACTGTATTCAGGCCCGCCCGGAGATCATCTGCCAGTCCTACCGGCAGAGCCAGCCCGAAGACCCGCCGCCAGGGGGGAGGGGCCTCTTTGCCCAGGGGAGAACCCTCCTGGCGGAGGACCCACAGGGCGCTCAGGGACAATGCCGCCGCAAGGGAGGACCCCAGCGCCACCGACAGGCAGGCCCGTTCCGTATCCCCGCCCGCCCAGCGGGACAGGAGGGCAAACGTGACAACAATGGCACAGCCCTGCTCCAGAAACTCCACCGCCACCAGGGTTCGAAGCCGTCCGGCGGCGGTGAAAAGGCCCGTCATGACGCCGTTCAGGCAGGTAATGGGCAGGAACAGGGCAAAGGCCCGGAGCGCCGCTTCCCCGGCGGCGTCCCCAATCCATCCCCCGGCGATTCGGGGGGTGAGCATCCAGAGCCCCGCCGCCGTGGGCAGGGAGAAGAGAAGGCAGTACCAGACGCAGCCCGACAGGGCGGGCCGGATGCTCCGGCGCCGCCCCAGGGCTTCGGCGGAGAGATAGAGGGCGCAGGTCCGGGCCCCGGCGGACCCCAGGGTGAAGGCCAGCATCCGCACCGAGAGGACCAGCTGCAAAAGGCCCACCCCGGCGGCGCCAATCCGGCTGGAGAGGTAGACCTGAAAGCTCATGCCCGCCAGCCGGAGAACCAGATTTGCCCCGGTGAGCAGCAGAGCACCGTAAAACATGGAGCTTCCTTTTTTCAAAACAACACCCCCGTCCTACCACTATATGGACGAGGAGGGGCAGGTAGGACAAAAAGGATGGGAATGGGCGGCCCCGTGCCGGGGCAGTGGAAAGAGGTTGAACCGGCGGAGAGACTGTGGTAGAATAAAGCGCGTCCGGCGGCGGAAGCGCTCCGCTGGAAAATGGGAACCTATGGCGCGGTAAAACAGGGGCGCGGAGAGAAAAGGAAGATGTTTCCAGTAGAAGTGCGCCGTCATTATACATTATATGTATTAAAAGGAGAATGACCTATGAACGTCGCAGTTGTCGCCGGGACGCCGGTGGACACCCGGATGGGCGTGGACCTTTTGAAAAGCCGGAGCGGGGAGGGGACAGGCTTCCCGGTCTCCCGGACCCCGGAGGAGCAGACCGCCTTTCAGGTGGGGGCCCAATCCGTCCGGGAGGCGGTGGTGGGAGAGATTTTCGATCAAATTCGGACGCGGGGCATGAACCGGGTTCTGGTCTACTGCAACTCCCTCAGCGCCGCAGTGGATGTCCACGGGCTGGCGGCTCTCCGGGGGCTCCGGGCCTGGACGCCGATGGATGTTTATGGGGAAATCGCCGGTCAGTACCGCCGGGTCGGCGTTCTGGCCGCCAACTGCCAGGGCGCCGCCGGGGTGGAGCGGGCTATGGTGAACGCCGCTCCGGAGATTCTGGTCCTGGGCGCGGCGAACCTGGCGCTGGTACAGGGCGTGGAGGCGGCGGTGCCGCCGGAGCGTCTGGTGGAAAGCTGCGGCCTGGAGACGCTGCTTCGCTTCTTCGAGCGGAACGGCGCGGAGGCGGTAGTACTGGGCTGCACCCACTTTCCCTACGTCAGGGAGGCCCTTCAGGCCCGGACGGCCCTCCCTGTGCTGGATCCGGCGGAGCGGCTGGCGGAACTGGTTTTGGGGGCTTGACCGTATCTCTGGGAGGGTGGTTGTTTCCCCGGGAAAAGGGACGGCGGAGGCCCGGAGGCGTAAAGGTTTCGTAAGAAAAGGGAAAATTTCCAGAAAAATTGCCGTTCACAGACTGGACATTTTTAGATGCATGGTGTACAATGCAAGGAAGTATGTGATAGTCTGTCCAGGCACGTCAGCCGTCCCGATAGTGGGCGGTCCTTCCGTCCGCGCCCGGGCCGCTGTCAGGAGTAAAAAATGAGGTGAAATAATGGCACAAGCGTTCTTCGGCGGCGTTCATCCCCACGATATGAAAGCCGCGACCAATGAAAAGGCCATCGAACAGCTGCCGGCTCCGGCACAGGTGGTCATTCCCATGTCCCAGCACTTCGGCGCGCCATGCATCCCCCTGGTGAAGGTTGGCGACCGCGTGAAGGTGGGCCAGAAAATCGGCGAGTTCCGGGGCCTGGGCGCCCCCATTCACGCCAGCGTCTCCGGCACCGTCAAGGCGGTGGAGTCCCGGCCCTATTCCATGGGCGGCAACGTCATGTCCGTTGTGATTGACAACGACATGCAGAACGAGGTCAGCGAGGAAGTACAGGCCCCCGCCAATCCCGACGCCCTGAGCGTGGACGAGATGGTGGAGATCGTGAAAAACGCCGGCATCGTCGGCATGGGCGGCGCTACGTTCCCCACCCACGTGAAGATCTCCGGCGGCATCGGCAAGGTCGACACCGTCATCATCAACGGCGCGGAGTGCGAGCCCTACATCACCGGCGACCACCGGGCCATGCTGGAGCGCTCCGGGGAGATCATCGGCGGCGCGACCTACCTTGCCAAAATGTTCGGCGTGGAGAAGGTCGTCATCGGCGTGGAGGTCAACAAGCAGAACGGCATCGACCAGCTGAACAAAACCATCGCCGAGAAGCACGCTCCCGTGGTGGTGGAGGGCCTTCGCTGCCGCTACCCCCAGGGCGGTGAGAAGCAGCTCTGCCAGGCCATCACCGGCAAGCAGGTTCCTCCCGGCGGTCTGCCCAGCAACATCGGCTGCGCCGTGTTCAACATCAACACCACCTGCGCCATCTACAAGGCTATCACCACCGGCATGCCCGTGGTGAACAAGGTGGTGACGGTCTCCGGCTCCGGCGTGGTGGAGCCCAAGAACGTGGAATGCCCCATCGGCACCCCTGTGTCCCTTCTGTTCGACTTCTGCGGCGGCCTGAAGGACGGTACATATAAGCTCATCGCCGGCGGTCCCATGATGGGCATGGCCCAGTACACCGCCGATATTCCCGTGGCCAAGGGCACGGGCTGCATGCTGGCCTTCTGCGAGAAGGAGGAGCAGACCGTGGAGCACCCTCAGTGTATCCGCTGCGGCAAGTGCGTGGGCGTGTGCCCCATGCACCTGGAGCCCCTGTTCCTGTATCAGTACGCCGCCAAGGGCCTGGCCGCCGAGCTGGAGGAGGCCAACATCATGGACTGCATGGAGTGCGGCGCGTGCGCCTACACCTGCCCCGCCCGGCTCCACCTGACCCATATGTTCAAAACTGGCAAGCAGCTGGTGAAGGACGCTCAGGCCAAGGCCCGGGCCGCCGCTGAGGCCAAGAAAGCCGCCGCCGAGGCGAAAAAGGAGGTTGTCAACAAATGACGGACTATAAGAATCTGAAGCTGATCGCCACCTCCTCGCCCCATATCCGCGGCAGTGAGACCACCCAGGGCATCATGAAGGACGTGGTGATCGCCATGCTGCCCGCCCTGGCTTACGCCTGCTTCAACTTCGGCCTCCGGGCCCTGACGCTCACCGCCGTGTCCGTGGCGGGGTGCATCTTCTTCGAGTGGCTGTACCGCAAGCTCATGAAGAAGCACCAGTCCATTCAGGACCTCTCCGCCGTGGTCACGGGCATGCTGCTGGCCTTTGTCTGCCCGGTGCAGATTCCCTATTGGATGATTCTCATCGGCGACGCCTTTGCCATCATTATTGTCAAGCAGCTCTTCGGCGGCATTGGCAAGAACTTCGTCAACCCCGCCCTGGCGGGCCGGGCTGTGCTGCTGGCCAGCTACGCCGGGTCCATGACCACTTGGGTGGACCCCGCCATGAGCAAGGCGGCCCTCTTCGGCTCCAACGCGGACATTGTCACCGCTGCCACCCCCCTGGCCTATATGAAGGGCACCGACCCCGCCGCCCTGGCGGAGAGCTTCGGGAACCTCACCGGCACCTATAACGTGAGCCAGATGTTCCTGGGCCAGACCGGCGGCTCCCTGGGCGAGGTCTCCGCGCTGATGCTCATCATCGGCGGCGTGTACCTCATCTGGCGGAAGGTCATCAACTGGCAGACCCCCGTGGCCTATATCGGCACCGTGGCCGTCCTCACCTTCCTGTTCCCCAAGGCCGGTTCCAGCCTGGACTGGATGCTCTACAGCATCTTCGGCGGCGGCCTCATGCTGGGCGCGTTCTTCATGGCCACCGACTACGCCACCTCTCCCGTCACCAAGAAGGGGCAGCTGATTTTCGGCGTGGGCTGCGGCCTGTTCACCGTGCTGATCCGCTACTTCGGCTCCTATAACGAGGGCGTGTGCTACTCCATCATGGTGATGAACCTGTTTGTGCCCTTCATTGACAAGTACACCAAGCCCATGCGCTTTGGCGTTGTGAAATCCGACAAGAAGGAGGGGGCCGCGAAATGAGCACCAAAAGCAAGGAAACGGTTCAGATGGACCCCGCGTACATCATCAAACTGACCGTGACGCTGCTGGTCACCTGCATGGTGGTCGCGGCGGCGCTGGGCGGCGTCAACGCCGTCACCAAGGAGAAGATTGAGGATATCAACTGGGCCAAGACCGTGGAGGCCATGAAGGCTGTGGTGGCGGACCCGGACAACACCACCTTCTCCGACAAGCTGACCCTTACCGACGAGATGACCGCCGCCTCCGGCAGCGTCACCCTGGACTCCGTGTATGAGGCCCAG
The DNA here is from genome assembly GCA_041223955.1 of Oscillospiraceae bacterium 38-13. GTDB lineage: Bacteria > Bacillota > Clostridia > Oscillospirales > Oscillospiraceae > Oscillibacter. The sequence continues at coordinate 100,588 of JBCLRG010000006.1, read as the reverse complement.
GTGGGCGGCGCGACGGCGGGCTACGCCATCAAGGTGGTGGCCAGCGGTTCTCAGGGCAAGATTGAGATGATGGTCGGCGTGGACGGCGAGGGTGCCGTCACCGGCGTGTCCATCGTCAAGAACGCGGAAACCGCCGGCATTGGCTCCAAGGTCATGACCAACATGCCCACCGCCAGCGGTGTGGGCGTGCTGAGCCAGTTCGAGGGCAAGACCGCCGCCGACGGGCTCCTGGCAGTGGGGACGAATGTGGACGCCATTTCCGGCGCTACGGTTTCCACCCGGGGCGTGACCAACGGCGTCAACGCCGCGCTGGCCGTGGCCGGCGTGCTGGGTTGAGAAAGGGGGAGCTTATGAATATCGGAAAACAGTTTAAAGAGGGCCTTCTGACCCAAAACCCCGTCCTGGTGCAGATGCTGGGCCTGTGCTCCACCATGGCCATCACCACCTCCATCATGAACGGACTGGGCATGGGCGTGTCCGTGCTCATCATCCTGACGGCGGCCAACGTGGTTATCTCCGCCATCCGGAAGATCGTCCCCGACAAGATCCGTATCGCCATGTTCATCGTGGTCATCGCGGGCTTCGTCACCTGCGTGGACCTGCTGCTTCAGGCCTTTGTTTCGTCGGTTGCCGAGTCTCTGGGCGTGTTCATCCCGCTGATCGTGGTGAACTGCATCATCCTGGGCCGGGCGGAGTCCTTCTCCTATAAGAACGGCATCGGCGCGTCCTTCTTCGACGGCATCTTCCAGGGCCTGGGCTATACCCTCGTCCTTCTGGCGATGTGCTTCATCCGGGAGCTGCTGGGCGCGGGGACTCTGGCGGGCTTCCGCATCATTCCGGAGCAGTTCCCCATCGGCATTCTGACTCTGCCCGTGGGCGGCTTCCTGGTGCTGGGCTTCCTCATCGCCGCCATGCAGTGGGCGCTGTCCAAGAGTAAGGAGGGCAAGTAAATGGATCAGATTTCGAAACTCCTGGCGATTACGCTGGGCGCGATTTTGGCGAATAACTTCATTTTCTCCCAATTCCTGGGCATCTGCCCCTTCCTGGGCGTGTCCAAGAAGGTGGACACCGCCGTGGGCATGGGCTTTGCCGTGACCTTCGTCATGGGCCTGGCCTCCGCCATCACCTGGGCGGTGAACAAGTTCATCCTGGTGCCTCTGGAGCTGGAGTACATGCAGACCGTGGCCTTCATTCTGGTTATCGCGTCTCTGGTGCAGTTCATTGAGATGTTCCTCCAGAAGTCCATGCCCTCTCTGTATACGGCGCTGGGCGTGTACCTGCCTCTGATTACCACCAACTGCGCGGTGCTGGGCGTGGCCCTGCTGAACATTCAGGAGGGTTACAACTTCATCGAGTCCGTGGTCTACGGCATCACCGGCGGCATTGGCTTCCTGGTGGCGATTGTGCTTTTCGCCAGCATCCGGGAGCGTCTGGTTTTCGCGGAGTATCCCAAGAGCTTTGAGGGCTTCCCTGTGGCTCTGGTTACGGCGGGCCTGATGGCTCTGGCGTTCATGGGCTTCTCCGGCCTGGTAATTTGGTAAGGGGGGCGGTTGCGTTATGATGAATCTTTTATTCGCGGTAGCCGTCCTGGGCATTCTGGGCGCGGTATTCGGTCTGGTTCTGGCCGTGGCCTCCAAGATTTTCGAGGTGAAGAAGGACCCCCGTGAGGAAGCGATTTTGGGCCTGCTGGCCGGTGCGAACTGCGGCGGCTGCGGCTATCCCGGCTGCGGCGGCTGTGCCGCCGCCATCCTGGCGGGGGAAGCTCCCGTTACCGCCTGTGCTCCCGCGGGTGCGGAGAATGCTGCCGCGATTGCCAAGATCATGGGCTTGGAGGCTCCCACCGGGGAGCGGCAGGTGGCCTTCGTCCGCTGCACCGGCGGCGTCAACGCGAAGAAGCGTTATGACTATGTCGGCGTTCAGGACTGCCTGTCCGCCACCAAGGTGGCCGGAGGCCCCCTGGAGTGCACGTTCGGATGCCTGGGCTTTGGCTCCTGCGTGGCGGCGTGCCAGTTCGGCGCCATGTCCATCGGTCCCAACGGCACCGCCGTGGTGGACCCGGATAAGTGCACCGCCTGCATGGCCTGTGCCGGTGCGTGCCCCCGGCACCTGATTACCTCCGTCCCCGTGTCCAAGAAGGTTCACGTGGGCTGTGCCAATCAGGATAAGGGCAAGGCGGCCATGAGCGTCTGCTCCACCTCCTGCATCGGCTGCGGCCTGTGCCAGAAGGAGTGCAAGAAGGACGCCATTCATGTGGAGAACGGCGTGGCTGTGATCGACTACGACAAGTGCGTGGGCTGCAAGCTCTGTACCAAGGTCTGCCCGAGAGACGCCATCCTTCCCGTGGCTACCGCCGAGGAGAAGGAGAAGTATAAGGCCATCAAGAAGGCGCAGGCCGAGAAGGCCAAAGCGGCGGCAGAAGCCGCCCAAAAGTAAGGAATTCCAGAAAAGCGCTCCGGACCTCGGTCCGGAGCGCTTTTTCTCAGTCCTCCTCCGGCGGCGGGCCAAAGGAGACGGCATAGGGAGCTTCTTCGAAGAAAAAGATATGGTCCATCGTATTCCCATCCAGAAACGACACCACATGGTCCTTCCAGAACACCACCTCGAAACCGTCGTCATAGCCGTACTCTGTGCAGTCCGGCCGGAAGACCAGGGAGTAAAGCACCATCCCCGCCCGCTGGTATTGACAATTCAGCTGAAGCCGCCCGATACAGGCCGTCTCCATGCCGCCCGCTGTCATCCGGTCCCGGGCCTCATGGAGCTGTTCCACCGTCGTGACCCGCCGCCCGGTATTGCGGCTCTCCATTCCCTCTTCCATCAGGGTGGGCAGCAGCGCCCGCAGAAGGTTTTCGTAGATCTGATCAAAATTCTCCAGTATGTACGCATAGGTCCGCAGCAGCGCCGGTTTGTCCTCTGGACGGACCTGCTCGATATAAGGCCCTGCCGGAAGGGGATTTGCTCCCCAGACCTGAAGCGCCGTGCGGACGTCCGCCGAAAACCACCGGCCTGCGGGCAGGACCGCCTGATCCATATCATCGGAATAGCCCGAATAGCCCCGCTCTCTTTGCCGCTGGTTCCAGGCGAGGACACATTCCCTGGAAAAATCCTCCCCGTCTCGCAGGCAGCGGCTGTCCACCAGCGCCTCGAAGTCCTGAAGGCTGCGAATGATGTACATGGTCTTCTCCTCTCTCTCGCACCGGCCTCAGAACACACACAGCGCCGTGAAGCAGGACCCGTGGGGCCCAAGGCCCTCCACAAAATACCCCGTCTCGTCCCGAAAGCCCTCCAGCACCAGCACATCCCCCAGCACGGCCTCCCGGCTGTAGTTGATCTGGAACTCCCGGGGAGCCCGCTCCTGCAAGTCCTCCGGCAGGACATCCCAGATGATGTCCGCGTAGTTCCCGCTGAAAAGATGCCCGTTGCCGTCCAGGTCGGACCAGCGGACCGTCCGGGTTCCCAGATTCTCCCGGCCCTCCTTGGGGAGGATGATCTTCCGGGTCTCCGGGCAGTCCAGGGGCCGGTCTGAGCGCATCAGGGGCTTGGCGGTGAAGGCCGAGGGCCGCATGATCTTCCGGGTCTCCGGGTCCACAAGAATCCAGTCCGTCCGGGCGGACACGCGGACCTGCCCCGTTCCGTCGGCCATCTCATAGTACCGCCGCATGTGGGCGGCATGGGCTCCGGCCTCCCAGGTGGTGATATCCAGCACGTCATGGGCCCGGGGGCAGTCGTGTATTTTCAGGGCCGCCCGGGAGAGCAGGAACACCTCCCGGCTGGCCCAGAGCACGTCGTGCGTCAGGCCCCGGGCGTCGTAATCATACCCGGCAAAGGCCCCCAGACGGCTCAGCAGAGCCGCCACCCGGACCCGCTGGTTCCGGTCGCAGTCCCAGAAGACCAGCTCCTCCTGACGGAAATAGCCGTTTTCATATAAACGCTGTTTGAAATCTTCCATAGTATCTCGTTCCTCCGTTGTTCACTTCCCGGGCATCCGGGGAAAAACCGCCCGGAACAGGGACGAGGCCAGCATCGCCCCCACCGCCAGCGCCGCCGCCATGCCGAAGGTATGGAGCAGGGTGGTGAGAAACTGGTCCGTCTCTCCCGCCACGCAGTGCCGCATGGCGTAATAAATGCCTCCGCCGGGAACCAGGGGCAGCAGGGCCACCAGCACATACCCCGTCACCGGACAGTGCCGGACCCGGCTCATGGCCTCGGAAAACAAACCGATGGACGCGGCGGCCAGAAAGGCGGCGAAAATAGTGCCGCCCGCCAGCAGGTAAACCAGCCAGCCCAGAGCGCCCCCCACTCCGGCGATGAGCTTTCCGAAGCCGTGGATGTTGAAAATCCGGGTGAAGCCCACGCAGGCCAGAAGGGCGCAGAGGCAGGGAAGGGCATATTCCCGAAAAAGCATAGAACCGTCCTCCCCTCAGAAAATTCCGCCCAGGGCCTGTCCCGCCGCCGCACCCAGGGCGATGGCGGAGGCCACCAGAATGGCGTCTGCCGTGCGGCTCAGGCCGGAAAAGGTATCCCCGGCCATGATCTCCCGCATGGCGTTGGTCAGGGCTACGCCGGGGACCAGTACCATCAGGGCGGAGATGGTCACAATGTCCACGCTTTCCCCTAGACCCGCCCGCACCAGCAGCAGCGCCAGCAGGGCCGCTGCGGCGCTGGACGCCGCCGTGCGGAAAAAGGCGTTGGCACCCAGGAAGCGCCCGCCGTAGAGCAGGCAGACCCCCACCACCAGTCCGCAGAGGAAGGCGGCGGCAAGCTCCGCCGGTCCGCCGCCGAAGAGCGGCGCGAAAAAGGCGGGAGCCAGCCCGTAGCCCAGCAGTATCTGCCGGGGAGAGTACCGGGGCATGTTTTCCGCCAGAGCGAAAATCAGGGCCTGGGCTTCCTCCACCGGGGGCGTTTCGGCGCAGAGGCGGCGGCAGAGGCTATTGCAGCGCTCCAGCAGCTCGATGTCCGTGCCGTGGGCCGGAACCCGGCGCATCCGGGTAATGGGGTGCCCGTCCGGGGTGGACACGCTGACAATGACGCAGTTGGGAATGGCGAAGACCTCCGGCTCCTCCAGTCCGTAGGCGTGCAGCAGCCGCCGGGCGGACTCCTCCACCCGGTAGATTTCCCCGCCGCTGTACATCAGCTGATACCCCAGCTCCGCCGCCATATTCAGGAGCGCTTCGTAATCCACCGCTCCGCCGTCCGACATAACCAAAGTCCTCCTCAATTTCTTCCGTCCAGCCGGGCCAGCGCCCTGGCCGCCGCCTGGGCCACCGTCCAGCCGTAGCTGTGCCCGCCTCCGGTGGCGTGATACTCCCCCGGAGGCGTCTTATTCACCAGCAGGGCCCGCTTCAGGGCGGGGCGGGCTTCCTCCACCCGGTACTGTCCCGCCATGGTGACGCCCCGGTATTTTACCCGCAGGTCGTCGTATTCGATCATGGCGCAGACCATGGCCCGGCCCTCCGGGGAAAGAGTCCGGGGCTCCTGCTTCCAGCGCTGGAACCAGCTTTTGGGTCCTGGCTCCATCCGCTGGAAGAGCCAGTCCAGAAAATGGTGGGCAAAGTCCGAGTGCTCCAGCAGCTTCAGGTAGTGGGAGAGGAGGTAGGCGTCGTGGTACTCCGTTTCGGGGGCCGGGCGGACCCGGCGTCCCGGCTCTGGAGGCCCCTGCCGCCAGCGGACCGCCCATACCCCGTCCTCGCCGTACCAGCTTCCCCGGAGGCTGCCGCCGGGCTCCGTGTGCCGCTCGTTCCGGAGGACTCCGGTGGGGTAGTATTCCCGCTCCCAGTCCGGACCCCGCTCCAGAGTCAGGCTTCCGTCCTGTAGGTAGTACCGGCGCACGCTTCCGTCATAGCGGCAGCGCACCACATCTCCCGGAGGCCACCAGGCGGTGCTTTCCACCACTACGCCCCCCTCCGCCCGCTCATCCAGGGAGGGCTTTCCGTTTTTGAACCGCCAGACGCAGCGGCCGTGGGCCCTGCCGTCCACATAGGGAATTTCAAAGCGCTCCCCGCCGTCGTCCCCCCAGGCCGTGCCGGTGAAGGGGCGGCCCTGATAGACCGCGTCCTGATAAAGGTCCTCGTCCGAGGTCTCCAGACGGCTCAGGGGAACCCGCAGCTCCGTGTCCATGTCAGTCCAGCACCTCGTGGAAATCCGCGCAGTAATTAGGCCGGCGGATGTCCAGCATCATGGGGAGCTTGTGTTCCATGAAGCGCTTGTCCAGCTCCTCCATGCCGTATTTCAGCTTGTACTCAATCTCTTCCTTATATGCGGGAACGATCATGTAGAAGCTGATTTCCTTGCCCTCCTCCGTGGTCAGCACCGGGACCAGGGAGGGCTGCGTCAGCAGCGCGCCGCCAAAGCCCAGGCCCTCGCATACCGGAGCGTAGTCCGGCCCGTTGGGGATGCTGTGGCCCCAGCCCAGCCAGGTTTTGTACTCATGGGGGAAGCGGGCCAGGAATTTCATCATCTGAATGGGCCAGAAGCTCTCATAGGGCATATCTTTGGTGTTCCGGCCCGCCTCGCCCACGTCCCAGTCTCCGGGGAGAATCATGTACAGCTCCGCGAACTTCAGGTCCTCCCGGTCCGCAAGCTCCTCCGGCAGGCTCATGGGCAGGTCGCTCATGCCGGTGGTGTAGAGCACATAGGCCTCCCCCTCCGGTTCCTGAAGGATGTGGACGTCCACGTGAATCAGGTCGCTCATGATCTCGTGGTACACAAAGCCGCCCCAGCCGGGGAAAATGGATTCCATGTGCTTTTCGATGGCCTCCATGGAGACGCACACGTCCTCTGGAGGACGGAAGCCCTGGTCCTCCGGGGCCGCGTAGCGGTAGATGGCGGAGCCGCCGGGGGAGTATTCCTTCGTTTTGGGGGCGGCGCGGTCCTCTTTCTTCTTCTTAAATCTGTCCAGAAAACCCATAGTAAAAACCTCCCTGTAAAATTCACGGAAACTTTCCTTTATCCTACTCCTTTTCCGGCCCGCTGACAATTGTTTTTTCTTCCGAAATCCGCTACAATAGAGGAGAGAAAAACCTGCGGGTTTCCATTTTGGATTTCAAGAGGTGTTTTATGAAACTGGTATCCTGGAATGTCAACGGCCTCCGGGCCTGCCTGAAAAAGGGCTTTCTGGACTTCTGCGACTTTGCCGCCGCCGATGTGATCTGCCTTCAGGAGACGAAGATGCGCCCGGAGCAGGCGGACTTCGACCTCCCCGGCTATGAGCGCTTCTGGAACAGCGCGGACAAGGCGGGCTACTCCGGCACCGCCGTGTTCACCCGGCGGAAGCCCCTGGCCGTTACCTACGACTTCGGCATCGACGAGCACCGCCATGAGGGTCGGATTATCACGGCGGAGTTCGAGGATTTCTACCTCGTCTGCTGCTACACCCCCAACTCCAAGGACCAGCTTCTCCGCCTGGACTACCGGATGGCCTGGGAGGACGATCTCCGGGACTACCTCTGCGAGCTGGACGCGGTGAAGCCGGTGGTATACTGCGGGGACCTGAACGTGGCCCATCAGGAGATCGACCTGAAAAACCCGGGCCCCAACCGCCGGAACCCCGGCTTTACCGACGAGGAGCGGGAGAAGATGACCAAGCTCCTGGCCTCCGGCTTTGTGGACACCTTCCGGGCCCTGCACCCGGACAAGACCGGGGCCTATTCCTGGTGGAGCTACCGGGGACGGGCCCGGGAGAACAACACCGGGTGGAGAATCGACTATTTCATCGTCTCAGAGCGCCTTCGCTCCCGGATTCGGAACGCCGACATCTGGAGCGAAATCCACGGCAGCGACCACTGCCCCGTGGTGCTGGAGCTGGAGGAGGGCTGAGAATCCCCCCATCAAAAAATCGGAGCCGGGAGACAGCTGTCTCCCGGCTCCGAAGGTTTTCAGGATGTCTTTTTCACCGCTTCATCCAGCTCCAGCGTGACCTCCAGGATTTCGTCCTGCCGCCGGAGGGTCAGGGTCAGCTCATCGCCCACGTAGAGCTGCCGCCGGACCCGGAACAGGTCTTGATTGCTGTGGATTTCCTCGCCGTTGGCGGCGATGATATAGTCTCCCTCCCGCACGCCCGCCGCCTCGGCGGCGGTGCCGTCCTCCACGGTTTTCACCAACAGGCCCTGCTCGTCAGTTTGGACCCAGATGCCCAGCCGGGGCTCCGGCTGGACCTCGCCCCACTTCAGGAGATCGTTGATGATGCGCTCCATCTGCGCCGAGGGGATGGCGAAGCCCAGGCCCTCCACGTTGTTGTCCCGTCCGGACATGAATTTCGCCACGTTGATGCCCACGACCTGCCCCCGGTCGTTGATGAGGGGGCCGCCGGAGTTGCCGGAGTTCAGGGCGGCGTTGGTCTGGAGGAGGGTCATGGTCTTTCCCTCCACCTCCACGTCCCGGTTGATGGCGGAGATGATACCGTTGGTCAGGGTTCCGGAGAGCTGGCGGGGCGCACCGATAGCGTAGACCGGGTCCCCCACCACCAGCAGCTCCGAGTCCCCGAAGGGGGCGGCGGGCAGGTCGCCCAGGGACTGGAGGACTCCCGGGGGGATTTTCAGCACGGCGAGGTCGCTGTACGCGTCCCCGGCCACATAGCAGACAATGACGGACACGCCGCTGTCCAGAACGACCCAGCACTCCTGGCCGCCCTCGACCACATGATAATTTGTGATGACATAGCCGTCCCGGGTGAATACGACGCCGGTGCCGACGGAAAGCCCATCCTCCGTCCGGCAGCGCACCGTTACCACCGAGGGATTCAGCTGGCGGTAGACCTCCTGGGCCGTCAGGGGCTCCCCCTGCTCCCGAAGGAGGGACAGGCGGACCTCCTGGTCCACGGTCCACTCCGGGATGGTGATTTCCTCCTTCACCGGGGCGGAGAGGACGCCGCCGTGGCTCTTCCGGGGCAGGATGGGCAACTTCTCCGCCATGCGGGCGGCGGCGGACAGCCCCACCAGCACCGCCACACAGGCCAGGAAAATCCAAAGGCCCCGCTTCCCGTTCCCGGGCCGCCGGCGCACCGGCGGAGGCGCGGAAGGCCGCTCCGTCCTCCGGGGGACGGGGCGGCTGTAAACCTCCACAACCTCGCGGGGATCCGGCGAACGGTAGATCTCCACCACCTCCCGGGGGTCCGCCTCCTCCTCGGGGCAGAGGCGGTAAGGGGACCGGTAAACCTCCACGATTTCGCCGGGCAGGGGCCCGGTTCGCTCAAATTCTCCCATGGTTCCTCATTCCGTGTTCAGGGAGAAGGAGAACGTGGTCACTCCATTCTCGCTGGTCACATTGATTTTTTCCTTGTGCTGCTCCAGGATGGTCTTGACGATGTAGAGCCCCAGGCCCACGCCGTCCTTGTCCTCGCTGCGGGATTTGTCGCTTTTGTGGAAACGCTCAAACAGCAGCGGCAGCTCTCCGGCGGGGATGGTGTCTCCGCAGTTCCGCACGGTCACGTGGGCCCTGCCGTCCCGCAGGGTGAGGCCCAGGTACAGGGCGGAGCCCTGATAGGCGAACTTCGCCGCGTTTTCCAGCAGGTTGTAAATCACCTGGGTGATGAGATCGTTGTCCCCCAGGACCAGAATGGGTCCCTCGGGGATGTTGGCCTCCACGTCCAGCTGCCGGTCCGTGATCTTCTTCTCCATGGAGATCAGCACCCGGCGCATGCTCTCGCACAGGTCGAAATGGGCCCCGCTCCGCAGGGGGTCGATGGCCTGGAGCTGGCTCACGTCCAGCATCCGCCGCACCAGGCGGCTGAGGCGGCGGCTCTCTCCGGCGATGATCTGAAGGTACTGCTTTTCCTTCTCCGGGGGGATGGTGCCGTCCAGGAGGCCGTCGGTGTATCCGGCGATGGTGGTCATGGGGGTCTTCAGCTCGTGGGAGATGTTGGCGATAAACTCCCGGCGCTGGCGCTCCGTCTGCTGGAGGGACTCCGCCATGGCGTTGAAGGAGGCGGCAAGCTCGCCCACCTCGTCGCTGCGGCCATAGTCGTTCATCCGGATGTCGAAATCCCCCTCGGCATAGCGCCGGGTGGCCTCCACCATTTCCCGGATGGGCTTCACCTGCCGCATGGCGGTGACGGAGGAGGCCATGAAGGCGATCATCAGCACCACAAAAGCCGTCATGAAGAACAGGCCGATAAAGCCCTGCCACATGGAGTCCAGGGAGGCCAGGGTGGAGACCGCGATTACCTCGCCCACCCGCTCCAGGGTGACGGGGTTCACGGCGGCCACGCCCACGGAGAAGCGCTTCTGGGGGTACAGGCCCCCGAAATTGTCCCGCCAGGAGGCGCTGCCCCGCTCCATGATCTGCCGGGTGTGCTCCTCGGGGACCGTCACCGTCAGGCCGTCCAGGGTCTGATCGGTGGAGAGGAGGACGTGGCCCTCGGTGTCGCAGATCATGAACTGCACGTCGGAGACGATGGCGGCGAAGCTGGCCAGACGCTGGAAGTCCAGATCGTCCTGCAAATCCTCGATGTCCAGGTAGCGGCCGTTTTCCAGGTAGCTGAGGGACAGCTGGCTCATCACCTGGGCCTTGGAGGCGATTTCCTCACCCTGCTGGCCCCGGGCGTAGTTGTAGCTCAGGGAGAAAAAGGAGGCACCCAGCAGGCACAGCGTCAGCAGCACCATGCCCGCAGTGACGAAGAGCTGCCGCCAGTAGAGGCTCTGGGTCCGTTCCCGCAGACGTTTCATCCCTCGCTCTTCTCCACCAGCTCGAATTTGTAGCCCACGCCCCACACGGTTTTCAGCGCCCACTGGCTGGACACGTTGTCCACCTTGTCCCGCAGGCGCTTGATGTGTACGTCCACGGTCCGGCTGTCGCCGAAGTAGTCAAAGCCCCAGACCTCGTCCAGGAGCTGGTTCCGGGTGTAGACCCGGTTGGGGGTGGAGGCCAGATGGTAGAGGAGCTCCAGCTCCTTGGGCGGGGTGTCGACCTTTTTCCCGTCCACGATGAGCTCATAGGAGTCCAGGTTGATCACCAGCCGGTCAAAGCTCAGGCGCTTGCTGGTGTCGTTGGGGATTTCCGTCCGGCGGAGGACGGCGTTGATCCGGGCGATGAGCTCCTTCATCTCGAAGGGCTTGACGATGTAGTCGTCCGCGCCCATTTCCAGGCCCTGGATGCGGTCGAAAACCTCACTCTTGGCGGTGAGCATGATGATGGGGACCTGCGAGGTCTCCCGGATTTTGGCGCAGACGGCCCAGCCGTCCATGACGGGGAGCATGATGTCCAGGAGAATCAGGTCCGGCACGGCCTTCTGGAATTCCTCGATGGCCCGTCCGCCGTCCCCGGCGATGCGGACGTCGAAGCCCTCCTTTACCAGATACATATGAATGAGATCGGAGATGTTGCGGTCGTCCTCAACGACTAAAATATTGCGCCCCATGGCGGTCCCTCCCAGTTTTCCAAGTATTTCTCTTCTTTACATTATACCCGCTGAAACCCGGGTATGTTGAATATTCTGTTAAAACTCGCCTCCGGCCCTGCGGAAAAAGCGCCGGAAAGGCGTCCCGTTCAGCGCAGGGCGGTTTCGGTATAGGCCTCGCACACGCCTCCGGCCTCCTGAATGGCGGCCAGCAGGGCCCGGAGTCCCGAAGGGGTGACGCCGCGCCCCAGCCAGACGGAGACGTCTCCCCGGTGAGCGGCCAGCCGCTGGAGCAGGGGAGAAAGGCTGGAGGCGTTCCACAGGGACTGCTCGTCCCGGATGAGGTCCGGCCGCAGGCAGCGAAAGCCCAGATCTTCGGCGTCCTGATAGGCCTGGGTTCCGCCGTTTTCAATCCGGGCCAGCCGGGTCTTGCCGCAGGTAGCCTGAAAGAGGGCGGCGTTTCCCGCCTCCAGCTGTTCCGCCACAGTACGCTCTGGGTCTCCGGCGTCGGCCAGGATGCCGATGCTCTGTCCGGCGGCGGCAAGGCGGCGGAGGGTTTCTCCCTGTTCCGCCAGCTCCTCCGGGGTGAAGAAGAAGGCGGCTCCGAGGCTCCCCAGGGCGTCGGCCATGGCGGCGGCGTCCTCCGCCGTGAGGCAGAGGGCGATGCGCTTGCCGTCCAGCGCGGGCGCCTCCTCGTTGGAGGAGGGCCGGAGGGGCGTGGCGGGGGGCGTTTCCTGGGGGGGAGGGGTGGCTTCCTTGGCACGGATATAGTCGTTGTAGACGGTGTTCAGCTGGTATTGAGCCGCGTTGGCATAGAACTTGTCCGAGACGCTGTAGCTCTGAGGGCGGAGCCAGACCATGCTCCCCCGCTCCACCTCGATGACGGAATAGGTCAGGTCGAAGTACCGGGAGACGGTGCTGGCGGGGACGAACATGGTTCCGTTCCGCAGAATCGCGCCGGGGTAATAGGCGGTGCCGTTGTTGTCCAGGGCGCAGTTGGAGGAGAGGTTAAAGGTTAGGGACCGGCCGCCGGTGCCGCTGTAGAGGACCACCCATTCCAGGCTGCTGTCGATCACCTGGGAGACGTTGAGGCTCTCCCGGCCCGTGCCGGTGAAGATGGAGCTGGGGACGTAGACATAGCCGCCGCTCCAGAAGGGCATGGTGTTGTCGGAGAGGGGGAGGACGTAGCTGCCTACGGCGGTGAAGTAGACGCGGTCCGCCGCCCGGGCGGGGGGAAGGGTCAGCTGGAAGATCAGCAGGGCGCTGAGAAGATATGCCGTGAGACGGCGGGGGGGGATTTTTTTCCGGTTCACCGGCTGGTCCTCCTTTGAGGTTTATCTGTTGAAAGCGGGTTTATTTTATCATAGGGGGTGGGGTTTGTAAAGGGGACTTCCCGGGGGGAGAGTGTTCGTTCATGCATTTTATCAGGAGGAGGTGGTGTAGGGGCCGGACACTGTCCCACCTGTCTTTCGGAATTGCCAAACTTCCGGAAGACGGGCTGAGGCGCAGTCCGACCCCTACATAAAATCTTCGAATAGGACACTCCCTTTATTTTTCTATTGATTGCTTTCGGGGAGGAGCAGTTTACATGTGGACTTTCAAAATGTTCTTCAAGGACGACGGAGAGTTTTTTGAGTATGACCCTTTGGGGATGCAGGGCGCAGCCGGTACCGAGAAGGCCCTTCCCTATCTGAAAAGTCTCCTCAGCTTTCTGGAACTGGACTCGGCGGATTGGGAGCCGCTAGTCCTGCAGTCGTTCTCGGGCCTGGCGCAGTTCTTTTCCGCTCCGAAACCCGCGCACGCTGACCACATGATGCAACCTGCAAATAAAAGTCAAGCCCCAAGAGTCACTTTTTTAGAAAAATTTTTGAAAAGGTCATTCACTTAAAATTATGCTCGACATATTTATTTCCAGTTCTTGTTCCTACGCTGCTTCGAGCGCCGGACTACAGAAAATCTGGAGCCCCGGATGGCAGAAGAACTTCACCTGCTCCCGGCATAACTTAAGGTGTACCAAGAACAGGCGCGGATATTTTTGGAGAGCATTTTGGACATTGACCAAGTGGGCAGAGAGGTCCGGAAGAATATGCGGGGAGCCTATCTGTTTGATGGTCTACGGGACGCTACCCTCTTTCTTTTTGAACCGATACCCCATCAACCTTGGCATGATCTGAGACGGAGGCTGTGGAGAAATCCTATCCCCCAACACGTCCCGGGACCTGATAGACTTCTCTCTCCGGGAATGCGTCAGACGGGATATTCCGGTCCGGCGGTGCAGGAATTGTGGGCGGTACTTCCCCATCACCGGGCGGATTACGGCGGAGTACTGCAGCCGCCCCAGCCCGTCCGGGAGGCTCTGCCGGAGCACCGCTCCTGTTCGGAAGTGGGCGGAGAGCCGCAGGAGCGACCAAGTCTTTCAGGAATACCGCCGGGAGTACAAGCGCCGCTTCGCCTGGACCAAGGCTGGGAAAATCACAGAGGAGCAATTCGCCGTCTGGCACAAAGCCGCCAAGGCTAGAAAGAAGGACTGCGACCGGGAGGTCATTTCCCTGGATGAGTTTAAAGCGTGGCTGAAGGATTCCTAAAAGATCACAAAGCGGGACGAACGACTTCGTCCCGCTTTGCAAACCTGCCTTTACAGATTCTGTTTGAAAAACGACTCCATCTCCGCAAGGCTGGCGTCCTCACTGCCTCCCTCAATTTTAACGGTCACTGTATCGCCGCACTTGACACCCAACCCCATCACAGCCATCAGCTTTGTGGCGGCGGCGGATTTGCCATCCGATTTTTCCACCGTCACCACACTGTCCAGCGCCTTGGCCGCTTTTGCCAGCAGCCCCGCCGGTCGGGCGTGTATTCCAACCTTGTCCTGAATGGTGTATGTAAACTGTTTCATGACATTCAACTCCTGACCTTGAATCTTCTTCCTCAAAGAAGGCCCTTTTCAACCAGCTCCCTGGCTTCATGCAAACTGGTGCAGACTCTGCTGACCATCAGTCCCTCCGGCGGCGGAACCAAATCCGGCACCATCACGGTGACGCACCCTGCCGCCATGCCAGCCCGGACGCCGTTGAGACTGTCCTCGAACACATAGCAGTCCTCCGGCGGGCAGCCGATTTCTTTCGCGGCCAGGAGAAAAATGTCCGGCTCCGGCTTCCCTCGCTCCACCTGCTGGCCGCTGACCACGGCGTCGAAAAAGCGCTCCAGCCCCGTGGTGCGGAGGTTTGACAAAATCCTCTCCCGGCTGTTGCTGCTGGCCGCCGCGATGTTCACGCCCCGGGCGCTGAGATATTCCAGCAGCTCTCCGGCACCAGGTTTTACCAGCGGGCTCTGTTTGTCCAAAATCGCCTCCACCCAAGCGAGACACCCCGCCTGAAAGGCATACGGGTCCACCGCCGGATAATACCGGCGGATGACCTCCCGCATTCCCTCGTCGCTGGTGCCGCTGACGGCGGAGGGAAACGCCGGGTCGGGAAGCTGGCCGAAGGCTCGGGCCATCTCCACCCAGCTCTCCTGATACAGCCGCTCCGTATCCAGCAGCAGACCGTCCATATCGAAAATCGCACCCCGTTTCACCGGCGTCCCTCCTCATTCTTAATCCAAACTCTCCAGCCGCTTTTCCAACGCTTCCCGGGCTTCATCATACCCCGGTTTGCCCAGGAGCGCAAACATATTCTTCTTATACGCCTCCACCCCCGGCTGGTCGAAGGGGTTCACGCCGATCATGTAACCGGAAACCGCAAGGCTCTTCCAGAAGAAATACACCAGCTCGCCGAAGGTGTAGTCGCTCAGCTCGTTCAGGGTAATGACCAGATTGGGCGCGCCGCCGTCCACGTGGGCCAGGAGAGTGCCCTTCATGGCCTTTTCATTCATCGTCTGCAAGGTCATCCCTGCGGCGAAATCCAGGCCGTCCACATTTCCCGGATCGGCGGGTACCGTGACTTCCCGCTGGGCCCGCTCGACCCAAAGAACCGTCTCAAAGAGGGTCCGGGACCCATCCTGAATAAACTGGCCGATGGAGTGGAGGTCCGTGGTGAAGCTGGCGGACACCGGGAACAGGCCCTTGCCCTCCTTGCCCTCGGACTCCGCCATCAGCTGCTTGTACCACTCGCCGAACTGGACCAGAGCGAGCTCGTAGCTGGCCAGAATCTCCACCTTTTTGCCCTTCATCAGCATAAGGAACCGGGCCGCCGCGTAAAGCATGGCGTCGTTCTGGAGAAGCTCCGGATTTTGATACCGCTCACAGGCGTCCAGACAGCCCTTCATAACCTGGCCGACGTCCATGCCTCCCGCCGCCATGGGCAGAAGCCCCACGGCGCTGAGGCAGGAAAACCGCCCGCCGATGTCGTCTGGCACCACGAAGGTCTCATAGCCCTCGGCCTCCGCCAGTCCCCGAAGAGCCCCCTTGGCCTTGTCGGTGGTGGCGTAGATGCGCTCCCGGGCCCCCTCCTTGCCGTAGCGCTCCTCCAGCTTCGCCTTGAAGATGCGGAAGACGGCGGCGGGCTCTGTGGTGGTGCCGGACTTGGAGATCACATTGACGGAGAAATCCCGGTCTCCGATGATGTCCAAGAGGTCCGCGACATAGCTGGAGCTGAGGTTGTTCCCGGCGAAGTAGACTTCCACGCCCCGGCCTTTTCGCAGCTGGTTGCCAAAGGGGCCTTTTGTAAACTCCAGGCCCGCCCGGGCGCCCAGGTAGCTGCCGCCTATGCCGATGGATACCAGCACCTGGCTCTGAGCCTGGATGCGCTTGGCGGCGGCCTTTATCCGGGCGAACTCCTCCCGGTCATAGGTGTGGGGCAGGTCCAGCCAGCCCAGCATTTCGTGTCCCTGCCCAGTGCGCTCCGACAGGAGCATGGAGGCCGTTTCCACCAGGGGCCGGACGTACTCCAGCTCATGGTCCCGGAAGCCGGCGTTCTGGATGTTCAGCTTAATCGACATGCCCTCACTCCTCCACGATCTGAATCGTAGAGCCTACGTGCAGCTCCGGCATGGTCCCTTTCACGCAAATGGTGCCCTGGAGCTCCACCTCCGTCTGGCCGCTGAAGGAGACGGAGCAATGGCCCAGGCCCGCCAAGGTGACGGGGGCCTCCGCGCCCACGGCGGTGATCTTGTAGGACACCCCGTCCAGAACCAGCGCCTGGCCCACGGCGATTTTGCCGTTCAGGGGGGTGACGTCCACGTGGTAGCAGTAGTCGGTGATTTCCTCCGGCGCGTTGTCGCCGAAGAGGACGAACATATTGGATTCCTTGAATTCGTCCACACAGGCTCCCAGGGCCTTGACCTTGTTTTCATAAATGACGTTCATGATAAGTCCTCCAATCTGAGTTTTATGCCGCATACAGGCCGAAGCTGGCGGCGTAGGCCAGCAGCACCCGAAGCCAGCCGGTGGCAAAGCGGGAATACATAACGGACACCACGCCCACCTCAATGGTTTCGGTCTCCGCCTCCGCAAGGCCCAGGCCCACAGGAATGAAGTCACAGGCCCCCTGGCAGTTGATGGCGAACAGGGCGGGCAGGGCCAGCTGGGGAGCGACGTTGCCCTTTCCGATCTCCGCGCCCACCAGCGTGCCGACGATCTGGGCGATGACCGCGCCAGGACCCAGCAGGGCCGAGAGGCCGGGGATGGAACAGATGATACCCAGGGCAACCAGGCCGAAGATGTTGCCCGCCAGCGGCGTCAGGATGGCGGCGAAGGCGTTGCCGAAACCGGAACCATTGATGACGCCGATAAGCATGGACACAAAGGCCATGAAGGGCAGCAGGGTCGTGATGCAGGTCTGAATGGCGTCCCGGGCGGCCTGATAGAAGGTGTTGACCACCTTGCCCGCCGCCAGGCCCAGCTTGGTGACCAGGGACTTGTTCTCCTGCTTCGCCAGGGTCTCGGAGACCTTCTGGTCCGCGGTGAAACGGGCCTTCTGGGGCTCCTCCGCCTTGGGTTCCGCCTTCGGAGCGGGGGCACCCTCCGCCAGGGAGACTTGCTCGCTGGTGACGGCGGAAACATAAATGTCCTCCGTGATAAACTGGGCCATGGGGCCGGACTTGCCCACGGGCATGACGTTGATGGTGGGGATGCGCTTCTTGGGGTAGATGCCGCAGCGGAGGGTCCCGCCGCAGTCGATGATGACCAGAGCCAGCTCTTCCTCGGGGCAGTTGGTCTTGAAGCCGTTCACCGGCGTCAGGCCCGTCAGCTCCACAATCTTAGCCAGGCACTCCGGCTCCGCGCCGCCGCCGGTGATGTACATGACCTTATTGCGCTGCTCGGTAGGGGTGATGGTCAGGGGACCGCCGAAGCCGCCGGGGCCCTTCTCCACGCGGATGGAACGATAGTCAGACATAATCCTCTCTCCTCCTTACTTCGCGGCCTTGAACTCGCGGCTCAGGGTGACGCCCTGCTGTTTTTCCACCATCTTCGTGGTGAACTCCGTGGCCCAGCCGGAAATAAAGTTCGCCACAAGACCCACCAGAAGATACCGGACCGCCAAAGGCGTGGTGTCCAGGCCCAGGGCCGTGATGCCGTTGGCAATGCCCAGCCAGATGAAGAGCTCCGAGGCGTTGATATGAGGAAACAGGCCGTTGTTCGTGTGGCAGTGATAGGTCGCGGAAGCGTAGTAGCAGGGCTTGTAGAACTCGGGCATGAATTTGCCGATGGACAGAGCCATGGGGTTGCCCAGCATGAAGGCGCTGACAAAGGGCAGCACCGCATAGCGGAGGACCGGGTTTCCGGTGCAGACCTTGGCAAGACGCGCCACGGTCTTTTCCCCGGCCATGGCCATGACGGCGTTCATCAGCACCAGCAGCATGACGATGGTGGGGATGATGCCGGTGACCCAGCTTAAAAACTGCTGACCGCCTAAGGTAAAGAGGTTCATAAACCCGGCGGCTAAATTGACAATAAAATCCATAAAAATCCACCTTTCCGCAATCTCGACGGTCTTCGTTGCCGTGCATCCAATCTTGGATGAACGCCGGATTGAAGAGCGAGATAAAGTTCTTTTTGGTTCTTTTTCTTTCAAGAAAAAGAATCAGGTTCTTCCAGTTAAGGTCCTGCCCACCCGCTGGAAGGGAGAGGGCGGCTGGGGAATCTCCTCGCCGGAGATGAATTTGTTATAGGAATTCCGGGCGTCCAGAATGGCCTTGCGAAGGTTTTTGCCGTGTTTCGGCAGGTCCTCCTCCGTCAGACCTCCCACATACTTCCCCTCAAAACCGGAAAGCTCCGTCACCCGTGCAAAGCATGTGACGCCGAAGAGCTTTTTCCCCTCCTGAATCACACCGTTTTCGTCCAGGAGGAACATCACAATGGCTCCGGCGTGGAAGCCTCCGGCCTGACGGCCGCAGGCCACCTTTCCCCGACGGCGGAGTTTCATAAACTCCCGTGAAAAATGGCGCATCTGCAACATGCTCAGTACCGCCTGGAGCAAGAACATCCCGGCGATCAACAGACCCAGCTGAACCATAAAGAACGCTCCTTTCAGACCTGCCGGTACAGCGCCCGCAGAAGGGCCTGGAAATCGGCGGCACGGGTGATTTTTTCCATCAGGCCGCCGTCCTTGGCGACGCTGATGATCTCCTCATAGACCCGGACGAGAATGCCGTCCTCGGCGTCCACCTTCTCCGGCAGGCCCAGAAGGAATATGAGCTGAATTTCCCGGTCCCGGTACCGGACCGGCCGGGGGAATACGCCCACCGCCAGCACCATCCGGTCCCCGGCCTTCTGGACGGTGTGGGGGATGGCCACGCCGTGGTCAAAGGCCATGGAACCCTTTTCCTCCCGTTCCCGGAGGCGCTGGGCAAAGCCCTCGTCCACCTGGCCTCCCTCCGTCAGGGAGGCGACCATGGCGTCCACCGCCTCCTCGTAGGTCCGCCGCCGTCAAAGCGGAAAAACCGGCTCTCGTCCAGCAGACCCACCATGACAAACCAGTTGTTGTCCAGGACGGGCACGTCCACCTGGTCCCAGTATTTGGCCTTCTCGATCTTGTGGCGGATGTCCTGCTCGTTGAAAATTTCGTGAATGAAGATCACCGGCTGTTCCGTCCGGCAGGGAAGCTGGACGGTGGTGAAAATCAACCCAAACTCCGCCAGGCGTTCCGGCGTTGCCTTTTCCATGGACAGCAGTGTCAGTTCCACAGAGCTGTCCAGCACCCGCTTGAGCTGGGAGGCCACCAGGCGGGCAGTGACCCGGCCCATGCCGCAGACCACCGCGGCCCGGAAGGGGCGGCGGCGCTTGGCGCTTTCCTCCAGAAAAACCCCGAAGTAGGAAGCGAGATAACTCCGCTCGTCCTCCGTTACCTCCACGCCGTACTTTGCCCGAATCACCTGGGCGGCCACGCCGCCCATCTGCCAGGCCAGGGGATATTTCTCCCGCAGTTCCGCCACCACGTCGCTTTTCAGCCGGACGTGGAAGCGGAGGCGGTTGATCATGAACATCAGGTGATAGAGGAACTCCTCCATAAATTCCGGCCGCTCCAGAGAAATGTTCAGCTCCAGCCGGATCTGCCGGAAAATCTCATCCGCCAGGGGCCCCATGGCCTGGTCCAGCTCGATGGCTTTCATGTTCTCCGCGTCCGCCGGGGTCCGCATCCCCACAATGGGAAGCAGGGCAAATAATTTTTCCTCCGGGGGAAATTCCACATGCAGAAACCGGCCGATTTCCTCCAGCAGCCCGTCAATCACGCCGAACTCCCGGCGGGCGGTGAGGCTGTAGAACGCCTGGGGCAGGTTTTCCAGAGGATGCCCGGTGAGAAAGCGGTCCAGCATCACCGTCAGGAAGCGCTGGAAGGGTTCGCTCTTTTCAAAGGGACTCCGGGAAAAGGCGGCGTCTACCAGTTCCGTGATCTCCGGGTCCAGGGGATAGTCCCGGTACAGGGTCTCATAGGCGCTTTCCAGAATGTAATTCCGGATATCCGTCTCCTGGCCCTGGAGGACCAGGCCCTTGCTGGTCTTGCCCAGGATGGACAAGCGGCAGGGCTCAAGCTCCGCCCGGAGCTTTTTCAAATCTCCGGTAAAGGTGCTGCGGCCAATGCTCATCTCATAGGCCAGGTCGTCCGTCAGCAGTGGAGCCTCCGCCCGCATGAGCCGCCCGAACATGTAGTCCATGCGGTTCCTGGGGGAATTGAAGCGCTCGTCGCTCTCCGTGAGACGGACCCGCGCGTCATGAAAGGCGGCGCCATCGTAGACATGGAGAGTATACCGGCCCTGGGCGCTTTCCACGGCGGCGCAGCCCTTCAGGTCCTCGTTGAGCTGCTTGACGTCGTTGCGGACGGTCCGCTCACTGACCTCCAGCCTCTCCGCCAGCTCTCCGGCGGAAAGAGTATGTACGCGGCAAAAGGCCAGGAGGATGCTTGCGATGCGGTTTTCTCCGGTTCCCACGCGGTTCCCCTCCTGTCTTTTTTAGTCTGCCGGTTACCCTCTGGACTTGCCGCCGGAGATATCAATGGTGGTGCCGGTAATATAGCTGGCCCGGTCGGAAACCAGATAGGTCACAAGGTCGGCCACCTCGTCCAGCTTGCCGTCCCGGCCCAGGGGAATCACCTTGGTGTAATCGGTGGACAAATCTTCGACCCTGCAGCCCCGGGTGTAGGCCAGGGCCTCGTTGTAGGCGGGGCTGCGCAGGCCGGTGGGCTCCAGAATCCCCGGCGCGACGGCGGCGACCCGGATGTTGTACTTGCCCAGCTCCTTGGCCCAGGAGCGGGTGAGGCTGTCCGCCGCGCCGTTGGTGGCGGAGTAGACGGATTGGCCCTGGGAGCCCTCCTTGCCCGACTCGGAGGACATGTTGATAACAACGCCGCCCCCCTGCTTCAGCATCTGCCGGACACAGGCCTGAGTGCACAGGAACATGCCCTTCACGTTGATGTCAAACATCTTGTCGTAGGATTCCTCGTTCAGCTCAAACTCCGGCCGCTCACCGGTGACGTCCACCAGAAGGCGGGGCAGGTTGATTCCGGCAACGTTGACCAGAGCGTCGATTCTCCCGTATTTTTTTACGACCGCGTCCGCCATAGCCTTGACGTCTTCCAGCCGGGTCACGTCACATTTGACGCACCAGGCGCCGTCCTGTTCCTCGCCGGTGGTTACGCTTAGATCGGCGATTACCGCCCTGGCTCCCGCCGCCGCCAGCGTTTGCACGGTGTGTTTGCCGATGCCCGACGCGCCGCCGGTGACGATGACCACGCGGTCCTCCAGATTCAGCCAGCCTTTTTCCATGATGCGTTTCCTCCTGTTTTCCGCGCCTTGCCCGGCGCGTTTGATGGGTTCATCTTAGAGGAAAAACATCGTTATTTTAATACGGCTTTTTGTCGGGGCTCGGAAAAGGGTTTCGCTGTGTTTTTTCACGAAGCCGGAAAAATATTAGTGGATTTGTGAGAATTTTATATGTGAGCCTGGCTGCCTTGTTTGTTTTGCACAATGCCGGAGCAGAGGCTGCCTGCGTTCTATAAAGCATTTTCATTTTATCAAAAAATGTCTTTTATTCCAAGAACATTTAGAGGTCTTTGACAGTGGTATAATACAAGGCATAAAATTCCTGTTTGCCCAGGAATTGCAATCCAGAAAGGAAAAATGCTGCCACAAGGCCTATATGTATGCAAAGAACGAACAGGATGCCTTGGACATTGCAGGAGAGGCGGTCTGCAAGGGAGCAGGACCCTGGGGACCCTGCGGGAGCCGGACTATTTTGACACCTGGATGACCCGTATCGCCATCAACGCGCCATTGACTTCACCTGTAGGCGTTCCTGCGTTACCTTGTATGAAGATGGGGCAGTGGAGATTCTGGCGGTGCAAAGCGTGTCTTGGGCCTTGACCGGCGATGATTCCATGTTTGGCGTTATCCATGTTTTGAACAGCGGCTGGACCTATGAGATCACCGAATACGCGAATTCCGCTTCCCTTTCCGTCCGGTTCTATCCGGATGACGCGTATCAGCCCGAGCGGGAGGTTTACTATCTCTGCTCAAAGGCGGTCCCCTTTGGCGAGGAGCTTGGGCTGATGAATGAACTCTATTGGGGAAACGACGCTACACAGCTGCAAATCTGGATTTTTAAAGGCGGCGGTTTTGAAAGCAAAACCGCCGCCTTTTTGGCTCTACGCACAATCTTACATATTCTCTTTGCAGAACCGCTCCATGGAGGCGGCGTTCATCTCCTCGTCGCCGCCCTCTATCGTTATGGTGATAGTTTCCCCAGTTTTGACGCCCAGGCCCATGACAGCCATCAATTTGGTGGCGGCAGCAGATTTTCCGCCCTTGGTGATCGTGATGGAACTGTCCAACGATTTTGCGAACTTCGCTAAAAGTCCGGCGGGCCTGGCATGGATACCAACAGGATCGGTAATGGTGAAGGTAAACTGTTTCATCTGAAAATTTCCTTATGTGTGATTGCAAAGTTACCGCCAAGGTCAACAGCACGCAACGCTATACGCCTTTACCCATATCCGCCTCATACTCACAGATATCCCAGCACATCATCCAGCCGCTCCAGGACAACGCTGGCGGCGCTCTGATCCAGCACCAGCTCCGGACGGGGTTTCAGGGCGCAGACCCGGATGCCCGCCCGTTTGGCGGCGGTAATGCCGGTGGGGGAATCCTCCACAGCCAGGGCGGTTTCTGGCGTCAGCCCCAGGGTCTCCATGGCCCGGAGGTAGATTTCCGGGTCCGGCTTGTGGGCGGAGCACTGTTCGCCGCTGATGAGAAAATCCACCAGCGCTTCCACTCCGGCAAGCCGGACCACTTCCTCCACCGCCCCCAGGTAAGACGAAGACGCAATCCCGATTTTCAGTCCCTTTTTCTTCAAGGCTCGGAAAACCCCCGGAACCTGGGGATTCAAAAGCTCCTGGTACGGCATGGGATGCAGGTGGCGGTAGGCCCGGTAGCCCATCATCATCTGGCGCCGGAACTCCAGATCCTCCGGCACCAGCGCCTCCCAGATAGCCTGTTCATTAGACCCCACAAAGTTGTTGGAGGAAACCGGGAAATCCATCCGCCGGAAGAACTCTGCCCGCCGTTGCTGGTAATACCACTCCGTGTCCACCAGCACGCCGTCCATATCAAAAATGACTCCTTTGACCATGGCTGTCAACCTCCTGAAAAGTCGTGGGAGGACGGGCTGCCGCCCGCCCTCCCGGATGTTCTGCGTTGCCGCCGCTCCGGCTTGGTTGCCCACCGGACCATCAGAGCGAGCGAAAGTTCTTTTGGATACTTTTCTTTCAAGAAAAGTGTCAGTACTCAGTCTTCCACATGTAGCGCCGCTTGCTCAGGGGATGCTGGCGGATGAAGCTCAGCTCCTCGGCGAAGACCCGGAAAACGGCGGTGTGCAGCAGGGGATTGAAATAGGTGGCCACATCACCGGAGGCGGCGGAGGCAAGATTGTAGTCCTTTGCATCCACCACAGTGGTCAGGGCATCGAACCGCTGGAGGAAGGTCAGGGCCCGGGCATCCACGGAGCGGGTCTTGCCATCATTCATCAACAGAATGAAGGGCACATCCTTGTCCACAATCTCAAAGGGGCCGTGGAAGAACTCACCGGCGTGGAATGAACCGGAGTTGATCCACTGCATTTCCATCATCAGGCAGATCGAGGTAGAATAGGCCACCTCGGCGGAAGCGCCGGAGGACATCACATAAATCACCGGGGCATCGGCGTACTTGGCGGCGAACTCCTTAGCGGCCTTCCGGGCGGACTGAGCGCTGTTCTCGGCCAGCTCAAAAATCTTGTCGAAGCCAGCCAGCATCTGCTCATACTTGTCATATCCCTCCACCTGCTGGAGAATCTCCAGAGCCAGAGCCATCACATATCCCATCTTCTCCAGCTTGGCGGCGTAGTTGGCCTCAAAGCCGTGGATGATGGCGTAGTCGGCCTCCTTGGTCAGGGCGGACCCGGCGGCGTGGGTGACAGCGACAACCGTGGCTCCGGCGGCCTTTGCCACGGAGTTGGCCTGAACGGTCTCGGGCGTCGTGCCTCCCAGAGAGGCGGTGATAACCACGGTGGTCTCGCCCAGCCAGTCGGGGGTGTCGGTGTTGAACTCGCTGGCGGTGTAGTGATAGGAACGGAGCTTCTTGGCGGCGCTGGTCAGGAAATACTTGCCGGGGTACAGTTCGCTCTTGGAAGCGCCGCAGCCTACAAAGGCCACGTTCTCAATGGCATGGGCGGCGGTGATTTTGGAGACGATGTCCTGAACCTGTTTCATGTCGATGTTGTACATAATGATATTCCTCCTGAATTCATATAGTTGAAATTTGTTGTTGGATGGAGTATGTAAGGGATCAAACCCGGTCAGATTAAAACACCCAAAGCATTGATCACAATGCCGCCCACAATGCAGATGGCCAGCAACCAGCCGGTTTTGAAGCGCTTTTTAATCATGGTATACATGGCCATGACCACCGCCAGATCAATAGCGCAGGGCAGGATGGAGTCTACAATGTCCTGCAAAACCAGTCCGGCGCTCTCAAACGTAATGGGAGTCGTGATGCCCACCATACTGGCTACCATGGCTCCAATGACCATCAACCCAACGATGCCGCAGACATACATGAGCTGGTCCATCATGCCGCCCTGGAGCTTGGTGAGATACTTGCTGCCCATGGTGTAGCCCAGCTTACCAGCAAACCATGTGATTACAAAAGAGGGAATGAAGGAGATCAGCATAGCCAGAATGGGTCCAAGAATGCTGCCCTGCTGTGCCAGCTGAATGCCCAGGCCGAAGGCAATGATGCGGATAGTGCCCTGGAAGAAGCTGTCGCCCACGCCGGAGAGGGGACCCATAAGGGAGGTCTTCACAGCGTTGATGGTGTCCGGGTTGAAGTTTTCCCGGCCGGCGGCGTACTGCTCCTCCATGGAGGCGGCCAGACCCAGGGTAAAGGCGCTGGTCTGAGGCGTGCAGTTGTAAAAGGCCATGTGCCGCTGATAGGCTTCCTTCTTATAAGCCAGCTGCTGGGGGTCCTTGTCGTTGGGATAGATTCGGTCCAGAGTGGGGGCGATGCCATAGAGAAAGCCCATGTTCATCTGACGTTCGTAGTTCCAGGAGTCCTGGATGGCCCAAGACCGCCAGAGGAACTGCCAATATCTTCTGCGGTCGCTGATGTTC
The DNA here is from genome assembly GCA_041223955.1 of Oscillospiraceae bacterium 38-13. GTDB lineage: Bacteria > Bacillota > Clostridia > Oscillospirales > Oscillospiraceae > Oscillibacter. Next base: position 75,181 of record JBCLRG010000006.1, on the reverse strand, counting down.
GCGCTGCTCATAGCTTCATCCTCCTTTACAGATCGTCGTCGTCTTCCAGCGGGTCGTAATCATCGTCCACAGGGGCCCCATTGGCGGAGGCGGGCGCTCCGCCCCGGAATTTCAGCCCTGTCAGCACCACGGCGATGATGCAGGCGAAGATGGCGATGGCGGTGATGTTCAGTCCGATATAGCCCACCAGGAAGAAGCCCAGGAGGAAAAACACCACCAGGCTCTTGTTCAGCATGCTGCTCAGCAGCAGCGCGATGCCGTAAGCGGTGAGGAACTTGCTGCCCAGATTCAATCCGTCGGTGAGCCAGGCGGGGATGACCTCCACCAGCTTCTGCACGAAGTCGGTGCCCAGGTACACCGCCAGGAAGATGGGGACAAAGTACATCAGGGAGTACAGCACCGTGCCCCAGAGGATGTGCATGCTCCGGGCCCGGCGGAAGTTGCCCTGGAGGATGGCGGCGTCCGCCGCGTGGGTGAGGTTGGAGAGGATGGTCCGCATCAGCACGCCCAGCATCTGGCCCAACACTGCGATGGGAATTGCCAGAGCCAGGGCGGTTTCCGTGCTGGCATCCGTGAGAATGGCAAAGGCGGAGCAGATGATGGCGGCCATGTTCATATCCGGCGGCGCGGCCGCGCCGATGACTACCAGGCCCAGGCTCATCAGCTCGATGGACGCGCCCACGGCAAGGCCAGTGGGAAGATCGCCCAGAATCAGGCCCACAATGGTACAGGAGATGAGGGGCCGCTCAAAGTTCAGCCGGCCCAGCAGGCGGGAATCCAGAATACAGAAGACGCCTACCAGCCCAAGAATCAGGGAAGTGACAAACATCGGGGATTTCCTCCTTATTTGTGTTCTGTTTCTCTGCCGGGGATTACAGCTTCAGCGCCTCTTCCTTATGGCTGGGCGTCTGCTGCATGAAGATCTTGATGCCCGCGTCCAGCAGTTCCTTGGTCTGAGCTATCTCCCCGTCCGTCAGGAACACGGACTGGCCGTACTGCTTGGTGCCGGGGCGGTTGGCGGTGGCGCCGTAGTTGATTTCCTTGAGCTTGGGATAGCCCTTGCAGAAGGCGTGGAGGGCGGCTACGTTTCCAAAGATGAACATGATGTTTTCGTTCAGGGTTTCCACCTTGGGCATCTTGGCCAGGGCCTTTTCCAGGGGGAAGATGTTCAGCTTTATCCCGGTGGGCTTGCTGAGGGTCAGGGCGGATTTTTTTAGCTCGTCGCCCGCCGCCTCGTCATCCACCACGATGATGCGCTGGGCGCTGACGTGGCCGGTCCAGGCGAATACCACCTGTCCGTGGAGCAGCCGGTAATCCAGCCGTACCAATTTGATCATAAGTCGTCCTCCTCATTTTCTGCCGCTTCCCGCAGCAATTTGTTGCAGTTTACAATCTGGCCCCGGGCTTCTTCCAGAAGCTCCTCGATTTCGCTGTCGCTGAGGGGCTCGTCCGCTGAGGCCAGGCTCAGCGCAAGGCATGCGTTGGTTCCGCAGAGCAGGGTTGCCTGGGGAAACTCCGGCAGCAGCGTGATCATGTCGTTGTTGACGCTGCCTCCCATCACGTCGGTGAGGATGTACACCGGGTCCGCCGGGCCGAAGCTCTCCAGGAGCCGCCGGGCCCGGAGGGGAATGGGCTCGGTTTCGTCCCGGGTGGTGGAGAGAACGTGGACGTTGGGGACCTCCCCCATGATCAGCTCCAACGTGTCGCGCATTCCGGCGGCCAGCCCGCCGTGAGACGCCAGAATTACTTGATTCACTCGGTTCACCATTCCTTTCTTGTTGATTCTCGCCATGTCGTTATAAACGTTACATACGTTTCTCGTGAGGTCATAATAATACGCCGTCCATCCAATTGTCAAGTGGAATTGCAGAAGTTTTTTTGTTTTGTAGAGATGGATAATTTTGCAGATGCTCCTTTGTGAAAAACAGAAAAAGGCATCCCTCCAATGGAAGGATGCCGCAAGGGTTTTTCATTTAGATTTCAAGCATATACCGGCTGCCAACGTAATACTGACGCCCGATGCAAAGCGGCCGGTTTTCGCAGTCCACAAAATAGCAGTTCAGATGCAGCAGCGCCTCGCCTACCGGAACGCTCAGCAGAGTGGACTGCTCAGAGGTGGCGCGGACGGCCTCGATGGTGCGTCGGCTGGTGGTGACTACCCGGTAGCCGCTGACGGAGGCGATCAGGTCAAAAGCGGACTGGTTTTCCCAGTCGGCCTGCATCAGGGATTTGAATTCCTCGTAGGGCATAAACAGGTTTTCCAGGAAAGTGGGCTGCCCGTCTGCGGTCCGCACCCGCTGAATGTAGAGGAGGAGCGTGTCGTCTCCGCAGCTCCAGAAGGTTTTCTCGTCCTCCCGGACAGGGACGATCTTTCGCTCCAGCACCCTGGCCCCTGCGGTCATGCCGTATTCCCGGCAGGTTTTGGTGAAGCTCACCGCCTGGTTGCTGACAGAAAATTTCCGGTGAATGCGGGGCGTGCTGACGAATGTCCCCCGGCCCTGCTGCTTGACGAGATAGCCCTCGCTGCAAAGCTCCTCCACGGCCCGGCGGACGGTGACCCGGCTGACGGAGTACTCCGCGCTGAGCTCCGGTTCTGTGGGGATTTGTTCCTTGGGCTTGTACTTGCCATGTTCAATGGCGGATTTGATATCGTCCTTGATCTGTTGGTAGAGGGGGACAAAGGTGTTTTCGGACATGATGAACGCCTCTTTCAGAAAGGGATTGACTCGGAAGTGTCGTTATAGACATTATATGGTTTTATGATGATTAATCATACCCAACTTTTTTACTCAGGTCAAGCCCTAATAGAGAAGTTCCTGAAAAATTTTGGAAGAGATGGGGGGAGTGGTTTTGAAGTGCTCCCTGTCAAGTAGAGAAAGCAGGAAAAAGGAGTCAGAAATAACTGTGAGGCAGTTTCTGCTTCTATTCGACCCCAGCCGCCAAGAATTCCATAGGCGTCATACAGCCAAGCCTCCTTCAATATCCTTCAAAGTTGTAAAAGCCGTAAACCTTTTGTCCAGAATATTTTCCGCAAGATATTCTGCGGCGAGTTCCTCCTTGCGTGTTCGTTTTTTCCGTCTGCATATAGAACGGAGGCCGAGAATCCGCATGAGCCGGTGTACCCTTTTCAGATTACACCTTAGAGTAGTGTGCAAGTTTTTCTTACTTTGTCTACTCTATGGGGAGCATATCACCGCTCACATAAAACAAAGGCCCGTTCCAAAACCAGAACGGACCTTTGCCTCCAGCTTACTCTACTCTCTCATAGGACTGCTCAAAAGCCGATTTCGGGATGACGTACGCATTCTGATGGTCATCCTCCTGGCAGACCAGCCAGTCCCCAATCTCACCCAAACGCCAGTCTCCCCACACAAGGACCTCCAAGCGGCAGTTCAGCTGGGCGGCCCAGATGCGGGGGGTATCCTTGGCGATGCACGTTTTGGCGCAGGGAGCCAGCATCATCGCCTCTTTTTTCCCGGCGTGATATGCCTTCGGATGCCACAGCCACTCTCCGTCCATGGGGAATTCCTCGTCCGTCAGCTCATAATTTTTCCGCAGTTCCTCTTCCGTGATGTAGGAAACCTCATGCCTCGCGTCAATTAGAATATAGAGCTCCGGAGCGGTTTTCTTGATGATATCTCCATCCGGTGTGCGGAGAAGAATTTCCGTTCCCTCCGGGAACATGTCCATGGCCCGCACATAACCGGCAAGCATCTTTTTCTTATGGTAAAGCTCCGCTTTCTCTTTGCAGAACTCCTCCGCCCGCCCGGGCTCATACTCCTCCGCCCTGGGGGCAAGACGCTTGAGCGGGGTATGGAAATAGTCGGTCAGACGCTGGAAAATCAGTTCTCCGGCGGTATAGAGCAGATTGCCGTCCGGGCAGTTCTTTTCCAGCAGCGCCAGCGGCAGCCGTCCCGCAGCCTTGGTCCGGTCTCCGCCGCCGTCGTTCCCCATGTCCCGGACAAGCCAGTGCACTACCTCATCCGCCCGGTCCCTGCGCTTGCAGCAGCGTACGGAAACCTTGACGCACCGTTCTCTTTCCAGCAGGCAATAGGCGACGCACACGGACAGCTCATGCACATCCATCATCATGTCGCTGACAATACCCAGCATATATGGCTCGGAGGTGTTCACCGGAGCCAGAGCAAAATGGTACTCCGGATGATAGCGCAGATTCATAAAAGCGCTGCCCGCGGTACGGAAATCATCCAGGGCCAGAGCCGCGCTCTGGAGCAGGAGAATGATGTCCCAATCGAACCGCAGGGCGTCCAGCATTTCCCGGTCCAGCTTCTCGGTGCCCTTGAATTTTTGGGTATCCATGTACAGGCCATAGTACAGCGCGGTGGACAGCAGACGGTCTTCGATGGGGAATCCGGTCTTTTTCAGCATGGCCCAGATCACGGTGACACAGGCGCTGCAGTCCGTCCGCACCTCGCACAGCTCCGGCAGGACCTCACCCATATCGAGCTCATGGTGATCAATGATTGCGAGGGTCTGGTAAGGCAGGGCCGATACGTTGCGCTGTCCGGCCCGGCAGTCCACCGTGATCAGCAGCTCCGCCTCATCGTCCGTCCTCCGCACATGCTCCAGGGGGATGTTCAGCTTCTCAATCATCAAAAGCAGGTTGTTTTTTGTGACCTTCCGCCCGCCGCTGTAGACCAGCCGGGGGGACCTCCCCTTGCTTTCCAAATATTTCAGCAGCGTGTAGCCGCTGGCGATAGCGTCTGCGTCCGGGTCGTCATGGCATTGGATTACAATATCTTTATAGTGCAGTAAATCCTCTAATGTCATCAAACCGTACCTCCTCCTCAACTTTTGGCGCCGTTTCAAACAACACCGAGTCTCTTTATTTACCGCCGCGAAAAGGGCTTTCCCTCCATGCGATAGCGGCTGACCCTTCCCATTATATCCGCTGTTTTCTCTTTTTTCAATACGCACTTTTCAAGTTTGGAAAATAGTGTATTTTAGGCCGCGAATGGATAACCGGGTGAGCCGGTACGGCTCTTCGCTATTTATAAATGGCTGGTTCCCAGCCAATGCAAAAAGAAAGGCGGTCCCAATTTTGTGGAACCATTATATTAAGTGAATATTGATGAATAGATGAATAGATGCTTGTTGCAGTTGTCAAGACAACTGCAGCAAGGACTTAGCAGTATCTTCATGCAGACATCCAAATCAGTTTCTAATTGAAGATGTAACGGTTTAGAAGCCTTTACCCTCTTATAAAATCAAAGGATCAAGGACGAAAAGCTTCAGAAGCTGATTCCCTTCCATATAGTAACAAATATCCAGCACATCCAGGTCACCACCCTCACTGGTAAAGCCCTTTTGCAATGTTTTTAGGATATTGTCTGAAAACGTTTCTGCAAGCCGGTTCTCTGCACTACGGAATATCATACGTGGCGCGGGTAAGCGCACTGTAATTGTGTACATATGGCCCAATCAGACAGATGTTATGGGCTTGTTGTAAAAATTGGGGTTTAAGGCCGCATATACGCTGGATGATGGATGGCGTGTGCTATCTTCGTCGTTGTAATTCTAGAATTTGATTCAGGCACGTTCTGTTGTGATGTTGCAATAGGCCATATTTTCATTTTTTGTGATTGTATGCTTCTGCTTTAGATGTTGTAATGTTCCTATATTTGATTTGCGTGTGATTTGGATTAGACTGTTTCAGGTAGTGTTGTTGTGGAAATAGGTTTCGGGCTGGTCGAGATATTTCAGGTATGGACGGGTTTTATTCTGGCTGAGACGAAGTTTGACGCAATTCCGATGCTTCGAGCTGGGGAGATGGTTCGGATGACCAATGATGATTTGTATGTTATGCGTGGGCTGCTTCGCGGTGAGGCAATACGTGAAGCATCTTGGGAAGTTCTCTTTGGGTGATGCCATTGCGACCACAAAAGATTCTGCGAACTTGCTTCGCCAGCTTTCGATTTATACGGCTTGGTCAAAAGTATCCCGGTGAGTCCGCTCGTTTGCCCAATGTTATTTGGACGGGGCTGCCCGGCAATCGGGTGCGTACGCTGTCGAATGCATTTTTGTGTGCGTGGTCGCGGGCTGCGCCGTCCAGTCAGGCCTGGTCTATGGCTTCGATTTTGCCTGGGGTTGATGTTTGTATTCCGGTTGGTTGTCTTTGTTATACACATTGTGGATTTGGAAGCCGGTATGATCCGGAATTTCAATTTTATGATTCCGATGTGCTGCGGGAATGGGCTAAGACGGCTTATGCCGAAGCCATTGAAAAGTGTTCTATGGATAAATTGAATGTCGTTCTGCCGATGACGGTTCGAGGAGATGAGTTAATTCCAGCGTCGTTTTCTGAACAAGAATATGATCAGGCCTGTATGAAACGATATGCTCAGGCCAAAGATTCGATGATGCAAGCGGCTCGGGATGTGGCTGATTTGAATGCGGCGGCTGTATCTATAAAGTCATCCGGTTCGGGTATGTCGAAGGGTCAGAGTTTGTGACACGATTTCGAAACAATTTCCTTTGTTTTCATGCTGATTGCCATGCTGGTTCTCCCCGCCTTTCTGGGAGTAAACGGCGTATGGCTGGCCACTCTGGCGGCGGAGCTCATGGCGCTGGTGCTGTCCGCCGTCATGGCCGCGCGGTACCGGAAGTGGTAGCCCCTTCGTCCAGTGCGTCATACTGCCTGGCGTCCACCGGCTCCAGCCACTCGGTGGAGCAGGCCTGTCCAGGGGCCTCCAGGGCCACGTGGGAAAACCAGCTGTCCCGGGCTGCGCCGTGCCAGTGGCGGACTCCGGCGGGGATGAAGACCACGCTTCCGGGGACCAGGGGGCGGGCCTCCTGCTCCCACTCCTGATACCAGCCCTGGCCATCGGTACAGAGCAGAATCTGCCCGCCGCCCTGGGAGGCGTGATGGATATGCCAGTGGTTCCGGCAGCCCGGTTCAAAGGTCACGTTTGCCAGAAAGACCGTCTGCGCAGAGTCCGTGAGGGGATTTAGGTAGGATTTTCCGGTGAAATACCGGGCATAGGCCTCGTTGGGCTCGCCCAGGCCGAACAGGCCACCGTTGACGGCGTCCTCTTTATAGGCCTCCACCGCCGCCCGGAAGGCCGCCCAGGCGTTGGGCCACCCGGCATAAAAGGCCAGATGGGTCAGGATTTCCGCCATTTCGCTCCGGGTTACGCCGTTCTTTTTGGCGCTTTGCAGATGGAACTGAAAAGAACGGTCAATCAGCCCCTTGCTCACCAGGGCGGAAACCGTGAGGATGGAGCGGAGCTTCGGGGAGAGCGTTCCCTCCCGGTTCCACACCTGTCCAAAGAGCACATCGTCGTTCAGCTCCGCGAATTTGGGGGCGAAGTCCCCCAGCTGGTCCCGGCCCGCTGTCTGTCTGATCATAATCGATTCCTTCCTTTCGCAGTTGCTCCGTCAGCCCAGAGACAGGATGGCGCGGACGTCTCCGCCGCCCAGAATATCCCGCAGCTCCTGGGCCGTCACCCCCTGAATGCGCCCCAGACGGGTGAGATTCCAGGTATTGGGGGCGTAGTAAATGACAAACTGATTGCCCTGATAGAGAACCAGATCCCCGGCCTGTGCAGTGACCTCTTCATCATTGGCGGGAAGGCTCCGGCCCAGGGAACCCACCTTCTCCATACGGCTGTAGTCACGCATTTCAATGGTAAGGGGACCCTCCGCCAGCAGCTCCGCCAGAGCCCGGGCGGAGGAATTGTCCTCCAAACCGGCGGTGAGGGTGGTTCCGTTGACCTGAATGCACAGCGTGGAAGCCTCGCTCACCACGGAGTCCGCCGCCAGGGACGGAGTGAGGTTCAGGCTGTTTACCCACTCCGCAGCCGCTTCCCAGGACGCGCCGAATCTCCGGCCCTCCAGCCAGCGGGAGGCGGGGGCCAGCGCGTGGAGATTCTCCGCGCTGGAGCCGATGCCGCTGCTGCCGGAGGTACAGAAGGGAACGATGGTCTTCCCTGAGAAAGAGGTGCTTTCCAGGAAGGTGCGGATAATCTTCGGCGCCTGTCCGTGCCAGATGGGATAGCCCAGGAACACCGTGTCATAGTCCGCCGGATTGACCGGAGCGCCGGAGATGGCCGGACGGGCGTCGGGGTCGTTCTGCTCCCGGTTGGCCCGGCAGTTGGAGTCGCTGTAGTTCAGGTCGGCGGAGGTGTAGGGCTGTGCGGGGACAATTTCATAGAGTTCCGCGTCCAGCAGCTCCGCCAGGTGCTCCGCGATGCCCTTCGTAGTGCCGGTGGCGGAAAACCAGGCCACCAGAATGCGGGACTCGCCGGACGCGGGCGGCGTTTCGGAGGGATCTCCGCCGGTCAGGTTTTTGTAACGGTACAGGGCGGAAACGACCTCCGCCCGGGTGGCGCTGTCCGCCGGGGCAAAGCGTCCGTCCTCCCGGTCCTCCAGAATGCGGTTAGACCGGGACCAGTCCACCGCCGTCCGGGCGTAGGCGGCGACGGCGTCCCCGTCGGCACAGGCCGGAGCGGAGGCGGCGGGGCTTCCGGCCCAGCGCCAGAGAATCGCGGCGGCCTGCTGGCGGGTAACGGGGTCGTTTACGCCGAAACGGCCGCCGGCGTAGCCGGTGATCAGGCCGCTGTCCGCAGCCCAGGTGGCTGCGGTCTCATAGTACGCCCCCTCGGCCACGTCGGAAAACCCGGCGGCATTCCCGGCGGCGGGACTCCCGGCGGACCGGTGGAAAATCGCCGCCAGCTGAGCCCGTGTCACAGGATCGTTTACGCCGAAACGGCCGTCCGGGTAGCCGTTGACGCAGCCGTTTTCCACCGCCCACCGGACTGCCCCGGCGTATGGAGCTCCGGCGGGCACATCGGAGAAGGGGGCGCTGTCCACGGCGAAGGCCGTGAGGCCCAGAGCGGCGCACAGTACCAGGGCAGAGGCCAAAAATATGTGGATTCGTTTCATAAAAGTCTTCCTTTCGTCTGGTTTGATATAAAAAAACCGGGAGCCGTCGGCTGGACAGCTCCCAGTTTAACCGGTGTCTTCGGAAATGTAAAATACTTTGTTTCTATGCTCTGTCATGCTCAAAACGCATGGATTTTCCGAAGGTTTAAGCCTCCGGCTCCTCCTGGTGGAGGAGCTCCAGAAATTTCTCCGCCGCGCCGGAAAACACCGGGTTCTTTTTCCACACCACGCTCATACCGGCCCGCACCGCCGGGCGGAGAGGGCGAAAGCAGAGGGGGCTGTCTCCGGAGGTGTTGATAATCCCGTCCAGCCCCAGGGCACAGCCCAGACCATCCTCCACCATCAGGGAGGCGTTGTACAGAAGGCTGTAAGTGGACACGATGCGCAGCCTGGAGAAGTCCATGCCCAGCCAGGATGTCAACGCCTTGCCGTCCCGGGCGCGCCGGGAGACGATGAGGGGCAGGTCCGTCAGGTCCCCGGCGGTGATGGCGTCCTTTTCCGCCAGAGGGCAGTCCTGCCGGAGGAGCAGCCCCCAGGTGTCCGCAGTGGGGAGGGGGAGGGCGTTGTACCGGTCCGTGTTGACCGGGTCGAACAGCAGGCCGAAATCGATGAGCCCCTTGTCCAGCTGTTCCGTCACATAGGCGGCGTCTCCGCTGGAGATGTGAACCTGAATTCCGGGGTGCATCTGCTGAAGCTGGTGGGCCCTTCGGGTGAGGAAGCGGATGCCCCGGGTCTCTCCCGCGCCGATGTAAAGGTCCCCCGCCAGGGGGCCTTCCTTTGCGGACAGTTCTCCCTCCGTTTTCTCCACCAGGTCCAGAATTTCCCCGGCGCGTTTCCGCAGGAGGACGCCGTCCTCCGTCAATGTAATTCGCCGGGTGCCCCGGTGGAACAGCTTTTTTCCAAGCTCTTCCTCCAGGCCTATCAGCTGGCGGGAGAGGGTGGGCTGGGAGAGGTGCAGAGCTTCCGCCGCGCCGCAGATGCTCTCCTCCCTGGCTACGGCCAGAAAATAGCGCAGTACCCGCAGTTCCATGGAAAACCTCCGCTTCCCCCGGCCCGTCTCACAGCTCCACTACCGTCGCCTCATGTCCTGTATGAGGCAGCAGCTTCTGAAGAATATCCGAGGTTTTCATCTTCAGGCTGCTGGTGCAGACGCAGGGATGACAGCTGAAATACTCCGCCTCATAAACCTCCCGCTCCATCAGCAGCCGCACCCGGTGCTCTGTATCATTCATCAATCCCAGAACCGTAGCGGAGCCGGGCGCGCAGCCCAGCAGCTCCCACAAGCTTTCCTCCGGCGCGAAGGAAAGACGGGCCGAACCGATCTGCCGGGAGAGATCCTTGGTATGAAAAGGCTTATCCGGCCCCATAGCCAGCAGATAAAACTGCGTTTTCTGCCGGTTGCAGAGAAACAGATTCTTGCAGATGGGAACGCCCAGCGCCTCGCTGACGGCGGCGCATTTCTCCATCGTATCAGCCGGCTCGCTGCTGACCCGGTCATAGTGAATCCCCAGCGTTTCCAGCAGGGCAAAGGCCGCTTCCTCCTGGGGAAGCAGCGGCCCCTCCGGACGGGTGTTCCGGCTCAGGGGTGAAATTTGCATTGTTCCGTCTCCTTTGCGTGTCTTTTCCCTGTCCGGTTACGGCTCCAGGGAAAGCAGCTTTTCCCCGGCCCGGTAGATATCCCCCGCGCCTACCGTCAGGATGAGGTCCCCCGGCTGAGCCAGCCGCTGCAGGGCATCGGTGGTCTTGTCCAGTGTGGAGCAGTATACGGAGCCGGGGACCTGACGGCTCAGGTCCGCCGAGGAAATGCCCAGAGTATTCTGCTCCCGGGCAGCATAGATTTCCGCCAGCACGACCACATCCGCCAGCCGCAGCTCCTCCGCGAAGCGGTCGAAGAGTCTGGCCGTCCGGGAATAGGTATGGGGCTGGAAGGCCACAATCAGCCGCCGGTAGCCCAGCCCTTTGGCGGTAGTCAGCAGGGCGTGGAGCTCGTCGGGATGGTGGGCGTAATCGTCATAAAGCTCCGCGCCGCGCCAGGTTCCCTTGTACTCAAAACGCCGCCCCGCGCCGGAGAAGGAGGCCAGCCCCCGCTCCACAGCCTCTCCGGGAATCCCCAGCACATAAGCCGCGGAGGCCGCCGCCAGGGCGTTGGAGACGTTGTGCCGCCCGTAGACCCGCAGCTCCGCGTGGGCGTAAAACGCACCGCGAACATGGATGTCAAAAACAGGCCGCCCCTTCTCCTCCCGGAGGTTCACGGCGGTGCAGTCCGCCCCGGCCTCCAGGCCGAAGGTAAAGGCGTCCAGCCCCCCGGCGATGCTCCGGGCTCCGTCGTTGTCCGCGTTGACAATGACGCTGCCGCCGGAGGGCACCAGCTCCACAAAACGGCGGAAGGAGTGCTTGATGTCCTCCAGGTCCTTGAAGAAGTCCAGATGGTCCGCCTCCACGTTCAGCACCACCGCCACGGTGGGGTAGAAGCTGAGGAAGCTGTTGCAGTATTCGCAGGACTCCAGGATAATGGTGTCTCCCTGCCCCACCCGGTAGCCGGATTGAAGCAGTGGCAGCGTGCCGCCGATCATGACGGTGGGGTCGGCCTCCGCCGCCATGAAGATATGGGTGCACATGGAGGTAGTGGTGGTTTTTCCGTGGGTTCCGGCCACACAGAGGGCGTTGGGGTAGCGCCGCATAAGGGCCCCCCAGGCCTGAGCCCGTTCATAGACGGGGATGCCCCGGGCGACGGCCCCGGCGATTTCCGGGTTTCCGTCGTGGACGGCGGCGGTGCGGATGACCAGGTCACAGTCTTTCAGATTGTCGGCGTTGTGGCCGATGGCGACGGGGATGCCCTGGGAACGAAGGTGCTTTACAGTATCGCTCTCCGTCATATCGGAGCCCTGAATGGCCAGGCCTTTGTCCCGCAGGACCTCGGCCAGGGGGCACATGGAGACGCCTCCGATGCCCACCAGGTGAGCGCGTTTGCCGGGGACAAAAAACTCATGGATGGGCTGTTGATTATGCATCATAGGAACCGGCTTCCTTTCCATAAAACTGGGTTTCAAGATTCGCGTTCACAACCGGCAAACGCGGCCTGGAGGGAATAAATACAAGGAGAATTGTATCCGCGCGGTATTATAATAGCGGACCGCCGGAGCCGGGACACCCGGTCCGGACGGCAGATGTTCCGGAGATATTGTATCATCTGATTCCGGGCTTAGCAAGTCAAATTTTCCAGAAAAGGGGACCTGGAGTATAGGCATTGGACAGAGAGAAGTAAAAGGATGGGGACAAGTCGGTTAAAATTGAGTTACCACACCAACAAAATTGGAAGGTGATCACATCCTTTGTGAGTATACGTATAACAAAAGACGTGTTATACCGGCATTCCTTAATGAAATATACGGAGAAATACGACGTCAGTGGACCGGTAGAAAGTACAATACATGACGATGGTAAGCCGGGAGCCGCAGCAGATGTTTTCCGCGAAAGCTGGAAAACCTTCAGGCTGTCTTAGCTATTTTCGTGCGGGCTTATAACCGCTTCGGACTTCATAAGCACCGCTATCGTTCCAGACATCCAGATACTTCTCTCCCCTTTTCTATTTTTGACTTCCTTCAACTGCATATTTGGACACTCCCTCTTGTATCAGGCAGGCAGGCCTGAACAATTTCCCGGACCCTATCCACAAAATTCTCTCAACAGAAAAATTAGAAAAAATCCCGGTCCCTTGTACACAGCCGCCGGTTTGTGGTATAATAGAGAAAACTGTCGAATGTGGAGGGAACCGCTATGAAAGACGGCATGTCCGGACTGGACTGGAAGGAGCGGGAACCAGCCGCCCGCCCGGAGGAAGAAACAACCAGAGAACGGCGAACCGGCCCCGCCCGCCCCCGGAGATCGTCCCGGGGATTGTCAATCCTGTCTCTGGCAATCTCCATCACTGCGCTGATTGTGGCCGGAACCGCACTGTTTTTCGCCTTGCGGAAGGAGCCAGAGGCGCCTCCGGAGCTCCCGGAGGAGGAGCCCATTACCTTCCAGTTTGGAAACATGGTCCTGACGCCCTTGGAAGGCATGCCCGTGAATCCCTATGATCCGGAGGCCTTCGGAGTGGACGAAAGGGGCCGGATCACGTATGAGCAGAATGGCCGGCGGGCCCGGACGGGCATCGACGTCTCCACCCATCAGAAAGACATCGACTGGCAGACGGTGGCGGCGGACGGCGTGGAATTTGCCATTCTCCGGTTGGGCCACCGGGGCTACAGCGAGGGCGGCCTGTTTTTGGACAAGATGTTTGAGCAGAATCTCCAGGGCGCTCTGGACGCCGGACTGGATGTGGGCGTCTATTTCTTCTCACAGGCCATCACTCCGGAGGAGGCGGGGGAAGAGGCGGATTATGTCCTGAATATCTTGAATGGACAGAAGCTGGCCTTCCCCATAGCTTTTGACTGGGAGTCCATCCCCGAAGACGAGGCCCGCACCGACGGCCTGGACGGCGAGACGCTGACCCGCTGTGCCGTGGCCTTCTGCGAGCGGGTCCGGGACGCGGGCTACCGTCCGGCGGTTTATTTCAACCAGACCCAGGGCTATCTCCGTTACGATCTGCGGGAGCTGGCGGAGTATGACCTGTGGCTGGCGGAGTATGACCCCACGCCGGATTTCTACTATCACTTTGACCTGTGGCAGTACTCTCACACAGGCCGGGTGGACGGCATCCAGGGGGACGTGGACCTGGACCTGGCCTTTTGACGGAGCCAGCGCGTCAGGGAGAAAACGGGAGGAAAAGAGGGGATAGAATGCCGCGCTGCACCATCGCGCTCAGCGCCAATGCCGGGGTTTCCATTACGCTGGGGGGTCTCCGCGTTCTGGCGGACGCCCTGCACACGAAAAAAACCGGCGGGTTTTCCACAGTCTCCCCGGAGCGGTGGGAGGCGATGCGGACGCTTCCGTCCTTTCAAAATCCGGATTTCATCTTTTTCACCCACTGCCACCCGGACCATTATTCAAAGGCGCTGACTCAGGAGGCAAAACGGCTCTGGCCCGCCGCTGGGCTGATTTTGCCGGAGCAGGAATTTGAAGAGCAGCACCTTCTGGCCGGACGGGAAGCCGCTTTTTCTCACAAGGGCGTGTCGTTCCGATTTTTGCGCCTGCCTCATGAGAGGGGCGTTTACGCAGAAGTTCCTCACTATGGCCTCCTCCTGTCCCACGAAGGATTTCAGGTGCTGCTTACAGGGGACTGCGAGGTCGCCAGCCCGGCGCTGAAGGAAGCGCTGCGCGGCAATCCGCCGGATCTGGCGCTTCTGGACTTCCCGTGGATTACGCTGTCCCGGGGCAGGGCGTTTCTCCGGGACGTGCTCCGCCTAAAACACCTGCTGGTCTGCCACCTGCCCTTTCCGCAGGATGACATATACGGCTACAGAGGTGCGGCAGAAAAGTACCTGAAGCGGGTGGAGTGCCCGGACGTAAGGCTCTTGGGCGAACCTTTTCAGGTGGAATCCTACTATTAAATATAAGGTGTATGTAAGGCGGGCATTCGTCAGAATGTCCGCCCTGCTTTTATCCTGCCGCGTCCTCACAGCTTCAGCGTCCCAATGGCCTCCCGCATCTGCTCCGCCGAGGCCGCCAGCGCCGCCCGTTCCTCCCCGCTGAGGGGCATTTCCAGAATTTCCTGCAAGCCCTTCCGGCCCACGATGGACGGCAGGCTCAGTGCCAGACCGTTCATCCCATACTGTCCGTCCAGCACCGCCGATACCGGCAGCACCGCCCGTTCATCCTTCACAATGGCCTCCGCAATCCGGCCCACCGCCATGGCGATGCCGTAATACGTGGCCCCCTTCCGCTGGATGATCTCATAGGCGCTGTCTCGGACCTCCCGGTACAGCCGCTCCCGGTTCTCCGCCCCCAGAGTCTGCCCCCGGACCCGGCAGAAGTCCTCCAAATCCAGGCCGGAGACGTTGGCTTCACTCCAGACGGCCAGCTCGCTGTCCCCGTGTTCGCCGATGATAAAGGCGTGGATGTTCCGGCTGTCCACCTCCAGCTCCGCTCCCAGCAGCTGCTTCAAGCGCCCGGTGTCCAGCACCGTCCCGGAGCCAATCACCCGCTCCCGGGGATAGCCCGACAGCCTCCAGGCCGCGTAGGTCAGCACATCCACCGGATTGGACACCACCAGCAAAATGCCCTCGAAGCTCCGGGCGGTGATCTCCTTCAGAATGGAGCGGAGAATTTCCGTATTTTTCCCGATGAGGTCCAGCCGGGTCTCCCCGGGCTTCTGATTGGCTCCGGCGGTAATGACCACCAGGGCGCAGTCCGTCAGATCGTCATAGCTCCCGGCGGTGATCTCCATAGCCGCGCCGTAAGGCAGCCCGTCCCGGAGGTCCATGGCCTCTCCCTCCGCCTTCTCCCGGTTAGCGTCCAGAAGTACCAGACGGGTAAACAGGCCCTGCTGCAAAAAGCGGAAGGCGATGGACGCTCCCACGTTGCCGCAGCCAATGACGGCGGCCTTTCTGTGGTCGATTTTCATGAAACATCCTCCTCTCAATCCGGCGGGACTTGCGCCAATCCCGCCGCCGCTGTATACTGTTCCCGAATACCCGGCGGGCTATCCGCCGGAAAGCGGCGGCGGCGCAGGGGGGACAGTGGCATGAATTTGAAATTTCTATCCGTTTCCGGGGACCGGATGTTAGACCGGAGAATCCGGGAGGCCTCCAATTACTGCGACAGCGGCCACCTGTACCGGATGACCGCCGGAATTGCCCGGCTGGTCCTTTCGGAGCTGTCGCCCATCGACCTGGACGGCCACGAAACCTTTCAGGTGTGCGCCAATGTGGAGCAGCCTCTGACCGGCAAGCCAGGATACAACTTTGACCCCGTTTTCAAGGTCTCCTTTTACAACCTGGACCGGGAGGCCTCCCAAACTCTCTACCGGTTCCGGGAGGCGAATGAGGCGTTTTCGCTCCACACTGCCGGTCTGCTGCTGGACGTTCTGGCGGAGGCCGATCAGGCCAACGGCGGGAAAAACCATCTGCCGGAGCGCCGGGAGGAGGTTCTGAACCGCCTCCGGGCCTGCGGTTTCCAAAAAGGCATCCTGCTGGAAAAGTTCTCAAAAGCCAGCGGGAACCGGAAGTACAAGGCGCTGGTGTACCGCTGTCTGGACGCCCGGAACGGAGAAGCCCTCCGGGTGGACCTGATTCGCCGCGCCTCCGGGGAAACGCTGGCCTCCAAGTGGATGACGGCGCGGCCCGGCACGGTTTTTCAGGCGGAACACATCTGCCGGACCTATTGGGAGGCGGACCGCTTTCACCTGATGCAGGGAAAGCGGGGACCGCAGACCGATATCTTCCTCGACATCCCCGCCGGAGAGTAGCCGCCCCTACATCCGCTTATCGTCCGCCGCCGGATTATCCAAAAGCGTCCCGTCCTCTCCGAACCGGGAGCCGTGGCAGGGGCAGTCCCAGCTGTGCTCCTGGGCGTTGTACTTCAGGGCGCAGCCCATATGGGGACACCGGGGAACGGCGGGGGTCAGCAGCCCCAGAACCGACTCCCCGACATTCACCGCCAGCTGAGGCCTCAGCACGCTCCGGGCGGGGCTGAACAGCTCCTCGCAGGGATTTTCCCGCCCCGCAATCAGGTCCGCCAGCAGCTCCGCCGCCGCCATGGAGGCGGTCATGCCCCACTTGTTGAAGCCTGTGGCCACATACAGGTCCTTTGTCCCCAGGGAGTACCGCCCCACGTAGGGCATGCCGTCCAGGGTCATGCAGTCCTGAGCGGCCCAGCGGGCGGACTCCCGGGCCCCGGGGAAAAAGGTCTTGGCGGCCTCCTCCAGTTCCCGCCATCCGCCGCCGGATTTCCCGGTCCGATGCCCTCCGCCCCCCAGAAGGAGATAGCCCCGGTGGTTCCGGAGAGACAGCCCCGTCTTGTTCTCGTCCACAAACATGCCCTTCAGCTCCGGGGCGTTCTCCAGCGCCAGCACATAGGAGCGGTGCTGATAGAGCTTGAGGAAATAGGCCCCGTGTTTGTTGAGCATGGGGAAATGGGTGGCAACGATGATGTTTTCCGCCGTTACCGTCCCGCAGTCCGTCACGGCCCTGTTGGGCGCCAGCTCCAGAACCTTGGTGTGCTCATAGATGGGGAGCCCCCCGGCGATGGCGGCGGCGAATTTCAGCGGGTGGAACTGGGCCTGTTTCGGGAATTTCACCGCCCCCGCCGTGGGAAAGGGGAGGTCCGGAGTCCGGACGAACTCCGCTGGGAAGCCCAGACGGCCCAGGGCCTCCAGCTCCCGGTCCAGCTTCCGCCGGTCCTCCGCCGCATAGACATAGGCGTCCCGCTCCTGAAAATCGCACTCGATATCCCGGCAGAGCTCCCGGAAGCGGGCCAGGGCGTTCCGGTTAGCCTCCAGATAGAGCCGGGCCCGCTCCGGGCCAAATTCCCGAAGGAGCCTGGCGTAAATCAGTCCGTGCTGAAATGTGAGCTTGGCGGTGGTGTTCCCCGTCACGCCGCCGCAGAGCCGGTTTGCCTCCACCAGGACGCAATCCGTTCCTTCCTGGGTCAGCCGGAGGGCGCAGAGCAGCCCCGCCATGCCGCCGCCGATGATAAGGACGCCGGTTTTCCGGTCTCCCGGCAGGGGCGGGAACGCGGGAAGCGTATGCCTCCAGATGGATTCCATACAGTCACCTCAGTTTGAGCAGTTTCCGGGCCGGGAAGTTCCGCTCCCGGTCCGTTTTAGATTGACCGGAACCCCGGCGGATTATGCCTCCGGCGAAGAGGGCGGCTTTTCTTTTTTTACAAATTTTCCGCCGCTGTGAGATATTTCCGCCCGCTGAGGGATATACCCTACAGAAGGGCCCTTCCAAACCAATCCCAGGAGGTGAGACGCGTTGACGGACCAGCAGTTTCAGGAAGCCGTGGAACAATATGGCGACATGGTGTTCCGTCTGGCGTACAGCTATCTGAAAAACCGGGCGGACGCCGAAGACATCATGCAGGAGACCCTGCTGAAGCTCTATGTGGAGCGGACGGACTTTCAGACTCCGGAGCACCGGAAGCACTGGCTTCTCCGGGTGGCGTCCAACGAGTGCCGGAAGCTGCTTCGTTCCCCCTGGCGGCGGCGCACCGGTTCTCTGGACGAGGCGGAGGAGACCGCTGTCTTTGACCAGCCCGTCCAGACGGAGCTGTTCCGGCAGGTGATGGCTCTGCCCCCGAAGTACCGGGCGGCAATCTATCTCCATTATTACGAGGGCTACGCCGTCAAGGAGGTCGCGGAGCTGCTGGGCGCCAAGGCGTCCACTGTCCAGACCTGGCTCATGCGGGCCAGGGGACAGCTGCAAAACAAACTGAAGGAGGCAGAAGCCTATGATTGACAAGAATCTGTATCGGGAGACCTTTTCCCGGCTCCGGGCCTCCGACGAGGCGAAGAAGGAGGTTCTTATGAAGATGAACGAGACGAAGAAGACCATGCGGCGGCCCTGGAAGGTCCTGCGTACCGTAGGTATGGCGGCGGTGCTTACGTTGGCGCTGGCGGTCAGCGCCAACGCGGCCAGCGGCGGCGAGCTGCTGGAGGGCTTTTATCAGAGCCTGGTGATTACGTTCACCACAGCGGACGGCAGTGCTGAGAGCGTTCAGGTGAACGTTTCGGAAGGCGTGCCTGAGAGCGCCGTTTCCGGCCTGATTACCGAAGGGCACGGCTCCGCCTTCACCGAGGAGCGGGATGGCCGCCTGTATCTCAAGGTTGACGGCGGGGAGACCGACATCACCGATGAGCTGACGGAGAACGGCACGTACACCACCGAGCTGGAGGACGGCACTTCCATTACCGTTCAGGGAACGGTGGAGGATCACATGATTCTCAGCAGCGCGGAGGGCAGCAATACCTATTATGTCACTACCAGCAGGGACGGACAGGACGGTGTGGACCTGACCGGCATGGAGGACGTGAAGGTTTCCACCGAATCTATGAAGGCGGTGGACGCGGAATAACAGCACGGCGGCGGGGAACCGGAAAGGCTCCCCGCCGCTGCTTTTGAACGTACAGCTGTACGAATACGTCTCGTATTATTGCAGGATATCCTGCGGTTTTCTTTTGAGCATTTTGTCGGTTTTGGTCGATATTTTGTGACTGCCTCTTGAGAGGGCCCCAGATGATCCGTTTTTTGAAACCGCCGTTTCTCCCGATTTCCCCGCTTTTCCCGTGGTTCTTCACCCTTCTTCCCAAATTCCCGCCGGGGTGCTGCACATTTACATAAGATTTTTCATAAAACCCTTCTACGAAGAGTTATCCACACTTTCCACAGGGTTTTCCACAACGGGTATTCCTGTGGTGGAAAGGGTTTGGAAAGTTATCCACGGTTTCCCACAGGCCGGGACGGGAGTTTTCAACCTTCGAGGTGAAAGGGTTTGGTTTACATAAAGCAAATCGTGTCGGAAATTTCTCCGCCTCTCCGAGAAAGCCATCCCCCGCCGGAGGTTTTTTTGTTGAAAAGAGGGATTGCCTCACGCAAAAAGTGCGGGGGCAACGGAAGACCATGCAGGAGGTCCTGCGGAGACTTCATAGAAGTCCGAAAATGTCAAGGGTTAAATGCAGAAAAATATAAAATTATTTTTTGTGCATTATTTACAATAGCAGTTCTACCCCCTCAACTCCCGCCTCTTTGGCAAGCTCCATCAGCAGCGTCACCACCATAGCTACGGCAAAGGCCAGGAGGTTTGTCGGCAGCTTCCCCCATGTCAGCTTTTTCAGCACCTCCACGATGATGTTCGTTACCACCATCAGGACCAGCACCACCGGCAGCACCAGCGCCGCCGCCACGGGAATGTTTTGAATCAGGTTTTCCATTGTCCGTTTCCTCCTTATTTCTCGTTCGTCCCCAGGACGTTCCGCTCCACCCGGTCCTCCGTCCGGCGGTTCAGCCACATAAGCGCTTCCTCAATGCGCTGCAGGCCTATGTGAGTTATCCCCCGGCAACCGTTCTTCCACCGGAAAAGTAGTCTCCCTTATCTACCGCCTCCTTCTATGGGCGCGGTGGATTCTTTTCGCGCTTCAAATTATCTATGCACACAGTCCGTAAAGACCCCAGGACATTTATCCCTTCATCCGGTGTGCATCCGCTTTCTATGATTTTCGCCTTGATTTCTTCAAACAGTTTTTCCGTCCTATGTGGTTCCGACGGCCATTCTTTCCATCCTTCCCGGCTCGTCCCATGGTCCGGTTCCATGTCCAGCCGTCCGCCCCGCCACATGGGGCGGCGTTCCAACGGCTCGTCCTCTCGCTTCGCCTCGAATTTTCCCGTTTCCGGGTCGCACTCAATTGTCACCCGATATTTTCTTTCCCCTGCCCACAGAACTTTCCCCAGCTCAAGCATCATTGCAGCGCCGACTTCCATATAGCGCAGGTTCCCTTTCAGGCCGTGGCTGACTGGAGAAGTCTTGTAGATTTTCACCGTTGGATATTTCTGCTTGATTTCCCGCAGCGGCTCCGGCAGTTCCTCCGGCGGCGTGTCCTGCTCAACCTCCGCCTCCTGCATCAGCCACCACAGCGGATTGTTCCGCTCCGCCTTGTGTGGGCAGTCCTGCCCGTCGCAGTCCTCCGCCTGGCATCCGTCGCAGAACGTCCGATGAAACGCCTCGTCCCACGGCCCGCTCGCAATGGGCAGGGAAGCGAGAAACGTCCCCAGCGTCTCCGGCGACGCGGCGATTTTCTCAAAGTTTGTCATGCTCCGTCCGCTCCTTTCTGTTCAATGTCCCGCTTCGGGCGGCGTCCACGGTTCCGCAAGTTCCTCTGGTACACGGTCTGACCCCGCTCGGCGCTGTACGCGGGCCGGAAGTTCTCGTCCAGCACCACGCCGCCCCCGACGTCCGTCTCCTGGCCGCGTTTCAGTTCCGTGTATACGGTACACTGACTGATTTCCAGCTCTGCGGCAATCTTGACCGGGGAAGCGTTGCGCCGCCACATCAATTCAATCTTCCTGCGGTCCTCCATCGTCAAAGTCCTCACCATAATCACCTCTTTCCCCGTTTCTGCTCCCGTTTGGATAAAAAAATAATGCAGAAAAAGGTTGAAAAACCTTTTCTGCATTTAATCTACTACTTCAGCCTTTCATAGAAGTCCGTCAATATTTCGTGACAAAACGCCCAAACTGTACTATAATAAAATCTCCGTACACAACAGTCCCCCATGGGGAGAAAACAGCGAGGAAAACCATGACAAATAATAACCATCACCATGCCTTGATTGCCATGAGCGGCGGCGTAGACAGCGCGGCGGCGGCCTATCTGGTCCGGGAAGCGGGCTTTCGCTGTCGGGGCGTTACCATGCGCCTTCTGCCCGAAGACAGCGGGGAAAACGCCCGGGACGCGGAGGCGGTGTGCCGGAAGCTGGGCATTCCCTTTTCCGTACTGGACCTGACCGAAGAATTCCGGCGGGACGTGATAGAGAAATTCATCCGTGTCTATCAGGCGGGGGGGACCCCGAATCCCTGCGTGGACTGCAACCGGCGCATCAAGTTCTCCCAACTTCTGGAGGAAGCGGGGGAGGGAGGCTATGTGGCTACCGGGCATTACGCCCAGGTGGAATACGACGGGGACTCCGGGCGCTGGCTTCTGAAAAAGGCGCTGGACTCCGGGAAGGACCAGAGTTATTTTCTCTATACATTGACACAGGAGCAGCTGGCCTATGTCCTCTTCCCCCTGGGCCGCATGGAAAAGAGCCGGACCCGGAGCTTGGCGGAGCGCCTGGGCTTCCCTAACGCCCGGCGGCGAGACAGCCAGGACATCTGCTTTATCCCCGGCGGCGATTACGGCGGATTCATCGAGGCCTATACCGGAACCACCTGTCCGGCGGGAGACTTCCTGACTCAGGAGGGCCGGGTGGCAGGCCGTCATCGGGGCGCGGTGCGTTATACGCTGGGACAGAGGAAGGGGCTGGGGCTGTCCATGGGGGAGCCGGTCTACGTCTGCGGAAAGGACATGGCGGCCAACACTGTTACAGTCGGACCGGAGATCGCTTTGTTTTCCCGGGAAATTCTGGTGGAAGATCTGAATTGGATTGCCCTGGAGGGCCTGACGGCTCCGCTTCCGGTGAAGGCAAAGACCCGGTCCCGCCAAACGGAACAGCCGGCTACGGCGTATCCGGCGGAGAACGGACGGGTCCGTCTGGTATTTGACCAGCCTCAGCGGGCGGTGACGCCGGGACAGGCGGCGGTGTTTTACGACGGGGAAACCGTTTTGGGAGGCGGAACCATCGCGGAGGTACAAAGCGGGGAGAAGGTGACGGCATGAGCTGTGAACACTGTAACGGCGGCGGCTGTGGCGGCTGCGGAAGCTGCGGCGAACTGGCGCTGACTCTGCCGGAGCTGGCGCTGCTGCGTTGCCTGGGGCAGACGCCCTTTCTTCCGATAGCGGCTGCCCGGGACCGGGAGAAGCCCATATGCCTGGAGGAACCGGAAGCGTCTCCCGCCGTGCTGCTGGCGCTGGCGGCAAAGGGGTTGATCCGCCTGGATTATGATTTGCCCCTGAAGAATTTTGATTATGAAGCGTACCGGGACATTCCCCTGCACGGCAGTATGGCGCTGACCGCCTGGGGACAGGAGGTTCTGGAGCAGATAGAAATTCAGGGAATCGAGGAATAGGGAAATGCTGGACCAGTTTTCAAGAACGGAGCTGCTCCTGGGCCGGAGCGGCATGGAGCGTCTGGCGAAAGCGCGGGTAGCGGTGTTCGGCCTGGGCGGCGTAGGGGGGCATACGGTGGAGGCGCTGGCCCGCAGCGGGATAGGAGCGCTGGATCTGGTTGACAATGACCGGATAAGCCTGACGAATCTGAACCGGCAGTTGCTTGCCACCCACCGGACGCTGGGGCTTTATAAGGCGGACGCGGCTAAGGAGCGGGTTTTGGAGATCAATCCGGAAGCGGAAGTGCGTGTCTGGAAGCTTTTTTACGGCCCGGATACCGCTGGAGAATTTGATTTCACCCGGTATGATTACGTGGTGGACGCCATTGATACCGTTACCGGCAAACTGGAGCTGATACAACAGGCTCAGGAGGCGGGAACGCGGGTGATCAGCTGTATGGGAGCGGGGAATAAGCTGGACCCGACGGCCTTTCGCGTGGCGGATATATATGAGACATCCGTATGCCCTTTGGCGCGGGTAATGCGGAAGGAGCTGAAGAAGCGTGGAATCCGGAACCTGAAGGTGGTATATTCGCAGGAGGCGCCGCAGAACCCAGAGGGGGAGTTGTACCGGAAGACGATGGAGGGGCAGGAGAGGCGGCAGGTGCCGGGAAGCAGTGCCTTCGTGCCCTCGGCGGCAGGGCTGATTCTGGCGGGGGAGGTTGTAAAGGACCTGGCACTGGGACAGTGAAGGCGGCTTGTGCTTTGGAGCGGGGTTCCTTTAAATGTGTTTACTTTATAGGGCAGATCATACCAGCAGACATTTTTTAGTCCAACCTGCCCACAGCAGAGCGGCCATCAGATGAGGACAGGTTTTAGTGGTTTCAAACGAGTTACCGGATTATAGCGCGCTCTTCTTGGTACGGAAGCGGATGGCTGCCTTGAGAACTCCATGCTTCTGTGCATACAAAATCAGGGATTTCCTATACCGGGCTGTTTGCGTTATCTTTATCCATAGCATAGCGAATAGGCAGCGTCTGTTTTTCGGTTCCGTCTGAGAGACTTTACCATATCACAATTCGTTCCTATTCGCTGCCCTTTTCCAGTATTTCTCACGCTTCATTGCAACACCTGCAGCACAGCCCTCCCATCCCGAAAAACAGGCTTGATTTTCCTGTGGGTTTCATTTAGAATGAGCTCTATGAGACTTTGGCAATACTCAGCAACAAGACAGGGAGGCAATCACATGAAAAAACGCATTTTAGTGGTGGACGACGACGGAATGAATCTCGCGAGAACCAAGATCATCCTTGGCAAGGACTATGATGTGCTTCTGGCGAACTCGGGCTTTGAGGCGCTGGATGAGCTGGAGGCCCAGAGGGTGGATATGGTCCTTCTGGATATTGACATGCCGGAAATGGACGGGATTGAGACCTTTGAGCGCATGAAGGATTTTGCCGCCGGAGTTCCCGTGATCTTTTTGACGGCCTCGGGGCTGGAGGAGGACGTGGTCAAGGCAATTGAGCTGGGCGCGGTCAACTACCTGAAAAAGCCCTTCCGGCCGCAGGAACTGCTGAAGCGGGTTACGCAGGAGTTTGAAAAGGCATGAGGGCGGAGGAGCAGACAAGCAGACATCTTCTGCTGGCTGTGATTATTACGGCGTTCAGCGGAATGCTGTGTCTGGCTATCATCGTTCTGGCCTGGGAGCTCTGGATGATTCCGCTGATGACGGCGGGGTGCTTCAGCGTCTGGCTTCTCCACATCGCAAGGGCCGGTTCCGATGTGCTTTACGAAAACCTGTGCATCGGGCTTATGCTGGTGGAATTCTTCTTCTTCAGCGTCCATGAAGCCAGCGTATACGACATTCCCGCTGTGGCCTGTATTCTGGTCCTCGCACTGTTCATGCTGAATAAAAAGTGGGTCATGCACGCGATTGAGGTCCTGTTTCTCATGGCCCTCCTATATCAGGGAACTGTTCTGCGCAGCATCTCCCACCAGATGGAGTACCGGGAGCTCTTCCGCCTGGGCCTGGGCACCGTTTTGATTTTTGGCAGTACCGCCCTCGCGCGGTACTGGATCAACCGGCGGAACGTACAGCAGAAATGGTATGAGCGCATCTTCAAGGAGCTGGAGACCTCGGGGAAGCAGAACGCCGTGTTTCTCTCCAACGTTTCCCATGAGCTCCGCACGCCGATCAACATGGTAATCGGCATCAGCGAGGTGGCTCTGAGCAAGGAGCTTTCCCCGGATATCCGGACGGATATGACCTCCATCAAAATGGCGGGAAAGCGCCTGTCCAACCAGATCAACAACATGCTGGATTACACGGAAATCGTGGAGGGCACGCTGACTCCCGCCAAAAAGGAATACATGATCACCTCGGTGCTGAACGACGTGATCACCATGACCGCCCTGCAAAGCAACCGCCAGCACCTGGAGCTGGTGTTCGACATCGACCCTAAGGTCCCCGCGGTCCTGGTGGGCGACGCGGAGAAAATCTCCCACGTGCTGAAAATTCTGGTGGAGAACTCCCTCAAATTCACTGAGGAGGGCGGCATCAACGTCCGCATCAAACACCGCCGGGAGAGCTACGGCATCAACCTGATCGTGGAAATTCGCGATACCGGCATCGGCATGACGGACTCCCAGCTGACACAGATGTACGACGTGTTTTATCAGGCGGATTCCGGAAGCAGCCGCTTCGCGGGGGGGCTTGGACTTGGGCTGCCCATCGCCCAGGGACTGCTGACCGCCATGGGCGGCTTCATTCATTTCGACTGCAAGGACCAGGCGGGCCTGTCCGCCCATATTGTGCTGCCCCAGGGCGTGGTGGACGAGCAGCCCTGCATCATGCTCAACCACCCGGAACAGCTCTGCATCGCGTGCTATTTCCGGCCGGAAAAGTACAGCTGCGACGCGGTTCGGGAGTACTATGACAGACTGATTCTGAACCTGGTAAACGGCCTGGGAGTCCGGGGCTTCCAGACCCATAACTTCGAGGGCCTGCTGAAGCTGCGGCGCAATCACAATCTGACCCACGTATTCATCACGCAGACGGGCTATCTGGAGAATCCGGAGTATTACGAAGAACTGGCCGAGACCCTCCGGGTCGTGGTAATCGCGGAAAAAGAGTTTTCCCTGGACAACGACAGCAGGCTGCTGATCATACATAAGCCCTTCTCCGCCCTCTCGGTGGCGAACCTGCTGAACGGAGAAATCGGAGAGCGGGGCTTTGCCGAGGATCAGGCCGCCGGGCGGAAGCCCTTCACCTGCGTGGGCGTCCGGGCGCTGGCGGTGGACGACGAGGAAATGAACCTTGTGGTGGCCAAGGGCGTCCTGGGGAGCTACGGAATTGAGGTGGACACCTGCCTGAGCGGGAGGGAGGCCATCGCCCAATGCTCCAGCATTCCCTATGACATCGTTTTCCTGGATCATATGATGCCGGGCTTTGACGGGGTGGAGACGCTGAAGAAAATTCGCGAAATCCAGAACAGCCTCTATCAGGACCTGCCCGTGATTGCCCTGACTGCCAACACCGTCAGCGGCGCGCGGGAGATGTTCCGCAGCGAGGGCTTCACGGAATTCGTCCCGAAGCCCATTGAGCGCACGGTTCTGGAGCGGGTCCTGCGGAAGGTGCTGCCCAAGAGCTGCATCCAGTACGCCGCCAGACCCACCGTTCCGGATACCCCCGAGGAGAGCGCTCCGGAGAAGGAAGCGCCCGCCGCCAAGATTCCGGAGACGCCGCCGGAGAAGGAGGTATCCGCCGCCGGGACGCCGGAAGCGGCGCCGGAGGCCGGAGCGATTCCCCGGGAGCGGCTTGAACAGGCCGGAGTCAACACGGAGCTGGGCCTGGACTACTGCGCCGGGGACGAGGATTTTTACCGGGAGATGCTGCGGATGTTCTGCGCCCAAAGCGGGGAGAAGCGGGCGGAAATCGCCGCGCTCTATGAAAACGCCAACTGGCCGGACTACGCGGTGAAGGTCCACGCGCTGAAGAGCACGTCGCTGACCATCGGCGCGGAGGCTCTTTCCGCCCAGGCCAAGGCCCTGGAGCTGGCGGGGAAGAGCGGCGACGAGGCCTTCATCCGGGAGCATCACGGCGCACTGCTTCAGGCCTATGACGGGCTCTGCGCACAGCTGATGGAATCGGGGAGCTTTTAGGTCCCCCCAATACCGTACTCTGAGGAGTGGAAGTCTGCGTGATTAAAAAATGGTTTGCTATCATCACCGATCACAGAATCAGCCTGCGGGAGCGTATGTTCCGCATTGTGACAGGCGTCTGCATGATTGCGCTGATATTTACCCTGCCCATGGGCAGAAGCGTTTTGAATATCGTGCTCCTGGTTCTGGGCCTTATCGCGATGGCGCTCATCGTGAAATACAGCATCCGCCGGAAGCGCATCCAGGCCGGAGCCACGGCCATCGCCGTGCTGCTGCTGTCCCTGTTTCCCATCACCTTTTTCTCCGCCGGAGGGTTTTACAGCGGCGTGCCGGAGTGGTTCGTCCTGTGCTTCATCTATGTCTGCATCACCCTCCAGGGGAGGCGCATGGCCGTCTTCTTCGGCCTGTGCACCGTGGAGACCATGATCTGCTATGGCATCGCCTACTATTACCCCCGGATTGCCATACCGAACGTTCACAACAACTCCTTCTTTGACTCCGCCTTTTCCATGATTATGGTCGGCCTGCTCACCAGCATCCTGCTCATGTTCCTGAACCGGATGTATGAGGAGGAAAATGCCCTCTCCCAGCGGCAGAAGAAGGAAATCGAGGAGCTGAACCGGGCGGAGAATCACTTCTTTTCCAGCATGAGCCATGAGATCCGCACGCCCATCAACACGATTATCGGCCTGAATGAAATCATCCTGCGGGAGGATATTTCCGACGAGGTGGCGGAGAACGCCAGGAACATTCAGGGGGCCAGCAAGCTGCTGCTCTCCCTGATCAACGACATCCTGGACATCTCCAAGATCAAATCCGGCAAGATGGAAATCGTCAACGTCTCCTATGAGACCGGCGCGCTGTTTTCCGAGATCGTCAATATGATCTGGATTAAGGCGAAGGAGAAGGGCCTGGAATTCAAGCTCCATGTGGACTCCTCCATCCCCAGCATGCTCTGCGGAGACGAGGTGCGCATCAAGCAGATTCTGATCAACCTGCTGAACAACGCGGTGAAGTACACCAGCGAGGGCTCCGTCACCCTTTCCATCCGGTGCGAGCGCCAGTCGGTGAACCGGGTACGGGTCTGGTACTCCGTGGAGGACACCGGCCAAGGCGTCAAGAAGGAGAACATTCCCTATATCTTCAACGCCTTCCGCCGGGTGGACGAGGAGAAGAACCGCTATATCGAGGGGACCGGGCTGGGGCTGAGCATCGTTCATCAGCTGGTGGAGCTGATGGGCGGCGAGATCAGCGTCAACAGCGTCTATACCAAGGGTTCGAAATTCATCGTCCGGCTGGATCAGGATATCATCGACGATCAGGAGCTGGGGACCTTTACGCTGGCCTCCCGGTCCAAGGTCCATGAGGGGGAGCCCTACCGGCAGAGCTTTGAGGCGCCGGACGCCCATATCCTGGTGGTGGACGACAACGACATGAATCTGATGGTGGTGACGAAGCTGCTGGCGGAGACCCAAATCCAGATAGACACCGCCTCCAGCGGAGCGGAGTGCCTGCGGCTGACCCAGGACCACCGGTATGACTGCATCCTCATGGACCATATGATGCCGGAGATGAGCGGAATTGAGTGCCTTCATGCGCTGCGCGTGCAGCCGGCGGGACTGTGCCTGGATGTGCCGGTGGTGGCCCTGACCGCCAACGCGGGCAGCGATAACCAGATGCTTTACCGGAAGGAGGGCTTCAGCGGGTACTTGGCCAAGCCGGTCAGCGGCGCGCTGCTGGAGGCCGCCGTGCTGAGCATTCTCCCCAAAGCGCTGGTGCGCCTGAACGAGGAGGTCCAGCAGTCGGAGATCGAGAAGGACATCCTGATTTTCGAGCAGGCCCAGCGGCGCTCCGTCCTGGTGACAACCGACAGCGTCAGCGATCTGCCGGAGAGTCTCCGGAAGGAGTTCGGCATCTCCGTGTGCCCTTACTACGTCAGCACGGACGAGGGACGGTTCCTGGATCTGGAGGAGATGCAGCCGGATGAGCTGCTGATGCACATGGCCGGGGGCCGGAAGGGGGCCTCTCAGCCCCCCGAGGTGGAGGACTATGAGCGGTTTTTCGCGGAGAAGCTGACGGAGGCCCAGAATATCATCCACATCACCATGGCGAAGCACGTCAGCGAGGGATATCAGAACGCCCTCGAGGCGGCGAAGTCCTTTGAGAACGTCACGGTGGTGGACTCCGGGCACCTGTCCAGCAGTATGGGGCTGGCGGTGCTGTGCGCGGCCTATATGGCGGAGCACCACGCGGGGAAGGAAGAGATCGTGGAGACGGTGAAGCGGATGGAGCACTTCATATCCTCCGCCTTCATCATCAACAGCACCCATATGATGTGCCAGTCCGGACGGATTCCGAAGCGAATCCAGATCCTTTGCGACGCGCTGCTGCTGCACCCCGTGCTGGAGCTGAAGAAGAGCCGCATGGTGGTCAGCCGTATGGAAATGGGGAATTTCTCCCATGTGGCGAAGCGGTATATCCGGAGGACACTTCAGGACAGCAGGAATATTGACCGGCGCATTCTGTTCATCACGTATTCCGGGATGGACGAGAAGAAGCTCCAGTATATTCAAAGTCTGGTGCGGCAGTGCTGCCCCTTTGAGCGGGTCTATCTGCAAAAGGCCTCTTCCGCCATCGCCAGCAACTGCGGCGCGGGCTCCTTCGGCCTGCTGTTCTTGCGAAGGGACGATGCTGCGGTGCCGTTTTTCGAGACGCCGGACCAGAACGGGGCGGCGTAAGCGAAGCCCGCCGGAATCAAAAAAGGGGCTCTGTCCTATTGGACAGAGCCCCTCTTATCGCTTATTCGCTGACCGACAGCTTCAAATCCTCCACCAGCTCCATGGCGCTCTCCAGGGCGTCCGCCCCGGGCTTCAGCTTCAGCGTCAGAGCCGGGTCCTCTCCGGCGGCCACGGTCAGGCGCTGGCGGTACTTGTTCAGGCCGCAGACCTTCACTACCGCCTCCGGGCGGAAAACCGCCAGCTGGAAGCGGAGAACGTCCCGCTTCTGGGTGATATCCGACACTCCGGCCTTCGCCGCCGCCGCCCGGAGCAGCGCCACGTCCAGAAGAGCCATCACCGGCTTCGGCGCCTCGCCGTAGCGGTCCAGCAGCTCGTCCAGAAGGTCCGACGCGTCGTCGTTGGAGCGGATGGCGGCAATCCGGCGGTAGAGGTCCATCCGCTGCTCGGGGGAGGACACGTAACGCTCCGGAATGTTGGCGTTTACCGTCAGGTCGGCGGAGCATTCCGTCTCAATCTGCTTCTCCTCGCCCCGCTCCTCCAGGACCGCCTCCTCCAGGAGCTTCAGGTAGAGGTCATAGCCCACGCTCAGCAGATACCCGGACTGCTCCGGGCCCAGCAGATTCCCCGCGCCTCGGATTTCCAGGTCCCGCATGGCAATGCGGAAGCCGGACCCGAATTCCACGTACTCCCGAATGGCCGACAGCCGCTTGGAGGCAATCTCCTGAAGAATCTTCCCCTTCCGGAAGGTCAGGTAGGCGTAAGCCCGCCGGGCGCTGCGGCCAATGCGGCCCCGAATCTGGTGGAGCTGGGCCAGGCCCATTTTATCCGCGTCCTCGATGATCAGGGTGTTGACGTTGGAGATGTCGATGCCGGTTTCGATGATGGTGGTGCACACCAGGACGTCCGCCTCTCCGTCCACCATGGCCTGCATGACAGCGGACAGTTCCTGCTCGCTCATCTTCCCGTGGCCCGTGACCACATGGACGTCCGGCCCCAGCATCTTCTGAATCCGGGAGGCGGTGAGATCGATGCTCTCCACCCGGTTGTGGAGGTAGTAAATCTGCCCGCCCCGGCTGAGCTCCTTCCGCATGGCGTCCTCCAGAATCGCCCAGTCGTGCTCCAGCACATAGGTCTGCACCGGCTGGCGGTCCGCCGGAGGCTCCTCGATGGTGGACATGTCCCGGAGGCCGGACAGGGCCATGTTCAGCGTCCGGGGGATGGGCGTCGCCGAGAGGGTCAACACGTCCACCTGACGGCTCAGCTCCTTCAAGCGCTCCTTATGGGTGACGCCGAAGCGCTGCTCCTCGTCGATGATGAGGAGCCCTAGGTCCTTGAACGCCATGTCTTTTTGCAGCAGCTTGTGGGTGCCGATGAGAAGGTCCACCCGGCCCTCCCTTGCCAGCTCCAGGATGCGCTTCTGGTCCTTGGGGGGCGTGAAGCGGGACAGGACCTCAATCCGCACCGGGAAATCCCGGAAGCGGCCCATGGCCGTGGCGTAATGCTGCTGAGCCAGAACGGTGGTGGGCACCAGAATCGCGGCCTGCTTTCCATCCAGCACGCATTTCATCACCGCCCGGAGGGCCACCTCCGTTTTCCCGTAGCCCACATCGCCGCACAGAAGGCGGTCCATGGGCCGGGACTTCTCCATGTCCTTCTTGATCTCCGCGATGGCCCGGAGCTGATCGTCGGTCTCCGCGTAGGGAAAGGCCTCCTCGAACTCCCGCTGCCAGGGGGAATCCTGGGAGAAGGCGAAGCCGGGGCGGCGCTGGCGCTCGGCGTAGAGCCGGGTCAGGCCCTTGGCCAGGTCCTTGACGGCCTTCTTGGCCCGGGTTTTCTGTTTGGCCCACTCAGTACCGCCCAGCTTGTTCAGCTTCTGGCGGGCGGGGCCGTCCTCGCCGCCGCCGATATATTTGCTTACCAGATCCAGGGCCGTGGCGGGGACGTAGAGGCAGTCCCCTCCGGCGTAGTCTATTTTAATGTAGTCCTTTTCCACCCCGTCCACCGGCATCCGCTGGATGCCCGCGAAGCGGCCCACGCCGTGGTGGGTGTGGACCACCAGGTCTCCTGGCTTCAAATCCGTGTAGGACTGGATTTTCTGGCGGTTGGAGTCCTTTTTCATCCGGGCCCGCTTCCGGGCCGGGGCGGTCAGCTGGCCCTCGGTCAGCACCGCCAGCTTCAGCGCGGGCCACTCGCACCCGGCGGAGAGGGCTCCCACGGAAATCCGGATTTCCCCGGGGACGGGCATGCCGCCGCCCTTTAAATCCAGCGCTGCGGGGATGCCCCGCTCCGACAGGAGGTGGTGGAGGTTTTTCGCCCGGGTCTCCCCGCCGCAGAGGAGGAGCACGGCGCTGCCGTTTTCCCGGTACTGCTCCAGGTCGGCGGCGGCGGTCTCCAGGCTGCCGCCGTAAGAGCTGAGCTGCCGGGCGTTGAGATTCAGGAGCCCCTTGGGCGGGTAGGGGTAGCGGGAGGTGGGCAGGGCGTTTGCCATGACGGTGGGGAAATCCGACAGGGCAGCGTAAAACTCCTCGGCGGAGAGGAAGAGGCGGGCGAAATCCCCCGCCAGCAGCCCGGCCTCCATCAGCGCCTCCAGGTCCTGGCGGCTCTGGAGAAGGGTCCCCTTCACCCGCTCGTCCACCCGGCCCGCCTCGCAGAGGAAGACCACCGCGTTCCGGGGCAGATAGTGCACGCCGGCGGCGGCCTTGGGGTAGACCGCCCCAAGGTAGCGGTCCATCCCCTCGGGGACGGAGCCGCTTTTCAGCCGCTCCCCGTCCTCCCGGAGGCGGGCGGCGGTTTCGGAGGCCCCCTTTTTCTCCAGCTTCCCGGCCAGGGCCAGCAGGGTTTCCGCCAGCCCCTCCAGGCCGCCCTCCGCCTGCCGGGGGAGAACCTCGGCGGCGGGGAGGAGGAGGGCCTCCTCCAGATTTGCCGTCCGCCGCTGGGTGCCGGGGTCAAAGGCCCCCATGGAGTCGATCTCATCGTCAAAGAACTCGCAGCGGACCGGCTGGTCCATCAGGGGGGAGAACACGTCCAGAATGCCCCCCCGGAGAGCGAACTGCCCCACGCCCTCCACCTGCTGGCAGCGGGCGTACCCGGCGTCGAGGAGCCGGTCCGTCAGCTCCGGAAGGTCCTGCCGCTGGCCTACCCGCAGAGTGACGGACAGGGTTTTCAGCAGCGAAGGGGGGAGGGTCCGGGCCATCAGGGCGTCGGCGGTGGCGATCACTGCCTGGGGCGGCGTCCCCTGGGACAGGGTGTGGAGCGCCGCCAGACGGCCCCGTTCCCAGTCCCGGGAGGAGACCGCCCCTGGCCGGAGCCGCCATTCCCGGGCCAGCAGCGTCACCGGCGGAGCGCCCAGAAGGGCCTCCAGATCGGCCGCCAGCTGGCGGACCTCCCCTTCGTCTCCACAGAGGAACACCGCCGGACGTCCCGCGGCCCGGGCCACCGCCGCCCCCAGGCAGGCCCGGTGGACCGGCTGGAGCCCCGTCACTCCAACGGGGCAGCCGTTGTCCTCCACCCGGCGAAGGAGCTCCGCCGCCTCCGGCAGGGTCATTAAAGTTTCCAGCAAATGCTTCATAGCAATTCCTTTTCAGGTCCCGTTGAAATCGTTCATAGCCTGCTGGCAGCCGTGCTCAATGACGCACGCCGCCGCCTCAATTCCACGCCGGAAGGCCTCCAGCAGAATCTCCCGCTCCTTCTGAGAGGGCACGCCGATGACCCAGTCGATCATATTCCCGTCCTCACCGGGGGCCCCGGTGCCGATCTTGATTCGGGGGAAGTCCTGGGTCCCCAGGTGGGCGATGATGTTTTTGATGCCGTTGTGCCCTCCGGCGGAACCGGCGGGCCGGACCCGGAGCTTCCCCACGGGGAGGGACACGTCGTCGTAGATCACCAGCACGTGGTCCGGGGGGATTTTATAGAACTGTGCCGCCTCCCGCACTGCCTCGCCGGAGAGGTTCATATAGGTCTGGGGCTTCATCACCAGACACCGGGCCCCGGCAAACACCATGATAGTATAGGCGGACTTGAACTTCACCTTGTTCAGCTTCACGCCCTTCTGCTCCGCCAGGAGCTCCACCGTGCGGAAGCCCATGTTGTGCCGGGTGTTCTCATACTTCGCACCGGGATTCCCCAGCCCCGCGATCAGCCACTCCACAGCGGAGCCGCCTCTGTTTCCAAACTGCATATCGGTTTCGCCTTTCCAATCAGATTCTAATTTCGACACGTCCGGATAACCCGCATAGGCGGGGAAGAAACCCTTCCCCGCCTCATGTGGCTGATATTATATAGTAGGGACGCCGGACTCTCCGGCTCAGCGGAAGAGCTTGGAGATGGAGACCTCCTGATAAATGCGCTCGATGGCCTCGCAGAACATGGGGGCCACGGAGAGGTACTTGATCTTGGCGCTGAGCTCCGGGCGGATGGCCGGGATGGTGTTCAGCAGGGCCAGCTCCTGAATGGGGCTGGCGTTGATCCGGTCGATGGCCGGGCCGGACAGCACGCCGTGGGATGCGCAGGCGTGCACGCTGCGGGCCCGATTGTCAATCAGGGCCTGGGCGGCGTTGCAGAGGGACCCGCCGGTGTCCACCAGATCGTCAAAGAGGATGCAGTCCCGGCCCTCCACGTCTCCGATGACGTTCATGACCTCACACTGGTTGGCCCGCTGCCGCCGCTTGTCCACAATGGCGAGCTGCATGTGCAGCTTCTGGGCGAAGGCCCGGGCCCGGGAAACGGAGCCCACGTCGGGGGAAACCACCACCATGTCCTCACAGGCGGAGCCGAACTTCTTGGCGTAGTAATCCACAAAGATGGGGTTGCCCGCCAGATTGTCCACCGGGATGTCGAAGAAGCCCTGAATCTGGGCGGCGTGAAGGTCCATGGTCAGCACCCGGTCCGCTCCGGCGGCGGTGATCATGTTGGCCACCAGCTTGGCGGTGATGGGGTCCCGGGCCTTGGCCTTCCGGTCCTGCCGGGCGTAGCCGTAGTAGGGGATGACGGCGGTGATGCGGCCCGCAGAGGCCCGCTTCAGCGCGTCGATGATGATGAGCAGCTCCATCAGATTGTTGTTGACCGGGCCGCAGGTGGGCTGGACTACGAACACGTCGCTGCCCCGGACGGTCTCATACAGGGAGACAAAGACCTCGCCGTCGGAGAAGGCGCCGACCTCGGCCTCTCCCAGCTTCGTGCCCATCTGCGCGCAGATCTCCTTCGCCAGATTCAGGTTCGCGTTGCCGGAAAATACCTTGATATCTTTCCCGTGTGAAATCATATCCAAACGCTCTCTTTCCATGGCCGGGAGTCCGGCCATTTTATTTTATGTCCTGCGACGGACAGTTTAACCCTCTTTCGAAGCCCCCAGAATCGCCGTGAGTTCCGCAATCGTCTCCGGGCCGTAGACCGGAAGCCAGCCGGGGACCAGCTCCGCCCCCTGGACGCTGTTGGTCATCTTCACCCGCCAGGTTTCCCTCAGCTCCCGGCCTGGTGCGGCGTAGGCGAAGCCCGGCCCGGCCTCCTTCATGGGGAAGGCGGCCCGGGGGAGCACCAGCACCGGCTCCTCCGTATCCAGAAAGGCCTCCAGGTCCCCCCACTGCTCGGAGACGGCGGCCTCCGGCGGGAGAAGACGCCGGACCTCCTCCGCGAAGCGGGGTCCGCAGACAGCGAAAAGCCGCTGGATGCCGTCGGCCCGCAATCGGCCGCATACCCAAGACAGAATGGGACGGGACAATACGGTTTCCAGCATCAGCGGCTTTGCGTCCGCCGGGACGGCGGCGTCTTCCTCAAATACAAGAACGGCTTGCTTCAGAAGACACATGGGCTCCCCTCCTTTGCACATTTTTACTAAAGGCAAATCCATTATATCAAACTTTTGGGGAAAATCCAGTAGTTCCATAGAAATTGTTCGTAAAATTTTTTCCAAATCTTTTCCCGGTTTCCGTCTTTTTTTGTCGGAGCTAACGGAAGCAAACCAAAAAGTACGCAAAACTTTCCGCATTTTTCGGCGTTTCGCAGAATTTGCGCCCCGGCGCTGGTTCGATTTTCTGAAAATTGCGGGTTTTTCAAAGAATGTAGTTGAATTTGTCCAGGTAATGGATTACAATAACACCATTCTGACGGAAAGAGGGAGGACCTATGCTGCACGTTGTGCTGGTGGAACCGGAGATTCCACAGAACTGTGGGAACATCGCCCGCACCTGCGCCGCCACCGGCTCCCGCCTCCATCTGGTCCGCCCCCTGGGCTTCGACATCTCGCAGGAGGCGGTACGGCGGAATATGAAGCGTTGCGGCCTGGACTACTGGCATCTGGTGGAGGTCTCCGACTATGAGAACCTGGAGGACCTGTTCCGCCGCCGCCCCGAGGCCGCCCGGGACCTCTGGCTCACCACCACCAAGGCCCCCCGGTCCTACACGGAGGCGGTCTTCACCCCGGACAGCTGGCTCTTCTTCGGCAAGGAGACCGCCGGTCTGCCCGCCGCTTTCCGGGAGCGTTTCCGGGACCGCTGCGTCCGGCTGCCCATGTCCGGCGCGGCCAGGAGCCTGAACCTGAGCAACACCGTGGCCGTCTGCGTCTATGAGGCCCTGCGGCAGTGCGGCTTTCCCGGTCTGCTGGAAACGGGGGAGATGGCCTGAGTCCGGCGCCTGTGTTTGTCAACTCCGGCAGTTCTGCCGAGAAATAAGTTCTTTTTTAGGAGGAGTCCTGAGATGAATTACAACAAGAAAACCGTCAAGGATGTGGAGGTCGCCGGTAAGAAGGTGCTGCTGCGCTGCGACTTCAACGTTCCCCAGGACAAGGAGACCGGAGCGATTACCAGCGATAAGCGCATTGTCGCCGCCCTGCCCACCATCCGGTATCTGCTGGAGCAGGGTGCCGCTGTCATCGCCTGCTCTCATCTGGGCAAGCCCGAGGCCAGCTTTGACAAGTGGGTGAAGAAGCAGGCCGAGAAGGGCAAGGACCCTGCTTCCCTCACCGAGGAGAAGTGGAAGAAGTCCCTGGAGAAGCTGAGCCTGGCCCCCGTGGCTAAGCGCTTGAGCGAGCTGCTGGGCCGAGAGGTCGTTATGGCCGCCGACGTGGTGGGCGAGGACGCCAAGGCCAAGGCCGCCGCCCTGAAGCCCGGCGAGATCCTGCTGCTGGAGAATACCCGCTTTGAAAAGGGCGAGACCAAGAACGACCCCGCGCTTGCCAAGGCCATGGCCTCCATGGCGGAGGTCTATGTGTCCGACGCCTTCGGCGCGGTGCACCGGGCCCACGCCTCCACCGCCGGCGTGGCCGATTACCTTCCCGCCGTGTCCGGCTTCCTGATTCAGAAGGAGCTGGATTTCCTGGGC
The DNA here is from genome assembly GCA_041223955.1 of Oscillospiraceae bacterium 38-13. Taxonomy (GTDB): domain Bacteria; phylum Bacillota; class Clostridia; order Oscillospirales; family Oscillospiraceae; genus Oscillibacter. The sequence goes on along the minus strand of JBCLRG010000006.1, from coordinate 38,481 downwards.
GGGGCCATCGCCAATCCCAAGCGGCCCCTGGTGGCCATCCTGGGCGGAGCCAAGGTGTCCTCCAAGATCGGCGTCATCAACAACCTGCTGGAAATCGCGGACACCATCATCATCGGCGGCGGCATGTCCTACACCTTCTCCGCCGCCCAGGGCGGCAAGGTGGGCGGCAGCCTGCTGGAGGCCGACTGGATGGACTACTCCAAGGAGATGATCGCCAAGGCCGCGGCCAAGGGCGTGAAGTTCCTCCTCCCCGTGGACACCGTCTGCGGCGATAAGTTTGCCCCCGACGCCAATCGCCAGACCGTCAAGGCCGGTGAGATTCCCGATGGCTGGGAGGGCATGGACATCGGGCCCGAGACGGTGGCCCTCTACTGCGCCGCCGTGGCCGGTGCGGGCACCGTCATCTGGAACGGCCCCATGGGCGTGTTCGAGTTCCCCGCCTTCGCCAAGGGCACCGAGGCCATGGCCGAGGCCCTGAGCAAGACCTCCGCCATCACCGTCATCGGCGGCGGAGACAGCGCGGCGGCGGTGGAGCAGCTGGGCTACGCCGATAAGATGAGCCACATCTCCACCGGCGGCGGCGCGTCCCTGGAGTTCCTGGAGGGCAAGGAGCTGCCGGGCGTGGCGTGCCTGCTGGACGCCTGAGACGCTTCCGTTCCCGGAAGATTATCCCCATAAGAGGATGATTTTCCGGGAAGTCCGGGCCGGGGGTGTTCCCGGCCCGGGGGCGAAGGGGATTTTTCTATAAGGCGAAGGGGATTTTTCTATAAAAAGTTCAGAAAAAGCCCCCCGCGCCCTTGACATTTCCCCTGACATCGGCTATAAATTAGTTAGTTACTGCTACAGCTGTCCTGCGGGCCCTGTGCGCCCGCCATTCTCAAAACATAAACAGAAGGAGTTTTGAACATTATGAATCGCAGATACCGCAAGACCGTAATTGCCGGAAACTGGAAAATGAACATGACCGCCACCGAGACCAAGAAGTTTGCCGAGGATATCCGCAAGATCATGCCCCGCGCCAAGTGGTGCGAGACCCTGATCTGCGTCCCCGCCTGCAACATCTCCACCGCCGCCAAGGCCTTCAAGGACCTGCGCATCTCCGTGGGCGCCGAGAACGTCTACTTCGAGGAGAAGGGCGCGTTCACCGGCGAGGTCTCCGCCGATATGCTGAAGGACCTGGCCGTCAAGTACGTCATTATCGGCCACAGCGAGCGCCGCCAGTACTTTGGCGAGACCGACCAGACCGTGAACAAGAAGGTCCACGCCGTCCTGAACGCCGGCATGAACCCCATTATCTGCGTGGGCGAGAGCCTGGAGCAGCGGGAGACCGGCATCACCAACGAGTGGATTGCCCTCCAGGTGAAGAGCGCCCTGTACGGCGTGCCCGCCGACAAGCTGCGCCGCTGCATCATCGCCTATGAGCCCATCTGGGCCATCGGCACCGGCAAGACCGCCACCGCCGAGCAGGCCGGTGAGGTCTGCTCCAATATCCGCGCCACCATCCGCTCCCTGTACGGCGCCCGGGTGGCCCGGAGCGTCACCATCCAGTACGGCGGTTCCATGAACGCCAAGAACGCCGCCGAGCTGCTGGCCCAGCCCGACATCGACGGCGGCCTCATCGGCGGCGCGTCCCTGAAGCCCGACCAGTTCGTGGAGATCATCAACGCCGCCAACCAGGAATAAGTGGGCTGGACGCCATGGGACTCGCGGAAAAGGCCGGGGAACATCCGCGCTCCGCGGAACCGGCCGGGTTCCATGGACAGCAAACTAGAAAATGAGGTTTCTTCATGAATAAGACACCGACTACTTTGATCATCATGGACGGGTTCGGCACCGGCGGCGGGGAGACGGGCAACGCCGTTCAATCCGCCAAAACGCCCCGGCTGGATGGCTTTTTCCAGGAGTTCGCCCACACGACCCTCTCCGCCTCCGGGCTGGATGTGGGTCTGCCTGACGGGCAGATGGGAAACAGTGAGGTCGGACACACCAACATCGGCGGCGGCCGGGTGGTCTTTCAGGATCTGCCCCGGATTACCAGAGCCATTGAGGACGGGAGCTTTTTCCAGAATTCCGCCTATCTTCACGCCATGGACGCGTGCCTGGAGAAGGGCTCCGCCCTGCATCTGTTCGGCCTGTTGTCCGACGGCGGCGTGCACTCCCATCTGACCCACCTCTTCGCACTGCTGAAAATGGCGAAGGACAAGGGGCTCACCCGGGTCTATATTCACGCCTTCCTGGATGGCCGGGACGTGTCTCCCACCTCCGGCGCAGGCTTTGTGGCCCAGACCGTGGCCAAGTGCGCGGAAACCGGCGTGGGCAAAATCGCCACCGTGATGGGCCGTTATTACGCCATGGACCGGGACAAGCGCTGGGACCGCGTGGAACAGGCCTATGACGCCATGGTCTATGGCGAGAGCGCCATCAACAACCCGGACCCCGTGGACGCGGTGAAGAAGTCCTATGAAAAGGGCGTCACCGACGAGTTTGTGGAGCCTGTGGTGTGCGACGCCGACGGATCCATTTCCGACAATGACAGCGTGATTTTCTTCAACTTCCGGCCCGACCGGGCCCGCGAGATTACCCGGACCCTGGTGGACCCGGAGTTCGACGGCTTTACCCGGCAGTTCTTCCCCCTGACCTTTGTGTGCAACACGGAGTATGACGCCTCCATGCCCAATGTGGAGGTGGCCTTCCCCCGGGTGCTGGTGAACAACGGCCTGGGCGAGTACCTCAGCCGGATGGGCATGACCCAGCTCCGGATTGCGGAGACGGAGAAGTACGCGCATGTGACCTTCTTCTTCAACGGCGGCAGCGAGACCGTTTTCCCCGGCGAAGACCGGGTGCTGGTGCCCTCCCCTAAGGTGGCGACCTATGACCTTCAGCCGGAGATGAGCGCCCCCGAGGTCTGCGAGAAGTGCGTGGAGCGCATTGAGTCCGGGAACTACGACGTGATTATCCTGAACTTCGCTAACTGCGACATGGTGGGCCACACCGGCGTGTTTGACGCCGCCGTGAAGGCCGTGGAAACCGTGGACGCCTGTGTGGGCAAGGTGGTGGACGCCACCCTGAAAATGGGCGGCATCGCCATGATTACCGCAGACCACGGCAATGCGGAGCAGATGGTGGAGCCGGACGGCAGTCCCATGACCGCCCATACCACCAACCCGGTGCCCTTTATCCTCTGCGGCGCGGGGTCTGAACTGCGGAGCGACGGCCGCCTGGCCGATATCGCGCCGACCATGCTGGACGTGATGGGTCTGGCCTGTCCGGAGGAGATGGACGGGAAGACGCTGATCGTGCGGTGATTTTGAAACAGGAAAACCGAAGACGGGTTTTAAGAAACGGCGCAGCTCAGGCTGCGCCGTTTCTTTTGCTTTCGGGAGGGGGGACTATCAGGCGCGCAGGCGGGGAAAGTGCTGGCGTACAAAATGGCTCCGGCGGAGGGCGTACGCCAGCAGTGTGGACGCCGCCGCGCCGAAGGCGGCCTGTACCAGGTTGCTGGGAATCCCTGCCGCGCTGCCGGTCAGGCACAGCCGGAAGGCTCCGCCGCCGGAGAGAGAGGCCAGCAGGGCGTCGTACAGCCAATAGCCCAGGACCATGGGCGCCTCCGCCGCCGCGGCGCAGAGCGGCACGAACCTCTTCCCGAGAGCCCGGTATAAAAGCGCCGCTGTCAGTCCCATCAGGGCCTTGATCACCAGCGTTCCCGGCACGTAGACGGCATACCCGGACAGCAGGTCCGCCATGGCGCTGCCGATGCCTCCGGCGGCCATGCCGTACACGGGGCCCAGCATCCAGGCGCCCAGGAGGACTGTTGTGTCCCCCAGGTTCAGGTATCCGCCGGTGGGGGAGGGGACTTGCAGCACCATGGTTGCGGCGCAGCTCAGGGCGGCAAACAGTCCCGTCAGGGCCAGCTGGCGGGTGTTTACCCCTCCGGCGGTGGTTTCCCGGTTCAGAATTTTTTCCATAACTCTGTGCTCCTTTTCTGGTTTCTGTTGCCATCATACGCCTTCTGTGATATGATTGAAATATCCAAATATGATCTTTTTTATAAGGTCAGAAGGAGGCGGGAACATGATGACCTATGATCTGGACGGCCGGGGAAACCACTCTTTGTATGAATATCTCTACCAGTGCCTCCGGAACGACATCCTCAGCGGCGCACTGGCGGCGGGAGCGCGGCTGCCCTCCAAACGGGCGCTGGCGGAGCATCTGCGGGTATCCGTTATAACCGTGGAGGGGGCCTACCGCCAGCTGGAGGCCGAGGGCTATGTGGACGCCCGGCCCCGGCGGGGCTTTTTCGTCTCCCCGGTGGACAGGGCTCCTCCCGCCGCCGGGCCGCCGGAGGTTTTGCCGGAGCCCCGGACTCCGTCCTGGAGGCTGGACCTGAAGAGCGGACAGGCGGACCCCGCCTGTTTTCCCTCCGCCCTGTGGGCCCGGCTGACCCGGCAGGTCCTCTCCGAGGGACAGCACCTCGCCCCCGCGCCCCATCAGGGGTTTCCCGCCCTGCGGGAGGCCATCGCCGGGCACCTTCGGGATTTTAAGGGCATGGCGGTGTCACCAGAACAGATTGTCGTGGGGGCGGGGGCGGAATACCTGTATCTGCTCCTGGCTCAGCTCCTGGGCCGGGAGACCGTATTTGCCCTGGAGGACCCCGGCTATCCGAAAATCCGGCAGGTCTACGGCAAATGGGGGGCCGTCTGCCGCCCCATCCCTCTGGACGGCCAGGGCATGTCTCTGGAAGCCCTCCGGGCCTCCGGGGCCATAGCGGCCCACCTCTCTCCCGCCCATCACTACCCCACAGGCATCGTCACCCCCATTGTCCGGCGGCAGGCCCTGCTGCGCTGGGCGGAGGAGGTGGACGGCGTGCTCATCGAGGACGACTATGACAGCGAATTCCGTTTTACCGGGCGGCCCATTCCCACCCTTCAGAGTATCGACACCCGGGAGCGAGTGATCTATATGAACACCTTTTCCCAGACGATTTCTCCCTCCATGCGGGTGGGCTTTATGGTGCTGCCGCCCCGGCTGCTGGAGCGCTACCGGCGGGAACTGGGGTTTTACGCCTCCACCGTCCCCGCGCTGGAGCAGCAGGTCCTGGCCCGGTTCCTTGGGAGCGGCTGCTATGGCCAGCACCTCTCCCGGATGCGGAACAAATACCGCCTCCTCCGGGCCGCTGTGCTGGAGCGCTTTGCCGCCTGTCCCTTTGCCGAATCCATCACCGACCGGGGGGCGGGGCTCCATTTCCTCCTCCGGCTGAACACGGAGGAGGATGACGAGGCCCTCCGCCGTCGGGCGAAGGGCCTGGGGGTGCGTCTTGGATTTTTGTCGGAGTACGCCGCCGTGCCGGACCCGGCCTGTGCCCACACGCTGGTGGTGAACTACGCGGGACTGGACGCGGAGCGCCTGCCGGAGGCGGAGGCGCTGTTGTCGGAGGTCTTCCGGACCTCCCGCTGAGCGCGCCTCAGACCGTTGAAACGGTTTCCCCGCCCCGGCGGAAGCGGACCAGCCCCGTCCGGTCCAGCGCCACCATCACCACGGGGATGAAAACCAGCTGGAGGACAATGCCGGGAATGGCGGTGAGGAACGCGCCGGAGAGGAACATCTGCCAGGTGAAGGCCTGACCGGATACGCCGGAGAGGACCACCTGAACAGCGGCCCAGACCACCCGCCCGCCCAACATGGCGGCGATGAGGCAGCGGTACAGAGCGACGACGCACTGCCAGCGGGACCGGGCGTAGAGAAAGCCCGCCAGGAAGCCGTAAGCCGCCAGCTCAAAGGCCATGGCGGCTCCGGTGGGGAACAGGGGCGGCGCGAAAAAGAGGACGTAGCGTAGCGGGGGAAGAATCAGGCCCACGGCGAGGCCGTATTTCCACCCGCAGAGGAGGCCGCACAGCAGCACCGGCAGATGCATAGGGCAGAGCATTTTGCCGATCTGGGGAATCTGCCCGGTGAAGAAGGGAAGGACAAGGCCCAGGGCCAGCAGCATGGCGGCTGTAACCAGGGTCAGGAGAGGGGATTGCGCCTTGGATTTGTTCATGGGAAAAACTCCTTTTCGGAAAAGTTTTTCCGTCTTCTGACAGTCCGCCGCCTTCCTGACGGCAGGTTGTTTCCGTCCCAGTATACCACAGGGGGTTGGCTTGTGCCAAGCCTTTTCTTTAATTAGTGGAAGAACTCCGAAGTGTTTACGGTCAGATCCGCCGCCCGCTCCGTGCCGCAGGCCGCGAAATACTTCTCCTCCAGTGTCCGCCACACCTGGTCGAAGGTGGGGAAATAATCCCCCTCCCGGGCTTGAAGGCGGCGGGTCTGCTCCTCGCGGTCACAGGTGAGGAAGATTTTATAATCGTAGTACTTCGCCAGAGAGGGATGCTGGGAGTAGGTGCCCTCCACAAGAATCAGCTCTGCATCGTCCGGGTCGATGTCAATGGGCTCTCCGTATTCGTCCAGCACCGGACCGTCGGGGAGGAAGGGCGGATACGCCAGCGGCGTCCCGGAGCGGACCGGCAGCAGGATTTCCCGCTGAAGCCGATCCAGGTCCATGTTCCCGGCGGGAGTCTCCATCCAGTCCGGGGGCCGCTTCTCCCAGGGGAGGTAGAGATCGTCCATATGGGCGATGTGCTTGAAGCCGGGAATCAGCTGGTCCACGATATTGGAAAAGCCGGTTTTTCCGCTGCCGCAGCGGCCGTCCACGGCGATGAGGAAGGGCCGGATGCCGTGACGGCGCATGTGGGCGGAGGCGCTTTCATCCGGCTGCCTGTCCCCCGGGCGGGGCAGGCGCAGCCAGGCGGCGTAGTGCTCCCGGGACAGCTGGTCGATGGGGACCAGCGCCGGGAGAAATCCGGCCAGCTTCGTTTGCAGGACCCGGTAGTGGGGGTTATAGGCGTTCCGGAAAGCCGCGCTGTGGCGGACCGGCGGACAGCCCTCCCGCCGCCAGTTCTCCAGATAGTCCGGCAGGCCGGGGACCGGGAGAGCAGCCAGCCGGTCCAGCTTTTCGGAGAGGCCGGACGGGGTGCCCTCCGTGGAGGCCATTGTCCGGGTGAACATCCGCCCGAGCAGGGGAAGCTCCGACAGGGTGGAGAGGGCTTGAGTGATGTGGAAGCGGCACAGGCCGTTCCCGATGGGCTCCGGGGGCAGGGGGTCCGGCCCCGCCTCCTTCCGTTCCGCCAGCAGGGCCGCCAGAACCTTATCCGGGCCCTGGACCATGTGGGTGGGGCCGAATTCGCTTTGGTAGGCCAGCTTGGCGAAATCCTGGGGTTCCATGGCGGGATAGCGGTCCCAATGAGCCTTCGCAATGTCCGAAAAACTCCCGCTCATAGCGCCTCCTCCGCCAGCTCCACCGCCCGGCGGAGGTACTCCTCCAGGCGGCATTCCTCCACTCCCGCCACCTGCACGCCGCAGGAGGCGGAGGGAATCAGAATCTTCACCGCCCCGGACCCGGAGACGGCGGAGGCCATGGCGGGGGAGACCTCCCCCAAGATGCCGTTGGCCAGAATCATGCCGATGGGACCCAGAATCAGGTCTGCCCGGGCGGCGTTGTACACCACGGCGTTTTCCCCCGTGGCTCCCTGCGCGGCGCCGGCCTTCAGCATGGCGGCGGTGGCCGCCACGTTGGTTCCCACGCAGAGGAGGCGGCAGTCCTCCGGAAGGCGGGGCTTCAGCAGCTTCACCAGCTGGCTTCCCACGCCGCCGCCCTGGCCGTCCAGAATCAAAACCGTGCGGCCCATGTCCTCACCTCCCGAACAGCGCCGCCGCCCGGGCCATGTTCTCCATAACCGGCACGGCGAAGGGGCAGCGCTTCTCACAGGCTCCGCACCGGACGCACTCCCCGGCCCCGTGGGGCAGGGCGGCGTAGTGCTCCCGGACGGTCTCCGGGACGGTCCCCTGGGCCAGGGAGAGGTTCAGGAACTTGGTGACGTCCGCCACGGCGATGCCTTGGGGACAGGGAGCGCAGTGTCCGCAGTACATGCAGTGTCCCTTCCAGCTGATTTTCGGCAGGGCCGCCAGGGCGGAGGCGTAGTCCCGCTCCGCCTCCGGGGCCTCCTCAAAAGCGGCGCTCTTTTTCAGGTCCTCCAGCGTCCGGGCCCCGGACATCACACAGGCCGCGGCGGGCCGGTCCAGGGCGTACTGAAGGCACTGGATGGCTGTCAGGGCCTTTCCCGCCGGGGAGAGGGAATCGCTGAGCAGGTCCCCGCCGCCGAAGGCCTTCATTACCGTGATGCCCACCCCCAGACGCTGGCAGGTCTCATAGAGGGCCTGCCGCTCCGGGTCCATGTTCAGCAGGGGGGCGGCGTAGTTTTTCGGGGCCCAGAGCTCCTCCACGTCCTCGGAGGCGGGCTGGAGGTCATAGCAGGGGTTGACGCTGAACATCAGCACGTCGATGAGGCCGGAGTTCACCGCTGCCAGAGCCGCCTGGGGGTTGTGGCTGGAGAGGCCCACGGAGCCGATGGTCCCCGCCGCCTTCAGCTCCTGCGCATAGGCCATGACGGGGCCGTTCTTCACCGCCTCCCAGTCCGCCAGGGAGTCCACGTAATGGACCATGCCGATTTCCACATGGTCCGTCTCCAGCCGCCGGAGCTGGTCCTCGAAGCCCTCCCGGACCTCGGCGATGTCCCGGGTCCGCTTGTACTGCCCGTCCTTCCAGATGGTGCAGAGGTGGGCCTGGAGGACGAACTTCTCCCGCCGCCCCCGGAGGGCCCGGCCCAGATTCGAGCGGAAGTCCGGATTGGGCGCATAGAGGTCGATGCAGTTGATGCCCGCCGCCTCGCAGACGTTCAGCCACTCCGCAGTCTCCTCCGGGTTCTTCTCCAGAAAGCCCTCACAGCCCACGCCGATCTCGCCCACCCGGATGCCGGTGCGGCCCAATGTACGGTATCGCATATGATATTCCTCCTGATTTCGTGAAAGTCTGTCCACCCTCAGCATACCACCTGGAGCCCGCTCCATGTCAAGAAAATTTTCTCCGGAGGAGAAAGCCGGGGGAGAGAAACCATTGCCTCCCGGGCGGAAAAAGCCGCTCCGGACGGTCTCCCGCCAACATATTCCGCCCTCGCCGCGCATAGGATGGACCAACAAGAGGCAGGGAGTGAGGGTGTTTTGAAGGGAAACATGGAGGAGCGGGCGGAGCGCCTGGCTCTTTACATCATAGAGAACCGGTCTACGGTCCGGGCCGCCGCCCAGAGGTTTGGCATCAGCAAGAGCACGGTACACAAGGACATCTCCGAACGGCTGCCCCTGTTCAACCGTCCGCTGTATCTTCAGGTCAAGGAGGTGCTGGACGTGAACAAGGCTCAGCGGCATATCCGGGGCGGCATTGCCACCCGAAAAAAATACCGCGGCGACTGACGCCGTGAGAGGAGGGACCCAGAGCATGCGTCAAAGCAACAAGAACCGCCGTCCGGCGGGAGGCCGGGCGTCCCGGACCGTTCCGGTCTCCCGCGCTCCGGCGGAGGTCCGGGGCGCCGGGGAAATCCGGGCGGTTCCGCGCCCCCGGACAGGCGTGCCCGCTTCCTACGTGGAGCCGGAGATTCGCCGCTGGCCCCATCCGGTGGAGGGGCCCCCGGTCCCTCCGGAGCCCGCGCTGCACTATATCCGCTGCGCCCTGGCGTATCAGAACCAGCTTCTGGCGGACATCAAGGCGCTGTTGGAGGAGCGGGAGCGGGGGACGCCTCCGGCGGCGGAGGCGGAGACGCCCGGAGAGGGGTAAAAGTTGTGAACTTTCTGAAAACATTTGGAATGACTTGTAAGAAATGACAGAAACAGAGGAATTCCGGCTGAAAAAATAGCGGCTCCGCCGCTATTTTTTCTCTTGTCTTTTTCCGGGACCGGTTTTATAATGAAGCCAATGCCGCCGTCCGCGCCGGGAAGTGCGGGCTCCTCCGGCAGGGGGGCCTCTCCGCTGGGACAGGCTCCGGTTTCCCGCAAATTCATTCGAAAACACCGTGCCGCTTTGCGGCGCGCAGGAGGTCTCTCATGCCGTCTAGAGTTCGCCGCCGGAAACGGAAGCCCTGGAAAGTGACGCTGCTTCTGTTTCTGGTGCTGATCGCGCTGTGCTACGCCACCGCCCGGGTGTATTTCCGGGCCCCGGAACAGAGGGCCGACGAGCCGGTTATCATACAGCCGGTAAATTCCCCGGCCGCCTCCGGGGACGTCTCCGACGAGGAGGCGGAGGCCCTCCGCTCCCACTATGAGCGCAAGCCCGGCTTTTACACCATCCTGGTCTCCGGCGTGGACGATGGGAACGGCGGCAGCGACACCAACATTCTGGTGGCCGTGGACGCGGAGAACGACTATATTTATGGCGTCAGCATCCCCCGGGACACCAAGGCCGTCATCAACGGGAAGAACCGCAAGATCAACTTCGCCTACAATTCCGGCGGCATGGAGCGGATGGCGGAGACGGTTTCCGAGCAGCTGGGCATCCCGGTGGACTATACCGTGCTGGTGAGGCTCAAGGGCTTTCAGGCCCTGGTGGACGCCATCGGCGGCGTGGATTTTTATATCCCGGTGGATATGTACTACGACGACCCCTATCAGGACCTCTCCATCCACTTCTCCAAGGGCATGCGCCACCTCAACGGCGCGGAGGCCCTGAAGGTGGTCCGCTTCCGCCACAACAACGACGGCACCGGCTACGGCAGCGAGGACATCGGCCGGATGCAGACCCAGCAGGACTTCCTGAAGACCGTGGCCAAGCAGACCCTGACCGTGGGCAATATCACCAAGCTGGACAAGTTCATGAAAATCTTCCAGCAGTACGTGGAGACGGACCTGAATGTGGGCAATCTGGTCTGGCTGGGCGGGGAGGCCATCGGCATGGGGGCGGAGAACATTGACTTCTGCACCCTGCCGGGGGAGTGGAAATCCCCGTATATCTACCTGAATCAGGAGGAGGTTCTGACGCTGGTGAATGAGCGCCTGAACCCCTATGTGGAGGACCGCACGGCGGAGGACCTGAATATCCCGTCTTGAGTTTCCGCTGTGACCGGCTCCAGGAGGAGCCCCATTCGAAAGGAGACCCATGAAGAAGTACATTCCCGCACTGCTGCTGGCGCTGTGCCTGCTGCTGACCATCCCCGCCCAGGCCGCTCAGGAAGCCGGGCTTCCCCGGCAGAGAACCTACGCGGGGGAGTTTGCCGACCTGGAGGCCGGGTCCCCCTTTTATGACAATGTAACCGCCCTGTATGAGCTGGGCATCGCCAACGGCAGGACCGGCGGCGTGTTCGGCCTTCAGGACTACCTGACCGTGGGGCAGACCGTCATTTTCGCGGCGCGTCTCCGGAGCCTGTACCGGACCGGAGACCCGGAGGCCGGTCCCGCCGCCTTTACCGGCGCGGAGGAGGGGTCCCTGGCCTATCTGCGCTACCTCCAGGCGGAGGAGGTGCTGGGGCCGGAGCTGGACGGCGCCCTGGCGGACACCGCCACCCGGGCCCAGATGGCCCATGTGCTGGCAAACGCCCTGCCGGAGGAGGCGCTTCCCATCATCCACGGCGAGCTGGTCACGGTGGCCTATGCCTCCCGCCGGTGCATTCCGGATGTGGATGCGTACACGCCCTATTATCAGGATATACTGGATCTTTACCGCAAGGGCGTCAGCGTTGGCAGCGACGCCTTAGGTTCTTTTCTCCCGGACGCCCCCATCAGCCGGGGAGCCGCCGCCGCCATGCTCACCCGTATGGCGGACCCCAATCTGCGGGTCCGTCCCCAGTGGAATCTCTCCGGACTGCTCAGCGCCGCCGGGACCACCCTGGCGGACTTGGTGGAGCCGGGAATCTACACCCTGTCCCCCTCCACGCAGGAGGAGCTGGAGAGCTCCGTCCGCTATATGCTGGCGCGGGACGGGAGCCAGCTGGTTTTCTACTACCCCGGCGTCACCGAAGGAGAGGCCCGGCAGCTGATGGACCGGGTGCTTTCCATTGTGAAGGGGTATTGTGAGCAGGGCTATAACGAGGTCCACTGCACCCGGGGCGGAGGCCTTGTCACCCTGAATTTTACCGCCGCCGGGGCGGGGAAGGAGCTGGCGAACTACCGCGAGGCCTCTATGAAAGCCGCCGTCGCCGTCCATGACCAGCTCTGGGAGAAGGGCGTTCTGCGCCTGGATATGACGGAGCTGGAGAAGGCCCGGGTCTATTATGACTGGATCTGCGCCAACTGCGCCTATGACTATCAGGCGGGGGACGATTCCCTCAGCCACATTCCCTATAATCTGTTCGTCAACCACACCGCCGTCTGCGACGGGTACACCGGGGCGTATAACCTGCTGCTGAAGCTGGAGGGCATTGAATGCACTACCTACATCAGCACGGACCATATCTGGACGGTGGCCGTTCTGGACGGAACCGAGTACCACATTGACACTACCTGGGGCGACAGCGGCAGCGCCGGCAGCGACGACTATTTCGCCATGACGCCCCAGCGCTCCCTGGAGCTCCATGCCCAGGGGAACCGGCTGTGAAACAAACGGCTCCGCTTGCCGGTGGAGCCGTTTCGTTCTACGCGGTTTGCCGTATCATCCGGCGCGCATTCGCTCAAACTGAAGAGGGAGGGATTCCATTATGTCTAAACGAAAAGATCAGAAGCTGGCCAGAAAACGGGAGAAGAAGAATTTCCGTCAGGCCATGGAAAAGGAGCTGCGGGAGCACAAGAGCTCTTTTATTGTCTTCTACACCCTGCGGCTTCTGGTGATTATCATCTTTGTCCGCCAGATCATCAACGGCGGCTATGAGAGCGCCTTCTACTGCGCCCTGGCCTATCTGCTGCTCTACGTGCCCAGCTGGATTCAGGTGAAATTTCACATTGAGCTGCCCCCGGCGCTGGAGATCACCGTGCTGTGCTTCATCTACGCAGCGGAGGTCCTGGGGGAGGTCAACGCCTTCTACGTCGTGGTCCCCCACTGGGACACAATGCTCCACACCCTCAACGGCTTCCTGGCTGCCGCCGTGGGCTTCGCCATGGTGGTGCTGCTCAACGACGATGAGCGCCTGACCTTCAACCTCTCGCCGGTCTTCCTGGCGCTGGTGGCCTTCTGCTTCTCCATGACCATCGGTGTCCTCTGGGAGTTCTTCGAGTTCGGCATGGACATGTTTTTCCACACCGACATGCAGCGGGACACCGTCGTCAACGCCCTCTACTCCGCCAGCCTGGACGTCACCCGCTCCAACAAGGTGGTGGCCGTGCCCAACATTCAGGAGGTCCTGGTCAACGGCGAAAACCTGGGCCTGGGGGGCTATCTGGACATCGGGCTTATCGACACCATGAAGGACCTGTTCGTCAACTTCATCGGCGCGGTGGTCTTCTCCGTCACGGGCTTTTTCTACGCCAAGAGCAAGGGCCGGAAGCGGACGGCGGCCCAGGGTTTTGTCCCCAGCCGGAAGACGGCGGACACGGACTACCTGAAGCAGGCCCGGGAGGAGAACCCGGAATGAGTTTTTTCTGTTAATTTTTTGTAACGCCATTGAAATTCTCCAATAAGGTGATAAGATAGTTGGGAATGAAATTGAAGCAAAGGATCTGATAGTATGACGAAAATCGATATCATCTCCGGGTTCCTCGGAGCGGGCAAGACCACCCTGATCAAAAAGCTGCTGGCCGAGGCCTATCCGGGGGAGAAGCTGGTCCTCATCGAAAATGAGTTCGGCGAGATCAGCATCGACGGCGGCTTCCTGAAGGAGTCCGGCGTCCAGATTTCCGAGATGTCCTCCGGGTGCATCTGCTGCTCCCTGGTGGGGGACTTCAACCAGGCCCTCCGGGATGTGACGGAGCAGTTCCACCCGGATCGCGTCCTCATCGAGCCCTCCGGCGTGGGTAAGCTCTCCGACGTGATCGTCGCGGTGGAGAACACCGCCGCCGGAGCTCCGGAGTTGAAGCTCAACAGCTTTGTGGCCGTGGCCGACGCCTCCAAGGTGAAGGTCTATATGAAGAATTTCGGCGAGTTTTACAACAACCAGATTGAGTCCGCCGGAACCATCATCCTCTCCCGGACCCAGAAGCTCAGCCAGGAGAAGCTGGAGGCCGCCGTGGCGATGCTCCGGGAGAAGAATCCCGACGCCGCGATTCTCACCACGCCCTGGGACGAGCTGGACGGGAGGACCATTCTCTCCGCTATGGAAAAGGTCTCTCTGGCGGATGAGCTTCTGGCGAAGATGCGGGCGGAGCACGAAGCCGGTGAGGCGGAGCATGAGCACCATCATCACCATGAGCATGAGGAGCATGAGCATCACCACAACCACGAGCATGAGGAGCATGAGCACCATCACCACCATAAGCATGAGCACCATCACCACCATGAGCATGAGGAACATGAGCACCACCATCACCACGACCATGAGGAACACCACCACGACCATGCGTGCAGCGACCCCGACTGCTCCTGCCATCACCATCACCACCACGCCGACGAGATCTTCACCTCCTGGGGAAAAGAGACGCCCAAACCCTATACCCAGGCGGGGATTGAAAAAATCCTCGCGGCCCTGGACTCCGGCACATACGGCAATATCCTCCGGGCCAAGGGCATTGTGAACGGCGAGGACGGGACGTGGATCGAGTTCGACTATGTACCCGGCGAGCATGAGGTCCGGGCAGGGCGTCCCGACTACACGGGCCGTCTCTGCGTCATCGGCGCGGAGCTGAAGGAGGATGCGCTCACCCGGCTCTTCGGCCTGTAAGAAAGGAAACACGCGGTACGATGGATATTCCCGTTTATCTTGTGGCCGGATTTCTGGATTCCGGCAAGACCAATTTTATCAACGGCGTTCTGGAGGACGGCTTTGCCCGCCAGGACAGGACCCTCCTCCTCCGGTGCGAGGAGGGGGAGGAGGAATACAATCCCCGGGCCCTGAGTAACGTCACCGTTGTGGACATTGAGGACGAGGCGGAGCTGACCTGCTCCCGGATGAAGGCACTGGAGAAGAAGCACCGGCCCAAGCAGGTCCTCATCGAATACAACGGCATGTGGCAGATGGAGCGGCTGTACCGGGAGGTACTGCCCGCCAACTGGGTGCTCTATCAGATCATGACCTTTGTGGAGGCCGGAACCTTTGAGCTCTACGCCAAGAACATGGGCCAGCTGATGATGGAGAAGATCACCAACGCGGACCTGCTGGTGTTCAACCGGACCACGCCGGAGCTTCGGGAGTCCCTGCGGAAGCGGAACCTCCGGATGGTGAACCGCCGGGCGGACATCTATTTTGAAAACACGGACGGCACCAGCGAGGACTATCTCACCGGGAACGAGTGCCCCTTTGACCTGAACCAGCCGGTGGTCGACATTCCCGACGACGATTTCGGCGTGTGGTATGTGGACGTCATGGACCACCCGGACCGCTGGGCGGGGAAGGAGGTCCATATGAAGCTCCTCATGTGCCACTCCAGAAACTATCCCGGCGTCCACTGCCCGGGCCGGTTCGCCATGGTGTGCTGTGAGAACGACATCCAGTTCCTGGGACTGGTGGCGAAGGGCGTGGGCCTGAAGGACTACAAAAACCGGGATTGGGTGGAGGTTTCTGCCCGGATGGCGGTGGAGAACCACGATGCCTACCAGGGCAAGGGCCCGGTGATGCACGTCATGACCATCGCCCCCTGCGGGAAGCCCGCCCAGGACGTTGTGACATTTTGATGCGCTCTGTAATGTAATATAGCGCAAAAACGCTCCCCTCCGTTGTGAAACGGGGGAGAGCGTTTCGCTTGCTTATTCCAGATCCCAGGGGAGATAAGCCCCGTAGGTGTCGCAGAGATAGACCTGCGAAGGGTTCAGGCCCTCCGGACCCACAGGAAGGACTGTCATGAAAATACCCAGAGCGGTTCGGAGGTCCGGGTCCACCATGCTCCTCATCTGGTATCCGTTTCCGGCGAGCTCATACCAATGCGCCTCCTCCGGCAGCTCCACGCCGGAGACGACGATCACGGGCTGTTCCCGGGTTCCGAAGTTCCACTGGGCCAGTCCTCCGGTTCCCAGATCGATGCGGGACCGGCCGCCAAGGATGCGGTAGCGGTCCCGGCGTCCCAGATCGTCTCTGTATATCTCGTCCTTCTGCCAGAAGCTCATGCACCACTCTCCCTCCCGGTCTGAGAGGAGAACGGCCATATAATCCCCTGAGAATACATGTTCCCGGACCTTCAGGCTTTTGGGGTTGAAACGGGTTTTCATGCCCTGCTCCTGGAAATAGTCCGCCGTGGCCTCCGCCACGTCCTCTTCCTCGTAGGGGTTGACGGAGCTGGCGTAGTGGGCCATACGCTCCGCGTGTTCCTGCTCCGCCTGCTCCTGCTCCCGCCGGGCCTGTGCATGGGACGCGGCGATGGCCCAGATAACCAGCACTGTCACCGCCGCCATGGCCGCCCACGCCAGCCACTTCCATGTGTGTTCGCGCTTCATGCTCTCCATAATCTGTCCTCCTGCCGCCTTCGGCAGCTCCGCTTCCGTCAGTTCCCTCCCGCTCAGCAGCTCGCTGACCGACAGGCCCAGAGCCTCGGAAAGGGGCTCCAGGCTGTCCAGGCCGGGCATTCCCCGTCCGGTCTCCCAGCGGCTGACGGCCTTGTCCGTCACATGGAGCCGCTCCGCCAGGTCCGCCTGACTGAGCGTCAGCTGTTTTCGTCTCTGGGCAATCAGTGCGCCGGTGGCGTTTGCGTCCATAGCGATCAACTCCTTTGAGGACAGTATCCCACAGCGGGGGAGAAATGTCACCCTATGGTTCGTAGAATGGGGTTTTTCCGGGGGATTTGGGAGGATAGGAGAAACGCGCCCCGCCCCTCGGAGCTCCGGAGGGGCGGGGCGCGCTGGGGTTTTCAGGCGGCGGTCAGGCGTGGTAGCAGCCTCCGCCGATGAACTCCCGCATGAGGGAGGTCTTGGGAATGTTGTCTGCGGGGATGGGCAGGAAGTAGTTCAGGAACTTCAGCAGCCGCTTGGCCTCGATATACTCCTCACTGTCCCGGGGGACGCCGAAGAGCAGGGGCTGGACGTAGGGCTTCAGCAGGGCCGTCTCATAAATCAGGGCGGAGTTGAAAATGGTGTCCGCGCTGTCCTGGAAGGGGAAGATGTTGTTCTCCTCGCCCCGCCGGACGGAGGGCCACATTTTGATGGTGGCCTGGGCGCTGTAGCCCCGGGTCCGGGCGTCCCGCTCGATGCGCCGGAGGAGCCGGGCGTCGGTGGTGGGAATGCGATTGTGGTCGTCCACGTTCAGGGTGGTGAGGCAGCTGATATAAATCCGGTACTTGCTCTCCTTGGGGAGGGAGTGGGTGAACTGGTCGTTCAGGCAGTGGATGCCCTCGATGACTAGAACGTCCCCCTCCTGCAAGGTGAGGAAGTTTCCGTTGTACTCCCGGGCGCCCTTCTTGAAGTTGTAGGAGGGGAGCTCCACGGTTTCGCCGTTCAGGAGGCGCACCATGTCCTGGTTGAACTGGTCCACGTCCATAGCGCCCAGGCCCTCGAAGTCATAGTTGCCCTTCTCGTCCCGGGGGGTTTTGTCCCGGTTGACGAAATAGTTGTCCGTGGCGATGGGGTAGGGCCGCAGTCCGCAGGCCCGTAGCTGGGTGGACAGCCGGTGGGAGAAGGTGGTCTTGCCGGAGGAGGAGGGCCCGGCGATCATGATGAAGCGGACCTCCTTCCGGGAGGCGATTTCGGCGGCAATGTCGCCGATCTTCTTTTCCATCATGGCCTCATGGGCCAGAATCAGCGGTGTGGCCCCGCCCTGGGAGATGGTGGTGTTCAGCTCCGCCACGTTGGAGGCGTTCAGGGCCTCGGAGCGCAGGGTGGATTCGTAGAGCTCCCGGAAGACCTTCCGGGAGGGCTTGAACTCACCCAGGTGGTTGGGGTCCTTCTGGGTGGGCAGGCGGAGGACGAAGCCGTTTTCAAACAGCTCCAGGCCGAAGCACCGGACGTAGCCGGTGTCCGGGGCCATGTAGCCGTAGAAGTAGTCCACAAAGCCGTCCAGGGAGTAGACGTTGACGTGGGAGTTGATTCGGAAGCTGAGGAGCTGGGCCTTGTGGACCAGCCGGTTCTCCCGGAAGAGGTCGATGGCGTCGTCGGTGTTGAGGGTCCGCTTCTCGATGGGCAGGGCCTGGGCGGACAGCTCCCGCATCCGGGCCTCCACCCGGTCCAGCAGAGCCTGATCCAGGGTGAAGTTCCCCCGGGCCAGAAGGAAGAGGGCGCTGCTGAGGGAGTATTCCACGGAGATACGCTCCACATTCTCCCGGCCCGCCACATCATAGAAGGCCTTCAGCAGCAGGAAGACGGCGCTGCGCTCATAGGTCTGGATGCCGGGCTTATCCTGGGCAGTGACCATTTTCAGGGTGCAGTCCCGGTCCAGGCGCTTGTGAAGCTCGCAGAGCTTCCCGTCCCGGTTGACCAGCAGGATGTCACAGGGGAACCGGTCCTGAAAGTCCGCCGCGACGGCGCGGAAAGGCGTTCCGTGGGGATAGCTGTACTCGTTCCCATCCACAGTGACCTTGATCATTCTCTTTTCTTCCATAGGGGTGGCCTCCTTCTGTTGTGTGATCGCACCGCCGGGGCGGCGGGGAGCGGCGGGCCTCTCCGGACCCGCCGGATGACTCTATCATACGACATTTTCCCGAAAAATACAAGAAGGGAGGCGGCCTTTTTCCGGGGGAACAAAGAAAACCCGCAGCCGCCTCCGGCGCGGACCTCTGGAGGTCCGGGGAGGGCGGCTGCGGGCATCAAAGACGGGGAATTACAGCACCAGGGAGGGTGCGCTGTAGACGCGGCCCGCCAGCTCGCTGTTCAGCATGTACAGGCTCTTGGGGTCGGAGCCGAAGAGCTCCATCTTGGAAATCAGGTCGTTGGCGTTGGTCTCCTCTTCGCCCTGCTCCTTCACGAACCAGTCCAGGAACTGCATGGTGCGGAAGTCCTTGACCTCGTGGGCGGCGGCGTAGATGCCGTTGATCAGGCCGGTGACGTACAGCTCGTGTTCCAGCCCGGCCTTCAGCACGGCCATGTCGCTGTCCAGGGCCTTGTCCGGCTTGGCGATGGCGTCCAGCGTCACCTGAGCGTTGTTGTTGTGGAGGTACTGATAGAAGAGCATGGCGTGGTCCCGCTCCTCCTGGGCCTGAATTTTGTACCAGTTGGCGAAGCCGTCCAGGCCGCGGGCTTCAAAATAGTTGGAGAAATCCAGATACAGATAGGCGGAATAGAACTCCTTGTTGACCTGCTCGTTCAGCAGGGCGGCGACTTTTTCACTCAGCATGTCGGGGTGCTCCTTTCTTTATTTGCAAAGAGATTGTACTCCGATTTTTCCCAAAAGTCTATTGTAAAAACGACAAAAAACAGCCGGGCTATTCATCCAGGTCGATGGAAATGTGCTCGGTTCCATGCTCGTCAAATTCGTCGAGGTACACGTCGATGCGCTCCATCAGCGCACCGTAGTTCTCCCGGGTCAGCGGCTCTCCGTCCATGTCCCGCAGGGCCAGCTCCTCCGCCAGGATTTCGTAAAAGACGACGTCCTCGTAATTCTCAATCGCCTCGTGGATGCCGCCCCCGGCAAAGGCCCGGGAGGGAATCAGGTCCCCCTGGTACAGCTCCACCAGCTTTCCCATGCCATGGCGGAGGCAGTGGGAGAAAATCAGGCTTTCCACCTGGTCGTATTCCCGGATGCGGTCGTCCTCCCGGGTGGAATTGAGCACCCAGTTGCCTATGTAAACCAGATCCAGCAGGTAACGATACTGTTGCTCCGTCAGCTCGATTTTCATGGACACACCCTCCTAACGGCGTTGATGGCGGCGGCAATTCAATAGATATCATGATTATAACAGAGACGCGGGAAAAATTCCACATAAAAAAGAGGGCAAAAAGACTAAAATCTGTCTTGCGGCAAAAGCGCTCTCATAGTATAATACATAACTCAGAGCGATTTGTGACTGGGACGGCCTTCCGCCCCGCGACGAGAGGAGTGACGGAAATGGACTTACGCCCCATCGGCGTGTTTGACTCCGGCCTGGGGGGCCTGACGGCGGTGCGGGTTCTGCGGCGGATTTTGCCGGAGGAAAACCTGATCTATTTCGGCGATACCGCCCGGGTTCCTTACGGAGGCCGCTCCAGGGAGACCCTTTTGAAATACGCCCGGCAGGACCTGCGCTTTCTCCGCTCCTTTGACCTCAAGGCTGTCCTCATTGCCTGCGGCACCGTGTCCACCACCTCTCTGGACGTCCTCCAGAGGGAGAACGACCTGCCCGTTGTGGGCGTGGTGGAGCCCACCTGCCGCCGCTGCGCTGCGGCGACGAAAAACCGCCGGGTGGGCATGATCGCCACGCTGGCCTCCGTTCGCTCCGGGGCCTATGAGGCGGCGCTGAAGCGGCTGGACCCGGAGGTGGAGGTTTTCTGCCAGCCCTGCCCGCTGTTCGTGCCCCTGGTGGAGAACGGACGGTTCCGCCCCGGGGACGTGGTGATTGAGACCGTGGCCCGGGAGTATCTGGCCCCGCTTCTGGACTGGGGGGCCGACGCCCTGATTCTGGGGTGCACCCACTATCCGCTGCTGGAGGACGTGATCGCTCAAATCTGCGGCCCCGGCGTCTCCCTGGTCTCCGCCGGAGAGGAGTCCGCCTTTGAAGTCAAGCGCCTGCTCACCGCCCAGGGGCTCCGGGCCCCGGCGGACCGGAGGGGCGAGGTGGAGTTCTTTGTCAGCGACCGGGCGGAGGACTTCGAGGGCGTGGCCTCGCTGTTTTTGCAGGAAGACATCCATCACAGGGCACGGAGGATCGACATTGACCAGTATTAAGACGAAAGAACAGCCCGTTCTCCTGACCATCCGGTCGGAGCAGCGTTACACGGACATGGACCCGGACAGCATCGAGCTGGTGACGGAGGGCACGCTGTCCGTCACCAGGGAGGGGGAAATCCGCTTGTCCTATGAGGAGAGCGAGCTCACCGGCATGGAGGGCACCACCACGGTTTTTACGGTGCAGGGCCCCCGGGTCATTTTGAGCCGGACGGGGAGGGTCAACTCCCAGATGGTGTTTGAGGAGGGAAAGCAGCACACCTCCCTCTATGAGACGCCCTTCGGCGAGCTGGCCATTGACATTCAGACCAGCCGCCTCCGCCACAGCCTGACGGAGCGGGGAGGACTGCTGGACCTTCAGTACTCCATCTCCGTGGACCACTCCGCCGCCGGACGGAACGCCTTTAAAATCCGGGTCCGTCCGGCGCCCGCCAAGAGCTAGGCCCGGCGCTTCGCCGTTTCCGCCCCGGGTTCGGGGAGGGAGACGGGGTTTTCCGGGCATAATAAGAACACATAAGATATGAGAAAGAGGGTTTTCCGAATGACGAACATGATACAAAACGCCAAGGACCAGGCGGCGGCGCTGGCGATGGCCGCCTATCGCGCCGCCGTGGAGGCGGGAGCTCTGCCCCAGGCCGAGGTCCATACCGCTCCGGTGGAGATTCCCCGTGACGCCGCCAACGGCGATTTTACCACCACCTTTGCCCTGGCGGCCTCCAAGGCCCTGCGCCAGCCCCCCCGGGCCATTGCACAGGCTCTGCTGGACCACATGGACTTGGCGGGCAGCTATTTCACCTCCGCCGAGATCGCCGGGCCGGGCTTCCTGAACTTCCGGCTGGGACAGCGGTGGTTCGAGGAGGTCTGTACTGCCGTGGAACGGGAGGGGGCGGAGTATGGCCGCTCCGACAGCCTGAAGGGGCAGAAGATCATGGTGGAGTTCGTCTCTGCCAACCCCACAGGACCCATGCACATGGGCAACGCCCGGGGCGGCGTGCTGGGGGATACCCTGGCCTCCGTGCTCTCCGCCTGCGGCGCGGAGGTCAGCCGGGAGTTTTATGTCAACGACGCCGGGCACCAGATCGACAAGTTCGCCCGGTCCATTTACGCCCGCTGCATGCAGCTGACCTATGGGGAGGACGCCTTCCCCTTCCCGGAGGACGGCTACCAGGGGGAGGATATCCGGGATCTGGCCCGGGGCTTCCTGGCCCAGGCCGGGGACTTCCCCGGAGCCACCCGGGAGGAGGTCTGGATGGCCGCCATGAGCGAGTACGGCCTGTCCGTGAATCTGCCCCGGATGAAGGAGGACCTTCAGCGCTACAAGATTGAATACGACACATGGTTCTATGAATCCACCCTCCACAGCAGCGGCGCGGTGGCGGAAACCGCACGGCTGCTGACGCAGCGGGGCTATACCTATGAAAAAGAGGGCGCCCTGTGGCTGAAGACCGCCGAGATCATGCGGGCGAACCTCCTCAAGGCGGGGAAGAAGGAGAAGGACATCGAGAAGCTGGACCTGAAGGACGATGTCCTGTGCCGCGCCAACGGGTTTTATACCTACTTCGCCGCCGACATCGCCTATCACCGGAACAAGTTTGAGAGCCGGGGTTTTGACCGGGTGATCAACATCTGGGGCGCGGACCACCACGGCCATGTGGCCCGGCTGAAGGGGGCTCTGGACGCCCTGGGGCTGAACGGCTCGGAGAAGCTGGACATCGTCCTGATGCAGCTGGTGAAGCTGCTGCGGGACGGGGAGCTGGTCCGGATGAGCAAGCGCACCGGCAAGGCTATCTCCCTCTCCGACCTGCTGGACGAGGTGCCGGTGGACGCCGCCCGGTGGTTCTTCAACGCCAAGCCGGACACGCAGATGGACTTCGATTTGGGCCTGGCCGTCCGGGAGGACAGCGAGAACCCCATTTATTACGTGGAGTACGCCCACGCCCGCATCTGCTCCCTGGAGGAGAAGCTGGCCGGGGAGGGCCTGCCGGTTCCCGCGCCGGGCACGGCGGACCTGAGCCTCCTGACGGCGGAGGAGGAGCGGGCCCTGATCCGCCAGCTGGCGGCGTGGCCGGATACCATCCGCATGGCGGCGAAGGCCTACGACCCCTCCCATGTGAACCGGTACCTGATGGAGCTGGCGGGCAGCTTCCACCGCTTCTATACCGCCTGCCACATCCGCCAGGAGGCGGAGAACGTGGCCGCCGCCCGGCTGAAGCTGGCGGACGATGCCCGGATTGTGCTCCGGAACGGGCTGAAGCTCATTGGCGTGGACGCGCCGGAGAAAATGTGACGAAAAGCTGAATAGACGCGACAAAACCGCCTGGAAGTGGAATCCAGGCGGTTTTGTACCGCGGTATTGGGGAAGTCTCAGATTTTGATGAGCTCATACTTCCGGGAGCCCAGGCCCAGTTTCTCCGCGTGCTCCAGGCAGGACTGCCAGTGGGTGTCGGGGTGAGCGGCCTGGAAGACGTCGCCGCAGGAGCAGTCAAAGCCCTCATCAAAGAGCACGGAGCCCGGCATGGGGGACTGGGCCACCACCGCGTCGGCGCAGGCCTGGTCCAGGGCCACGGGGTCGAAGGAGGCGAACATGCCCACGTCGGCGGCGATGGGGACGTCGTTCTCCCCGTGGCAGTCGCAGTTGGGGGAGATGTCCAGCACCAGGGAAACGTGGAAGCAGGGCCGTCCGGCCACCACGGCCTTGGTGTATTCGGCGATTTTCTTGTTCAGGATGGTGGGGGCCTCGTCATAGAGGCAGTCGATGGCGTCCTTGGGGCAGACCGCCAGGCACCGGCCGCATCCCACGCACTTGTCCGTGTCGATGGAGGCCTTGCCGCTGGGGCCGAACTGGGGAGCGCCGTGGGCGCAGATTTTGGCACAGGCCTTGCAGCCGATGCACTTGTCCTCCTTCACAAAGGGCTTGCCGGAGTTGTGCTGTTCCATCTTGCCCGCCCGGGAGCCGCAGCCCATGCCGATGTTCTTCAGCGCGCCGCCCATACCGGCCTGTTCATGGCCCTTGAAATGGGTGAGGCTGACAAAGACGTCGGCGTCCATGACGGCCCGGCCGATTTTGGCCTCCTTCACATAATCGCCGCCCTCCACAGGGACGCTGACCTCGTCGGTGCCCTTCAGGCCGTCGGCGATGATCACGTGGCAGCCTGTGGCGTAGGGGCTGAAGCCGTTGATATAGGCGGATTCCAGGTGGTCCAGGGCGTTCTTCCGCCCGCCCACGTAGAGGGTGTTGCAGTCCGTCAGGAAGGGCTTGCCTCCCTGGGATTTGACCAGGTCCGCCACGGCCCGGGCCCAGTTGGGCCGGAGGTAGGCCAGGTTCCCCGGCTCGCCGAAGTGCATCTTGATAGCGACATATTTGTCCTCCATGTCGATCTCGCCGAACCCGGCGGTCATCATCAGCCGGGCCAGCTTCTGGGTCAGGTTCTCCCGCCAGCTGGGGCAGCGGAAGTCCGCGAAATAGACCTTGGATGTCTCAGCCATAGCAATCATTCTCCTTTTTCATATGCGTTCCGGATTTTCGGGTGGGTTTCCACACAGTGTAACACATGGAGTATGGTCCATGTCAAGCCTTTTCCGTGGAACTGGTTTTTGCCGTTTGGGCCGCTGCCAATATTGGCCCGCCGTTCCTCCCTCTATGGGGAAAGGCCCCTTCCCGCTTTTGCTTCCATTTTACTATGGCCGGGTTCGGAATTCAAGGCGCGTTTATGGAAGCTGCCGGAGGCGGCAGGGGGGAGGAAGGGCGGGAAATATAAAAAAAGTGTTTTGGCGGTTGTATTCACCGCCGGCTTGTGCTAAACTATAACGGATTATAATAAAATGAAAGTATTACCATTCCTGGAGGATATCCCATGAAAATTGTTGTGCTGGCCGGAGGGCTTTCCCCCGAGCGGGCTGTCTCCCTGGTGACGGGCACCGGCATCTGCCGCGCCCTGCGGGAACGGGGTCACCGGGCCATTCTGCTGGATTTGTTCTTAGGTCTGGAGAAGGTCCCGGAGGACCCGGAGACCCTCTTCGACGCGCCGGACGGCCTGTGTCCCGACGCGAAAATCGACACCACCGCCCCGGACCTGGAGGCCGTCCGCCGGAGCCGGAAGGACCAGAGCCCCCGGGTTTTCGGTCCCCATGTGCTGGAGCTGTGCCAGCGGGCGGAGCTGGTATTCCTGGGCCTCCACGGTCGGGACGGGGAGGACGGACGGGTTCAGGCGGCGCTGGAGCTGCTGGGCGTGCCCTACACCGGCTCCGGCTACCTGGCCTCCGGCGTGGCCATGGATAAGGCGGTGGCCAAGCGGGTTATGACCGCCGAGGGCATCCCCACGCCGGAGTGGGGCGTGCTGGAGTATGAACCGGAGGAGGCGGACCGGCTGTCCCGGGAGCTGCCCATGCCCTGTGTGATCAAGTGCACCACCGGCGGGTCCTCCCTGGGGGTCTTCCTGCCCGAGGACCGGACGGAGCTCCGGGACGCCCTGGGGAAGGTCCGCGGGTTCGGCGGCGAGGTCATCTGGGAGAAGCGGGTCTATGGCCGGGAGCTGACGGTGGCGGTGCTGGGGGACCGGGCCCTGCCCGCCGTGGAGACCACCCCCGCCGGGAAGGACTTCGACTACGCCGCCAAGTACCAGAAGGGCGGGGCGAAGGAGGTCTGCCCCGCTCCGCTGACGGAGGCGGAGGCCGCCGCCGCCGGAGCGCTGGCCCTCCGGGCGCACAAGGCCCTGGGGCTGGCGGTGTACTCCCGGACGGACATGATCTTGGATTCGGACGGGAAGCTCTGGTGCCTGGAGGCCAACTCCCTGCCGGGGATGACTCCCACCAGCTTCGTGCCGCAGGAGGCCGCCGCCGTGGGAATGAGCTACGGCGAGCTGTGCGAGGAAATCGCCCGGCTGTCCCTGGAAATCCAGCGGCGGTGAGGCGCTTCCCGGTTACATGGGATTATGAAAGAAAGAACGCGCCTCCCTGCGGGCGCGAGGAGGACGATGGAATGGAGCCCATGACTGTTGGCCAGAT
The DNA here is from genome assembly GCA_041223955.1 of Oscillospiraceae bacterium 38-13. GTDB lineage: Bacteria > Bacillota > Clostridia > Oscillospirales > Oscillospiraceae > Oscillibacter. The sequence continues at coordinate 12,760 of JBCLRG010000006.1, read as the reverse complement.
TGCCGCCGCCGTGGACGGTGTGTGGCTGAATCCCAGAGAAAACGCCCCTGCCGTTGCCGCGGTCTGCACCGACAGCCGCGCGCTCACCCCAGGCTGCCTCTTCCTGCCCTGGGTAGGGGAGCGGTTCGACGGACACGACTTTATTGACGCGGCTCTCGCCTCCGGCGCGGCGGGGTGCCTCTGCGCCCGGACGCCGGAGACCCTCCGGGAGGACCGGTTTTACATTCAGGTGGCGGACACCCGGCTGGCCCTCCGGGCCCTGGCCTCCGCCTATCGGGACCGGTTTTCGATTCCCGTGATTCAAATCACCGGCAGCGTGGGGAAGACCACTACCAAGGAGATGGTGGCCGCCGTGCTGGGGGCGAAGCTCCGGGTCTGGAAGACGCCGGAGAACTACAACAACGACGTGGGAACCCCCCTGACCCTCCTGGGGCTGACCCGGGAGTACGAGGCGGCGGTGATCGAGACCGGCATGAACCACTTCGGTGAAATTGAATACCTGACGGCGATGGTGAAGCCGGACATCGCCGTCATATCCAACATCGGCGACGCCCACATTGAATACCTGGGCAGCCGGGAGGGCATTCTGAAGGCCAAGTGCGAAATTTTCCAGCACCTGAAGGCCGGGGGCCTGGCGGTGCTGAATGGGGACGACGCCCTGCTGGACACCGTGACGGTTCCCTTCCAGACCCTTCGCTGCGGGAAATCCTCCCACTGCCAGACCCGGATTGAGGAGATTTCGGACCACGGCGTGGATGGAATCAGCTGCACGGTGGCGACGGAGAAGGACCGCTATCCCCTGAATATCCCCGCTCCCGGAGAGCATATGGCCTACGCCGCCGCCATCGCCGTGACGGTGGGGGAGGCCCTGGGCCTGAGCCGGGAGGAGATCGTCCGGGGGGCGGCGTCCTATGTCCCGGCGGGGAGCCGGATGCGGGTCCTCCGCCTTTCGAACCGGAGGATGCTGCTGGACGACTGCTACAATGCCAATCCCCAATCCGTGGCGGCGGCGCTGGAAATCCTGGCCCGGACGGAGGGGGAGAAGAAAGTCGCCGTCCTGGGGGACATGGGGGAGCTGGGGGACATCGTGAACCGGGCCCACTACAACCTTGGGACGCTGGCGTCCATGCTGGGGATAGACCTGGTGTTCGCCATCGGGAAAAAGGCCGCGCTCATCGCTGACGGCGTGGCCCAGAGCGGCGGGTCCGTCCAGTACTACCCCACAAAGGAGGAGGCCCTTCCGGAGCTCCGGCGGCAGCTGGGGCCGGGAACGGTCATGCTGGTGAAGGCCTCCCACGCCATGAAATTCGGGTGGCTGGTGGAGCGCCTTCAGGAAACGGAGAACGAACGATAAAGCGCTATGATTGAGATACAGATTGATTCCCTGGTCAAGTCCTTTGAGGTGGGCCGCAGCGTGCTGGACGGGCTGACCTTCCAGATTGACCAGGGGGAGCGGGTGGGCCTTCTGGGCCGGAACGGCGCGGGCAAAACCACCCTGTTTCGCATCTTGACCCAAGAGCTGGAGCCCGACGAGGGCCGGGTGTCCGTGGGGCAGGGGCGGCGGCTGGGGCTGATTTCCCAGATTCCTGTCTATCCGGCGGGGTATACCGTGGAGGACGTCCTCCGCTCCGCCTTCCAGCGCCTGGAGAGTCTGGCGGGGGAGATGGAGCTGCTGGAGGGCCGCATGGCGGCGGGAGAGTCGGAGCCCGCCCTGCTGCGGCGCTACGGGGCGCTGCGGGAGCGGTTCGAGGTCTTCGGCGGCTATGACACCGACGTGGCCGTGAACAAGATCGCCAACGGCCTCTCCATCTCTCCGGAGATGCGGGCGCAGCTGTTTGACAGCCTCTCCGGCGGGGAGAAGACCCGGGTGAACCTGGGGCGGCTCATCCTGGAGGACACGGATATCCTGCTGCTGGATGAGCCCACGAACCACCTGGACCTCCACGCCACGGAGTGGCTGGAGGAGTATATCCGGGGCTTCCGGGGCACGGTTGTCGCCATTTCCCATGACCGCTACTTCCTGGACCGGGTGGTGACCCGGGTCATCGAGATCGAGAACGGGAAGGCGGAGTTCTACAGCGGGAATTACAGCTTCTACGCCGTGGAGAAGGAGCGCCGCTATCAGGAGCGGCTGAAGCAGTACCAGAAGGAGCAGGCGAAGATCGAGCAGCTGGAGAAGGCGGCGGAGCAGCTCCGGGTCTGGGCCTTCATGGGCATGGACAAGACCTACCGCCGGGCGGTGAACATCGAGCGGCGGATTGAGCGCATGCGCACCACCGCCAAGCCCACTAAGGCCCGGAAGATGGACGCCCGGTTTTCCACCGCCGAGTTCCACGGGGATGAGGTGCTGGGTATCCGGAGCGTGGCGAAGGCCTTTGGGGACAAGCGCCTCTTTGACGGCATCACCCTGAAGGTGGAGGGGGGCGAGCGCATCGCCCTCATCGGGGACAACGGCACGGGGAAGTCCACCCTGATCAAGATGATTATGGGGGAGCTGTACCCCGACGGCGGGCGCATCCGGCTGGGGCCTCAGGCGAAGCCCGCCTACCTGCCCCAGATCATCCACTTTGAGCACCCGGACTGGAATTTGGTGGAGAATATGATGGCCTCCAAGCGGGGCCTTTCGGCCCAGAGCGCCCGGAACCGGCTGGCGGCCTATGACTTCCGGGGGGAGGACGTGTTCAAGCCCGTGTCCGTCCTCTCTGGCGGGGAGCAGAGCCGCCTGCGGCTGTGCATGCTGATGGACGGGGAGGTCAACTTCCTGATTCTGGACGAGCCTACCAACCACCTGGACATCGCGTCGCGGGAGTGGATTGAGGAGGCGGTGGAGAGCTATGACGGGACGTTGCTTTTCGTCAGCCACGACCGCTATTTCATCAACCGCTTCGCCACCCGAATCTGGGAGCTGGCTGGCGGAACGATTACGGACTACCCCATGGGCTTTGCCCAGTACCGGCAGATGAAGGCTCAGGAGGAGGCGGCGAAAACCGAGCCTCCCAAGCCGGTGAAGGAGCGGGCGGAGCGCCCCGTCCGGGGCAACCGGGCCCAGCAGAACGCCCGGCGGCAGCTGACCATCTGTGAACGGGACATCGCCAGAACCGAGGAGCGGGTCGCCGTTCTGGAGGCGGACATGGAGGCCGCCGCCTGTGATTACGAGAAGCTGACGGCCCTGACGGAGGAGCGGGAGACCGCGCAGGGAGAGCTGGACGCCCTCTATGAGCGCTGGGAACAGCTCAGCGAGGAGGCCGGGGAGGCGTGACGCCTCCGGGTATGAACACATGACGAGACGAGAGAAACGGATGGGACTTCTCATCGCCCTGCTGGCCCTGACAGGGCTGGCGGCGGCGGTAATCCCCAACGGAATGCGCTTCACCGGCTGGCTGCTGCTGGGAACGGCGGCGGTCTGGGCCCTGGGAATTCTGGTGGTCCGCTGGGGGAGGACTTCCCGGGCCGGGAAGATCGCCGGACGGTTTTTTTTCACGGGCCTGACCGTGGGAATTGTGATGCTGGCGGGCATTGAGACCGCCATTGTCTTCCGGGGCGAGACGGACAACTCTGCCATCCCCGTGGACGCGGTGATCGTCCTGGGGGCCGGAGTCAACGGCGAGACCCCTTCGGCGGCGCTGTGGTCCCGTATCCGGGCGGCGGAGGCCTATCTGGAGAAGCACCCGGATATTCCGGTGGTTCTCTCCGGCGGCCAGGGCCCCGGAGAGGCCATTTCCGAGGCGGAGGCCATGCGCCGGGCCCTGGAGGGCTCCGGGGAGGCGGATGCCCGCTTCCTCCTGGAGGACCGTTCCACCAATACGGCCCAGAATTTCGCCTATTCCAAGGCGCTGCTGGAGGAGTGGGGCGTGGATACGGAGACGGCGGTCATCGCCGTTGTGACCAACGATTTCCACTGCTTCCGGGCCCACATGATCGCCCAGAAGCAGGGGCTGAGGACCATCGACGTCCCGGCGGAGCTGCCCTGGTGGTGGCTGACCGCCAACTACTACCTGAGAGAGGCCTTCGCCGTGGTGAAAACGGCCCTCTTTGACTGACACAAAGGAGATGAACGCCAAGTGGCATGGAACAACGTGCTTTGCGTGTACTATTCCCGGACGGGAAACACAAAACGGGCCATGGAGGAAATCGCCCAGGCCCTTGGGGCCGAGCTGGCGGAAATTCAGGACAGCGCGGACCGCAGCGGCTGGGGCGGCTGGCTCCGCTGCGGCGTGGACGCGATGCGCCGCACACTTCCGCCGGTGAAGTGCACGGCCAAGTTTCCCCTGACGGATTACCGGCTGGTCGTTGTGGGCTCTCCCGTCTGGGCGGGGCGGTGTTCCTCCGTGGTGCGGAGCTTCCTGAAGCAGAACGGCAAGGACCTGCGGAACGCCGCCTACGTGCTGACGAGAGGCAGCGAGGATAAGAACGAGGAGATTTTCGAGCAGATGGACCGCTATACCCCCTGCGGCCACCGGACCGCTGTCTCCCTGCGGAGCGGCTCCGTGGGCTACACCTTCTGGCAGGAGGAATTTCTGCGCCAGACACAGGAATTCCTTCAGTCCAGCGGGCGCTGACCGTTCGGACCGGCGGGTATTTCCGGAGGGGAAAAAGTCCGGAGGAGCGAAACCGCCGGAAATTCCCAGATCTCGACAGGAAAAAGCGGAAAGGAGCGGCTGCATGCTGGAAAGACTAAAGGAGCTGGCCCTTCGTCAGGAGAGTCTGGAGGCCCAGCTGGCGGACCCCGCCGTCTACGGCGACAGTGCCCGCCTGAAGGTCCTTCAGCGGGAGCTGAAGGAGCTGACGCCGGTGGCGGAGGCTTGGCGGGCCCTTCGGGAAGCGGAGCGCCGCCGGGAGGAGGCGGAAGTCCTTCTCCGGGACCCCGAAATGCGGGAGCTGGCGCAGGAGGAGCTGTCCGCCGCCCGGAGAGAGGGGGAGCGCCTTCAGGAGGAGCTGAAAATCCTGCTGCTGCCCAGGGACCCCAACGACGGGCGGAATGTGATTCTGGAGCTCCGGGGCGGTGTCGGCGGTGAGGAGGGCGCGCTGTTCGCCCACTCCCTGCTGCGGATGTACGGCATGTACGCCCAGCGCCGGGGCTGGCGGTTGGAGACCCTCAGCCTCAGCGAGACGGAGCTGGGGGGCGTGAAGGAGTGCAGCGTACTGATCGAGGGGGAGGGGGCCTTCTCCCGGCTGAAGTTCGAGAGCGGCGTCCACCGGGTGCAGCGGGTACCGGAGACGGAGTCCGGCGGGCGCATTCACACCAGCGCCGCCACAGTGGCCGTGCTGCCGGAGGCGGAGGAGGTGGACGTGGCAATCGATCCGAAGGATTTGCAGATCGACACCTACCGCTCCTCCGGCGCGGGGGGCCAGCACGTCAACAAGACGGAGTCCGCTATCCGCATCACCCATCTGCCCACGGGGCTGGTGGTGGAGTGCCAGGACGAGCGCAGCCAGTACAAGAACAAGGACAAGGCCATGAAGGTTCTCCGCTCCCGGCTCTATGAGCGGGAACGGGAGAAGAGGGAGGCCGCCGCCGCCTCGGAGCGCCGGAGCCAGGTGGGCAGCGGAGACCGCAGCGAGCGGGTTCGGACCTACAACTTCCCCCAGGGCCGGGTGACGGACCACCGGATCGGGCTGACGCTGTACAAGCTGGACGCCTTCCTGAACGGGGACCTGGACGAGGTGATCGACGGCCTGATTACTGCGGACCAGGCGGAAAAGCTGAAAGGCGGCGGCGAATGAAGATGGGAATTTCCTGGGCCGCCGCGGCCCTGCTCACGGCGCTGGAGGCCCCGTTGGCCTGGGGCTGGATATGGGGGACCAGGTACGTGCTGAAATACGGAGCGGAGGAGAACCCCTACGCCGCCGAGGACGCGGAAATTATGGGGATTCTGGCGCTGGCGGTGCTGCCGCTGTTTCTGGCGGCGCTGACCTGGGCGGTTTACGAAACGGTTTGCTGGTGTAAAAAGCGGGCGGAGGCCCGATCAGAGAGATAGAGGCGAAGGATATGCAGACGATTTATTACGACTTGCGGGACACCAAGGGGCAGCAGAAGGAAATCGAGGACAAGATTTCCGCCGCCGCCAAGATTCTTCGGGAGGGGGGGCTGGTGGGCATCCCCACAGAGACGGTGTACGGTCTTGGCGCGGACGGGACCAACCCCGAGGCAGTCCGGCGCATCTTCGAGGTGAAGGGACGTCCGCAGGACAATCCGCTGATCCTCCACGTCACCGGGCCCCAGTGGCTGCCCCGGTACTGCGAGGACATTCCGCCGGTGGCCTATGTGCTGGCGCGGAAGTTCTGGCCGGGGCCGCTGACCATGATTTTGAAGCGCCAGCCCACCGTCCCGGACGAGACCACGGCGGGGCTGAACACTGTGGGCGTCCGGTGCCCCAACCACCCCGTTACCCTGGCGATCATCCGGGAGGCGGGCATGGCCATCGCCGCCCCCAGCGCCAACACCTCCGGCCGTCCCAGCTGTACCACGGCGCAGGATGTGCTGGAGGACGTGGGGGGACAGGTGGACGTGGTGGTGGACGGCGGGCCCTGCACGGTGGGCGTGGAGTCCACGGTGCTGGACCTGACCCGGGAGCCGCCCCGGCTCCTCCGTCCCGGCGGGCTGCCGGTGGAGGATATTGAGCGGCTGATTGGGCACATTGATGTAGACCGGGCCGTTACCGCCTCCCTGGCGGCGGGGGAGCAGCCCGGCGCGCCGGGGATGAAGTACCGGCATTACGCCCCCAAGGCGCCTGTGACCGTGGTGACGGGGGCGCCCATGAGCTCCGCCAGGGAGATCGAGCGGCGGGCGAGTCCCACCTCCGGCGTGATCTGCTTTGACGAGTTCGTCCACCTCTTCCCCAAGCAGGTGGTCCGCGCCCTGGGGCCCAGCAGCGACAAGCTGATTCAGGCCCAGCGGGTGTTTGAGGCGCTGCGGAGCTTTGACAGCAGCGAGGTGACGGAGATTTTCGCCCAGTGCCCGGACAACCGGGGCCTGGGGCTGGCCATCGGCAACCGGCTGAAGAAAGCGGCGGGCTTCCACATCATCAACGCGGACAGCCAGAGGATCATTCTGGGCCTGACCGGCGGCACCGGCGCGGGGAAGTCCAGCGCCCTCAACGCCCTGCGGGAGCTGGGGGGAGAGGTTATCGACTGCGACGCGGTGTACCATGAGATTCTGGAGAACGACGAGGATTTCAAGAACGCTATCAACGAGAAATTCCCCGGCGTGTTCTCCAGAGACGGCCATCTGAACCGGAAAAAGCTGGGGCAGGAGGTCTTCGCCAAGCGGGACCGGCTGGAGCAGCTCAACAGCATCGTCTTCCGCTTTCTGCTGCCGGAGCTGGAGCGGCGGGTGCAGAGCGCCGATGGGCTCTACGCGGTGGATGCCATCAACCTGTTTGAAAGTGGGCTGGACCGCCTCTGCGACCGCACCGTCGCCGTGACGGCCCCCACGGAGCTGCGGGTCAAGCGGATTATGGCCCGGGACCACATCACGGAGCAGTACGCCCGGCTTCGGGTGGGGGCGCAGAAGCAGGATGAATTCTACCGGGGCAAGTGCGACTGCGAGCTGAACAACGCCAGCGAGTCCCCGGAGGAATTTCAAAAGGAATCCCGCCTCTTTTTCGAGCGGCTGATTGAGGCCATTCAGGAGGAAAAGCGTCGGGGATAACCCCCTCTGGACAGGGGCAGGACAACTCAGGAGGTATCAGACGATATGGAAAAAACGGAATTCAAGGAACTGAAGGAGCGGCTTCTCTCCGGAAAGAAGAACGGCTATGACCGGATTTCCGACCAGGAGCTGCCGGAGATGGAGGCCTACTGCGCCGGGTATCTGCGCTTCCTGGACGCCAGCAAGACGGAGCGCCTCTGCGCGGAGGAGACCATCCGCCTGGCGGAGGCCAGGGGCTACCGCTCCTACCGGCCGGGGATGGAGCTCTCCGCCGGGGACCGGGTTTACGTCTGCAACCGGGGAAAAGCGGTGATGCTGGCCCACATGGGGCGGAAGCCCCTTTCCGAGGGAATCCAGCTGGCGGCGGCCCACATCGATTCCCCCCGGCTGGACCTGAAGCCGAATCCCCTTTATGAGGACAGCGAGCTGGCCTACTTCAAGACCCATTACTACGGCGGGATCCGGAAGTATCAGTGGGTGACGATTCCCCTGGCCCTCCACGGCACGGTGGCCCTGAAGGACGGGAGCCGCGTGACGGTCCGGATTGGCGAGGGAGAGGGGGAGCCCCGGCTGGTGATTACGGACCTGCTGCCCCACCTGGGCGCGGCCCAGAACAAGAAGCCCCTGGCGGAGGCGGTCCCCGGCGAGACGCTGAACCTCCTGCTGGGCAGCCGTCCCATCGGCGGCGGGGAGGAATCCGGCCGGGTGAAGCTGGCGGTGATGAAGCTGCTGCATGAGAAGTACGGCATTGTGGAGGACGATCTGACCTCCGCTGAGCTGGAGGCCGTCCCGGCGGTAAAGGCCTGTGAGATCGGCCTGGACCGGTCCCTTCTGGGGGCGTATGGGCACGACGACCGCGTGTGCGCCTACGCCGCCCTCAAGGCCCTGCTGGACCTGGAGGACGCGCCGGAGAAGACGGCGGTGTGCATCCTGGCGGACAAGGAGGAGATTGGCTCCACTGGCGTGACCGGAATGCAGTCTGCGGCCTTCGACACCTTTGTGGAGGACCTGTGCGCCGCCCAGGGGACGGCCCTCCGGACCTGCTTCGCCAAGTCCTTCTGCCTGAGCGCGGACGTGACGGCGGCCTATGACCCCAATTTCCCGGATGTGTTCGAGAAGCGGAACGAGTCCCAGCTGAACTATGGCGTGGGCCTGTGCAAGTACACCGGAGCCCGAGGAAAGTCCGGGGCCTCCGACGCCGACGCGGAGACCGTGGCCTATGTGCGGAGGCTGTTCGACGAGGCGGGGGTCATCTGGCAGATTTCCGAGCTGGGGAAGGTGGACGCCGGAGGCGGCGGCACCGTGGCCATGTATATGGCCAACCGGAACATCAGCACGCTGGACGCCGGCGTTCCGGTGTTGAGCATGCACGCGCCCTTTGAGGTTGTGGCAAAGCTGGACTGCTATGAGACGTACAAGGGAATGAAGGCGGTTTTCCAGGCGAAGGAATAAAAAAACGGGCTGTGCCAACCGGCACAGCCCGTTTGCTGTATGTCAGAGATTGGAGCTGACTACGCAGCTGAGCTCATAGCCCTCCAGGAGATGATAGTTGAAGCCGCCGCCGGAGACGAGTGTGACCTGCCAGCTGACGGAGCCGCCCATCCGGTCGTCCTCCAGATGCCGGGAGATGAAGGTGGTGTCCTTCCGGTTGGTGCCGGTGGTGTCGGTGAAGCGGAATTCGTAGTGCTCTCCCTCCCAGGGGAGGATGTCGGCAAAGGCCTCGTCCCACCGGAGGCAGGTGAACATGTACCCCTCGCCGGGGTTCTGGGGATCGTCGAACCAGACGCTGTAGCTGCATGCCTGGAAAAGCGGGAAGGGCGCGGTGACGGTGAAAACCGCGTCATAGGGCGAATAGATATCCACCCTGACCTCCGCCTCATAGACGTTGTCGCTGGTGAAGTCGCTGCCGTCCAGCCCCAGGGAATAGGCCTTGCCTGTGCCGGTGCAGGTCCGCAGGGGGCGGACCTCCGGCTGGGCGGAGGGCGTCTGGGAGGGACCTGCGGGTTCCTCCGCCGGGTCCTCGGCGGGCGTCTCATTCATGCACCGGTAGAGGAACGCTGCAATCTGCCCCCGGGAACAGAAGGCCAAGGGGGAGAAGGTGGTTTCGGCGGTACCGGCGGTGATGCCGGTTTCCACCGCCCAGGCCACGGCCTTGGCATAGTCCGCCTCCGGGTCCACGTCGGTGAAGGCGCCGGGAGCGCTGGCGGCGGGGGACCCGGCGTACCGCCAGAGGAAGCCCATGGTAGCGGCCCGGGTGCAGGGGGAGTTGGGGGAGAAGCTGCCGGCGCTCAGGTCCTCCGGCCCGATGACGCCCTGGTCACAGGCCCAGAGGATGGCCCGGTAGAAATCCGGATTCATATCCGAGGTCACGTCGGCAAAGGGGCTTTCGGTCCGCTCCGGCTCCGGGGAACCGGCGGCCCGCCAGAGGAAGGTGATGATCTGCCCTCTGGTGCAGAAGGCGTCGGGGGAGAAGGTGGTTTCCGTGGTCCCGGTGGTGATGCCCCGCTCCACGGCCCAGGCGATGGGCGCAGCGTAATACAGGCCCGCGTCCACGTCGGAAAAGGCGGCGGCGGGAACCGTCAGCACGGCCAGGGTCAGGGCCAGGGCGGCCAGCTTTTTTTTCATCATGCGCACCTCGCTTTTTTTAAAGATAGTCCCGCTGGAGGGCGGGAGCTCCGGACAGGAGCCTACACGCCCTATTCTAAAGGATTTTTCCCCGGATGACAAGCCCTGTTTTGAAAAAACCAGAAATTGTGAAATGCAGCTCCCGCCGGAAGTCGAAAAACGTTGCGGCTCTCCGGCGGACGTGCTATAATTGGGGGATAAAAATACGGCGGGAGGTGCATCTGGGATGAAAACGGCCGTGCTGGCGCTGTATGCCGCGGCGCACTTCTGGGTGGACCTCAGCTGCGCGTTTTTGATTTTCCGGACGCTGCCCGGGGAGCCGGACTTCGGACTGTGCCTGCTGTTGTATAATTTCTGCGCCTTTGCCCTGCAAATGCCCCTGGGCCTGCTGGCGGACCACCTGGACCGCAACCGCCTGACCGCCGCCTCCGGCTGTGTCCTGGTCGCGCTGGCGGCGGCCATCCCCCAGCCGGTTCCGGCCGCCATCACAGCGGGGGTAGGAAACGCCCTGTTCCACCTGGGGGGCGGAATCGACGTGCTGAACCACAGCGCGGACCGGGCCTCCGCTCTGGGGATTTTCATCTCTCCGGGAGCGATAGGACTGTTTCTGGGCGCTCTGTGGGGCGGGTCCGGCGCTCCGCCTCTGTGGACGGGGCCGCTGGGACTGCTGGCGCTGGCGGCGCTGCTGGGGCGGGACCGCCGTCCCTCCGGGAATTGCTGCCGGTCCCTCTCCTGCGGCTGGCGGCGTCTGACGCCGCTGCTTCTGGTGGTGGTTCTCCGGTCTTACATGGGGATGAATCAGGCCTTCCCCTGGAAGAGCGGGGAGGCCCTGATACTCACGCTGGCCCTGGCGCTGGGGAAGACGGCGGGAGGCTTTGCCATGGATCACCTGGGCCCCCGGCGGGCGTCGGCCTGGAGCCTGTGGGCTGCGTCGGCGCTGTATCTGGGGTCCGCCCTGCCCCTGCCGGGGACGGCGGCGGTGTTCCTGTTCAATATGACCATGCCCATCACCCTCTGGGCGGCGGCGCGGGTCCTGCCGGGAGCCAGGGGCTTTGCCTTCGGACTGCTTACCTTCGGGCTGTTCCTGGGTTTTCTGCCGTCGTATCTGGGTTGGCCGAATTTGCTTACCAGCCCCTGGGCCTGTGCCGCCGTATCTCTTGCGAGTCTGGCGCTGCTTTGGGGCGCACTGGGAAAGGAGGCGGAATCGTGCTGAGAGCCCTGGCGGTTTCCCTGGTGCTGACGCTGCTGCTGGAGGAGGGCTTCGCTCTGGCGTGGGGCCTCCGGGGGAGGCGGGAGTTGGGGCTGGTGGCGCTGGCGAGCTGCCTGACGAATCCTCCGGCGGTGCTGCTCCATTCTGCGGCTCTCCGGCTGTTGGGGCCGGTTTGGGCGGCGGCGCTGGTGGAGACAGGAGTGGTACTGGTGGAGTGGCGGTGCTACCGGGCTTTTTCGGAGCAGGTCCGGCGGCCCCTGCTGTTTTCCCTGCTGGCGAATGCCTTTTCTTATGGCGTGGGATGCCTGATAACTCAACTTTGAGGATTGGAGGAGCGGTATGAAACGGATTTGGAGTAGTTTGCTGGCGGCGGTGCTGCTGGTGGTCCTGACGGTTTCCGCCCAGGCGGACCTGCTGTGGGCTCCGGCTGACAACGCGTTTTATGAAAAGCACCGTAACGAGTTGGAATTGGTCGACCGAAAATTTACAGCCAATGGGGAGAAGGGCTTTGTCACGCTCTGGGACGCCCCCGGCGGCAGCGGCGTGGAGGCGCAGTTTGAAAACGGGGAGGTCCTCCGCGTGTACTATGTTTATCAGGACTGGGGACTGATTTTGGCCGGGGACAACTGGGATAATATCTGTGGCTGGACTCCGCTGGCAGATGTGTCTCTGATTTATGACCGGATTTCTTTTGAGGAGGAATATAAGGACCAGATTCGGGATTATCAGGACGAGTTCGCGTCTTACAGCGGAAACCTGAGCCGCGTATGCATTTACGAGTACCCCGGTGCTCCGGCGGCAAAGCTGGAAATCGATTCTCAGATGGTCCGGATGGAGTTGTGGCAGGAGCGCCTGACCGGAACCGCGCAGGAAATGAGCGCTATCAGCCGGATTTTCGAGGATGAAGAGGGCCGTACATGGGGCTATATCGATTTTCTCGATTATGATTATCTGGCGGGCTGGTTCTGTATAGACGAGCCCGGCGGCACGGAATTCCCCGTCCGGCAGGTACCGGAAGTGGAGTACACGCCGCCGCAGCCGCCGGTGACGCCCGCAGCCGCCTATGTGCCGTATATTCTGGTAGGGGGAGTGGTAGCCGTTACCGCCGGACTGCTGTATTGGTTTTACGCCCGGAAGCGGGAAGAGAAGGCGCGGTAAAGAGAACAGGGGGACCGTCGGAAGACGGTCCCCTCAGAATGTCGAAAAACCGTAAAAACCATCCTCGACGGGAAGGAGGAGAGTTACGAGAGGAACCCAGGAAGGGTTCCTTTCGT